>NZ_BAAJNO010000003.1:0-595972 GCF_054558415.1 Pseudomonas sp. No.21
GGGACGTCCTCGGTCATGGTCTTGGGAGAGCGGTAGCAAGGGCGGTGCCAGTGCCGGGAAAGCCAGGTTTATCAAGGGGTTGCTCGCGGGGCCGGCCTCGCGCTGCGGCACCGCTGTAGGGTTTTCGCTACAGCCGTTAGAACCCGGGAGGCCCGGCGGCAGTCAGACACACGGCTGCCATGGCCTGCAGCCGCTGTAGCGTTGTCGATACGCTGGAATGAAATCGCTACGAGCTGCCCGGCAAGAGGCCTTGCACGAGCCTGCAACGACCGTTGGGCGCCCTTCATGAAATTGTCACGGTTGTGTGGCAGTGCGAGCGAAAGGGATTCATCAGAATCGCGTTTCACTGGGGTTTTGCGTTCTGGATTTTCATCATGCGCCTTTTCATTTTTCTCGCCGCCTTGCTGTGCGGCCTGCCCGCCTTTGCCTCCGCGCGCTGCGATACGCAGGTGCCGACGGAGACCGTGCACCTGGGCGAGGTGCGCCTGGCCTACCAGAGCATCGGCGAGGAAAAGGACCCGGCCCTGCTGCTGATCATGGGGCTGGGCGGGCAACTCATCCACTGGCCGGACGAGGTGGTGGCGGCGCTCTGCGAGCAGGGGTTCCGGGTGATCCGCTATGACAACCGCGATGTCGGCCTGTCCGCCTGGAGTCACCCTGAACCTGCCGCCAACCTGACCTATGAGGCGCTGCGCTACCGCCTGGGCTTCCCGGTGCAGGCGCCCTACAGCCTGCGTGACATGGCCGGGGACGCGCTGAGCCTGATGGACGCCCTGAACATCCGCCAGGCCCATGTACTGGGCGCGAGCATGGGCGGGATGATCGCCCAGCATGTGGCCGATATTGCGCCGGAGCGGGTGTTGAGCCTGACCCTGGTGATGACCAGTTCCGGCGCCCAGGGGCTGCCGGCTCCGAGCCATGCGCTGATCGCCCTGCTGGCCCGTCGCGAGGCGCCGAGCCGCGAGGTGGCGCTGGAGCAGCAGGCCGATCTGCTGGCCGCATTGGGCAGCCCGGACGTGGCCGATGACCGTGCGCAGTTGTTGCAACAGGCGGCGCGGGCCTACGACCGTGCCTTCACCCCCGAGGGTGTGCAGCGGCAGATGCTGGCGATCCTCGCCGAACCGAGCCGGGTGGAGATGCTCAACCGCCTGAGCGTGCCGACCCTGGTGGTGCACGGCACCGCCGACCCGCTGCTGCCGGTGATGCATGGCGTGCATGTGGCGGCGCATATCAAGGGGTCGGAGCTGAAGCTGATCCCGGGGCTGGCCCATCGCTTCCAGGAGGCGTTCAAGGAGCCCCTGCTGGCGGCGGTACTGCCGCACCTGCTGGCCCATCGGCAGGTGGATGGGCACGTGGCGCAGCTGTGAACTCATCGCTGGAGAGGGGTAGGGTGGGCTTCAGCCCACCGATGGACGCTCCAGGGTCATCCGGTCATCCCCCACTTCGCGCCAGGCTTCCCGGGCTGAAGCCCAGGCCCCCCGCGGCATGACCATTTCTTCCCGGAACCGCTTACCGCTTCGCTGTTGGTGGGCTGAAGCGGAACGCCGCCCGGCCCACCCTACGAGGGTATTCCGTGTCAGGCGGCGTCGGCCTTGGGGCGATTGAGCAGGTACTGGGCGAGGCGCTCCTGCTGGCCGGGGGTCATGAACAGGCCGAGCTTGGTGCGGCGCCAGAGGATGTCGTCCAGGCCGGTGGCCCACTCCTCGCGGCACAGGTAATCCACTTCACGTGCGTACAGGCCACTGCCCAGGTGTTCGCCCAGGTCGGTGAGGTTCTGCACGCCGTCCAGCATCGCCCAGGTGCGGCTGCCGTAGGTGCCGGCCCAGCGCCGCGCCAGGCTGTCGGGCAGCCAGCCGAAGCGGTTGCACAGGGCTTCGGCCAGGTCGGCCTGGCTGTTCATCTGTTCGCCGCCGGGAAGCGGCTGGCTGGCGGTCCAGCTCGGCTTGGCATTGGGGAAGAAGGGTGCCAGCTGGGCCAGGGCGGATTCGGCTAGCTTGCGGTAGGTGGTGAGCTTGCCGCCGAACACCGAGAGCAGCGGTGCCTCGCCCGGATGGGCCTCCAGGGACAGGGTGTAGTCGCGGGTGACGGCGGACGGGTCGTCCGACTCGTCATCGCACAGCGGGCGAACGCCGGAGTAGGTGCGCAGGATGTCCTTCTCGCCGATCTGTTGCTTGAAGTGGCGGTTGACCACGTCCAGCAGGTAGGCGGTTTCCTCGGCGCTGATGGCCACCTTGGCCGGGTCGCCCTGGTATTCGCGGTCGGTGGTGCCGATCAGGGTGAAGCGCTCGAGGTAGGGGATGGCGAAGACGATGCGCCGATCCTCGTTCTGCAGGATGTAGGCGTGTTCACCCTCGTACAGCCTCGGCACGACGATGTGGCTGCCCTGGATCAGGCGGATGCCGTAGGGCGATTTCTGCTTGAGGTCGTCCTTGATGAACTTCGCGACCCAGGGGCCGGCGGCGTTGACCAGGGCGCGGGCGCGGATCGACAGCAGGGTGCCGTCGGCGCGCTCCAGGTGGATGTGCCACAGGCCCTTGCTGCGACGGGCGCTGACGCAGCGGGTACGGGTGTGGACGTGGGCACCGCGCTCGCGGGCGGCCATGGCGTTGAGCACCACCAGGCGGGCGTCGTCGACCCAGCAATCGGAATATTCGAAGCCCCGGGCGATGTCCGCCTTCAGCGGGCTGCCGGCACCGAACTTCAGGCCGCGGGAACCCGGCAGCTTCTCGCGCTTGCCGAGGTGGTCGTAGAGGAACAGGCCGGCGCGGATCATCCAGGCCGGACGCAGGTGCGGGCGGTGCGGCAGCACGAAGCGCATGGGGCGGACGATGTGTGGCGCCTTGGCCAGCAGCACCTCGCGCTCGGCCAGCGCCTCGCGCACCAGGCGGAATTCGTAGTGCTCCAGGTAGCGCAGCCCGCCGTGGATCAGCTTGCTGCTGGCGGAGGAGGTGTGTTGGGCGAGGTCGTCCTTTTCGCAAAGGAAAACGGACAACCCACGGCCCGCCGCATCGGCGGCGATGCCCACGCCATTGATGCCGCCGCCGACGACGGCGAGGTCATAGACTTCGGAAATGGGCGATTTGCGGCTCATCGGAGGGTTCATGCGGGGCACCGGAAGTCGAAAGTGAACTTTGAATGTTCGTTTTCGAAAAATGCTAGACGAATACGCATGAAATCGCCAGCCCGCCGGCGCAGCGGCCGGCGGGTGGGCGACGAAAGGAAATGGGCGGCGACGGCGCTCAGACCAGGTCGAGGTGGACCTTGTGTTCGGCCATCAGGCGGGCCAGGGCGGGGGAGGGCGCGTGGTCGGTGATCATGCGGTCGACCAGCGCGATGGAACCCAGGCGGACCACGGCGTTGCGGCCGAACTTGCTGGAGTCGGCGGCCAGCAGGACCTGGCGGGCGTTGTCGATGATGGCCTGGGAGACGCGCACTTCCTGGTAGTCGAAATCCAGCAGGCTGCCGTCGTCGTCGATGCCGCTGATGCCGACGATGGCGAAGTCCACCTTGAACTGCTGGATGAAGTCCACCGCCGACTGGCCGACGATGCCGCCGTCGCTGCGCACCGTGCCGCCGGCCACCAGTACCTCGAAGTCCGGGCGGTCGGCCAGTTGCGCGGCCACGTGCAGGTTGTTGGTGATCACCTTCAGGCCCTTGTGGCCCAGCAGTTCCCGGGCGATGGCCTCGGTGGTGGTGCCGATGTTGATGAACAGCGAGGCGTGGTCCGGGATCAGCGCCGCCACGGCCTCGGCGATGCGCTGCTTCTCGTCGCGCATCTGCCCGGCGCGCATGGCGTAGGCGGTGTTCTGGATGCTCGACGCCTCGCTGGCGGCGCCGCCGTGGGTGCGCCGCAGCAGGCCCTGCTCGGCGAGCTGGTTGATGTCGCGGCGGATGGTCTGAGGGGTCACGGCGAAGGCCTGGGCCAGCTCGTCGATGCTGACGTAGCCACGGTCGCGGGCGAGGTCGAGGATTTCCTGCTGGCGGGGCGCCAAGGTCATGGGAAGGGCTTCCGGATTTTTGTCGCGCATTATAGCGACGTGCTGCCGAACGGCGACTTTTCAGCTAAGGTACGCCCAATTCGCCCTCCTGTTTTCACTATCGAACATGACGCCTGCCATCGATCTGCTGAAGAAAGCCAAGGCCGAGCACAGAGTGCTCAGCTACACCCACGATCCCAAGGCGCCTTCCTACGGGCTGGAAGCGGCCGAGAAACTAGGCCTGGACCCGGCGCGGGTGTTCAAGACGCTGCTGGCCGCCACCGAGAAGGGCGAGCTGCTGGTGGCCGTGGTACCGGTGGCCGGCACCCTCGATCTGAAGGCGCTGGCCCATGCAGCCGGGGCCAAGAAGGTGGACATGGCGGCGGCGGACGCGGCCCAGCGCGCCACCGGCTACCTGGTGGGCGGCATCAGCCCGTTGGGGCAGAAGAAGCGCCTGCGCACCTTCATCGACGAATCGGCCCGTTCGCACCCGACCATCCATGTCAGCGCCGGCCGGCGTGGCCTGGAGGTCGAGCTGAGTGCGGACACCCTGGCCCAGCACACCCAGGCGCAGTTCGCGGCGATCGGCCGCGAGTGACGCCCCCATAACAACAAGGAAGCCTGCATATGGCCCAGTACCTACTTGCCATCGATCAGGGCACGACCAGCAGTCGTGCCATCGTCTTCAGCGCCCAGGGCCTGCCCGTGGCGCGCGCCCAGCAGGAGTTCAAGCAGTACTTCCCCAAGGACGGCTGGGTCGAGCATGACGGCGAGGAAATCTGGCTGACCACGCTCAAGGTCTGCCGCGAGGCGATCCAGAAGAGCGGGATGCCGGCTGCGGATATCGCCGCCATCGGCATCACCAACCAGCGCGAGACCACCCTGGTGTGGGACGCCGCGACCGGCACGCCGATCCACCCGGCCATCGTCTGGCAGGACCGGCGTACCGCCGACTATTGCTCGACGATGAAGGAGGCCGGCCACGAGGACGAGGTGTCGCGCCGTACCGGCCTGCTGATCGACCCCTATTTCTCCGCCACCAAGCTGCGCTGGATCCTCGACAACGTGCCGGGGGCCCGCGAACGCGCGGAGCAGGGCGAGCTGCGCTTCGGCACGGTGGATTGCTTCCTGCTGTGGCGGCTGACCGGCGGCAAGGCGCACCGCACCGATGCCACCAATGCGTCGCGGACCATGCTCTTCAACATCCACACCCAGCAGTGGGACGAGGCGCTGCTCAAGCTGTTCGAGATCCCCGCCAGCCTGCTGCCGGAGGTGCTCGACAGCGCCGCCGACTTCGGCACCACCGAGGCGCCGCTGCTGGGCGCGGCCATCCCGGTGCTGGGCATGGCCGGCGACCAGCAGGCCGCGCTGATCGGCCAGGCCTGCTTCCAGCCGGGCATGGTCAAGAGCACCTACGGCACCGGCTGCTTCCTGATCCAGAACACCGGCGAGACGCCCGTCACCTCGCGCAACCGCCTGCTCACCACGGTCGGCTACCGCCTGGACGGCAAGGTCACCTACGCGGTGGAGGGCAGCATCTTCGTCGCCGGCGCGGCGGTGCAGTGGCTGCGCGACGGCATCAAGCTGATCAGCCATGCCCGCGATACCGAGGCCCTGGCCGAGCAGACCGGCGATGCCTGCGGCGTCTACCTGGTGCCGGCCTTCACCGGTCTTGGCGCGCCCTACTGGGACCCGCGCGCCCGTGGCGCGATCTTCGGCCTGACCCGCGATACCGGGATCAAGGAAATCGTCACCGCCGGCCTGCAGTCGGTCTGCTACCAGACCCGCGACCTGCTCGAAGCCATGGGCCAGGACGGCGCCGCGGCGCCCAGCGCGCTGCGGGTGGACGGCGGCATGGTGGAGAACAACTGGGTGATGCAGTTCCTCGCCGATATCCTCGGTGTGGCGGTGGAACGCCCCGAGGTCACCGAGACCACCGCCCTGGGCGCCGCCTACCTGGCGGGCCTGAAGGCGGGGCTGTACCGCGACCTCGACGAGATCGCCCGGCACTGGCATCGCCAGCAGCGTTTCACCCCGCACATGGCGAGCGCGCACCGGGCCAGGCTTTACGAAGGATGGCTGGATGCCGTCCAACGGGTACGCAGCGAGGCCAGCGAGGCGTAAGCTGCGCTCTGGAGCTGGTCGCGATACAGGGAGTTCTACGTGTATTTCAGGGATGCTTTTCGTCATCGCCGCGTGCGCGGCCTGGCCTTCGGGCTGGCCGCGTTGTTCGCCATCGGCCCCGTGCGGGCCGAGACGGTGGTCATCGCCGGCGATATCTGGTGCCCGATCAACTGTGCGCCCGGCTCGGCCAAGCCGGGTATCTTCGTCGAGCTGGCGCGGGACATCTTCGCCGAGTCCGGCATCCAGGTTGAGTACCGGGTGGTCAACTGGGCGCGCGCCATCAGCGATGCCCGCACCGGCAAGCTCAACGCGGTGATCGGCGCCGGTATCCAGGACGCTCCCGATTTCCTCTACACGCCTACGGCGCCGGGCATCTCGCGCATGTGCTTCTACGTCGCTCAGGGGGCGACCTGGCGCTACCAGGGGCTGGGTTCGCTCGCACAGGTGCGCCTGGGCACCATCAACAGCTACAGCTACGGGCAGGAGATCGATGCCTACGTCCGCCTGCACCGCGCGAAAGGCGACCGGGTGCAGGTGGTCTCGGGCGAGCAGGCTCTGGAGATGAACGTGGAGAAGGTGCGCTTCGGGCGCCTCGACGCCACGGTGGAGAATAGCTGGGTGATGGAGAACCTGCTGGCCCGCACCCGTCAGCAGGATCGCCTGCAGGTGGCGGGCTGCCGCGCCCCGGATGTGCCCATCTACCTGGCGTTTTCCCCCGCCATCGAGGCCAGCGCGCGCTACAACGCCCTGTTCGAGGAGGGGCTGCAGCGCTATCGGGCGTCAGGCCGGCTGGATGCCCTGATGCGCAGCTATGGCGTGACGACGCCCTGATCGGCGGCGGGATCACGACGCCTGTCTATACTCCCGGCCATTCATCGCCAAGAAAGGGGAGCCCATGCAGCCCTCCCGACATCAGCTGCTGCGCCTGCGAAGGGTATCGCTGGCCAGCGGTGCATCATTGTTGTTCCTGCTGTTGTGCTGGTCGGCGCACGCCGCCGGTTACCTGGGCCTGAGCCTGGTCGGCATGCTGGTGCTCACGGGCCTGGTCGGGCTCAGTTGCCTGGCATTCCTGGCCCTGGTGCGCAGCAACCTCAACCTGCGCTTCCACGATCCCAGCCTGACGCTGCCGCTGATGAGCTGGGCGATCTGCGTGATCTTCGCCACCGCCTACCATGCCGGCGAGCTGCGCCTGCTGTTTCTGATGACGGTGCTGCTGGTGCTGATGTTCGGCACCTTCCGCCTGCAGTTGCGCGGCTTCCTGCTGGTGATCCTGCTGACCGCTGTGTGCTACGCCCTGCTCATCAGCTCGCTGGTCGCCTCGGGGCGGGAACTCGACCTGCACAGCGAAGCGATCCAGGCGGTGGAGTTCTTCGTGCTGCTGACCGGTGTCGGCCTGCTTTCGCTGGAGATGAACGGCCTGCGGCGCAGCCTGGTGCAACGCAACAACGACCTGCGCATGGCCCTGGAGAGCATCCAGAAGCTGGCCATCACCGATGAGCTCACCGGGCTCTACAACCGCCGTTTCACCAAGGACATCCTGGCCCAGCAGAAGGCCCTGGCCGATCGTGGCGACTATGGCTTCGTGCTCTGCCTGGTGGACCTGGACTACTTCAAGAACGTCAACGATCGCTATGGCCACGGCTGCGGCGACGCGGTGCTGCGGCAATTGTCGAAGATGCTCCAGGACTCGGTGAGGGACGTGGACTTCGTCGCGCGGCTGGGCGGCGAGGAGTTCCTGCTGGTGCTTTCACGCACCAACGAGGCGGGCGCCGAGGTGATGCTGGAGCGCTTGCAGGCCAAGGTGCGCGCCGCGCACTGGGATCAATGCCCGGGCCTGAAGCTGACGCTGTCCCTCGGAGTCAGCGCCTATCGGCCCGGCGAGTCCTGGGAGGACAGCCTGCTGCGGGTCGACATGGCGCTCTACGAGGCCAAGCACAGCGGCCGTGATCAACTCGCCGTGCTGTAGCGGCGCACGCCCTCGTCCTGCATGGCCTGGGTGGCGACGCTGCCGTTGGCGGGGAACACCACCAGGTGGTCGGCGGCCACGCGGATGCCCACGTGCTGGCCGGGCTGGTGGTCGGCATGGCTGGGGAAGATGGCTTCCAGCTGGGTGCCGGTAGGCAGTTGCAGGCGGTAGAGGGTGGCGGCGCCGAGGAAGGTCTTGCCGGTTACCAGCGCCCTGAGCGCGCCATCGGGCGCCGGGACGATGTCGTCCGGGCGCAGCAGCACGTCCACCGCGCTGCCTTCCGGCCAGGCGTAGGCACGGTTGCCGCTGATCACCCCGAGCTCGGTCTGGACCGTATCCGGGCAGACCTGCTGGCCGCGGATGAAGTAGCCCTGGCCGACGAAGCTGGCGACGAAGGGGGTCGCCGGCTCGTGGTAGAGGTTGTAGGGGGTGTCCCACTGTTCCAGGTTGCCGTTGTGGAACACACCGACCTGGTCGCTGACCGCGAAGGCCTCTTCCTGGTCGTGGGTCACCAGCACGGCGCTGGTGCCGCGGGCCTTGAGGATGTCGCGCACCTCATGGCTGAGGCGGCGGCGCAGCTCGCCATCGAGGTTGGAGAAGGGCTCGTCGAGCAGCAGCAGCACCGGTTCCGGCGCCAGGGCGCGGGCCAGGGACACGCGTTGCTGCTGGCCGCCGGAAAGCTCGTTGGGGTAGCGCTTGGCGAGGTGCCCGAGCTTGACCAGCTCCAGCAGCTCGCTGGTGATGCGCTCGCGCTCGGGGTGCTTGCGGATGCCGAAGGCGACGTTCTCTTCCACCGTGAGGTGGGGGAACAGCGCGTAATCCTGGAACACCATGCCGATGCGACGTTTTTCCGGGGCCAGGGTGAAGCCGGCCCTGGAGATCACCTCGCCGGCCAGCACGATCTCGCCTTCGAATACGGGTTCGAAGCCGGCGATGGCGCGCAGGGTGGTGGTCTTGCCGCATCCGGACGGCCCCAGCAGGCAACCGATGTCGCCGGCGTTGAGGTGCAGGTTGAGGTTCTGTACGACGCGCTGGTCCTGGTAGCCGCAGCTCAGGTTGCGCAGGTTTAGAAGCAGTTCGTGGCTCATGCTCGGGACGCGTGTTCGACGAGAAGTTCCAGCAGCGCCTTTTGCGCATGCAGACGGTTTTCTGCCTGGTCCCAGGCCACGGAACGCGGGTCGTCGAGCAGGTCCATGCTGATTTCCTCGCCCCGGTGCGCCGGCAGGCAGTGCATGAAGATAACCGCTTCATCGGCCAGCGCAAGCAGCGCCTGGTTCACCTGGTAGGGCTTGAACAGCGCCAGGCGCCGAGCGGTTTCCTCTTCCTGGCCCATGGAGGTCCAGACATCGGTGCTCACCAGGTGGGCGCCGCGCACCGCTTCGCGCGGGTCGCGCATCACCTGCACGCGGTCACCCGCCTGGGCGAGGAACGCCGGGTTGGGCTCGAAGCCCTCGGGGCAGGCGACGTTGAGGCGGAAATCGAACTGGATCGCCGCTTCTATATAGGTGTTGCACATGTTGTTGCCGTCGCCGATCCAGGCCACGGTCTTGCCCTGGATGGCGCCGCGGTGTTCCTGGAAGGTCTGCATGTCGGCCAGCAACTGGCAGGGGTGCAGGTCGTCGGACAGGCCGTTGATCACCGGTACGCGGGAGTTGGCGGCGAATTCCACCAGCTTGCTGTGGGCGAAGGTGCGGATCATCACCGCATCGAGCATGCGCGACATGACGATGGCGCAGTCGCTGATCGGCTCGCCCCGGCCCAGCTGCGTGTCGCGGGGCGAGAGGAAGATCGCCTGGCCGCCGAGCTGGATCATGCCGGCCTCGAAGGAGAGGCGGGTGCGGGTGGAGGCCTTCTCGAAGATCATGCCCAGCACGCGGCTTTTCAGGGGCTCGTAGGGGACGCCTCGGTGGCGCAGGTCCTTCAGCTCGATGGCTCGACGGATCAGGCTGCTCAGCTCCTGGGGGGTGCAATCCATCAGGGAGAGAAAGTGCCTTGCGCTCATTGCTGACTACCTTTTTTTGCCTCTGGCCGCGGGTCCTGGTCGGTTTTTTCAGGGAAAAGCAGGCGGGACCGGCGGGCTAAGCCGCACGGGGCGACGGAATAGGGGGAGGCGCGATCTTATAAGGAATTGTCGCACTCTGCCAACCAGTGCCTCGAAGGCCCCGTGCCAGAGGCGTGCCCGCGTCTTCTTGGCCGTCGGCTCGAGGTCGTGGCGAAAACCGTCCCGACAGGTATCCAGGGCGTGCTGCCTGGAATCGTGGCCGGACCGGATGGCGCGAACGCTTGACCGAATGCAAGGAAATTCGGCGAAGAGGTAGGGTGTGGGAAATTTCCAAGGGACAAATCAGCCTGCATGAACTTATGCGACGCAGGGCGCGTTGCTAGCTTGTGCCGCCTCGAAATCACTCGGTTTCGAGGGCGGGGCCCGCCTACGGATGTTGGGCCCGGCCAGCATGTTCTGATCATGGAGATACCAATGAAGAAGTTCCTCGTACCTGCCGCCCTGGTCGTCGCTATCGCCGGTATGACCGGTTGCAGCAGCTACAACGTCAGCCAGCCGAGCTCACCGCTCAACGGCAACGTCAAGACCGGCCTGAAGGCAGATGTGGCGGTAGGCGAGCCGATCAGCGGGCAGTCCGAAGTGAACATCCTGTTCCACTTCCTGCAATTCGGCGGCGACTCCCAGTTCGCCGATGGCGTGGTCTACGGCGGTGATGCCGGTGGCAGCCTGCCTTTCGGGCCCGATCCCATCTCGGCGGTGAAATCCGCTGCCGCGTTCAAGGCCGTCAAATCCTCCGGTGCCGACCTGATCGTGGCGCCGCGCTATGAGCTCACCATCCAGGACTATTTCGTCTTCAAGAAAGTGAGCGCCAAGGTGACTGGCAACAAGGGCACCATCCAGTCCATCCGCTGACCCGTTAAGCGAATCGGCAGGCCTGATGCCTGCCGATTCATACCGTTGAATCTACTGGCCGGCCGATCGATCTGCTTCCATAGTTCTGCTCTTGCGACCCGACCGGTCGTCTCGACACAAGAACATGAGGCAAGGCCATGACCAAGTCCGTTCACCACCGTGCATGCCATCTCTGCGAAGCCATCTGCGGGCTGACCATCGAAACCGAGGATCGGGAAGATGGCTCCCGGCACATCCTTTCCATCAAGGGGGATGCCCAGGACAGCTTCAGCCGTGGCCACATCTGCCCCAAGGCCGTGGCCCTTCAGGACATCCAGAACGACCCCGACCGCCTGCGCCAGCCCATGCGTCGCGCCGGCAGCGAGTGGCAACCCATCGGCTGGGACGAGGCGTTCGCACTGGTCGCGGAGCGCATGGCCGACATCCAGGCGCGCCACGGCCATAACGCAGTGGCCGTGTACCAGGGCAACCCGAGCGTGCACAACTATGGGTTGATGACCCACAGCAACTACTTCCTCGGCCTACTGAAGACCCGCAGCCGCTTCTCCGCCACCTCCGTGGACCAGTTGCCCCACCACCTGGTGAGCCAGCAGATGTACGGCCATGGCCTGCTGATCCCCATACCCGACATCGACCACACCGATTTCATGCTGATCCTCGGCGGCAACCCGCTGGCGTCCAACGGCAGCATCATGACCGTGCCCGACGTGGAGAAGCGCCTGAAGGCCATCAAGGCGCGCGGCGGCCGCCTGGTGGTGGTGGACCCGCGTCGCAGCGAGACGGCCGCCATCGCCGACCAGCACCTGTTCGTGCGGCCGGGGCAGGATGCAGCGCTCCTGCTGGCATTGCTCAATACCCTGTTCGAAGAGGGGCTTGGCCGCCCGACGCACCTGGCGGTCGACGGGCTGGACGAGGTCCGCCGTGCCATCACCGCGTTCACCGCCGAGGCCATGGGCCCGCGTTGCGGCATCGATCCCGCCGCCATCCGCCAGCTGGCGCGTGACTTCGCCGCTGCCGGGAGTGCCGTCTGCTACGGGCGCATGGGGGTTTCCACCCAGGCCTTCGGTAGTCTTTGCCAGTGGTTGATCCAGTTGATCAACCTGGTCACCGGCAACGTCGACAGCGTCGGCGGTGTGCTCTGCACGGAGCCGGCCGTGGACCTGGTCGCGACCACCTCGGGCGGTCATTTCAACCGCTGGCAGAGTCGCGTCTCCGGGCTGCCGGAGTACGGTGGCGAGCTGCCCGTCTCGGCCCTGGCCGAGGAGATGCTGACCCCGGGCGAGGGGCAGGTCCGCGCGTTGGTGACGGTCGCCGGCAATCCGGTGCTGTCCACACCCAACGGGCGACGCCTCGAACAGGCCCTCGACGGGCTGGAGTTCATGCTCAGCATCGACCTCTACATCAACGAGACGACGCGCTACGCCGACCTGATCCTGCCGCCCACCGCGCCGCTGGAACATGATCACTACGACACCACCTTCAACCTCTTCGCCGTGCGTAACGTCACCCGCTTCAACGAGCCGGTGCTGGCCAAGCCCCAGGGTGCGTTGCATGACTGGGAGATCTTCGTCGGCCTGGCCAAGGCATTCGCGGCGCGTACCGGCGTGGAGCTGAAGCCGACCCTGGAGCCCAGGCAGATGATCGACATGGGCCTGCGCTTCGGCCCCTATGGCGAGCGTTCCGAGCACAAGCTCTCGGTGCAGCGCCTGGGGGACTTCCCCCATGGGCTGGACCTTGGCGCGCTCAAGCCCAACCTGGCGGGTCGCCTGAAAACGGCCGACAAGCGCGTGCTCGCAGCCCCCTCGATCTTCCTCGACGACCTGGCCCGCTTCGCCACGCAGGCCGTGCCCGAGGAGGGCGGGCTGGTGCTGATCGGCCGCCGTCACGTACGCAGCAACAACTCCTGGATGCACAACTACCACCGCCTGGTGAAGGGCAAGCCACGTCACCAGCTGCTGATGAACCCGGGCGACCTGGCGCGTCGTGGGCTGGTCGATGGCCAGCGGGTGAAGGTGCGCTCGCGCGTGGGGATGATCGAGGTCGAGGTGGCGGCCAGCGAGGAGATGATGGCCGGCGTCGTCAGCCTGCCTCACGGTTGGGGGCATGCGCGCCCGGGCGTGATGATGGGCATCGCCAGCGAGCAGCCGGGGGCCAGTGCCAACGACCTGACCGACGAGCGGTATCTGGATGCGGTCTCCGGCAACGCCGCGCTCAACGGCGTGCCGGTGGAGGTGGTGGCGGCCTGAATGTCGCGGGGCAAGTCCGAGCGTTGAGCTCGGACTTCCGTTACAATGCCGCCCATCCTGCCGACCGACGAGTCGGAACGTTCAGCCGAGGTAGCCATGGATATCATCGAAACCATCAAAGAGCAGATCGCCAACAACACCGTACTGCTGTACATGAAAGGCTCGCCGAATGCCCCCCAGTGCGGCTTCTCGGCACGCGCCGCTCAGGTCGTCATGGGCTGTGGCGAGAAATTCGCCTACGTCGACATCCTGCAGAACCCGGAAATCCGCGCCAACCTGCCCACTTACGCCAACTGGCCGACCTTTCCCCAGCTGTGGGTGAATGGTGAACTGGTCGGCGGCAGCGACATCCTCGCCGAGATGTTCGAGAAGGGTGAGCTGCAGCAGCTGATCAAGGACGCGGTGAGCAAGAAAGCCAGCGCCTGATTCCTCGCTGCAAAAGAAAAGCCCCGCAGATGCGGGGCTTTTTCATGTCCGGAGTCTTTACTCGTCCATCTGCGATTGCAGGTAGTTCTCCAGGCCCACCTTCTCGATCAGGCCCAGTTGGGTCTCCAGCCAGTCGATATGCTCTTCCTCGGACTCGAGGATGTCTTCCAGCAGTTCGCGGCTGCCATAGTCACCGACGCTCTCGCAGTAGGCGATGGCGGCTTTCAGGTCCGGAATGGCGTTCAGCTCCAGCTTCAGGTCGCTGGCGAGCATTTCCTTGGTGTTCTCGCCGATCATCAGCTTGCCCAGGTCCTGCAGGTTGGGAATGCCTTCCAGGAAGAGGATGCGCTTGATGAGCTTGTCGGCGTGCTTCATCTCGTCGATGGACTCGTGGTACTCGTGCTTGCCGAGTTTCTCCAGGCCCCAGTCCTCGTACATGCGCGCGTGCAGGAAATACTGGTTGATGGCCACAAGTTCGTTGCCGAGGATCTTGTTGAGATGCTGGATGACTTTCTTGTCGCCTTTCATGTGGAGTCCTGCCGTGCAAATGGGTGTCAGTGGTCGAATTTTATCCAGTTGCCGGGCAAAGTCAACGTAAGTTATTGATATGTAAGATAATTTGAATGTGAATAAGAATGTTTAGATTCCGCGTCTTGGTGCTAACTGCTTGAATTGCAGGCATAAAAAAACCGGACGCCAGGTCCGGTTCTTCAAAACTTCTTCAACTCACGCAGGCACGAAACTCGCAGGGTAGGCGAGGGATGCCTGGCTGCTCCGTACGTCCGAGAGGGTTTCACGCACGACCTGCTTGGCGAGGCAGGCACACTTGCCGCATTGGGTGCCGACGCCGAGGGTCTCGCGGACCTCGCGGTAGCTGCAGCAGCCTTCATAGATCGCATCACGAATGTGGCCGTCAGTGACACCTTGGCAGAGACAGACGTACATGGGTGGGCTCAATGCTCGGTTGTGGGCTTGATGGAAAGCGATACTAATCAGAATGAGAATGATTGTCAAAGTCCGTTCGTCAGGCCCCGTCCCAGAGCGTTTCCGTGGGGGCGGCTGGTTCCAGGCCGGTAGTGAGAGGACGCAGCGTCATAGCGCTTGGCGCCAAGCTGCGGTCGATTCCAGGCAGAAGAAAACCCGGCATCGCCGGGCTTCCTTATATAGAGGGCGTTGGGGGGCGTGACGTCAGTCGTCGTCTTCCATCCAGCCGCCCATCTCCTTCCAGCGATTGACGATGCCGCAGAACAGCTCGGCGGTCTTCTCGGTGTCGTAGCGCGCGGAGTGGGCTTCGCGGCCATCGAACTCGATGCCGGCCACCTGGCAGGCTTTCGCCAGTACGGTCTGGCCGTAGGCGAGGCCCGCGAGGGTCGCGGTGTCGAAGCTGGAGAAGGGGTGGAAGGGGTTGCGCTTGATGCCGGTCCGGTTCACCGCCGCGTTGAGGAAGCCCAGGTCGAAGCTGCTGTTGTGCCCCACGAGGATGGCGCGCTTGCAGCCGCTGGCCTTGATCGACTTGCGCAGGCCCCGGAAGATCTCGTTCAGCGCGTGCTCCTCGCTAACCGCCATGCGCAGCGGGTGGTCGAGCTTGATGCCGGTGAACTCCAGCGCCGCCTGTTCGATGTTGGCGCCCTCGAAGGGCTCGACGCGGAAGAAGTGGGTGTGATCCGGGTAGAGGAAGCCCTGTTCGTCCATGGCGATGGTGGTCGCCGCGATCTCCAGCAGGGCGTCGGTGGCGGCGTTGAAACCGCCGGTCTCGACATCCACTACCACGGGCAGGTAGCCACGGAAGCGGGCGGCCATCGGGTGGCGGGGACCTTGCGGCAGGTTGCCGTCGAGCTCTTCGTCGTACAGGTCTTCGCTCACGCGTTGTCCTCCAGCAGGCGCCAGCGCAGCGTCTCGCCAGCGCGCAGCGGAATCACGGTCTGCTCGCCGAGCGGCAGGCTCGCAGGGGCGGTCCATTCTTCACGGACCAGGGTGATGGTGTCGGTGTTACGCGGCAGGCCGTAGAAGTCCGGGCCGTTCTTGCTGGCGAAGGCCTCCAGCTTGTCCAGCGCGTTGCGCTGCTCGAAGGCCTCGGCATAGAGCTCGATGGCGGCGTAGGCGGTGTAGCAGCCGGCGCAACCACAGGCGGCTTCCTTCGCGTGCTTGGCGTGGGGGGCCGAGTCGGTGCCGAGGAAGAAGCGCTCGCTGCCGCCGGTGGCCGCGTCCAGCAGGGCTTCCTGATGCACGTTGCGCTTGAGGATCGGCAGGCAATAGAAGTGCGGGCGAATGCCGCCGACCAGCATGTGGTTGCGGTTGTACAGCAGGTGGTGTGCGGTGATGGTGGCACCGACGTTGGCCGAGGCCGATTCCACGAACTGCACGGCATCGCGGGTGGTGATGTGCTCGAAGACTACCTTCAGGGTCGGGAAGCGTTCGACCACGCGACGCAGATGCTCGTCGATGAAGACCTTCTCGCGGTCGAACACGTCGATTTCGCTGCGGGTGACCTCGCCGTGCACCAGCAGCAGCATGCCGACTTCGGCCATGGCTTCCAGGGCCGGGAAGATCGTGTCGATGCGGGTCACGCCCGAATCCGAGTTGGTGGTCGCGCCGGCCGGGTAGAGCTTGGCGGCATGGACGAAGCCGGAAGCCTTGGCCGCACGGATGTCCTCGGGGCTGGTGCGATCGGTGAGGTAGAGCACCATCAGCGGCTCGAAGCGGCTGCCGGCCGGGCGGGCGGCGAGGATGCGCTGGCGATAGCCGTCGGCCTCTTCGGCGTTGCGCACCGGTGGCACCAGGTTGGGCATGATGATGGCGCGGCCAAAGGTGCGCGCGGCATCGGCGACTGTGTGGGACAGCACGGCACCATCGCGCAGATGGATGTGCCAGTCGTCGGGGCGCAGCAAGGTCAAACGGTCGGACATGGGGGGCTTCCAGGCGGGCAAAACTCGTCGTGCATGCTACCGGAAAAGCTTTTTCGGGGCACGCGGGGCTTGTGTTTCAGGGCATCGGCGGCTGTTCACGATGTGACGGGGGAGGGCGCCACGGCTGGCCCTCTCCTACAAGGACGTGCGTCGAATCCACTCAAGTTTTGCCCTACGCCACCGATAGCCCAGGGGAGTGCAGAAATTTCCCCGTGGAGCCCGCCGCCGTGCGCCAGCGCTATGTCGCCCTGCTCAGCCTGTTCGCCAGCCTTCCGGCCATGGCCATTACCTTCCAGACGCGCCTGGAGAAGGCCGAGTGGACGGTCGAGGGGGACAAGTTCGAATGCCGCCTGTCGCAACCGATCACCGATTTCGGCAGCGGCGAGTTCGTACGTCGCGCCGGTGAACAGGTGACGTTCCGCATCAAGGCCCGCGAGCGCTGGCTGGGGGCAGGCTCCGCCACCCTGCTGGCCGCTGCGGCGCCCTGGCAGCCCGGACGCGGCGATATCAACCTCGGCGCGGTCAGCGTCGGCAATGGCGATGTCCCCTTCAACAGTTCCCAGCTCCAGGGCGGCCGCCTGCTGGCCGGCCTGCTGGAAGGGCGCAGCCCGCTGGTGCGCCACCGCACCCTGCAGGGTGGGGATGCCATCGAAGTGCGCCTGTTGCCGGTGAAGTTCAACAAGGCCTACAACGACTACCTCGCCTGCACGACCAAGCTGCTGCCGGTCAACTTCGACCAGATCAAGAACGCCCAGGTCGGCTTTGCCGGCGGCGGCACGGCGCTGGACGAGATGGCGCGGGCCCGGCTGGAGATCATCCTCGACTACCTGAAGGCCGATCCCAGCGTCAATCACCTCGAAATCGACGGCCACTCCGACAACGCCGGCAACCGCCTGACCAACCGCGACCTGTCGCGCCGCCGCGCCCTGGCCGTCTACGACTACTTCAAGGCCAACGGCATTCCCGAGTCGCACATGGTCATGCGCTTCCACGGCGAGCGCTATCCGCTGGTGCCCAACAACAACGAGGCCAACCGCGCGAAGAACCGCCGCGTCACCCTCAGCCTGTCCCGCGAGGCCGAGGCGCCCCCTGCCGAAGCCCCTGCAGCGGCGCCCGCGCCGATCATCCCCGAGGCCGACAAGGCCACCCAGGGCGCCGCCTCCTGAATCCTGCCCGGGTCGATTGGACGAAAGAATCTGTCGCTTGGTCGTCATTGCCTGTCGCGCCACTGTAATTTGGCCGCCAGGGTCAGTAGAATCACGGGTTTTTCGTACAACCCCGTGGAGTTGATGGCATGGCGGACGTGAAGAAGGTTGTCCTGGCGTATTCCGGTGGCCTGGACACCTCGGTAATCCTCAAGTGGCTGCAAGACACCTATAACTGCGAAGTGGTGACCTTCACCGCCGACCTCGGTCAGGGCGAAGAGGTCGAACCGGCCCGCGCCAAGGCCCAGGCCATGGGCGTCAAGGAAATCTACATCGACGACCTGCGCGAAGAATTCGTCCGCGACTTCGTCTTCCCGATGTTCCGCGCCAACACCATCTACGAAGGCGAGTACCTGCTGGGTACCTCCATCGCCCGCCCGCTGATCGCCAAGCGCCTGATCGAGATCGCCAACGAGACCGGCGCCGACGCCATCTCCCATGGCGCCACCGGCAAGGGCAACGACCAGGTCCGCTTCGAGCTGGGCGCCTACGCGCTGAAGCCGGGCGTGAAGGTGATCGCCCCCTGGCGCGAGTGGGACCTGCTGTCCCGCGAGAAGCTGATGGACTACGCCGAGAAGCACGCCATCCCGATCGAGCGCCACGGCAAGAAGAAGTCCCCGTACTCCATGGACGCCAACCTGCTGCACATTTCCTATGAGGGCGGCGTGCTGGAAGACACCTGGACCGAGCACGAAGAGGACATGTGGAAGTGGACCAAGTCGCCGGAAGCGGCGCCGGACACCCCCACCTACATCGAGCTCACCTACCGCGCCGGTGACATCGTCGCCATCGACGGCAAGGACATGACCCCGGCCCAGGTGCTGACCGAGCTGAACCGCGTCGGTGGCGAGAACGGCATCGGCCGCCTCGACATCGTCGAGAACCGCTACGTCGGCATGAAGTCCCGTGGCTGCTACGAGACCCCCGGCGGCACCATCATGCTGCGCGCCCACCGCGCCATCGAGTCCATCACCCTGGACCGCGAAGTGGCCCACCTGAAAGACGAGCTGATGCCCAAGTACGCCAGCCTGATCTACACCGGCTACTGGTGGAGCCCCGAGCGCCTGATGCTGCAGCAGATGATCGACGCCTCGCAGAGCAACGTGAACGGCGTGGTACGCCTGAAGCTCTACAAGGGCAACGTCATCGTGGTCGGCCGCAAGTCCGACGACTCGCTGTTCGACGCCAACATCGCGACCTTCGAGGAAGACGGCGGCGCCTACAACCAGGCGGACGCGGCGGGCTTCATCAAGCTCAACGCCCTGCGCATGCGCATCGCCGCCGGCAAGGGTCGCAAGCTGTTCTGAGCTGTAAGCCGAGAGCTTGGAGCAGGAAGACTTCCCGCTTCGGGCTTCCGGCTTTAAGCTGCCTTCCAAGCCCCGGTCACGAGCCGGGGCTTGTCGTTTCAAGCCAATGAGGAGAAACCGAGATGCGACTGCTGCATACCATGCTGCGCGTCGGCGACATGGACACATCCATCGCCTTCTACACCGAAGTCCTGGGCATGACCCTGCTGCGTCGCAAGGACTACCCGGACGGCCAGTTCACCCTGGCCTTCGTCGGCTACGGCAACGAAGCCGAGAACAGCGTCATCGAGCTCACCTACAACTGGGGTGTGGACAGGTACGAGCTGGGCACCGGCTATGGCCATATCGCCCTGGAAGTGGCCGATGTCTACAAGGCCTGCGAAGACATCCGCGCCCGTGGCGGCAAGATCACCCGCGAGCCGGGTCCAATGAAGCACGGCACCAGCATCCTGGCTTTCGTCGAAGACCCGGACGGCTACAAGATCGAACTGCTCTCGCCTTCGCGCAACGACTGAGCGCCTCGATCCCGAAGAGCCCCGCCGATGCGGGGCCTTCTTGCCTGTGGACCCGGGCTCCAAGCCCCACCCCGTCATCCCCGCGAACGCGGAGAGCCACTGAAAGCCCTTTCTGCTGGCCAACAAAAAGCCCCGCATCGGCGGGGCTTTCGGGCGGCTTCACAGATCAGAAGTCGAAATCGTAGTCGGACAACTGCTTCTGCAGGCGGCGCTCTTCCAGGTAGTTGTCGATGATGCGGCGCTTGGTCAGGTTGGTCTTGGCAGCTTCGACGGGAGTTTCGCCTTCATCGCTGTCTTCGGCGACGAAGTCTTCCTCGGTCTCGATCTCTTCTTTGCCTGTGCTCATACGGTCACTCCACGATGCGGGGCGCTATTGGCGCACCTTATAGCGACAAAGCCGGAGCCGGTAAAAAAGATTTTTTCAATCGAAACATTGGGCGATTCAATGAAGCTTCAATCGTCCGAGGTTTTCGCCTTGTATTCGCACAGGTCCTCGATCCGGCACGCGCCGCAGCGCGGCTTGCGGGCCACGCAGACGTAGCGGCCATGCAGGATCAGCCAGTGGTGGGCGTCGAGCAGGTAATCCCTTGGTACGAATTTGAGCAGCTTCTTCTCCACCTCCAGCACGTTCTTGCCGGGGGCGATGCCGGTGCGGTTGCTGACGCGGAAGATGTGCGTGTCCACCGCCATGGCCAACTGGCGGAAGGCGGTGTTGAGCACCACGTTGGCGGTCTTGCGACCGACGCCGGGCAGGGCCTCCAGCGCCTCGCGCTCCTGCGGCACCTGGCTGCCGTGCTTCTCGACGAGGATGCGGCAGGTCTCGATGACGTTCTTCGCCTTGCTGTTGTAAAGGCCGATGGTCTTGATGTACTCCGACAGCCCCTCCACGCCCAGCGCGTAGATGGCTTCCGGCGTATTGGCCACCGGGAACAGCCTGGCCGTGGCCTTGTTCACCCCGACATCGGTGGCCTGGGCGGAGAGGATCACCGCGATCAGCAGTTCGAAGGGCGAGGAATAGGCCAGCTCGGTCTTGGGCTCGGGGTTGTCCTCATGCAGGCGGCGGAAGATTTCCAGGCGTTTGGCGGCATTCATGGTCGACGGCTTCTGATTAGGGTTTGAGGCGCACGAGCGCCAGGAGCAGGCCGAGGAGGATAAGGCCTCCCGGTGCCGAGACGAAGAGCGGCAGGCCATCGGCTGCGGCCTGCCAGTGCAGGGCGCCGAGGCCCAGCCATTCGCCATGGGCCAGCAGGCTGGCATGGCCGAGCAGTTCCCGCAGTGCGCCCAGCGCCAGGGCGAACGATGCGAACACCAGCCCCTGGCGCAGGCCCGCATCGGGGCCGCCGGGCTCGCTCGCCACCAGCAGCAGGCAAGGCAGCGCCAGCAGGGCGAGGAAGGGGCCCAGGGCCCGATGCAGTTCGAACGCTGCGGCCTGCATCAGCAACTGGGCGGCGCCTGTCAGCGCGCCGGCGAGCAGCGTGGCGCCGAGCCACAGGGCGCGCCCCTGGAGCAGCCGGCGCAGGGTGGGCAGTGCCGCGCCGAACAGCGTCAGCAGCGGCAGGGCGACCAGGGTGATGCCCAGCGCCTTGACCAGCAGGTCGCTGGTGCCCAGCAGCGGCGCCAGGCCGAGCAGCGCCAGGGGGCTCACCGGTTTCATGGCGCCTCTCCCAGCAATTGCTCGCGATGGCTGTCGAAGTAGCGCAGCCCCTGCTGGGTCGCGGCGAGTACGGCACGCGAGGTGATGGTGGCACCGGCGATCTGGTCGAACCCGCCGCCATCGGCCCTGACCCGCCATTCCCCGGGGCGATTGCCGAGCGAGATGCCGTCCAGGCTCGCCAGCCAGGGGCTGCGTGACGGCTCGATGCGGTCGCCGATACCCGCGGTCTCGCGGTGCTCCAGCACCTTGCTGCGCAACAGGCGGCCGTCCGGGGCGATGGCCAGCAGCAGGCGGATCGGGCCTTCGTACCCTTGCCCCGTGACGGGCAGGAGCAGCGCCATCACCTGACCCTCACGGCGGGCCAGCCACGCCGAATCGGGCGCCGGGCGCCCCAGGGCTTCGGCATCCGGGAGGGTGACGGGCTCGCGCAAGGGGTGATTGTCATAGCTGCCGGTCGGCAGCAGGTCGAGCAGCGCGCGTTCCTCGGCCGCCTGGCGTGCCTCGTCGATGCGCGGGGCGAGGCCCAGCTGCAGGGCGACCAGCAGCACGGTTCCCGCCATCCCCAGGGCCAGCAGCGTCACCAGGGCGCGGCCGTTCATCGGCGCTCGCTCCACGCCGCCAGGCGTTCCAGTGTCGGCACCAGCAGGTTCATTGCCAGCACCGCGAAGGCCAGCCCGTCCGGGTAGCCGCCCCAGGTGCGGACCGCATAGACCAGCAGGCCGGCGCCGGCACCGAACAGCAGGCGCGCACGGTCGCTGGAGGGGCCGGAAACAGGCTCGGTGACGATGAAGAAGGCGCCGAGCATGGTGGCGCCGGAAAACAGGTGCAGCAGCGGCGAGCCGTTGGAGTCCGAGCCGCTGCCGTTCCAGCACAGCAGCGCGACGACGAACAGCGCGGCGAGCAGGCCCACGGGCGCGTGCCAGCGGATCACCCGCTGCTGCAGCAGGAACAGGCCGCCGGCGAGGAACGCCAGGTTGACCCACTCGACACCGCGCCCGCCGACACCGCCGAAGGCGCCGTGGCCGGCGAACAGCTCGTCGATGGTCAGGCGATCGTTGTGGCGCAGGCTGTCCAGCACCGTGGCCTGGCTCCAGCCGTCCACCAGGCCGCTGCCGACGCCGAACACCTGTTGCACGGCGGCCCAGAGCCCATGGGCATGACCGGCAGCGGGCCAGTGGGTGAACTGTGCGGGGAAGGCCAGCAGGGCGAGGGCGAAGCCGAGCATCGCCGGGTTGAAGGGGTTGTGGCCGAAGCCGCCGAACAGCGACTTGCCGAGCAGGATGGCGCTCGCGCTTGCACAGAGCGCCAGCCACCAGGGCGCGTAGGGCGGTAGCGCCAGCGCCAGCAGCACGGCGGTGACCAGGGCGCCGCCCTCGGCCAGGGGCGCCAGGCCGAACAAGGCGTCGGTCGGGGCGATGCGCTGGTGGCGCAGGTGCCTGGCCAGCGCCTCGCAGGCCAGCGCCGTGGGGATGGCGAGGGCCAGTTGCACCAGGGTGCCGCAGCCGTATTGCCAGAGCAGTACGAACAGGCCCGGCAGGCAGGCCAGCAACACCAGGCGCATGCCTGGGCGCGGGTCGAAGCCGGGCTGTTCGGTCATGATGCCGCGTGCCCGTCGAGCTGCGCCTGGGCGCGCTCCAGGCGTTCGCGGGCGCGGGTCAGGGCCTGTTCGTCGACGGGCTGGCGACGTTCCAGCTTGCTGACCTCGGCGCGGGCCATGGCCAGCTCGGTCTTCAGGGCCCGCAGTGCCGGGTCGATGGGGGTCTTGTCGATGCGTTGCAGGTCCGGCGGGGTCTTGCCGCTGGCATCCTCGGCGGTGTGCAGCGCCTGCTCGGCGTCGGCCAGGGCCTGGCGCAGGGGGCCCAGCTCGGTTTCGGTGGCGCCTCGCGCCTCGGCGCTGCGCAGTTCGGCGCGGCGGCTGACCAGGGCGATCTTCGCCTGCTTCAGCGCGGCCATGCCCGGGGTGGGGGCGGCGGCCTGGGCGCCCTGGAGGCGATCCAGCTCGGCTTCGGCCTGGGTCACGATTGCGCGCAGCGCCTCCAGTTGGGCGCGTTGTTCCGGCGACGGCTCATCGCCAAAGGCCTTCTCCGCCTTGGCCAGTTGGGTGCGGCCCATGGCGGCGGCGATCCTGGCCTTCTTGTAGGCGGCTTCGTCGAAGGCTGCCACCGGTGCCTGGTTGGCGGCCTCCAGTGCGGCCTGTGCCCTGGCGTTGGCGACGCGCAGCGCTTGCACCTGGGCGGCGATGTCGGAGGTGCCGTAGACCTCCAGCTGCTTCTCGGCCTTGGCCAGGGCGACCCGGGCCTGGGCGGCCTCGATCTTCAGACGTTTCTGCAGTTCGGTCCGGGTGCCGGCGGCGGCCTTCTGTGCCTTGACCCGCTCGATGGCGGCCTGCACCGGGTCCGGGGTGGCCGCCGCCTGCTGCCGCGCATGTGCCTGGGCGGCCCTGGCGGCGCGGGCTTCGCGCTCGGCCAGGCGCCGGGCTTCGTCGCGGGCGAGGCGGCGGTTGCGTTGTTCGTAGCGGCGGCGGAACTGGTCGGCGTGCTGGCGCTGCAGGCTGGCCGCAGGCTCCGCCAGGGGCAGGATGTCGATGCAGTCCACCGGGCAGGGGGCGACGCACAGCTCGCAGCCGGTGCATTCGTCGGCGATCACCGTATGCATCTGCTTGGCCGCGCCGACGATGGCGTCCACCGGGCAGGCCTGGATGCACTTGGTGCAGCCGATGCACTCGGCCTCGCGGATGAACGCCAGCTGCGGCGGCACCGGGCCGCCGGGGGCCTCCAGGGGCAGCGTCGGCACCTGCAGCAGGTCGGCCAGGGCGATGATGGTGGCGCTGCCGCCGGGCGGGCACTTGTTGATCGCCTCGCCCCGGGCCATGCCCTCGGCGTAGGGCCGGCAGCCGGGGTGGCCGCACTTGCCGCATTGGGTCTGGGGCAGCAGGGCGTCGATGCGCTGGATCAACTCCGCCTGGCTCATGAGGCCACCATGCCGTTGAAGCCGAGCAGGGCAACGCCCATCACCCCGGCGCAAATCAGCATCACCGGCAGGCCGCGGAAGGGCGCGGGCACGTCGGCCGCCTCCACCCGCTGCAGCAGGTCGTCGAACAGGCGCAGGGCGACCCAGAAGCCGATACCGCCGCCGATGCCGAGGCCAAGGGCGCTGGTGAAATCACCGGCAGCGGCCAGCAGCATGGCACCCAGTGCCGCGCCGTTGCCCAGCAGCAGGGGCAGCAGGCCGTCGCGGGGCAGGCGTGGAGCTGCGCGGGCGAGCAGGGCGAGGCTCGCCCAGGCCAGCGGCAGCAGGGCGGGGATGAACAGGGCGATGCCCAGGTAGCCGAGGCCGAGGGGCGCGAGCAGCCGGTCCAGCACCCAGGCCAGCGGCGTGGCGAGCGCCAGCAGCAGGCCGCCGGCCAGCGCCAGGCTGCGGCTGCGGGGCTGGCGCAGGGCGTCGGTGCCCAGGGGCAGGACGAGAATCAGGTTGTTGACCAGCGCTGCGCCGAGCAGGGCGAGGATGAAGTCGGTCATGTCAGGGGCGTCGGGGTCTATCGAAAAGGCCGCGCATTATCCGGGATGCTGCCGGAGCGGTACAGGGCCGCACGGTCGCGGCCCTTGTCAGCAAGGCTAGCTCAGGGCTGGGCGGCGGCCTTGCCGCGACGCGTGGATTTGCGCCACAGCCAGCGCACCAGCAGCGCCAGGGGGAAGAGGATGATCACGAAGGGGATGCCGTAGCCGAGCATCTCCAGGGCCTGGGCGGTGCCTTCGGTGGCGTTGTCCAGCAGGCCGGCGGCGGCATCGCCGATGCGCGACAGGCGGCTCGGGCGCTGCTGGTCGGTGGTGAAGTCCAGGGTCAGCAGGTTGGTGGCGATGCGCCGCTGCTGCTGGGCGGCTTCCTGGTTGGTGGCGGCCAGCTGCACCTCCAGCTCGGCCATTTCCCGGGCCAGGGCCAGCAGGTCGGCGACGGCCAGGTCCTTGCGCCCCTGGAACTCCTCGAGAGTTTTGTACTGGCGCTCCAGGCGCTCGCGGGTGCGGGCGTTGTCGCCCACGGCCTGGGCCAGGTCCTCGGCGCGGGTGTTGCGGCTTTCCAGTTCGCCCCCTTCGGCGGCCAGGGCGACCATCTTCTCCACGCCCTCGGGCACGATGCGCAGCACCAGCTGGCCGGCACGGTAGCCGCCCTGGCTCTGCTCGATGGCCAGCAGGTCGCAGGTGCCGAAACGCCCGTCATTGCAGGCTTCCCGGGCGGCGGCCAGGCGCGGGGCGACGTTTTCGGCGGCGAGGTGGATCGACACCTGGTGCTCGTAGGCGAGGAAGGCGCCGGGTTTGGAGGCTTCGCCCTGGAAGGCGGCACCGCCGCCCGACTCGCGCTCTGACGGGGAGCAGCCGGCCAGGGCGGTGAGGGCCAGCAGCAGGGACAGGGTCCAGTGCTTGATCATGTGCGTTCCTTGCGTGGTGTCGCGTGGTTTATCGGTTCCTGAAACGACGAAGCGCCTGGCCGGTGACCGGGCAGGCGCTTCGCGGTGGCCGTCGCGCTTATTTCACGCGCTGGCCGGGCTTGGCGCCGCTGTCGGGGCTGAGCAGGTAGATCTCCTCGCCACCAGGGCCGGCGGCCAGGACCATGCCTTCGGAGACGCCGAACTTCATCTTGCGCGCGGCCAGGTTGGCCACGTACAGGGTGAGGCGGCCTTCCAGCTTGCTCGGGTCCGGGTAGGCGCTCTTGATGCCGGAGAACACGTTGCGTTTCTGGTCGCCGATATCCAGCGACAGGCGCAGCAGCTTGTCGGCGCCTTCGACGAACTCGGCCTTCTCGATCAGCGCGATGCGCAGGTCGACGGCGGCGAAGGCGTCGAAGCCGATCTCGGCGGCCAGCGGGTCCTTGGTCAGCTCGCCATTGCCGGCGGGGGCCGGTGCGGCGGCGGCCAGGTCTTCCTTGGACGCGGCGACCATGGCTTCGATCTTCGCCGGCTCGATGCGGGTCATCAGCGGGGTGAAGGCGTTCAGCTGGTGGTCGGCCAGCAGCGTCTCGTGGTCGGCCCAGCTCAGCGGGGCGACGTTGAGGAACTGTTCGGCGGCGGCGGAGAGGTTCGGCAGCACCGGCTTGAGGAAGATCACCAGCTGGCGGAACAGGTTGACGCCCGCGGCGCAGACGGCCTGGACCTCGTCCTGCTTGCCTTCCTGCTTGGCCAGGGCCCAGGGCGCCTTGTCGGCGATCCAGGCGTTGGCACGGTCGGCCAGGGCCATGATCTCGCGCATGGCGCGGGCGAAGTCACGGTTCTCGAAGGCCTCGGCGATGCTCGGCGCAGCGGCCTTGAACTCGGCGAACAGCTCCGGCGCGGCGTTGGCGGCCACCAGGCGGCCGGCGTTGCCCTTGTGGATGAAACCGGCGCAGCGGCTGGCGATGTTGACCACCTTGCCCACCAGGTCGGAGTTCACCTTCTGCACGAAGTCCTCGAGGTTCAGGTCGAGGTCGTCCACGCCGCGGCCCAGCTTGGCCGCGTAGTAGTAGCGCAGGTATTCCGGGCTCAGGTGGTCGAGGTAGGTGCGCGCCTTGATGAACGTGCCGCGGGACTTGGACATCTTCTGCCCGTTCACCGTCAGGTAGCCGTGCACGTTGAGCGCGGTCGGCTTGCGGTAGCCGGCGCCTTCGAGCATGGCGGGCCAGAACAGGGCGTGGAAGTTGACGATGTCCTTGCCGATGAAGTGGTACAGCTCGGCGCTGGAGTCCTTGCCCCAGAAGGCGTCGAAGTCCAGCTCCGGGCGGCGTGCGCAGAGGTTCTGGAAGCTGGCCATGTAGCCGATGGGCGCATCCAGCCAGACGTAGAAGTACTTGCCCGGGGCATCGGGGATCTCGAAGCCGAAGTAGGGCGCGTCACGGCTGATGTCCCACTCCTGCAGGCCGGCATCCAGCCATTCGGCGATCTTGTTGGCCACCGACTCCTGCAGGGCGCCGCTGCGGGTCCACTGCTTCAGCATGGCGTCGAAGTCCGGCAGCTTGAAGAAGTAGTGCAGCGATTCCTTGAGCACCGGGGTGGCGCCGGAGATGGCCGACTTGGGGTTCTTCAGCTCGGTGGGCGAATAGGTGGCACCGCACACTTCGCAGTTGTCGCCGTACTGGTCCTCGGCCGCGCATTTCGGGCAGGTGCCCTTGATGAAACGGTCGGCCAGGAACATCTGCTTGTCCGGGTCGAAGTACTGGGTCACCGGGCGGGTGGCGATGTGGCCGGCGTCGCGCAGCTTGGTGTAGATGCTGCTGGACAGCACGCGGTTCTCGTCCGAGTGGGTCGAATGGTAGTTGTCGAACTCCACCAGGAAGTCGGCGAAATCGGTGGTGTGCTCGGCGCGCACGTTGTCGATCAGCTGCTCGGAGGTGATGCCCTCCTTCTCGGCGCGCAGCATGATGGCCGAACCGTGGGCGTCGTCGGCGCAGACGTAGATGGCCTGGTTGCCGCGCATCTTCTGGAAGCGCACCCAGATGTCGGTCTGGATGTACTCGACCATATGCCCGAGGTGGATGGAACCGTTGGCATAGGGGAGGGCGCTGGTGACGAGGATCTTGCGGGCTTCGGTCATGGTGATCGGCTGCACTGGGAACACGGGAAAGTCGGTAACTATATAGGCGCGGCGGGGCATTTTCATCTGTTGCATGGGCTTTGGGTTAAGATGCCCGCCTGTTTCAGTCGGTCTTTTCCCGGAGTCTTCCATGCCTGTCACCCGCGCCGTGGTGGAAGCCACGCTTCGCCAATTCACCGATCCCCACCTTGGCCAGGACCCGGTCAGCGCCGGCTGCCTGCGCGAGGTCGACATCCAGGGCGGCAAGGTCCACGTACGCCTGGAATTGGGCTATGCCGCCGGCCTGTTCAAGAGCGGCTGGGCGCAGATGCTGCAGATGGCCCTGGAGAACCAGGACGGCATCGACTCGGCCAAGGTCGAGGTCGACTGCGTGATCGAGCCGCACAAGGCCCAGGCCCAGGTGCCGGCCCTGGCCAACGTCAAGAACGTGATAGCCGTCGCCTCGGGCAAGGGCGGTGTGGGCAAGTCCACCACCGCCGCCAACCTGGCCCTGGCGCTGGCCCGCGAAGGCGCCCGCGTGGGCATCCTCGACGCCGATATCTACGGCCCGAGCCAGGGCATCATGTTCGGCATCGCCGAGGGCACCCGCCCCGAGGTGCGCGACCAGAAGTTCTTCGTGCCGATCAAGTCCCATGGCGTGGAGGTCATGTCCATGGCCTTCCTCACCGACGACAACACCCCGGTGGTGTGGCGCGGCCCGATGGTCTCCGGTGCGCTGATCCAGCTGATCACCCAGACCGCCTGGGACGACCTCGACTACCTGGTGGTGGACATGCCCCCGGGCACCGGCGACATCCAGCTGACCCTGGCGCAGAAGGTGCCGGTGGCCGGCAGCGTGATCGTCACCACCCCGCAGGACCTGGCCCTGCTGGACGCCAGGAAGGGCGTGGAGATGTTCCGCAAGGTCAACATCCCGGTGCTGGGCGTGGTGGAGAACATGGCCGTGCACATCTGCTCCAACTGCGGCCATGCCGAGCACCTGTTCGGCGAAGGCGGCGGCGAGAAGCTGGCGGCCCAGTACGGCGTCGACCTGCTGGCCTCCCTGCCGCTGTCCATGGCCATCCGCATGCAGTCCGATGGCGGCAAGCCGACCACCGTCGCCGACCCGGAAAGCCAGATCGCCATGATCTACCAGGAAATGGCGCGCTGCGTCGGCGCGCGCATCGCGCAGTCCGGCATGGGCGCCGGTGCCATGCCGACCATCACCATCAGCGACGACTGATGTCGCACGGCGGTGGGGGCTCAATCGCCCCCGCCGCCGCCACACCCTCCGCCACATCCCCCTCCGCTGTCCCCGCCGCCGTCCGAACCGCCCCCATCGCTCGATGAATCGCCGCCCTGATGGCTGCCGCTCGTGCCGCTGCCATCGCCGAAGTCGCTGGAGCCGTAGCCCGAGTCGGCGCCGACGAAGTCCCCGCCGCAGTAGATGACGCCGCTGCCCGCGTCGCCGCCGTCGTTGCGCCGCACGCCCTTGCAATCGGCCACATAGAGGAAGCCGCCGACGATGCCCAGGCGGCTGTCCAGGTCGAACAGCAGCGGTACCCGGCCGGGCTTGCGCGGGTCGATGCGCTCCTGCTCACAGGCGTACCACCAGCAGCGGCGCAGGCCGGCGTCGGCCTGGCGGGCGTTGCCCGAAAGGGTGCGCGCCGGGCGGTGGTGCAGGAAGCGGCCGAAGGCCTTCTGGCAGAAGCGCTTGTATTGGCGGGTGTCGAGGATGAAGGCGTGCCACAGGTCGTCCACCACCTGGGAGGGCATGGAGACGTAGCCGAAGCCGCTCTTCAGGTAGCAGAGGAAGTACTGGCGCAGGCCGGCGCTCACCAGCATGCAGTCTTCCAGGCTCAGTTGCGGGTGGCGCTTGCGCAGTTCGTCGAACAGCCAGGGCGCCGGGCGGAACTCGCGGATGAAGCGTTCCCGGCCGATTGCGCGGCGGCGTTTGAAGAACGAGAAGGAAAAGACGGCGAAGAACAGGCCGGGAATGATCAGCCAGGGGGTCATGGTGGGTCCTTTCTCCACAAGGGCGGGCCAACAGTGGCGCACTCGACGGCGCCGCCACAAGCCCCGCTCGGCGGCACTGGGCGGCAGGGCACGCTACCGGTCGCTGCCCTTTGCCCGAAAGGCCCGCGCCCGGTAAGATTCGCGATCATTTTTCACCTTCACAGGACCCCCGCCATGAGCATCAAATCGGACAAGTGGATTCGCCGCATGGCCCAGGAACACGGGATGATCGAGCCCTTCGTCGAGCGCCAGGTGCGCGGCGCGGACGACAGCCGGGTGATTTCCTACGGGGTGTCCAGCTACGGCTACGACGTGCGTTGCGCGGCCGAGTTCAAGGTCTTCACCAACATCCATTCCGCCGTGGTCGACCCGAAGAACTTCGATGAGAAGAGCTTCGTCGACATCAACAGCGACGTCTGCATCATCCCGCCGAACTCCTTCGCCCTGGCCCGCACCGTCGAGTACTTCCGCATCCCGCGTGACGTGTTGACCATCTGCCTGGGCAAGAGCACCTACGCGCGCTGCGGCATCATCGTCAACGTCACCCCGCTGGAACCGGAGTGGGAAGGTCACGTGACCCTGGAGTTCTCCAACACCACCAACCTGCCGGCGAAGATCTACGCCCACGAAGGCGTGGCGCAGATGCTCTTCCTGCAGTCGGACGAAGCCTGCGAAGTCTCCTACCGCGACCGCGGCGGCAAGTACCAGGGCCAGACCGGCGTCACCCTGCCCAAGGCCTGAGCCACCTGCGTTGCGACCAAAGCCGGGCCCATGCCCGGCTTTTTCATGGCTCTATCCAGTCAAAGGAACCTGACGAATGAACCTGCTCAAATCCCTCCTGCTCACCCTCGGCCTGGGCGTTTTCTCGTCGTTGCAGGCTGCGGAGCTTTCCGTGCTCAGCGGTACCGGGGCATTCGGCCTGCCCGCCAGCGCCACCCGCGCGCAGTTCGTCGAGCGCCTGGGCACGCCCACGGCCGAGCTGCCCATGTACGGCAAGCGGCGCGGGCTGCTGTATGGCAATTCGATGATGCTGGTGTTCCTTGGCGACCGCCTGCGCGAAGTGCGCTGCTGGGAGCTGAGCGGCTACAACGACAGCCTGTTCCTCGGCTGGATGCAGGGCGTGGGCGAGCGCGGCGCGGATTGGCGCTTCAGCCTGGACGGCCAGTTGCACCTGGGCCAGCGCCGCGAGCAGGTCGGCCCCTGGTTGCAAGGGCTGGAAGGCACCGGCGACGAGCGTTCGGACCTGGTGGTCAAGAACGGCAGCGAGGTCTGGCTGGGCTATGGCTTCGAGCCGGAGTACCGCCAGGGCGACGAGGAGCAGCCGGTGCTGGTCTCCATCACCGTGCACTTCAACGACCCGCGTTGAGAGCGCCTCGGGAAGAGCCCCGGGCTGAAGCCCGGGCTACGAGGCGGAGGCGCAAATAGGCGGAATTCTTCAGCGATCACGGGGCTCTACTGCTTGAAGCCACTGTGAACGCCGGAGGAACGCCATGCGCTCCCAGATCATCCTCGAAGCCCTGACGCCCAGTGCCAGTGCGCTGGTGGACGCCATCCTCGCCCATAGCGACCCGTCGCTGGTGCTGCAACAGGTGCCGGGGCCGGGCGACCCGGAGGAGCCGGGTGAACCCACTCAGCCCCACGAACCGGGCGAACCGACCCTTCCCGACCCGCCGCCGCCCGCTCCGGTGGTGTAGCGCCTCAGGGCACCAGCGGCAGGTCGCGCTTGTGCTGGGTGGCGTCGTAGGTGCGCACGATGATGTCGTAGGCCTCCTGGCGTACGGCCTCGCCGTGCAGGAAGGCGTCGATCTCGGCGTAGCTGACGCCATGGGCTTCCTCGTCCGGCTTGCCGGGGCGCAGCTCTTCGAGGTCGGCGGTCGGCACCTTCTGCACCAGGTTGTCCGGCGCACCCAGGTAGCGGGCGATGGCGCGCACCTGGTTCTTGACCAGGCCGGAGAGCGGTGCCAGGTCGCAGGCGCCGTCGCCGAACTTGGTGAAGAAGCCCATCACCGCCTCGGCGGCGTGGTCGGTGCCGATCACCAGGCCGTTGTTGGCGTTGGCGATGGCGAACTGCGCGACCATGCGGATACGCGCCTTGACGTTGCCGACCACGAAGTCACGGCGGGCGTCGCTCAGCGCCTGCAGGTGGGTGACCTGCTCGCCGAGGCCGATCACGCTGGCGGCGATGTTCACCGTGTCCTCGACATCGGCGCGGATGAATTTCAGTGATTCCTGGGCGTCATGCTCATCGTGCTGGGTGTTGTGCGGCAGGCGCACGGCGATGAAGCGGTAATCCGGGTCGCCGGTCTCTGCGCGCAGTTCCTCCACCGTCAGCTGGGCCAGGCGGCCGGCGGTCAGCGAATCCACGCCACCGCTGATGCCCAGCACCAGCACCTTGAGCCGCGCATTGCGCAGGCAGGTCTTGATGAAGGCCTTGCGCCGCTCGATCTCTGCCTGCAGGGCGGCGTCGTCGGCGAAGGGGGGCACCACATCCAGGGCGGCGGCTATCTCTTTCTGGCGATTGCTCATGATGGTTCCTCGGCGCTAGCGCGCATCTGATACGCGAAATACGTGTTTCAGGTAGGCGACGAAGTTCTCGTCGCGGCACTGGGTCTTGCCCGGGGTATCGGAGATCTTCGCCACCGGCTGGCCGTTGCAGGCGGTCATCTTGATCACGATGTTCATGGGCACGACACCGGGAATGTCGCAGGTCAGGTTGGTCCCGATACCGAAGCTGACGTGGATACGACCGTGCAGGGCGCGATACAGCTCCAGCGCCTTGGGCAGGTCGAGGCCGTCGGAGAATACGAGGGTCTTGGTCTGCGGGTCTATACCGAGCCTTTCATAGTGGCGGATGCACTTCTCGGCCCATTCCAGCGGGTCGCCGGAGTCGTGGCGCAGGCCGTCGAAGAGCTTGGCGAAGTACAGGTCGAAGTCCTTGAGGAAGGCATCGGTGGTGATGCAGTCGGTCAGGGCGATGCCCAGCAGGCCCCGGTACTCGCGGACCCAGCAGTCCAGCGCGGCGATCTGGCTGTCGATCAGGCGCGGGCCCAGTTGCTGGTGGGACATCAGCCATTCGTGGGCCATGGTGCCGATGGGCTTGATGTCGAACTCGCGGGCCAGGTGCACGTTGCTGGTGCCGACGAAGCGCCCGGGGAAGTCGCGCTTGAGGATGTGCACCATCTCTTCCTGCACCCGGTAGGAGAAGCGCCGGCGGGTGCCGAAATCGGCGATCTGGAAGCCCGCCAGCTCGCTGGCGCTGGCTTCGCCCTTGAGCCAGTCGAGCTTCTGGTACAGGCGCTCGCTGGCCTGTTCGAGGATCACCTCGCGATAGCGGTAGCGGTTGCGCACCTCGCTGACGATGGCCAGCAGCGGGATCTCGAAGAGGATCACGTGCAGCCAGGGGCCGCGCAGGCGGATGCACAGCTGGTCGTCCTCGATGCCGGCCTGGACGTAGCGCATGTTGAAGCGGAACAGGCTGAGGAAGCGGGTGAAGTCCGGCTTGATGAAGGGGATGCGCTCCAGGAAGGCCAGCTGGTCGGCGGTGATGGAGATCTCCGACAGGCGCTCGATCTGGTAGCGGATCTCCGCCAGGTAGGGCTTCAGGTCCTCGGCGTTGCGGCAGCGGAATTCCCACTCCACCTCGGCGTTGGGGTAGTTGTGCAGCACCGCCTGCATCATGGTCAGCTTGTAGAAATCGGTGTCCAGCAGGTTCTGCACGATGCGGTCGGAAAACACGCTCTCGGCCATGATCAGCTCTCCTTCTCGATGCTGTTCAGCAAGGCGTCCAGTTCGGCCTCGCTGGCGCACAGCGTGATGCCCAGTTCGTTCATCTGCAGCCGCGCGGCTTCGGCCGTGGCTTCGGCGATTGCCCGGCACGCTGGGAGGTAGACGATAACCGCAAAGCCGGCGCGGCGCAGTTGCAGCGCGGTGGTCTTCACGCAGTAGTCCAGGGCCAGGCCGCCCACCAATACGTGGCTGACGGCGTTCTGCCGGAGGAATTCGATCACCCCGGTGCTGCGGCGTTCCGCCAGGTCGTGGTAGCAGGCGCCGTAGGGGTGCAGGTCGGGCTCCACGCCCTTCCACACGAAGTAGTCGTAGTCCAGCGGCTGGGGCAGCTCGTCGAGCAGCTCGAAGCCGGCGGTGCCCGGTACGCAGTGGCTGACCCAGGTGATGTCGGCGTTGGCCAGGGGCAGCGGTGCGAGCATCTGGTCGTGGCTGGGCACGACCCAGGCGGCCTGCGGGCTGTGGGCGTCCTTGCTGCCGATGCGCAGTTCGGCGCGACGGGCCAGCAGGTTCAGGTGCGCTGCGATCTCGTCGCCGCCCGGCACCGGGAGTTCGGCGGGGCAGAGGGGGGTGAAGCCTTTCTGGGCGTCGACATCGAAGCTGGCGATTTTCATGGCTGCGTTCCTCGTTCGGTTGCGGCTGGCTACATATTCCATCTCGTGTAATATGTCGTCAAGCACTCTTTGATCGCAGGAGGACAGCGATGAGAAACAGTCGGCAGGATTTTCCCGATCCCAGCCTGCGGGCCTACCCGGCGGGCAGCGCGTCTCCGGCCCCGGTGCGCTTCCGCCTGGCGGTGTACGGCGGTGCCTTCGATCCGCCCCACCCGGGCCATGAAAGCGTGGTGCGCCGGGTACTGGAGTGCGCCGAGCAGGTGCTGCTGGTGCCGAGCCACCGCCACGCCCACGGCAAGCGCATGGTGGATTTCGCCCTGCGCTGCGCCTGGCTGGAGCGCCTGGCGACACGCATCGACCCCGCGCGGGTGCGTTGCGACGCCATCGAGGCGCGGCTGGCCCCGGGCGCGACGGCGGTGTACAGCTACGACCTGTTGCAGGCATTGGCGGGTGAGTACGGTGTAGCGCCGGGGGACATCGCCCTGGTCATAGGCGAAGACAACCTGCCCCAGGTGGCGGGCTTCCATCGCGGGGCGGAACTGCGCGAGCGCTTCGGCCTGCTGGTGGCGGACGAGACGCTGCTGCTGCACAGTTCGGCCATCCGCCTGCACCTGCGCGAGGGCCTGGCGCTGCCGCCGGCCTGGTGCCTGCCGGAAGTGCAGGGTGAACTGGATATCTATAGGGAGCTGCAATGAGTTCTGCACAGGTACTGGCCAGCGTCGACATCGTCGCGCTGCGCCTGAACGAGGCCCAGGGGCTGGAGCTGCTGCTGATCCGCCGGGCCCAGGCGCCCTTCGAGGGCGAGTGGGCGCTGCCGGGCGTGCTGGTCAACGGCCGCTGCGACGACGCCGACCTGGACGCCGCCGCCACCCGGGCCCTGGCGGAGAAGGCACGGGTGCGCCCGCAGCACCTGGAACAGGTGGCCACCGTGGGCAATGCCCGGCGCGACCCGCGCGGCTGGTCGCTGTCGACCTTCTACCTCGCGCTGCTGGAGCCCGACACGCAACTGAGTGACGCCGACCTGCGCTTCCTGCCGCTGGACGAGGCCTGCGGGTTGCCCTTCGACCATGACCAACTGGTGCGCCAGGCCCGCGAGCGGCTGGCCGGCAAGTCGGTCTACACCTCCCTGCCGTTGCACCTGCTGCCCCGGCGCTTCACCGTGACCGAGGCCCTGGGCGCCTTCCAGGCCTGCCTCGGCCAGGCGGTGCAGCACACCACCCTGCGCGGGCGCCTGGAGAAGATGAAGGGGCAGGGCTGGGTGCTGGATACCGGCGAGCACAACCACCCGAAGATGGGCCGCCCGCAAAAGGTCCTGGAGCACTGCCCGGCGGAAGGCGGCGTGTTCACCTTCGACCGCAGCGTGTTGTCCTGACGGCACGGCGACGGCGAATTGCGGGCAAAAAAATAGGCGCCAACGTGGGCGCCAGGGAGCAATGAACAATGCATAGGTTCTGAGTGCTCCCTGGCGCGTAAGTTCAGAAAAACAGCAAAAAAGACGACATCCTGCGGCCATCCATAGGCCATCAAGCCAGGCGGCGTCAGCCGGGGAAGGCGGGCCAGACGCCGCCGTCGCCGCAGACGAAGACCCGCGTCGCGTTATCCATGGCCTGGTCCATGCCTCCGGTGAACTCGCCGAAGGCCGGCAGCAGGCTGAGCCGCTCGCCGAGGCGGAAGCAGGGCAGGCGCAGGCTCTGGCGACCGGCTCCGCGCAGGCGGAAGGTCGGGTGCAGGTGGCCGGCCAGCACGTGCAGCGTCGGGTGCGGCTCGGGCTCGTGCTGCAGGGCGAAGGGCTCCAGGGCCAGCGGTTCGTGGTGCAGGCTGAAGCCGAGCGCGGCGGGCGGGTCGCCGGCGTGGCGGTCGTGGTTGCCGCGCACCAGGTCGATGGCCAGGTGCGGATGCCCGGCGCGCCAGGCGGTGAGCACCGGCCAGAGCGGCGCCTCGGCGCCCTGGCGGGCATGCAGGAAGTCGCCGAGGAACACCAGCCGGCGGCAGCCATGCTGGTGCAGCAGCCGGTCCAGGCGGCGCAGGTTCTCTGCCGTGGTGCCGCTGGGCACCGGCTGGCCGAGGCGACGGAAGCTGGCGGCCTTGCCGAAATGGATATCGGCCACCAGCAGGCAGCCTTCCTCGGGCCAGTACAGCGCGCGGTCGGCCAGCAGCAGGACGCGGGTGCCGGCCAGTTCCACCTCCAGCCCGGCGTTCATCGCGCGCGGCTCCGGCGTGGCGGCTGGTCGGCGGCGCGTTCCAGTTGCTCGACCATGCGGGCGATGCGGTCGGCCAGCTTCTCGCTGCTCAGGCCCTCGCGGAAGCGTTCCACCAGCAGCGGGAAGGCCAGCGGGGTGGGGCGCGCCACCTCCACCAGGCGCAGCTCGCGCTCGCGGATGCGTTGCAGGCAATCCTCCAGGCGCGGCAGGTCCAGCTCCTGGCGCAGCACCTCCTCGCGGGCCTGGTGCAGCAGCAGGTTGTCCGGGTCGTATTGGCGGAACACGTCGAAGAACAGCCCGCTGGAGGCCTGCAGCTGGCGTGTGCTCTTGCTGGCGCCGGGGCGGCCGGCGAACACCAGCCCGGCGATGCGGGCGATCTCGCGGAAGCGCCGCCGCGACAGCTCGCTGGCATTGAGGCTGTGCAGCAGGTCGTCGAGCAGCGCGTGCTCGCTGAACAGCCCGGGGCGCAGGCACTCGGCCCAGTCCACCTCGGTGGCTGCCAGCAGCTCCAGGCCGTAGTCGTTGACGGCGATGGAGAAGCTGACGGGCCGTTGCCGGGCCAGGCGCCAGGCCAGCAGACTGGCGAGGCCCAGGTGCACCTGGCGGCCGGCGAAGGGGTAGAGGAACAGGTGCCAGCCTTCGCGGCTCTTCAGGCGCTCGGCCAGCAGGTTGTGCTCGTCGGGCAGCGCCGACCAGGCCTGCTGCAACTCCAGCAGCGGCCGGGTCAGTTTCAGCTCCGGGCTGTCGTAACGGCCCCGCGCGGCCTCGCCCAACTGGTGCACCAGGGCATCGGCCAGTTCGCTGGAAAGTGGCATGCGCCCGCCATTCCAGCGCGGGATGGCGGCCTTGCCCGCGGCGCTGCGGCGCACGTAGGCGGTCATGTCCTCGACCCGCACCAGCTCCAGCGGGCGCCCGGCGAAGAGGAAGGCGTCGCCCGGACGCAGGCGCGAGATGAAGCCTTCCTCGATGCTGCCCAGGGAGCCGGCGGCGCCACCCTTGCCCCAGAAGCGCACCTGCAGGCTGGCGTCGCTGACGATGGTGCCGATGCTCTGCCGGTGCCGCCGCGCCAGCTGTGCGCTGGGCACCTGCCACAGGCCGCTGTCGTCGGGCTCGGCGCGGCGGTACTCGGGGTAGGCGGTGAGGGAATGGCCGCCATGGCGGATGAAGGCCAGGGCCCAGGCCCATTCGTCGTCGCCCAGGGCGCGGTAGGCCCAGCAACTGCGCACCTCGGCGAGCATCGCCTCGGCCTGGAAGCCACCGCCCAGGGCCATGCTGACCAGGTGCTGGACCAGAACGTCCAGCGGCTTTTCCGGGCTCAGGCGTGCTTCGATGCGGCGCTCGGCGATGGCCTGGCGCGCGGCCACCGCCTCCACCAGTTCCAGGCTGTGGGTGGGCACCAGGGTCACCCGCGAGGCGCGGCCCGGTGCGTGGCCGGAGCGGCCGGCCCGTTGCATCAGCCGCGCCACGCCCTTGGCGGTGCCCACCTGGAGCACCCGCTCCACGGGGAGGAAGTCGACCCCCAGGTCGAGGCTGGAGGTGCACACCACCGCCTTGAGCCGGCCCTGCTTGAGGCCGTTCTCGACCCACTCGCGCACCTCGCGGGAGAGCGAGCCATGGTGCAGGGCGATCAGCCCGGCCCAGTCCGGCCGCGCCGCCAGCAGGGCCTGGTACCAGGCTTCGGACTGCGCGCGGGTGTTGGTGAACACCAGGCTGCTGGCGCTGGACTCCAGCTCCGCGACCACCTGCGGCAGCATGCGCAGGCCCATGTGCCCGGCCCAGGGGAAGCGCTCGACGTTGGCCGGCAGCAGGGTGTCCACCTCCAGGCGCTTGCGTTGTTCGCCCTGCAGCAGAAGCCCGTTGCCGTCGGGCACCAGCACCTGCAGCGCGTGGTCCAGGTTGCCCAGGGTGGCGGAGAGGCCCCAGGTGGCGAGCCCGGGGTTCCACAGGCGCAACCGTGTCAGGGCCAGTTGCAGCTGTACGCCGCGCTTGTTGCCGAGCAGCTCGTGCCATTCGTCGACCACCACCATGCGCAGCCCGGCGAAGGCCTGGGCGGCGTCGGCGCGGGTCAGCAGCAGGGTCAGGCTTTCCGGCGTGGTGACCAGCACGCTGGGCAGGTTGCGCGATTGCCGGGCCCGCTCGGCGCTGCCGGTGTCGCCGGTGCGCAGGCCCAGGCTCCAGGGCAGGCCGAGTTCGTCGATGGGCGCCTGCAGGGCGCGGGCGGTGTCGGCGGCCAGGGCGCGCATGGGGGTTATCCACAGCACCGAGAGCGGCAGCACCTGGCCCTTGCCACGCTCCTTGCGGGTGGGGGCGGCGCCGGCCAGCACATCGAGCGCGGCGAACCAGGCGGCGTAGGTCTTGCCGGCGCCGGTGGTGGCGTGGAGCAGGCCGGAGCGGCCCTGGGCGACGGCGCGCCAGAGGGCCTTCTGGAAGGCGAAGGGGCGCCAGCCACGGTCGCCGAACCAGCGCGAGGAGGGGCGGGGGGCGCGGCTCAAGCCTCGGGCTCCGGCGCGGCATCGGCCAGCAGGGCCTGGAGGCTGGCGAGGGTGTCGGCCTCGGCCACCGGTTTGTCCTGGCGCCAGCGCAGCATGCGCGGGAAGCGCACGGCGACGCCGCTCTTGTGGCGCTTGGACAGGGCGATGCCCTCGAAGCCCAGTTCGAACACCAGGGTGGGGGTGACGCTGCGCACCGGGCCGAATTTTTCCACCGTGGTGCGGCGGATGATGGCGTCGACCTTGCGCATCTCCTCGTCCGTGAGGCCCGAGTAGGCCTTGGCGAAGGGCACCAGGGCGCGCTCGGCGCTGGCGTCGTCGCCCTCCCAGACGGCGAAGGTGAAGTCGGTGTAGAGGTTGGCGCGGCGACCGTGGCCACGCTGGGCGTAGATCAGCACGGCGTCGACGCTGTAGGGGTCGAGCTTCCATTTCCACCAGGTGCCCTGGTCCTTGGTGCGGCCGACGCCGTACAGCGCGTCGCGGGCCTTGAGCATCATCCCTTCGACGCCGAGGGCGCGGGCGCCCTCGCGCTGGCGGGCGAGGTCGGCCCAGTCTTCGCCGTGTACCTCGGGGGACAGCCCAAGCACCGGGTCGCTCAGCTCCTCCAGCAACTGCTCCAGGCGTTCGCGGCGTTCGGCCAGGGGGCGCTGGCGCCAGTCCTCGCCACGCCACTCCAGCAGGTCGTAGGCCACCAGGCGCACGGGGGCGTCGTCGAGCACCTTGCGCGTCAGGCGCTTGCGGGCGATGCGTTGCTGCAGCAGGGCGAAGGGCTGCACGCGGCCGTCCTTCCACACCAGGATCTCGCCGTCGATCACCGTGCCTTCGGGCAGTGCATGGGCCAGGCCGTGGAGTTCGGGGAAGCGCTCGCTGACCAGCTCCTCGCCCCGCGACCAGATCCACAGGTGGCCGTCGCGGCGCACCAGCTGGGCGCGGATGCCGTCCCATTTCCACTCGACCAGCCAGTCCGCCGGCGGGCCGAGCAGGTCGTCGAAGGACGCCACCTCTGCCTGCAGCGGGTGGGCGAGGAAGAAGGGGTAGGGCAGGCCGCCGCGCTCCAGGTGCTCGGCCTCGCTCTGTGCGGCGATGAGCCGGGCATAGCCCTGGGCACTGGGCGGGCGCGAGGTGTCGGTGTAGCCGACCAGGCGCTGGGCGACGCGCTTGGGGTCGAGGCCGGCGAGGTTGGCCAGGGCGCGGGTGACCAGGAGGCGCGAGACGCCGACCCGGAAGGCCCCGGTGACCAGCTTCAGGCACACCAGCAGGCTCAGGCGGTCGAGCCGTGCCCAGAGCGGCGGCAGGCGGGCGGCGAGCTCCGCCGGGGGCAACCCGCGCAGGGGCAGCAGGTGGTCCTCGACCCAGGTGGCGAGGCCCTCGTCGGAGCGCTGGACGCTGGGCGGCAGCAGCAGGGAAATGGTTTCGGCGAGATCGCCCACCGCCTGGTAGCTCTCCTCGAACAGCCACTCGGGCAGGCCGGTGATGGCCAGGGTGATTTCCCGCAGCTGGCGCACCGGCACCAACTGGCGCGGCTTGCCACCGCTGAGGAAGTACACCGCCCAGGCGGCGTCCTCGGGTGGGGCGCTGGCGAAGTAGTCCTGCAGGGCGGCCAGCTTGGCGTTGCTGGAGGTGCTGGCGTCGAGGCGGCCGTAGAGCTCGGCGAAATCCTTCACGGCGTCGCCTCCGGGGCGCTGGCCGGTTCGTCCTCGTCGCCGTATTCGGTGCTGAAGCCCTGGGCGTCCAGGCCCTGTTCGCAGAGGTAGCGCACCAGCACGTTGACCGAGCCGTGGGTGACGAACACCCGCTCGGCGCCGCTCTGCTCGATGGCCCAGAGCAGGCCGGGCCAGTCGGCGTGGTCGGAGAGCACGAAGCCACGGTCCACGCCGCGCCGCCTGCGGGTGCCGCGCAGCATCATCCAGCCGCTGGCGAAGGCGTCGCTGTAGTCGCCGAAGCGGCGCATCCAGGTGCTGCCGCCGGCCGAGGGCGGGGCCATGACCAGGGCCTGGCGCAGCAGTGGATCGTTGCGGGCTATGTCGCCGGCGTAGCGGGTTTCCGGCAGGGCGACGCCGGCTTCGCGGTAGACCCGGTTGAGCGGCTCCATGGCGCCGTGGACGAGGATCGGGCCGATGCTGGCGTCGATGCCGTGGAGGATGCGCTGGGCCTTGCCGAAGGCGTAGCAGAACAGCACGCTGGCGCGCCCGGCGGCCTGGTTGGCGCGCCACCAGGCGTCGATCTCGGCGAACAGCGCGGCTTGCGGCTGCCAGCGGTAGATGGGCAGGCCGAAGGTGGATTCGGTGATGAAGCAGTGGCAGCGCACCGGCTCGAAGGGCGCGCAGGTGCCGTCGGCCTCGGTCTTGTAGTCGCCGGAAGCCACCCACACCTCACCCCGGTACTCCAGGCGCACCTGGGCCGAGCCGAGCACGTGGCCGGCCGGGTGCAGGCTGAGGGTGACGCCGCCATGCTCCAGGCGCTCGCCGTAGTCGAGGGTCTGCAGGCGGATGTCGCCCAGGCGCGCACGCAGGATGCCTTCGCCGGCATGGGTCGCCAGGTAGTGGCCGCTGCCGGTGCGCGCGTGGTCGCCGTGGCCGTGGGTGATGACGGCACGTTCCACCGGTTTCCAGGGGTCGATGTAGAAGTCACCGGGCGGACAGTAGAGGCCTTCGGGCCTCGCGACGACCAGGTCCATGGGGCTGCCTCGTTGTGGGCTCATGTCTATGAGCATGGTCGGGTTCGGTTGGTTCGGCTGGCAAGTTCGCCTCGGGACCGCGACACAGGTCACACAAGCCCCGGGTGTTCGTCGGAACAGGTGGCCTGGAGCTTGGTGTGGACGTCAAGATCGGGAGCGGCTTTTCTGCCGACTTCATGGAGGATGTGTGAATGCAGGCGATCAAGGCCTATTTCCAGCGCCACGGTCATGATCCGTTCCGGATCGGCGAGGGTCGTATCAGCGGTTATCTTTCCGCGGCGCTGGGGCTGCTCAGCCTCTGCGCGGTGCTGTGTTTCCTGTTCCCCGAGTGGCTGACCTTCGCCGAGTTCCGCAAGGTCTACAGCGAGCAGTTCGCCCGTAGCGTGCTGCTGGTGGGGCTGGTGGCGTCGTTCTCCCTGGGCACGCTCAACATCCTGCTCAACCGCCGCAAGCGGCTGGGCTTCACCGGCATCGCCGCCTCGGGCCTGGCGGTGTTCCTCGGTGGCACCAACATCCAGTTCGAGACCATCGGCCAGACCCCCTATTCCCTGGGGCTGGACTGGTTCGTGCTGGCGCTGCTGGTCTCGGCCATCGTCTTCATCCCGCTGGAGAAGCTCTACGCCAAGGACCCGCAGCAGAACATCCTGCGTCCCCACTGGCGCACGGACCTGGCGTACTTCTTCGTCAGCCACATGCTGGTGCAGTTCATCCTGATCTTCGTCACCGCCTCGTCCACGCTGCTGGGTGGCTGGGCGGTGTCGCCGGCCTTCCAGGCGGGCGTGCAGTCGCTGCCGATCTGGCTGCAGTTCATCCTCGCGGTGCTGGTGGCGGACCTGGGCCAGTACTGGCTGCACCGCCTGTACCACGTGGTGCCCTGGCTGTGGCGCTTCCACGCGGTGCACCACTCGAGCACGGCGATGGACTGGCTGGCCGGCTCGCGCATCCACTTCGTGGAAATCCTGCTGACCCGCACCGGGGTGCTGGTGCCGCTGATGCTGATGGGCTTCTCGCCCCAGGCGATGAACGCTTACGTGATCCTGGTGGGCGTGCAGGCGGTGCTGGCCCACGCCAACGTGCGCATCGACGGCGGCTGGCTGAACTACCTGCTGGTGCTGCCGCGCTACCACCACTGGCACCACGCCCGGCACCCGGACTACATCTACAAGAACTACGCGATCCACCTGCCGATCGTCGACATGCTGTTCGGCACCTTCAAGCTGCCGCCCAAGGAATGGCCGACCCGCTACGGCGTGTTCGGCAAGCCGCTGCCGGACGGCATCCTGCGCCAGCACCTGTACCCCTTCCAGAAGCCTGCGCCCAAGGCACCGGCGAAGCCGAAGGCGTCCTGACCCTCGACGGCGGCCCATGTGCAATGCGTGGGCCGTTGTCTGGTTTTCTCCCTTTCCCTTCTTGCCGATCTCCCGGGCTGAAGCCCGGGCTACGTTCGGGCTGCGTTCGTCGGTTGGTGCCGGGCGAGGCCTAACATCGCGGCTGGGATCGGCCTGGACGCGTTGGGCTTCGTGCCTCGGCCCAACCTACAGCGCAGCGGTGGCCTTTTCGCGGGCAAAAGAAAGGGCGCCGGTGAGGGCGCCCTGAAAGAATGTGATCTATGGAGTAAGTCCGCTTACATAGACCGTGCCGGGGCGGTTAGTTCCCGCCCCGGGCGATCATTTTTGCGGGGTGAGCATCAGCCGCTTGGTGCCGTAGACCTTGTCCAGGTTCTGCGACTGGAAGGGGAAGCTCATGTAGCGGGCCTTGAGCCAGGCGTCGATGCCGTCGGCGTAGTTGGGGCTGGCCGGGTTGCCGGACTGGCCGGAGCTGTTGAGCCCGATCATGGGTTCCGGCTGGCCGAAGTCGACGATGATGCGCATGGCCGGGATCAGCCAGGTGTCGAAGTCGTTGCCCCACTCGTAGGCCGAGACGTTCAGCGTGTTCATGTCGCCGCCGGCCGGGTAGGGGCCACGGTCCAGGTAGCCCTGGATGGCGTTGATCCCGGTGCGCTGGCTGGCGCTCATGAAGGGCGCGAGGCGGGTGGTGTCGGTGGCCCAGGTGTAGCTGTGCAGCTTGCCCCATTGCCAGGCCTTGCGGTCGGCACCGAGCTTGCCTTCGGCGAAGCTGACGGCGGCGGCCAGGCTGCGGGCGAGGATGGCGGGCTTGTCTTCCTTCTGCGCCGTGCGCACGTCGTCCCAGAAGGGGCTGTCGGCGCGGCCCAGCAGGTGGTCGGCCTGGGCGGAGTAGGAGAGGTTGGCGGTTTCCACCAGCGCCTGCCAGGCCGGGCTGCCTTCGGGGCCGAGCTCGTCCTGGAAGATCTGCCTGGCGCTTTCCTGCAGGAAGGCTTCGTAGAACACCGCATCGGCGGAGGTCGGGCGCAGGTCGCCATCGAAGGCCAGCAGGCGGCTCAGCGCTTCGCGGGCCTTGTCGCGCTCGGCCGTGGGCAGGGCGTCGATGGCCTTCTTCAGCGGCTGGGCCATGGCCGGGTCTTCGAACATGGCCTTGAGCTTGGCGGCGAAGGGCGTGGTCTGGTCGTACTGCATGGCGATGGTGCTGCGGGTGTCGTGCTTGCCGCTGCCGGCGAGCTGGGCGATGCGCTCGGCCCGCTCCGGGTAGAACCAGGAGTTGGACAGCTGCACGCCATAGCCGCCCTGCACGGTGCGGTGGTTGGCGGTGCCGAGCCAGCCCTGGGTCGGGTCTTGGTCATAGGGGTGCAGCATGGGGTCGGCAAAACCGTCCCAGTCATAGCGGCTGTCCCAGCCGGGGGAGGGCATCAGGCCACGGCCTTCGCGACGGTTGGGGTAGCGGCCGGTCACCTGCCAGGCGATGTGCTGGGCATCGGCGGTGAGCAGGTTGAGGCCGATGGCGCGGATCGAGCGCGTCGCCTCGCTGGCCTGCTCGACGGACTGCGCGCGGGACAGGTCGAAGAAGGCGTCCAGGGTCTGGTCGTTCTCGAACTGCGCGGTCTTCAGGGCGATGCCCAGGCCGCTCTTCATCTCCAGGGGCTGCAGCGGGTGCTTGCGCTGGCCGAGCACGGAGTTGAGCAGCGGGCCGTGGCGGGTCTCGTAGAGGGTTTCGCGGATCGGCCGCTCGCCCTTGATGAAGAAGGTTTCGTTGCGCTCGATGGCCGGCTGCCATTTGCCGTCGGCCAGGTAGTAGAGGCGGCTGCCCTCGCGCTTGACCTTCTCCAGGTAGAGATCCTGGTTGTCGCCCATGACCATGGTCATGCCCCAGGCCAGCTTGCCGTTGAAGCCGGCTACCACGGCGGGCACGCCGGCGATGGTGACGCCTGCGGCCTGGAACTTCGGCGAGCGGATCTGCATGAAGTTCCAGTACGAGGGCATGGCCAGCGGCAGGTGGGTGTCGTTGGCGAGGATGCTCTTGCCGTTGCGCGTGCGCTGGGGCGCGATGGCCCAGTTGTTCGAGGCGGCGACGCCGAGCATGTTAAGGCCGGCCAGCTGCCCGGCGGCCTGGTCGATGGCGGCCAGGCCCTGGATCTGCCCGCCGAGGTTGAGGCCCTTGAGCTTGTCGGCTTCGTCGAACGGCAGGTCCTCGTCCGGGTAGATGGGCAGCAGCCAGGCGACCTTGTCGGCGCCGACCTTCTGCGCCATGACCAGCGAGGCGATCTCTTCCTGCAGGTTCACCGCCAGGCCGAAGTTGAGCAGGGTGAAGACCAGCACCGAGTCCTCGGGTTTCCAGTAGGCCGGCTTGTAGCCGGACTCGGCGAGGTCCATCGGCAGCTTGTCGCGGTACTGGAAGAGGTAGGCGTTGACCCCGCGCGCATAGACCTCGAAGAAGGACTTCAGGCGCGGGGAGGCGTTCTTGTAGAGGATGTCGGCACTCTTGCGCAGGTTCACCGCACGCATGAAACGGTCCACCTCCAGCACGCCGGGGCCGGCCATCTCGGCCAGGCGGCCCTCGGCCATGAGGCGCAGGCCGACCATCTGGCTGAGGCGGTCGGAGGCGTGCACGTAGCCCATGGCGAACAGGGCGTCGTGGAAGGTGGTGGTCTCGATCAGCGGCATGCCCAGCGGGTTGCGGCGGATGGAGACGCTCTGCGCCAGGCCCTTGACCGGCTTGAAGCCGGAGGTGGGGGGCAGGCTGTCGGAGTAGCGGCTGTCGAGCCAGGACTGGCAACCGGTCAGCGCGACCATGGCGCCGAGGGCGGCGGCCAGGCAGAAACGAGGCAGGAAGCGCTTGGGCGCAGGCGAGGCCATGGAGCGGTATCTCCCGAAGAGGCGGCGGTTTTCAAACGCGCTACGTTAGAGAGCGGCCTCGCACTGCGCAAGCGCCGTTGGCCCTACTTTTTAGCGGCGGCGGGGTTGATCTTTTCCACCAGCTCATAGGCGCGGATCGTGGCCGGGCGGGCCTGGATGCTCTGGAACCAGCGCTTGAGGTTGGGGAAGTCGTCGAGGTCCTGTTCCTGGTAGGTGTGCGGGACGATCCAGGGATAGATGGCCATGTCGGCGATGCCGTACTCGGCGCCGGCGACGAAGGCGCGGTCGGCCAGGCGCTTGTCGAGCACGCCGTAGAGGCGGGCGGTCTCCTTCACGTAGCGCTGGATGGCGTAGGGCACCTTCTCCGGGGCGAAGCGGTTGAAGTGGTGGTTCTGCCCGGCCATCGGACCGAGGCCGCCCATCTGCCAGAACAGCCACTGCAGGGTTTCCTCGCGGCCGCGCAGGTCGACGGGGATGAAGCTCCCGGTCTTCTCGGCGAGGTAGAGCAGGATGGCACCGGACTCGAACAGCGAGAGCGGTTCGCCGCCGTCCGCCGGGGCGTGGTCGACGATGGCGGGGATGCGGTTGTTCGGGGCGATCTTGAGGAAGTGCGGCTGGAACTGCTCGTCCTTGCCGATATCGATGGGGTGGATCCGGTAGGGGAGGCCGGTCTCCTCGAGGAACAGCGTGATCTTGTGGCCGTTGGGGGTGGTCCAGTAGTAGAGATCAATCATCTTGGGACTCCTCAGGAAGTGGGCGGCCAGCCTAAAGGATTCCCGACCCCAACGAAAAGGCCCGTGCTAGACGGGCCTTGGTTGCACTGGCGCGGTTCAGGCGCCGTGGCATTTCTTGAACTTCTTCGCGCTGCCACAGGGGCAGGGATCGTTGCGGCCCACTTCCTTCAGCGGGTTGCGCACCGGCTCCTGCGGGCCGTGGTTGCAGTGCGGGCCGTGCACATGGCCGTGATCGTGGTGGTGGTCATGATCATGGTCGTGGTTGCAGTCGGGGCCATGGACATGGGGTTGTTGACTCATGGAAAGGTCACTCCGGGATGTAGTTGCCCGGGATTATCTCGCCATTGCGCGAGAGGTGCACGCTCCTGCCGAACATCAGGCCGGTCTTCACCTCGCCTTCGAGGCGGTAGTGGATCGGCTCGTCGGGCTTCTCCAGGAGCTTGACGATGTACTTCATGTGGCGCCAGAGGTTGGTGCGCACCGGGACATCGAAGGTCTCGTGGCCATTGGCGGGCACGGTGAACCAGGTGCTGGACTCGCCCGAAGCGAGCTTCACGTCGTTGAGGTGGACGGTATAGACCAGGCCGCGGACGGGCAGGCTGACGTCGTTGGGGTTATCCACGCGAAAGCGCAGCAGGAACTGCTGTTCGAGGAGTTTCGCCTTGATCACATCGACCTTGACCAGCCGCACGTCCGGGTCGCGGAAGCCGCCGGTCATCCAGGTGGAACATCCCGTCAGGCCCGAAAAAGGAAGGGCCAGTAACATCATTAGGCTGAGAATTCTTATCGTTTGCGCCTGAGAAAACATTGCATTACTCCATCGACGCTCAAGTGTAACAAGCAACTGCTTGGCTGCAACTTGTTGTTTGCAGAAAAAAACCTGCGCCATACTGCGGTCTGTTTCGGACAGGAGTGTGACCATGAGCCGCTACGAGATCGCTTTCTCCGGCCAACTGGTTCCGGGAGCCCGGCTGGAGCTGGTGCAGGCCAACATGGCCAAGCTCTTCCAGGCTGACGCGCAACGCATCGCCATGCTGTTTTCCGGCAGGCGCATCGTGATCAAGAACAACCTCGATGAGGCCGCCGCCGAGAAATATCGTGCAACGCTTGAGCGTGCCGGTGCGGTGGTGGACGTGGTGTCGATGGACGTCGAGATCGAGGAAGTGGAGCTGGCGCCGCCGCCAGCGCAGGAGCCGGTCGCCGCACCGCGCGCACCGGTGGCCCAGCCGGTTGGGGGGAGCGCTCCGGTGGGGCGCCTGAAAGTGGCGCCGCGTGACGAATACATGGCGGCGTTCAGTGAAGTGGACGCGCCTGACTTCGGCATCGCTCCGGTGGGGGCGGACCTGCAGGACGCCAAGGCCGAGGCGCAGGCGCCCAAGGTCGACCTGAGCCAGTTCAGCCTGGCGCCGGTGGGCAGCGACATGGGCCAGGCCAAGGCCGCCCCGGCTGCGCCGCCGCCGGATACCTCGCACCTGCGCATACAGGAGTGAGTGCCCACCCATGAAAAAGCCCGCCGATCGGCGGGCTTTTTCATGGGCGGCGTGGGCATCCCGCGCCTTCATCGCTGCGTCAGCCCAGCTCGCCCACTGCCCTCCAGGCCTCGTCGATGGCGGCGTGCGCGTAGGCGCTCCAGGCCGCATCGGAGTTGGCGATGGTGACGTTGCCGACCTTGGTGCGCGCCAGGTTCATCAGCTTCTCGCTCTCGTCTTCGTCGTCGAACAGGCTGTTGGCGAAGTAGGCGTAGCCGTGGGACCAGCGGTTGACGGTGATGGCGAGGATGTCCTTCTGGTGGTCGAAGCCGGCTGGGCCGAGCATGGCCTGGAGCTGCTCGCGGATCATCGCCTCCATCTGCTCGAAGCTCATGGCGTAGAGCTTGCCACGGCCGACCCGGGCCTGGGTGCGGGCGTCCATGCCCATGCCGGGGCTGGTGGGCACGTAGACCATGTGCAGGCCGATGGGCTGGGCCGGGTCGCGGGGGTGGCGGTAGCCGCCGATGTCCACCGGGTAGTCGAGCTTGACGCGGCTGTAGGGCTGGCTGGGGGCGTAGATCTCGTGCACGCCGAGCTTGGCGAAGCTGTGCCAGTTGCGGATCACCACCTTGGTGTACACCAGCGGGAACTTGACGTTCTGCGCCAGGGCGTGGGCCTGCGGGGCGGGCAGGTCGCGGAGCAGGTAGGGAATCATCATGTTGTAGCAGGCCAGCACGCAGTGCCGGGCGCGCACGCGGTGCAGCTGGCCGCCCCGGCTGTAGCCCACGTCCACGGCGCCGGCGTGGTTGCGCACGCTGACGGCGGTGCTGTTCAGGCGCAGGCGCACGGCGTTGGAGGGCAGGTCGAGGCGGGCGTAGTCGAAGTCGGCGAGGACGATGTCGTCCATGCCCTTGCCCGAGGCCACGCCCGGTATCAGGCTGCGCACCAGCAGGCGCGCCACCGAGGCGTTGCCATCGGGGAAGTGGTAGATGTACGGCTCTTCCATCTCGGCCTTGGCTTCCTCGCTGATGGGCGAGAGGTCCATCGCGGCGAAGCCGGGGAAGCCCACGGCGTAGGCATCGGCGGCGGCGACGGCGTCGATGCTGAGGGCGGAGAAGTCGTTGGTGCGGCTGAGGAAGTAGCGGGTGGCGGCTTCGCTCAGGCCGACGTCCTTGCGCAGGAAGTCCTGGTAGCTGGTCTTGGCGAGGTGGGCTTCCTTCTCCTCGCGGCTCTTGCCGGCCAGGTAGTCACGGGGCGCTTCGTGCAGGGCGATGAGGGCCTCGCGGTCGGCCTCGGGCAGCGGGAAGTCCTCGATGAAGGCGCGCCAGCTGCGGGCGTTGAGTTTTTCCGGGGCGATGTCGTCGGCCACCATGGGCGTCGGGTCGCCGGTCACCAGCTTGTCTTCACCGAAGCCAGCCTTGTCGAAGAACACCCCGCGCGACAGCCCGAGGCCCGGGTAGAAGTCGCGGTCGAAGGCGGTCTCGAAGCGGTCGATGTCCACGCCCAGCTGCTTGAGCAGGCCGTTGACCTGGCTGCTGTAGAGGCTCTTGGGCGACTGGAAGGCTTCGCTGCCGCCGTAGCCGAGGATCATCCGGCCGCCGGCCTGGAATTCGTTGCGCTTGGCGTGGCCGCCGAAGTCGTCGTGGTTCTCGACGATGAGGATGCGCGCGTCGGGGTTCCGCTGCCGGTAGAACCAGGCCGCGGCGAGGCCGCTGATGCCGCCGCCGACCACCACCAGGTCGTACTCCTCCTCGATCTTCAGGCCGTCGGTGTCGAACACCTTCTTCTCCCAGCCCATCTGGTGCGCCACCTCGAAGGCGCCGGGGTGGCTACCGCGCAGGCCGGTGAGGGCGGGCGGGTAGTAGCGGCCGGAGGGGGCAGCCTGGAGCAGTTGCAGCGGAGTGAGTCCGGCGCCGATGGCGAGGGCTGCGCCGTTGAGGAAGTCGCGGCGGGTGATGGTCATGGTGTACCTGCAAGGCGTTGTCGTTTTTTATGCATGGCGCCCGGGTCGTGCCGGGCGCCACGTCGGGCTTACCAGCCCAGTTGTTTATTGAAGCCCAGGGCGTCGTAGTAGTCGCCCTGGTAGGCGATCTTGCCGTCCTTGATGCGGACGAAACTCACCCCTTCGAACTTCAGGGGCTTGTTCGTGGCCGGGGTCTCGGCCCCCCAGGCACCGCTGTTGGTACCGCTGAACTCCCACTGGAAGGCGATGCCGTCGGGCCCGACGATGGGCTCGCTGGTCATCCTCCACTTCAGGTCCGGCACCGCGCCGATGAACACCTTGATGACGTTGTCGCGGGCGGCGGCCTTGCCTTTCTGCGGGGTGCCGACGGTGGCGTCGAAGTACTCCGCATCCTCGGCGAGGAAGGTGGCGGCCTTGTCGGCATCGTGGGCATTCCAGGCAGCCATGTAGCCCTCGACTACGGACTTGGCATCGCCGGCGGCCTGGGCCAGGCCGGTGGCGGCGCACAGCAGGATGAAGCTGAAACTACGCAGGGTGGTTCGCATTTCGGTTCTCCTGGGGTTTGGGTGCAGCGGTTGTGAAGCAGAGCCGGTGGTGAGCAGGAACCTGTGGGAGCGAATTCATTCGCGAAAGCCGCGCAGCGGGCAGCCGATTACCTGCCGGCCCTGCGGGCCGGATCGCGAATGAATTCGCTCCCACGAAAAGCGTGCGGAACGCTGAGCGGCTGGGCGTCGTGAGCGACGGCCAGGCTAGGCGGAAGACGGCGAGAAAGCGGAATGTACGTTTGTACATGAGCATTTCGAGCCGGCTTCCAACAACGCCTGGCCTAGCGCAACAGCTCAGGGTCAGTGTTTGAACATGACGTGGCGGATGGCGGTGTAATCCTCCAGTCCATACATCGACATGTCCTTGCCATAGCCCGACAGCTTCACCCCGCCGTGGGGCATCTCGCTGACCAGCATGAAGTGGGTGTTGACCCAGGTGCAGCCGTACTGCAGGCGCGCGGAGAGGCGGTGGGCGCGGCCGACGTCGGCGGTCCAGAGCGAGGAGGCCAGGCCGTAGTCGGAGTCGTTGGCCCAGGCCAGCACCTGCGCCTCGTCGTCGAAGGCGGTGACCGAGACCACCGGGCCGAAGACTTCGCGGCGCACGATCTCGTCGTCCTGGCGGGCGTCGGCGATCACGGTCGGCTCGAAGAAGAAGCCGGGGCCTTCGACCTTCTTGCCGCCGGTGACGATGCGGATGTGCGGCTGGGCGGCGGCGCGCTCGACGAAGCCGGCCACGCGCTCGCGGTGCTGTTCGGTGATCAGCGGGCCGAGTTCGGTGCCGGCGTCGTCCTGCAGGCCGTACTTGAGGGTGGAGACGGCGGCGCCGAGCTTCTCGACGAACGTCTCGTAGATGCCCTTCTGCGCGTAGATGCGGCAGGCGGCGGTGCAATCCTGGCCGGCGTTGTAGAAGCCGAAGGTGCGGATGCCTTCCACGGCGGCGTCGATGTCGGCGTCGTCGAAGATGATCACCGGGGCCTTGCCGCCCAGTTCCATGTGCATGCGCTTAACGGTGTCGGCGGTGCCGGCGATGATGCGCGAGCCGGTGGCCACCGAGCCGGTGAGCGAGACCATGCGCACCTTGGGGTGGGTGGTCAGCGGCTCGCCGACGCTGGGGCCGCGGCCGAAGACGATGTTGACCACGCCGGCGGGGAAGATCTCGGCCAGGTACTCGGCCAGCTTCAGGGCGGTCAGCGGGGTCTGCTCGGAGGGCTTGAGCACCACGGTGTTGCCGGCGGCCAGGGCCGGGCCGAGCTTCCATGCGGCCATCATCAGCGGGTAGTTCCAGGGCGCGATGGAGGCGACCACGCCCACCGGGTCGCGGCGGATCATCGAGGTGTGGCCGGGCAGGTACTCACCGGCGGCGGAACCGCTCATGCAGCGGCTGGCGCCGGCGAAGAAGCGGAACACGTCGGCGACGGCGGGCAGCTCGTCGTTCAGCGCGGCGGCGTAGGGCTTGCCGCAGTTGTCCGACTCCAGGCGCGCCAGTTCCTCGGCACCGGCGTCGATGCGGTCGGCGAGCTTGAGCAGCAGGGCGGAGCGGTCCTTGGGCGAGGTCTGCGACCAGGCGTCGAATGCGGCGTCGGCGGCGCGTACGGCGGCGTCGACCTGTGCCGCGCTGGCTTCGGGGATGTCCACCAGGGTGGTGCCACGGGCGGGGTTGAGCACGGCTTGCGCGGCGCCTTCGCCGGCGACCAGTTGGCCGTTGATCAAGAGTTTGGTCTGCATGGTGAATCCTCCAGTGGGGGTTCGCTGATCCGGGTTGGAGCCCCCGCCACGCGGGCGGGGGCGGTTGTCACTTGCCGCTGCCGGCGACGCCTTCGCCACCCTTGGTCAGGTAGTAGGCGCCGAGGATCGGCAGCATGGTCACCAGCATCACCAGCATGGCGACGACGTTGGTCACCGGCACGTCGCGCGGGCGGCTGAGCTGGTTGAGCAGCCACAGCGGCAGGGTACGTTCGTGGCCGGCGGTGAAGGTGGTGACGATGATCTCGTCGAAGGACAGCGCGAAGGCCAGCATGCCGCCCGCCAGCAGGGCCGAGCCGAGGTTGGGCAGGATGATGTAGCGGAAGGTCTGCCAGCCGTCGGCGCCCAGGTCCATCGAGGCTTCGATGAGGCTGTGGGAGATGCGCCGGAAGCGCGCGATCACGTTGTTGTGGACGATCACCACGCAGAAGGTGGCGTGGCCGATGATGATGGTCAGCAGCCCCGGCTCCAGGCCCAGGCTCTTGAACGCCGAGAGCAGCGCGATGCCGGTGATGATGCCGGGCAGGGCGATGGGCAGGATCAGCATCAGCGAGATGCTTTCCTTGCCGAAGAAGCTGCGCCGGTACAGTGCCGCCGAGGCCAGGGTGCCTAGCACCATGGCGATCAGCGTGGCGACGCAGGCGACCTGCAGCGACAGCTTGATCGACTCCAGCACGTCCTCGCGGGCGAAGGCCACGCTGAACCAGTGCAGGGTGAAGCCCTTGGGCGGGAAGCTGAAGGCCGCGTCCTCGGTGTTGAAGGCGTAGAGGAAGATGATCAGGATCGGGAAGTGCAGGAACACCAGCCCGCCCCAGGCGGCCGCTTTCAGGCCCCAGGATGCTTTCTCAGAGTGCATCGAATGCCCCCAGACGTTTGACGATGGAGAGGTAGACGGCGATCAGCACGATGGGCACCAGGGTGAAGGCGGCGGCCATGGGCATGTTGCCGATGGCGCCCTGCTGGGCGTAGACCATGCTGCCGATGAAGTAGCCGGGCGGGCCCACCAGCTGCGGCACGATGAAGTCGCCCAGGGTCAGGCTGAAGGTGAAGATCGAGCCGGCGGCTATGCCCGGGATCGACAGCGGCAGCACCACCTGCAGGAAGGTCTGGCGGGGCTTGGCGCCGAGGTCGGCGGAGGCCTGCAGCAGGTTCGGCGGCAGGCGCTCCAGGGAGGCCTGGATCGGCAGGATCATGAACGGCAGCCAGATGTAGACGAACACCAAAAAGCGCCCGAGGTGCGAGGTGGACAGGGTGCTGCCGCCGACGCCGGGGATGTCGAGGATGAACTGCAGCACCGGCTCCAGGCCGAACTGCTGGACGAACCACTGGGCCACGCCGCCCTTGGCCAGCAGCAGGGTCCAGGCGTAGGCCTTGACGATGTAGCTGGCCCACATGGGCATCATCACCGCGATGTAGAAGAACGCCTTGGTCTTGCCCGTGGTGTAGCGCGCCATGTAGTAGGCGATGGGGAAGGCCAGCATGCCGCTGGCGATCGACACCGCCACGGCCATGGCCAGGGTGCGCTGGATGATGTCGAAGTTGGCGGCCTGGAACAGCGCCGCGAAGTTCGCCAGGGTCAGGTCCGTGGACACCGCCATGGTGAAGTCGTCGAAGGTGTAGAAGCCTTGCCACAAGAGGCTCAGCAACGAGCCCAGGTAGATGGCGCCGAACCACAGCAGCGGCGGGATCAGCAGCATCGACAGGTACAGCGTCGGCCGGCGGTAGAGCAGGTTGGACAGGCGCCGCATGGCCCCGTTGGGGGCGGCCTGTGCCTGGGCGGTCAGGGTCGCGCTCATCTCACACGCCCTCGCTCAGCTGCACCATGGCCTCGCGGGCCCAGCGCACGGTGATGCGCTCGCCGGGCTGGAACGACGGCGCGGCGGCCTGCCACTGGTTGTTGGCCTGGCTGATGCACAGGTTCTGGCCGTTATCCAGGCGCAGCTCGTAGCGGGTGGCGGCGCCCTGGTACTGGATGTCGTGCAGCAGGCCGCTGATCTGCACCTCGCCGGCCAGGGCCGCCTCGGCCGTGGCGAAGCGGATGTGCTCGGGGCGGATGGAGAAGGGCTGCTCGTTGCCGGTCAGCTCCAGGGCCACGGCACCGCGCAGCACGTTGGAGGTGCCGACGAACTCGGCGACGAAGGGCGTGGCCGGCTGCATGTAGAGGTTGCGCGGGGTGTCGACCTGCTCGATGCGCCCCTTGTTGAACACCGCCACGCGGTCGGACATCGACAGCGCTTCGCTCTGGTCGTGGGTGACGAAGATGAAGGTGATGCCCAGCTGGCGCTGCAGCTTCTTCAGCTCGCTCTGCATCTGCTCGCGCAGCTTCAGGTCCAGCGCGCCCAGGGGCTCGTCCAGCAGCAGCACGCGGGGGCGGTTGACCAGGGCGCGGGCCAGGGCCACGCGCTGGCGCTGGCCACCGGAGAGCTGCGCCGGCTTGCGGTCGCCGTAGCCGGCCAGGGCCACCATGCCCAGGGCCTCTTCGGCGCGGTTCAGGCGCTCGGACTTGCCCACGCCCTTGACCTTCAGGCCATAGGCGACGTTGTCGCGCACGTTCATGTGGGGGAACAGCGCGTAGTCCTGGAACACGGTGTTGACGTCGCGCTGGTAGGGCGGCAGGCCGGCGGCCTCCTCGCCATGGATGCGGATGGAACCCGAGCTGGGCTGCTCGAAGCCGGCGATCAGGCGCAGGCAGGTGGTCTTGCCGGAGCCGGATGGGCCGAGCATGGAAAAGAACTCGCCGTCCTGGATATCGATGGATACCCGGTCGACGGCCTTGACCTCGCCGAAGAGACGGGAAACCTGGGTGAACTGGACTGCAAGCGTCATGGTGCGGTGCTCCGGTAAAGCGAAAAGGGTGCAGGTGTGGCGAAACGGCCCCCCGCCCGCAGGCGAGGGGGAAACTTCAGGTACTGCTTTGTATCCAGTGGGGTTCCGCGTTCGCGGGGGTGATCGGGCAACGGAGCGGTTCCGTGCCTGGTCATCCTCGCGAATGCGGGGGCCCACTCAAACGGAGGAGGCTGTCCAGTGGGTTCCCGCGTTCGCGGGAATGACGGTGCCATGGCGTGATTCCGCGCCTCGCCTCGTCATCCTCGCGATGCCGGGACCCGGTGAATTACCTGCCGCCCATGATGGCGATGTAGTCCTGGGTCCAGCGGCTATAGGGCACGAACTTGCCGCCCTGGGCCTGCGGGGTCTTCCAGAAGGCGATCTTGTCGAACTGGTCGAAGCCGTTGGTGGCGCAGCCTTCGGCACCGAGCAGCTCGCTGGCCTTGCAGCCGGCGGGAACGGCGGGAAGGGAGCCGAACCAGGCGGCGACGTCACCCTGGACCTTGGGTTCCAGGGACCAGTTCATCCACTTGTAGGCGCAGTTGGGGTGCTTGGCCTCGGCGTGCAGCATGGTGGTGTCGGCCCAGCCGGTGGCACCTTCCTTCGGTACCACGGAGGCGATCGGCTGCTTCTCCAGCTGCAGGGCGTTGACCTGGTACGGCCAGGCGCTGGAGGCGACCACGCCTTCGTTCTTGAAGTCGCTCATCTGCACCGTGGTGTCGTGCCAGTAGCGGTGGATCAGCGCGTGCTGCTTGCGCAGCAGGTCGAGCACGGCGCTGTACTGCTCTTCGTTCAGCTCGTAGGGGTCCTGGATGCCCAGGGCCGGCTGGGTGGCCTTCAGGTAGAGGGCGGCGTCGGCGATGTAGATCGGGCCGTCGTAGGCCTGCACGCGGCCCTTGTTGGCCTTGCCGTCGGGCAGGTCCTGGGCTTCGAAGAGGGTCGCCCAGCTGGTGGGCGCTTCCTTGAAGGTGTTGGTGTTGTACATCAGCACGTTGGGGCCCCACTGGTAGGGCGAGCCGTAGTGCTGGCCGTCCACCGTGTACCAGGGTGCGTCCTTCAGGCGCTCGTCGAGGTTCTTCCAGTTGGGGATCAGCGCGGTGTTGATCGGCTGCACGCGCTTGCCGTAGATCAGGCGCAGCGAGGCGTCGCCGGAGGCGGTGACCAGGTCGTAGCCGCCCTTGGCCATGAGGCTGACCATCTCGTCGGAGGTGGCGGCGGTCTTGACGTTGACCTTGCAGCCGCTGTCCTGCTCGAACTGGCTGACCCAGTCGTAGTTCTTGTCGGTCTGGCCGCGTTCGATGTAGCCGGGCCAGGCGATAATGTCGAGCTGGCCTTCGCCAGTGCCGACTTGTTTCAGAGGCTCGGCGGCCTGCAGGCTGGCGCTGGCCAGCAGGGCGGTGGAGAGCGCACTGAGCAGAGCGGTTTTGCGCGCGGACATTGATGTTCCCTCTTGTTGACTAGTTATTGGTCGGGGCAGTTGAACGTCGTTTCGCGGGCCTTCCGGCCTTTGTTGTTTTAGAAGTCCTGGCCGTGGCGCGCCATGATGTGGCGCACCACGCTGTAGTCCTGCAACGAGTCGCTGGACAGGTCCTTGCCATAGCCGGAGCGCTTCAGCCCGCCGTGGGGCATCTCGCTGGCCAGGGTGAAATGGGTGTTGATCCAGGTGCAGCCGTACTGCAGGCGGTTGGCCAGCTGGAAGGCCTTGTCGAGGTTCTGCGTCCACACCGAGGAAGCCAGGCCGTACTCGGAGTCGTTGGCCCAGTCCAGCGCCTGGTCGAGCTGGTCGAAGCGGGTCACGGTCACCACCGGGCCGAACACTTCGCGCTGGACGATCTCGTCGCCCTGCTTGCAGCCGGCCAGCAGGGTGGGCTGGTAGTAGAAGCCGGCGCCGGAATGCACGGCGGCACCGGTGACGCGCTCGATGTGCGGCTGGCCGAGGGCGCGCTCGACGAAGCTGGCCACGCGGTCGCGCTGGCGCGAGCTGATCAGCGGGCCGATCTCGTTGTCCTGGTCGCGCTTGCGAGCGAAGCGCAGGCTGGAAACAGCGTCGCCCAGTTCACTGACGAGGCGGTCATGGATGCCGGCCTGGGCATAGATGCGGCAGGCGGCGGTGCAGTCCTGCCCGGCGTTGTAGTAGCCGTAGGCGCGCACGCCCTGGACCACGGCCTCGAGGTCGGCGTCGTTGCAGACGATCACCGGCGCCTTGCCGCCCAGCTCCAGGTGGGTGCGCTTGAGGGTGCGGGCTGCGGTCTGGAGGATCTTCTGCCCGGTGACGATGTCGCCGGTGAGCGACACCATGCGCACCTTGGGGTGGCTGACCAGGTGGCTGCCGACGCCTTCGCCGCCGCCGGAGACGATGTTGATCACCCCGGCCGGGAGGATTTCCGCGAGGGCGGGGGCCAGGGCCAGGATCGACAGCGGGGTGTGTTCGGAGGGCTTGAACACCAGGGTGTTGCCCGCCGCCAGCGCCGGGGCGATCTTCCAGGCGGCCATCATCAGGGGGTAGTTCCAGGGCGCGATGGAGGCGACCACGCCCACCGGGTCGCGGCGCACCATGCTGGTGTGGCCGGGCACGTACTCGCCGGCGAGCTGGCCTTGCTGGCAGCGCACGGCACCGGCGAAGAAGCGGAACACGTCGGCGGTGGCGGAAATGTCGTCCTGGCGCGCCAGGTGCAGCGGCTTGCCGCAGTTCAGGGATTCCAGGCGGGCCAGTTGCTCGGCATTGGCCTCCACCGCATCGGCGATGGCCAGCAGGGCGGCGGCGCGCTGCGCGGGTGTGGTGCGGGACCAGCCGGCGAAGGCCTTGTGCGCGGCGAAGACGGCGGCTTCCACCTGCTCGATGGAGGCTTCGGCGATGGTGATCAGGGTTTCCCCGGTGGCGGGGTTGAGGATGGGCTCGGCCAGGCCTTCACCGATGACCAGTTGGCCTCCGATCAGCAAATGGGAATGCAGGGTGGGCGTGCTCGCAGTGCCGGCCATCTTCGGGGCTCTTTTCTTCCTGGGTTTTTGTTCTTCAGTCATGGCTGTGCTCCTGGCGGCGCCCGGCATGACTCTCTTTATAGGAAGCAGAGCCTAGTGGGCGGGCTTGAGGTCGACAAATTCTAAATATTGAAAGTGGCGTTCGATTAAATCGAAGGCTTGCGGGCGTTCGGCTGTTCGCGGGCCAGGGTGAGGAAGGGGTCCACCAGTGCCGGCCGCGCCGTGCCGCGACGCCAGGCCAGGCCCACGTCCAGCGGTTCGCCCAGGTCCACCAGCGGGCGCGCCTCGATGATGTCGCCCTCCAGGGACCAGGGGCGGTAGGTCATGTCCGGCTGGATGGACAGGCCGAGCCCGGCCGCCACCAGGCTGCGCACCGCTTCCACCGAGGCGGTGCGCAGGGTCACCTGGGGCGTGAGCCCGGCGCGGGACCAGATGCGCTGGGTGTGCAGGCCCATCTCGTCGGCGTTGAGCTGGATCAGCGGCTCGCCGGCTACGTCCGCCAGGCTGATGCTGTCGTGCTCCAGCAGCGGGTGCTGGGCGGGCAGCCAGAGGCGGTGGGGCGAGTGGGTGAGGACCTCGGTCTGCAGGGCGTGGCGGTCCTCCAGGTTGGAGAGGATGAGCACGCCGACATCGATCTCGCCGCTCACCAGCAGGTGTTCGATATAGGGGCGCTCGTCCTCCACCACGCGGGTCTTCACGTTGGGGTAGGCGCGCTGGAAGCGGGTGATCAGGTCGGCCAGGTAGTAGCCGGCCACCAGGCTGGTCACGCCGATGGTGAGGCTGCCGGCCACCTGGTCGGTGCTCTGCTGCAGGCTGCGCTTGGCGTTGTCCACGGTCGCCAGGATCAGGTGCGCCTGGCGCAGGAACTGGTGGCCCTGGTGGGTCAGGGACATGCCCTTGGCGTGGCGGTTGAACAGGCTGACGCCGATCTCCTCCTCCAGCTGCTGGATGGCCAGGGTCAGGGTGGACTGGGAGATGAACACCGCCTGTGCGGCGGCGGAGATGGAGCCCGTCTCGGCGACGGCGATGAAGTGGCGGATCTGGCGCAGGGTCATCATGGGGCGGGTTTCCGCAGGTGGAAATGCTGCGCGACAGTATGGTTTATCGAAAATCGAGTGGGTGATTCTTTTTTATCGAATGCTTCTTGTCTTTTGCAGGATGGGCCTGATGTCAGTCCGGCGGTCGGGGCGGGGCCGGCGCAGCGGCAATATCCCGAAGCAATCCGGCGCTCACGTGCCTGGAAACTCGGCGGCTAGAGTGCAGTCCATCAGAAGATTCGCCCACCGAAGGAGGTTGTGATGAACACCCGTGGATTGCTCGATCAACTGCTCAAATCCGGCCAGGACCTGCTGCAACAGAAGACCGGCGGCAAGTCCGGCGGCTTCACAGGCGGTGGCTCCGGCGGCGTGGGCGGCAACCTCGGCAGCCTGCTCGGCGGCGCCGGTGGCGGCGCGCTGGCGGCCGGTGCGCTGGGCCTGCTGCTGGGCAACAAGAGCGCCCGCAAGCTGGGCGGCAAGGCATTGACCTATGGCGGCCTGGCCGCGCTGGGCGTGCTGGCCTACAAGGCCTACGGCAACTGGCAGGCCAAGCAGGCCAACGCGCCCCAGGGCGAGCCGCAGACCCTCGACCGCCTGCCTGCGCCCCAGGCCGAGCAGCACAGCCAGGCCATCCTCAAGGCGCTCGTGGCGGCGGCCAAGGCCGATGGCCATGTCGACGCCCGCGAGCGCCAGCTGATCGAAGGCGAGCTGGGCAAGCTGACCCGGGATGCCGAGCTGCAGTCCTGGCTGGAGCTGGAGTTGAACAAGCCGCTGGACCCCGCCGACGTGGCCCGTGCCGCACGCACGCCGGAAATGGCCGCGGAGATGTACCTCGCCAGCGTGCTGATGGTGGACGAGGAGCACTTCATGGAGCGCGCCTACCTCGACGAGCTGGCCCGCCAGCTCAAGCTCGACCCCGCGCTCAAGGCCGAGCTGGAAGGGCAGGTCCGCCAGGAATTGCAGGGCAGCTAGGTCCCTGCAGAGGTGCCTGCACGTCCGATCGCGAATGAACTGGCTCCTGCAGGGGGCCGCTGTGCGCCGTTGGGCGACTGAAGTCGCCCCTGCAGCGCCCGGCGGGTGGGCATGACCGCTGCGTAGGGTGGAGGTCGCCCTTGGCCTCCACCAGGCGGAGCCGGGCCCTGACACCCATGATGGGCTTCGCGGTGCTCGCCGAATGGCGATGGCCTTGCTCGGCTGTGGCACCGCCCATCCCCCCAACACGCCCGGCACGATTTCTCGTTTCTGCCAGACTTCCAGGCGGGCCCGCCAAAGGGCCGATGCCCCGTTGCGCTTTGTCTTGCAAGGACGTGGGGCGAGTCTCTAGAGTCGCCGCTCAATGACGCGCGCGATGTCCGGCGCGGTAAGCGACAAGGTCTGGCAAGCGGGGGTCTACGTGAAGAACTGGTCGGTGCGGCTAAGAATCCAGGCGAGTTTCGCCATCATCATCGCGATCATGGTGCTCATGGCCGTCACTTCCTATATGCGCTTGTTCACGGTGCAGAAGGGGGCGGAGCGCCTGGCGCAGGACGCCATGCCCGGCATGTTCCTCATCACCCAGGTACGCAGTGCCTGGACCGATGTGTTCATCCAGACCCTGGAGCGCGTGGGTGCCTCCGACCAGCCGCTGGAGAAGGTCGACCTGGACAACCTGCGCCTGCTCGACGAACGGCTCGACGGTGTCGTGGCCGACTACCGCAAGACCGTCCGCGACGACAACGACCTGGCGCTCCTGGAGAGCTTCAACCAGAGCCGCAAGCGCTATGACGCGGTCCTTTCCACGGTTATCGAGTTGCACCAGCAGAAGCGACTGGGCGAAGCCCGCTCGCTGCTCACCGGCGACCTCACCAAGCTGTGGAACGACGGACGCAATGGCCTGACCGAGCTCATCAGTTACAACCGCAAGACCGCCGAGGAGGCGACCGGCAACATCGTCGACGCCGCGCGCAATGCCGAGCTGAGCATGATCGTCTCGGTGCTCCTGGCCGTCGCCGCCGCTTTCGTCTGTGGAGCCTTGCTGGTGCGGGCCATCACCGAGCCGGTGCAGCGCGTGGTGCAGAACCTCCAGGCGCTCGCCTCGGGCGATCTCACCGCGCGCCTGCACCTTGGCCGCAAGGATGAGTTCGACTCCATCGAGACGGGCTTCAACAGCATGGCGGAGGAGTTGAAGAGCCTGGTATCCCAGGCCCAGCGGTCCTCGGTGCAGGTCACCACCTCGGTGACCGAGATTGCCGCGACCACGCGCCAGCAGCAGGCAACCGCCACCGAGACGGCGGCCACCACTACGGAAATCGGTGCCACGTCACGTGAGATCGCCGCCACGTCGCGGGACCTGGTGCGCACCATGACCGAGGTTTCCGGCGCCGCCGAGCAGACCTCCACCCTGGCCGGCTCCGGCCAGCTGGGCCTGGCGCGAATGGAGGAGACCATGCACCAGGTGATGGGCGCCGCCGACCTGGTCAACGCCAAGCTGGCGATCCTCAACGAGAAGGCCGGCAACATCAACCAGGTGGTCACCACCATCGTCAAGGTCGCGGATCAGACCAACCTGCTTTCCCTCAACGCCGCCATCGAGGCGGAGAAGGCCGGCGAATACGGCCGCGGGTTCGCCGTGGTGGCGACCGAGGTGCGCCGCCTGGCCGACCAGACGGCCGTGGCCACCTACGACATCGAGCAGATGGTGCGCGAGATCCAGTCTGCCGTCTCCGCCGGGGTGATGGGCATGGACAAGTTCTCCGAGGAGGTGCGCCGCGGCATGTCCGAGGTCGGCCAGGTCGGCGAGCAGCTGTCGCAGATCATCCAGCAGGTGCAGGCCCTGGCGCCGCGTGTGCAGATGGTCAACGAAGGCATGCAGGCGCAATCCACCGGCGCCGAACAGATCAACCAGGCCCTGGTGCAGCTGGGCGAGGCTTCGGGGCAGACGGTGGAGTCCCTGCGCCAGGCCAGCTCCGCGATCGATGAGCTCAACCACGTCGCCCAGGGCCTGCGGGCCGGCGTCAGCCGCTTCAAGGTCTGAGATGACGACCCGCGCGACTGGCCAGCAGCCCCGTCGTGGGCAGCTCTACCTGCTGTTCGGCATGGGCAGCGACCGCTATGCCCTGGACGTACGCGACGTGCTGGAGGTGATGCCCCTGCGCCGTCTCAAGCGCCTGCCCGAGGCGCCTGCCTGGGTGGCCGGCGTCTTCGACTGGCGCGGTACACCAGTGCCGGTTCTGGATCTCGGCGCCCTGGCTTTCGACGAGCCCGCCCGCCCGCGTACCAGTACCCGGCTGGTGATGGTGCGCTACGCCGGACATAGCCTCGGCCTGGTCCTGGAGCAGGCCACCGAGACCCTGCGCTGCCAACCCGAGGCGTTCCAGGACTACGGGCTGGATGGGGGCGAGGCGCGTTACCTGGGGCCGGTTTTCCGCACTGCACAAGGGCTGGTGCAGCGTGTCGAGATCGCCGAGCTGCTCGGTGAAGAGGCACGCGCGCTGCTGTTCCCGGCCGATGCGGAGGCCGCATCATGACCCCGCGCTTCGAGCGTCTGCTCAAGGAGCGCATCGGCCTTGACGTCGAATCGGTCGGCCGCGAGCTGGTGGAGCGCGCCATACGCCTGCGCATGCAGGCCAGTGGTTGCCGGGACGTGGACGAGTACTGGCTGAGCCTGGAATCGTCCCACGGCGAGCAGCAGGCCCTGGTCGAGGCCGTCGTGGTCCCCGAGACCTGGTTCTTCCGCTACCCCGAGTCTTTCGTGGCCCTGGCCCGGCTGGCCTTCGAGCGCCTGCCGCGCCTCGCCTCCGGGCGCCCGCTGCGGGTGCTGAGCCTGCCCTGCTCCAGTGGCGAGGAGCCGTACTCCATCGTCATGGCGCTGCTCGATGCAGGCTTTGCCCCGGCACTATTCCAGGTGGATGCGCTGGACGTCAGCGAGAAGGTGCTGGAGCGCGCGCGCCAGGCCGTCTACGGGCGCAACTCGTTCCGTGGCGAGGAACTGGGCTTCCGTGATCGCCACTTCCTGGCCGTCGAGGAGGGCCACGTCCTCACCGAGCAGGTCCGGCGCAAGGTGAACTTCCGCCACGGCAACCTGCTGGGGCCGGGCCTGTTGGCGGGCGAGGCGCCCTATGACTTCGTGTTCTGTCGCAACCTGCTGATCTACTTCGACCGGCCCACCCAAAGCCAGGTGTTGGCGGTGCTCAAGCGTCTGATGTGTCCTGACGGGGCGCTGTTCGTCGGTCCTGCCGAAGCCAGCCTGCTGAGCCAGGACGGCATGCGTGCGCTGGATCTGCCGCAGTCTTTCGTGTTCCTGGCGGGCGTGGCCAGGGCGCCACGCGCCGTCGCGCCGAGTCCACGGGTCGCTTCCGCTCCGGTGCCTGCCCCGGCCCCTGCCCCACGAAGGGCTGCCCCGCCAGCGTTCCGCCCGGCGCCCGTTGCCCCGCGCCCGGCACCGGTCGGGCGCGGCCAGGAGGCCGCTGGCGAGCTGTTGGAGATCGCCCGGCTGGCCAACGGCGGCAACAGCATCGAGGCCCGCGCCGCCTGCGAGCGCCACCTGGCCGCCCATGGCCCTTCGGCGGCGGTGTTCTACTGGCTGGGCCTGCTCTGCGATGTGGCCGGCCAGCAGCGCGAGGCGCAGGACTACTACCGCAAGACCCTCTACCTGGAGCCCGGGCATGCCGAGGCCCTGGCCCACCTGGCGGCGCTGCTCGCCGCGCGCGGCGACCTGGCGGGGGCCAGGCGGTTGCAAGAGCGCGCCAGCCGTGGAGTGAGCGACCATGATCGATAGCCGCGTCATACGCCTCGACGACAGCACGCAGGCGCCCATCGACGACTGCTGGAACCGTATCGGCGTGCACGGCGACAAGAGCTGCGAACGCCTGCAGGCGCATATCCACTGCCGCAACTGCGAGGTGCATGCGCTGGCGGCCACCCGGCTGCTGGACCGCTATGCGCTGCACCGCGAGGTGGAAGAGGAGCAGGCGTCCGCTGAGGAGGACCTCGGCGAGACCCGTTCGACGCTGGTCTTCCGTCTCGGGGACGCCTGGCTGGGGCTCGCCACGCGACAGCTGGTCGAAGTGGCGCCCCAGTCGTTGATCCACTCCCTGCCGCACCAGCGCTCCCTCGGCCTGCTCGGGGTAACCAACGTGCGCGGCGCGCTGGTCGCCTGCCTGTCGCTGGTGGAAGTGCTTGGCCTGGAAGCGGGGGGCGGCGTGGTGACGGAGCGCCGCGTGGTGCCGCGCATGCTCATCGTCGCCAGCGGGGACGGCCCCGTGGTGACGCCGGTGGATGAGGTCGACGGGATTCATGCCATCCCCCTGCACGCCGTGCTGGAAGGGGGCCGCGGCACCGCCCAGGTAGCCCGCCCCTTCGCCGCCGGCGTGGTGCAGTGGCGAGGGCGCAGTATCACCCTGCTGGACGAGGCGATGCTGCAGCAGGCCATCGCCAGGAGCCTCGGATGACCCCGGACCAGATGCGCGATGCGTCGTTGCTGGAACTGTTCAAGCTGGAGGCCGAGGCGCAGACCCAGGTGCTCAGTAGTGGGCTGATGGTGCTGGAGCGCAACCCGCGCCAGGCCGACCAGCTCGAAGCCTGCATGCGCGCCGCCCACTCGCTCAAGGGGGCTGCGCGCATCGTCGGCATCGAGGCTGGCGTGCGCATCGCCCACGTGATGGAAGACTGCCTGGTGGGCGCCCAGGAGGGGCGCCTGCAGTTGCAGTCCGAGCATGTCGACGCGTTGTTGCAGGGCTCCGACCTGCTGCTGCGCCTGGGCTCGGCGGCGGGTGCCGACTGGGCCGACAAGGACGGTCGCGCGCAGATCGATGCCCTGGTGGAGCGTCTGCAGGCCTTGGCCAGCGGGCAGCGCGTGGCCCCTCGCGAGCCGGGCGCCCGCTACGAGCCGGTTGCCGAATCCGTGGTCCTGCCCACCGTGGCGGCACCCGAGGAGGAGCACCTGGCATCCGCTCCAGCGACCGGCGAGAGCCGGGACCGGGTGCTGCGGGTGAGCGCCGAACGCCTCGATCACCTGCTGGATATCTCCAGCAAGTCGCTGGTGGAGTTCCAGCGCATCAAGCCCCTGGGGGATGCGTTGCAGCGCCTCAAGCGCCTGCAGGCCAGCGCGGCACGCACGCTCGACGGGGTGCGCGAGGCGGTGCAGGACGACGCTATGGACGCCCCCTCCCGCGCCATGCTGGCCGAGGCCAGGCAGTTGCTCGGCGAGTGCCAGCAGATGCTCGCCCGGCACATGGCCGACCTCGATGAGTTCGGCTGGCAGGGTGGCCAGCGCGCGCAGTTGATGTACGACGCTGCGCTGGCCTCGCGCATGCGCCCGTTCGCCGATGTGCTCGTCGGCCAGGCCCGCATGCTGCGCGATCTCGGCCGTTCCCTCGGCAAGCAGGTGCGCCTGGACATAGAAGGCGAGAACACCCAGGTCGACCGCGATGTGCTGGAGAAGCTCGAAGCGCCGCTCACCCACCTGCTGCGCAATGCCGTGGACCATGGCATCGAGAGCCCCGCGCAGCGAATCGCCCGTGGCAAGCCGGAGGAAGGGCGCATCCTCCTCAGCGCGCGCCACCACGCCGGCATGCTGGTGCTGGAGCTGCGTGACGATGGCGCCGGGGTCGACCTGGAGCGCCTGCGTGCTGCGGTCATCGAACGCGGCTTCGCCAACGCCGAGACCGGCGCGCGACTGAGCGAGGAGGAACTGCTGGCCTTCCTCTTCCTGCCCGGCTTCAGCATGCGCGGGCAGGTCACCGAGGTGTCCGGTCGCGGTGTCGGGCTGGATGCCGTGCAGCACATGGTCCGTCAGTTGCGCGGTGGCGTGCGCATGGAGCAGCGCCAGGGCGAAGGCACCCGCTTTCATCTGGAGGTGCCGCTGACCCTGTCGGTGGTACGCAGCCTGGTCGTGGAAATCGGCGGCGAGGCCTATGCCTTCCCCCTGGCGCACATCGAGCGCATGACCCGCGTGCCCGCCGAGGCCTTGGTGCAACTCGAAGGCCGCCAGCATTTCTGGCATGAAGAGCGGCATGTCGGCCTGGTAGCCGCCAGCCAGATATTGCAACGCCCGGAGGGCGATGCCGGCGGGGACGGCCTGGCGGTGGTGCTGGTGCGGGAGCGTGAGGCGCTCTACGGCATCGTCGTCGACCGCTTCATCGGCGAGCGCACCCTGGTGGTGATGCCGCTGGACCCGCGCCTGGGCAAGGTCCAGGACGTTTCCGCCGGCGCGCTGCTGGACGATGGCACGCCGGTGCTGATCCTCGATGTCGAGGACATGCTCAAGTCGGTCGGCAAGCTGCTCGGCAGCGGCCGCCTGGAACGTGTCGGCGGCCTGTCCCGGCAGGGCGCCGGCCATCGACGCAAGCGGGTGCTGGTGGTGGATGACTCGCTCACCGTGCGCGAGCTGGAGCGCAAGCTGCTGCTCGGCCGTGGCTACGAAGTGGCGGTGGCGGTGGATGGCATGGACGGCTGGAACGCATTGCGTTCGGAAGCCTTCGACCTGCTGATCACCGACATCGACATGCCGCGCATGGACGGCATCGAGCTGGTGACCCTGGTGCGCCGCGACAGCCGGCTGCAATCGCTGCCGGTGATGGTGGTGTCCTACAAGGACCGTGAAGAAGACCGGCGCCGTGGCCTGGATGCCGGCGCCGACTACTATCTGGCCAAGGCCAGTTTCCACGACGAGGCGTTGCTTGACGCGGTGGTCGTGCTGATCGGAGAGGCACAGGGATGAGGATAGGAATCGCCAATGACATGCCCCTGGCGGTCGAGGCGCTGCGTCGCGCCCTGGCCCGCGAGCCGGCTCACCAGATCGTCTGGATCGCGGGCAACGGCGCCGAAGCGGTGCGTTTCTGCCAGGAAGACACCCCGGACCTGGTGCTGATGGACCTGCTGATGCCGGAGATGGATGGCACCGAGGCGACCCGGCGGATCATGGCCCAATCCCCCTGCGCCATCCTCATCGTCACCGTCGACAAGGAGCAGAACATCCACCGTGTGTTCGAGGCGATGGGCCAGGGCGCCCTGGACGCCGTGGACACGCCCGCCCTGGGCGCCGACCACGAGCGCGACGCCTCGGCACTGCTGCGCAAGATACAGAACATAGGCTGGCTGATCGGGCAGCGCGTGGGCAGTCGCGGGGCTCGCGAGCCCTCGTGCCGGCAGTTGGTGGCCATCGGTGCCTCGGCCGGCGGGCCCGCGTCCCTGGCGCAGTTGCTCAAGCAGTTGCCGGCCGACTTCGCGCCGGCGGTGATGCTGGTGCAGCACGTCGACGAGACCTTCGCCGCCGGCATGGCCGAGTGGCTGGGCAGCGAGTCCAGCCTGCCGGTGCGCCTGGCTCGCGAGGGCGATCAGCCGCAACCCGGCCACGTGATGCTGGCGGGCACCAATAACCACATGCGCCTGCTGCGCAATGGTGAGCTGGCCTATACCGAGGAGCCTCGCAGCCACGTCTACCGGCCTTCCATCGACGTGTTCTTCGACAGCCTGGTGGCGCATTGGCGGGGCGATGCGGTGGGCGTGTTGCTCACCGGCATGGGCCGCGATGGTGCGCAGGGGCTCAAGGCCATGCGTGACCGGGGCTTTCTCACCATTGCCCAGGACCAGGCGAGCAGCGCCGTATACGGCATGCCCAAGGCGGCGGCAGCGCTGGATGCCGCCGTGGAAATCCTGCCCTTGCAGCGGATCGCACCGAGGCTCGTGGAAGCGTTCTCGCGATGATGGCTGCCCGGGGCGACAGTATTTTTTGGCGGCGGCCTACCTGTGACACGCATTATCATGGGCCGCGCACTCGATGCAGTGTGCGTGTCGCGTAAGGCCCGTGGGCCCGGAGAACGTTATGCATTACCCCTATCGCAATCAGGCCGAAATGCACTCGATTACCGAGAACAAGGTGATGGTGCTGCTGGTCGATGATCAGGCGATGATCGGCGAGGCGTTGCGCCGCGCCCTGGCCGATGAAGCCGGAATCGACTTCCATTTCTGTGCGGACCCGCAGACGGCCGTCGAGGTCGCCCGGCAGATAAGGCCGACGGTGATCCTCCAGGACCTGGTGATGCCCGGCGTGGACGGCATCAGCCTGCTGGCCGACTATCGCGCCGCCGCCGAGCTGCGTGACGTGCCCATCATCGTGCTGTCGACCCGTGACGACGCCGCGGTCAAGAGCACCGCATTCGCCGCCGGCGCCAACGACTACCTGGTCAAGCTGCCCGACTCCATCGAGCTGGTGGCACGCATCCGCTACCACTCGCGCTCCTACCTCGCCCTGCAACAGCGCGACGAGGCCTACCGTGCCCTGCGCGAGAGCCAGCAGCAGTTGCTGGAGGCCAACCTGGTGCTGCAGCGGCTGATGAACTCCGACGGCCTCACCGGCCTGTCCAACCGCCGTCACTTCGACGAGTACCTGGAAATGGAATGGCGCCGTGCCTTCCGCGAGCAGACCTCGTTGTCCCTGCTGATGATCGATGTGGACTATTTCAAGGGCTACAACGATCACTTCGGCCATGTCGCCGGGGATGATGCCCTGCGCCGCGTGGCCGAGACCCTGCGCGAGTCCTGCACGCGTTCCTCCGACCTGGCCGCGCGCTATGGCGGCGAGGAGTTCGCCATGGTCCTGCCGGGCACTTCCAGCGGCGGCGCCCGCCTGCTGGCGGAAAAGGTACGGCGTGCGGTAGAGGCTCTGGCCATCCCCCATGACCTGCCCCAGGACGGGGCCTCGCTGAGCGTGAGCATCGGCGTCTCGACCCTCACGCCCAAGGCTGGCCAGGTATCGCTGTTGCTGGTGGATCTCGCCGACCAGGGGCTCTACACGGCCAAGAACAACGGTCGCAACCAGGTGGGGCTGGTTGCCGATGCGCCCGGCACATAGCCATTTCGTGCGCCGCCGGGAGAACCGCCCCGCTCTCGTGGGGGCGGACTCATTCGCGAACGGTCTTCCCCGGGCGCATCGTCCTTTTGCAGTACGCCCGTCGATGCGGCGCCTCGAAAAAGCCGGTGTAGGTAAAAGGCGACCTCCACCCTAGGTATCGATCAGGTCCACAGGGTGGGCCGACCTTGCAGGGGCGACTTCGGTCGCCAGGCGGCATCTGGCGCCGCCGCTCTGCGCGGGGCGAATGCCGGTCTCCCCGATTCCCGTGGCCTTCACGCCGAGCGCTCGCCCTGCGGCGGCCGCGCGCCATGGAACACCACCCGGTTGCGTCCTTCGTGCTTGGCGCGGTAGAGCGCCTGGTCGGCCAGCTCCAGGGCCTCGCCCAATTGCGCGGAGTCCTGGGGCCAGAGGGCGCCGCCGATGCTGCAGCCGATGTTCAGGCGCAGTTCGCCCAGCTGGATGGGGTCGCCCAGTGACTGCAGGGTACGCAGCGCCACCTGGCGGGCCTGCTGGGCGGCCTCGCCTTCCGGGACCTGGAGGATCATCAGGAACTCGTCCCCGCCAAGCCGCGCCACCAGGTCGCCTTCGCGCAGGCTGGCGCGCATGCGGGCGGCGGCCTCGCGCAGTACCTGGTCGCCCACCGAGTGGCCGTGGTTGTCGTTGACCGGCTTGAAACCGTCCAGGTCGAGGTAGAGCAGGGCCAGGGAGCTCTTGCCCAGCTGGCTGCGCTGCTGCACGCGGGGCAGGTGTTTTTCCAGGGCGGTGCGGTTGGGCAGGCCGGTGAGCGGGTCGTGGTGGGCGAGGCTTTCCATCAGGCCCAGGGCGTTCTGCTGCTGGGTCAGGCTTTCCACCAACTGGCGGATCGATTGGCTGAGGGTGCGGATCTCGCGGGTGCCCTGGTCGTCGGGTATCACCGCGATCTCGCCGGCTCGCAGGCGGTCCGCCGCGGCGGCGATCTCCCGCAGCGGCCGGGTGATGCGCCCGGCCAGGACCCAGCCGATGAAGGCGAAGATCACCGCCAGGGCCGCGCCCCAGATATAGATGTCGCGCTGCAGTTCCACCGAGGGGGCGAAGGCTTCCTCGACCGATTGCCGGGCGATCACCGTCCAGCCCAGGCCCTTGTAGTCCTGGTAGCCGGTGCTGCGGGCGAAACCGGTGAGCCAGGTGCCGCCATCGGGCCATTCCTGAACCCGCCAGTAGTGGGTGTCGCCCTGGTCGAGGGCGGCCAGGTGCAGGCGCTGACCGATCATGGCGCGCGGGCCGAGGAGCACGGTGCGGTCGCTGCCGATGATGAAGAACTCGACCTTGCGCCGTTGCTGCATGGGTTCGAGCAGCGAGCGGCGCACATCGTCGGCCCAGGCCCAGGACAGGTGCGAGGCGAGCACCCCGACCGTGGCGCCGTCCAGGCCCTTCACCGGCATGGCGATGTCGACGAACTTCATCGCCTCGCCGGTGGGGTTGGGCAGCAGCTTGGCCAGCAGCACGGCTTCGTGCACGTCGCCGATGAACAGGCCCTTGATGCCGTTGATGTACACCGGGCGCTGGCTGAGGCTGGCGCCTTCGAGTACGCCGTTGCTGGAGGCCAGCACGGTGCCGGCCGGGTCGGTGTAGCCGATCCAGGCGATCTCGTGCAGTTCGTGCTGCAGGCTGTCGAGCAGGCCGCGGACCTGGGCGATGTCGTCGGGCTGGCGCAATGCGCGCAGCTGGCTGAACACCTGCAGCACCTTGGCGCGGTCGGCCATGTCGCGGTCCAGGCGGTCGATCATCTGGAAGGAGACTTCCGCCAGGTCCTGGCCGATCTCCTCGCGCATGCGCAGGCTGGAGTCGTGGCCGATCAGGGTGCCCAGCAGCCAGCACAGCGCGCCTACCAGCAGGGCGACGAGCAGGGCGATACGGCTGCGCAGGCTGTGCGTGGCTTGCATGGGGAATCTCCGGAGGGCGGGCGAGGGCTGCGGGGCCGCACTGAAAGCTTAGCCCAGCGGCGGCGGGGCCATTTCCACACAATCTCCACGGGCGCTGCAAATTGCGTCCACACAGGGGCGGGAACATGGCTGCACGAACATTTTTCCTGGAGTGCGCCGCATGTATCGCCTGTCCCTGCCTTCCCTTTCGCCCGGCCGCTGGCTGCTGGCGTTGTTCCTCGCCCTGGTCGGCGTGGCACCGTGCCTGGCCGAGGATGCCTCGGAGCGCGGCGAGAGCCCCTATTTCGCCGTGGACAACGCCGAGCCGGGCGTCGACGGCCTGCCGCTGAAGTCCACCCGCGTGGAGGTGCAGGTGCTGGGCGTGATCGCCAACGTCAAGGTCATCCAGCAGTACCGCAACGAGGGGGCGCGGGCCCTGGAGGCGCGCTATGTGTTCCCCGGCTCCACCCGTGCGGCGGTGCACGGCCTGACCGTGCGCCTGGGCGACCGTGAGCTGCAGGCGCAGATCCGCGAGAAGCAGAGCGCCCAGCGCGAGTACCAGGAGGCGAAGAGCGCTGGCAAGACCGCCGCGCTGCTGGAGCAGGAGCGCGCCAATGTGTTCCAGATGAGCGTGGCCAATATCCTCCCGGGCGACGTGGTGGACGTGGAGCTGCGCTACACCGAGCTGCTGCTGCCCACCGACGGCACCTACCACTTCGTCTTCCCGACCGTGGTCGGGCCGCGCTACAACGGCGCGCCGGGGCAGGAGAGCCACAAGGCCGAGGCGTGGAGCTCCACGCCGCACCTGGCCGAGGGCGACCCCGGTCGCAGCGCCTTCTCGATGCAGGTCGACCTGCAGTCGCCCACCGCCATCGGCGAGGTCGCCTCGCGCACCCATCGCATCGTCCGGCAGGTGGTCGCGCCCCGGCACACCCGGGTGACCCTGGAGGAGGGGCAGGGGCCGGGCAACGACCGCGACTTCATCCTCGACTACCGCCTGGGCAGCGAGGTGTTCGAGAGCGGCGTGCTGCTCGCCCGTGGCGCCGAGGAGAACTTCTTCCTGGCCATGGTGGCGCCGCCGGCCGCGGTGAAGCCCGGCAGCATCGTGCCGCGCGAGTACATCTTCGTGGTGGATATCTCCGGCTCCATGCACGGCTTCCCGCTGGATACCACCAAGGTCCTGCTGCGCCGCCTGGTCGGCGGCCTGCGCCCGGTGGACAGCTTCAACGTGCTGCTGTTCTCCGGCAGCAGCAGCCTGCTGGCGCCGCAGTCGCAGCCAGCCACCAAGGCCAACATCGAGCAGGCGCTGGTGATGCTCGACACCCAGATGGGCAGCGGCGGCACCGAGCTGCTGCCGGCCTTGCGCCAGGCGCTGGCGATGCCGGCGGATGCCGAGCGCTCGCGCAGCTTCGTGGTGGTCACCGATGGCTACGTGACGGTGGAAACCGAGGCCTTCGAGCTGGTGCGCAAGAACCTCGGCAAGGCCAACCTGTTCGCCTTCGGCATCGGCAGCTCGGTGAACCGCGAGCTGATCGAGGGCCTGGCCCGGGCCGGGCAGGGCGAGCCCTTCGTGGTGCTCGACGACAGCTCGGCGCAGGCCGAAGCCGAGCGCCTGCGGCGGATGATCGACTCGCCCGTGCTGGTGCACCCGAAGCTGTCGTTCAGCGGCCTGGAAACCTACGACGTCGAACCGGTGGCGCTGCCGGACCTGTTCGCCCAGCGCCCGCTGGTGATGTTCGGCAAGTGGCGCGGCGAGCCCCGTGGCGTGCTGCAGGCCGAAGGTATGGCCGCCAGCGGCCCGTGGCGCACCGAGGTGCCGATCGAGGCGGGCAAGGTGATCGAGGGTGACCAGGCGTTGACCCATCTGTGGGCGCGGCACCGCATCGCCTCGCTGGTGGACCAGGAAAGCCTGGACGGCGGCTTCGGCTACAGCCAGCAGATCCTCGACCTCGGTCTGAAGTACGGCCTGCTGACCCCCTACACCTCGTTCATCGCGGTGGACCAGGTGGTGCGTAACCCCGACCCCGCCGGCAGCACCACGGTCAAGCAGCCGCTGCCGTTGCCCCAGGGTGTGAGTGCGCAGGCCATCGGCACCGCCGGCGCGGCTCCCGCCACCGCCGCCCTGCAGGTATCGAGCACGCCGGAGCCGGGCACCTGGGCGATGCTGGCACTGGCGTTGCTGGGCATGGGCTGGGCGACGCGCCGCCAGGTGCGGGGGTGAAGGCTCGCGCACTGCCGGGCTGGGCCTGGCTGCTGCCACCGGTGCTGGCGCTGTGGCCGGTGTGGCTGTGGAGCTTGCGGCGCATGGGCGACGGCTCGGACGACCCCTACGGGGTGGTTGCGCTGATCGCCCTGCTGCTGGGCCTGGGGCGTGAGCGCCGGGGCTTTTCGGCGGTGCCCCGGCGCGGGTGGTTGCTGGTGTCGCTGGGGCTGGCGCTCCTCGGCAGCGCGCTGATCCCGGCGCTGGGGCGTGGCGTGCTCGCGGTGCTGGCGGTGATCGCCACCACCCTGGCGCTGCGCCGCCCGGGCCAGCCGGTGCTGGCATGGCTGGGGCTGGGGTTGCTGGCGCTGCCGATCCTCTCGTCGCTGCAGTTCTTCGCCGGCTATCCGCTGCGCCTGGTCACCGCCGAAGCCAGCCTCTGGCTGCTGCGCGGGCTGGGGCGGGAGGTGCTGCGCCAGGGCACGGCGCTGGAAGTGGGCGGGCAACTGGTGATGGTGGATGCGCCCTGCTCGGGCGTGCACATGGCCTGGGTGGCCTACTTCACGGCCTTCGCCACTGCCGCCTGGCTGCGCCTCGGCGACGGGCAACTCCTGCGACGCCTGCCGTGGATCGGGCTGCTGGTGCTGGGGGGCAACAGCCTGCGCAACACCCTGCTGGTGCTGCAGGAGACCGGGCAGGCGGGCTGGCCCGGCTGGATGCACGAGGCCACCGGGCTGGTGGTGTTCGTCGGCGTCTGCGCGCTGGTGCTGCGCACCGTGGCGGCAGGGCAGGGTGCAGGCGTGCCGCTGCCGGCGGCGAGCGTGGCCACGGCGTCGCCCTGGCAGGGCGGTCGCGCTCTGGTGGCCGGGGCGTTCCTGTTGCTGGGGCTGGCCGCGCTGCCGGGGCGGGCTGTCGTGGAGGCGTCGCCGGACTCGGCCTTCGTCGAATGGCCGCAGCGCTTCGACGGCGAACGGCTGCGCCCCCTGGCACTCTCGAAGGTGGAGCAGCGCTTCGCCGAGCAGTTCCCCGGCGCCATCGCCCGCTTCAGCACGGGCTCGCGGGTGGTCACCCTGCGCCATGTCACGGCGCCCACGCGCAAGCTGCACCCGGCTGCCGACTGCTACCAGGGCCTGGGTTACGTGATTCGCGCCATCGCCTTGCGCCAGCGACCCGGCAACCGCGGGCTGCAGCGCTGTTTCGTCGCCGAGGGGCGTGGGCCGGCGCAGCAGGTCTGCGAGTACATCGAGGACGCCGCCGGGCAGAGCTTCAGCGACAATTCCGCCTGGTACTGGGCGGCGCTCAGCGGCGCCTCCACCGGGCCCTGGCGGGCGGTGACGGTGGCCGAAGCGCTCTAGCGCGGACAGTGGTCGGGCGGGCTGCCCGGCCGGTTTCGAGTCGGGTATACTCGCCGGCTTTTCCGAAAGTTTTGCCTGAGAGCGCTTCCAGCCATGGAAATCAACCCGATCCTGAACAGCATCAAGGACCTCTCCGACCGCACCCAGACCATTCGGGGGTATCTTTGACTACGATCACAAGCATGATCGTCTCGTCGAAGTAAACCGCGAACTCGAAGACCCCAACGTCTGGAACAACCCGGAGTACGCCCAGAATCTCGGCCGCGAGCGCTCGCAACTGGCGCAGATCGTCGAGACCCTGGATGAGCTGACCGGCGGCCTGGCCGACTCCCGCGACCTGCTCGACATGGCGGTCGAGGAGAACGACGAAGGCGCCGTGAACGACGTCGCCACCGAAGTCGAACGCCTGCGCGAGATCCTCGAGAAGCTCGAGTTCCGCCGCATGTTCAGCGGCGAGATGGACCCCAACAACGCCTACCTGGACATCCAGGCCGGTTCCGGCGGCACCGAGGCCCAGGACTGGGCCAACATGCTGCTGCGCATGTACCTGCGCTGGGCCGACAAGAACGGCTTCGCCGCCGAGATCGTCGAGCTGTCCGAAGGTGAAGTCGCCGGCATCAAGGGTGCCACCGTGCACATCAAGGGCGAGTACGCCTTCGGTTGGCTGCGTACCGAGATCGGCGTGCACCGCCTGGTGCGCAAGAGCCCGTTCGACTCCGGCAACCGTCGCCACACCTCGTTCACCGCGGTGTTCGTCTCCCCCGAGATCGACGACAACATCGAGATCGAGATCAACCCGGCCGACCTGCGCATCGATACCTACCGCTCCTCCGGCGCGGGCGGCCAGCACGTGAACACCACCGACTCGGCGGTACGTATCACCCACGTACCGACCAACACGGTGGTCGCGTGCCAGAACGAACGCTCCCAGCACGCCAACAAGGACACCGCCATGAAGATGCTGCGGGCCCGGTTGTACGAGCAGGAGATGCAGAAGCGCACCGCCGCCTCCCAGGCGCTGGAAGACACCAAGTCCGATATCGGCTGGGGCCACCAGATCCGTTCCTACGTGCTCGACCAGTCGCGCATCAAGGACCTGCGTACCGGCGTCGAGCGCAGCGACTGCGACAAGGTGCTGGACGGCGATCTGAACGAGTACCTCGAAGCGAGCCTCAAGCAAGGTCTTTGAGACGGCCGGGCGCAGGTCAGGCTGCGTTGATCGCCTGACCTGCGCCCGCTTTTCCTTCACAGCCCTTGCCCAGCGATGACTTTTTCACCAGGCGCCAAAACGCCGAAGCAGGAACCACCAAGACCATGAGCGACCAACAACCCGACCAGCACGAACTGCAACAGGAAGAGAACAAGCTGATCGCCCAGCGCAAGGAAAAGCTTGCCGCCGTGCGTGAAGCCAAGGCCATCGCCTTCCCCAACGACTTCCGCCGCGACGCCTATTTCGCGGACCTGCAGAAACAGTACGCGGACAAGACCAAGGAAGAGCTGGAAGCCGCAGCCATCCCGGTCAAGGTCGCCGGTCGCATCATGCTCAACCGTGGTTCCTTCATCGTCCTGCAGGACAGCACCAGCCGCCTGCAGGTCTACGTGAACCGCAAGACCCTGCCGGAAGAGACCCTGGCCGAGATCAAGACCTGGGACCTGGGCGACATCATCGGCGCCGAAGGCACCGTGGCCCGTTCCGGCAAGGGCGACCTGTACGTCGACATGACCAGCGTGCGCCTGCTGACCAAGTCCCTGCGCCCGCTGCCGGACAAGCACCACGGCCTGACCGACACCGAGCAGCGTTACCGCCAGCGCTACGTCGACCTGATCGTCAACGAGGAAACCCGCCACACCTTCCGCGTGCGCTCCCAGGTCATCGCCCACATCCGCCGCTTCCTGTCCGAGCGTGGTTTCCTCGAAGTGGAAACCCCGATGCTGCAGACCATCCCCGGCGGCGCGGCGGCCAAGCCCTTCGAAACCCACCACAACGCCCTGGACATGGCCATGTTCCTGCGCATCGCGCCGGAGCTGTACCTCAAGCGCCTGGTGGTCGGTGGCTTCGAGAAGGTCTTCGAGATCAACCGCAACTTCCGTAACGAAGGCGTCTCGACCCGACACAACCCCGAGTTCACCATGCTCGAGTTCTACCAGGCCTACGCCGACTACGAAGACAACATGGACCTGACCGAGGAGCTGTTCCGCGAGCTGGCCCAGGCCGTGCTCGGCAGCACCGACGTGCCCTACGGCGACAAGGTCTTCCACTTCGGCGAGCCCTTCGCCCGCCTGTCGGTGTTCGACGCCATCCTCAAGTACAACCCGGACATCACCGCCGCCGACCTCAACGACGTCGAGAAGGCCCGCGCCATCGCCAAGGCCGCCGGCGCCAAGGTCCTCGGCCACGAAGGCCTGGGCAAGCTGCAGGTGATGATTTTCGAGGAACTGGTGGAGAGCAAGCTGGAGCAGCCGCACTTCATCACCCAGTACCCCTTCGAGGTGTCCCCGCTGGCCCGCCGCAACGACAAGGACCCGAGCGTTACCGATCGCTTCGAGCTGTTCATCGGTGGCCGCGAGATCGCCAACGCCTACTCCGAGCTCAACGACGCCGAAGACCAGGCCGAGCGCTTCATGCTGCAGGTCAAGGAGAAGGACGCCGGTGACGACGAGGCGATGCACTACGACGCCGACTTCGTCAACGCGCTGGAGTACGGCATGCCGCCCACCGCGGGCGAGGGCATCGGTATCGATCGCCTGGTGATGTTGCTGACCAATTCGCCGTCTATTCGTGACGTCATCCTGTTCCCGCATATGCGGCCCCAGGCCTGACGTGTGAGAAAAACCGCCTTCGGGCGGTTTTTTCTTGGCCGGCGATGAGTTGAATAGCCGGATAAATGGTCGAAACTGTCTTGCATCCCAGCCGAACCCGGAGGTCCATGAATCTTGCCCAAGTCGTCCCGTAGCGACAGCGCCGCCCAGGCGGCCAGCGCCCTCGCCGAAAGTGTCCAGTACCAGGGTCGCAAGGCCAGCCGGCAGGGCAGCGAGCAACGCCGCCAGGCGATCCTCGATGCCGCCATGCGCATCATCGTGCGCGACGGCGTGCGCGCGGTGCGCCACCGCGCGGTGGCGGCGGAGGCGCAAGTGCCGCTTTCGGCCACCACCTACTATTTCAAGGACATCAACGACCTGATCACCGACACCTTCGCCCAGTTCGTCGAACGCAGCGCCGAAGCCATGGCCGCGTTCTGGGGCAGCGTCGAGGGTGACCTGCAGGCCATGGCGGCGGCGCTGAGCCGCGACGGCGCCTCGCGGCGGCAGATGACCGACGAGATCGTCGAGATGGCGATCCAGTACGTGCGCCGCCAACTGATCGAGAACCGCGTGCAGCTGCTGGCCGAGCAGGCGTTCCGCCAGGAGGCGTTGATCAACCAGGGCCTGCGGCCGCTGGCCGACGCCCACCGGGGAATCCTCTCCCAGGGCGCCGAGCACTTCTTCCAGGTGCTGGGTTCGGATGAGCCGGCGGAGGATGCCAAGGTGTTGACGGCCATCATTCTGCGGATGGAATATCAGGGCCTGCTCGATGGGGTGGACAACCTCGATATCGACGAGATGCGAGCCGTGCTCAAGCGCTACCTCTATCTGGTGATGGGGCTCTAGGACACGGTACGAGACCCCGCATTCAGGCCACCTGTCTTGCGGGGTTTTTCATGGTCACAAGGAGAGCGAAATGAAACCCTGGCGCGCATTGGTCGCCCTGTCCTTCCTGCTGCTGAGCGGGTGCCTGGTCACCTTGCGGGACCCGATCCCGGCCCACGAGCCGGCACCGATCCCGCTGCTGGGCGACTGGACGCGCAAGGACGAATGGGGCGAACGCCTCTACCTGGAGATCAGCCGCGCCGGTTCCAACCTGTACAAGGCCCGCACCTACGAGGGCAGCAAGGACAACCTCGACAGCCTCCAGGAATACGGCTTCACCGTCGCCCACCACGGCCGCCGCTGGTACCTCTCCGCCGGGCTGCCGAAGAAGTGGGGCGCCAACTTCGCCGTCGCCGGCTTCGAGCTGACCACCGACAACGAACTGGTGGTCTACAACCTCGACGTCGAACGCCTGCAGCAGGAACTGGAGCACGGCACCTTCGAAGGCGCCAGCGTGGAGATGCCCGACGGTGACGGCGTGTTGCTGACCTCGCCCTGGGAGAAGATCCAGGCCTGGCTGGACGACCCGGCCAACTCCGACGTCTTCGTCGAGGTGGCGCGTTACCAGCGTTCCACCGAGGAGTGAGCATGAGCCGGCGCAAACTGCCCGACGACTACCAGAACATCGTCCGCACCCTGTCCGATCGCATCGTCCACGCGCAGACGCCGATCCGCGTGCTGGATGCCATCAAGTGGGACGACAGCGTTCGCCAGGGCTTCCTCAAGCACAAGGGCAAGGCCATGCCCGAGGTGGACCGCGCCTACTACGAGAGCCGGCCGCTGGCCTTCGACTCCTCGGCCAAGAAGCTGGAATTCCAGAACATCGAGCGCGACATCACCCGCCAACTGGGCCAGTTCAACCCGGTGGGGCAGATCATGCGGCGCATGTGCAAGGAATACCGCATGGTGATCCGCATGCTCGAAGCGCGCGGCACCGCCGATTTCGGGTTGATCTCCCAGGAGCTCTACGGCGCCGCCTCCGACGCCTTCCACGCCGGTGACCCGACCCTGTCCGACCTGGGGCTGATGCTCTCGGACTACCTGAACAAGATCGACGACCGGGGCGACCTCAAGGACGAGCCCAAGACGCTCACCGCCAAGGACGCCGTGGCCATGCTGCAGAGCCGCCTGAGCGCGGTGTTCGGCGAGGGCGACGACACCATCCGCGTGTTCGAGTCCGATGGCATCGTCGCCGACGCCGCTGCCGGTGCCGACTACATCAAGGTGCGCGCCGACGCCATGTTCAACGAACGCGACGTGCGCGCCCTGGAAGTGCACGAAGGCCTGGTGCACGTCGGCACCACGCTCAACGGCCAGAACCAGCCGATCTGCACCTTCCTGGCCAAGGGCCCGCCGTCGTCCACCGTGACCCAGGAAGGCCTGGCCATCCTCATGGAAGTGATCGCCTTCGCCTCCTACCCCACGCGCCTGCGCAAGCTCACCAACCGCACCCGCGCCATCCACATGGCGGAGGAGGGGGCCGACTTCCTCGAGGTCTACCACTTCTACCGCGAGCAGGGCTACGGCATGGCCGAGAGCTACGGCAACGCCAGCCGCGTGTTCCGCGGCTCCTCGCCGGACGGCCTGCCCTTCACCAAGGACCTGTCCTACCTGAAGGGCTTCATCATGATCTACAACTACATCCAGCTCGCCGTGCGCAAGGGCAAGCTGGAGCAGATCCCGCTGCTGTTCTGCGGCAAGACCACCCTCGAAGACATGCGCACCCTGCGCCAACTGGTGGACGAAGGCCTGGTGGCACCGCCCAAGTACCTGCCCCCGCAGTTCCGCGACCTCAACGCGCTGTCGGCCTGGATGTGCTTCTCCAACTTCCTCAACCACCTCAGCCTGGACCGCATCGAGGCGGATTACGCGAATATTCTCTAGAGCGGCAAGCTGCAAGCGACAAGCCGCAAGGGGTGAGCCCCTGGCGCTCTTGCAGCTTGCCGCTTGAAGCCTGCAGCCAACCGAAGGTTCCCCACATGCCCAGCCATCAGCTCGACTACGAAATCCTCGGCGCTTCGGCGCAGACCGTTGAGATCATCCTCGACCCGCAGGAAACGGTGATCGCCGAAGCCGGGGCGATGAACTACATGACCGAAGGCATCCGCTTCGAGGCGCGCATGGGCGACGGTTCCTCCAGCGGCGTGCTGGGCAAGCTGTGGGGGGCGGGCAAGCGCCTGCTCACCGGCGAGTCGCTGTTCATGACCCATTTCACCAACGAAGGACGCGGCCAGCAGCGGGTCGGCTTCGCCGCGCCCTACCCGGGCACGGTGGTGCCCATCGACCTGGCCCAGGTCGGCGGGCGCCTGGTGTGCCAGAAGGACGCCTTCCTCTGCGCCGCCCACGGCACGCAGATCGGCATCGCCTTCAACAAGCGCATCGGCGCCGGTTTCTTTGGCGGCGAGGGCTTCATCCTGCAGAAGCTCGAAGGCGACGGCCTGGCCTTCGTGCATGCCGGCGGCACGGTGATCCGCAAGGAGCTGAACAACGAGACCCTGCGCCTGGACACCGGCTGCCTGGTGGCCTTCACCACGGGCATCGACTACGACATCGGCCTGGCCGGCGGGCTGAAGAGCATGCTCTTCGGCGGCGAGGGCATCCTCCTGGCCACCCTCAAGGGCACCGGCACGGTGTGGATCCAGAGCCTGCCCTTCTCGCGCCTGGCCGAGCGCATCTACGAAGCCACCTACAAGGCGCGCGAGGAAACCCGCGCCGGCGGCAAGTGATCCGTCCCGGCCTCCTGCTGCTGCTCCTGCTGCTGCAGGGCTGCAGCGGGCTGCTGTTCTACCCCGAGCGCCAGCTGCCCTTCACCCCGGAGCGCGCCGGCCTGGCCTACCGCGACGTCGAGCTGCTCACCGCCGATGGCGTGCGGCTGCACGGCTGGTGGCTGCCGGCGGCGCCGGGCAAGGGGGTCAAGGGCACGGTGCTGCACCTGCATGGCAACGGCGGCAACGTCGCCTCGCACCTGGGCGGCAGCTGGTGGCTGCCCGAGCAGGGCTACCAGGTGCTGCTCCTGGACTACCGGGGCTACGGCCGCTCCGAGGGCAGCGCCTCGCTGCCGGCGGTGTACCGGGACATCGACGCCGCCTTCGCCTGGCTCGACCAGGCCCCCGAGGTACGCGGCAAGCCCCTGGTGCTGCTCGGCCAGAGCCTCGGTGGCGCCCTGGCGGTGCATTACCTGGGCGAACACCCCGAGCGCCGCGCCCAGCTGCGCGCCCTGGTGCTCGACGGCGTGCCGGCGAGTTACCGTGACGTGGCTCAATTCACCCTGGGCAATGGCTGGTTAACCTGGCCGCTCCAGGTGCCGCTGTCCTGGCTGGTGCCTGATGGCGACAGCGCGATCGGCGCGATTTCCACGCTGCAGGGCCTGCCGATGCTGATCTACCACAGCATCGACGACCCGGTGGTGCCTCTTTCCAACGGCGTGCGCTTGTATCAAGCTGCGCCGCCGCCGCGGGTGTTCCAGCCGACTCGCGGTGGCCATGTGCAGACCTTCGCCGACCCCACCTGGCGGGAGGTGATGCTGCGCTACCTCGACGACCCGAAAGGTTTCGTCGGGCTGCGACGGCTGGCTGAAGTCCCGAATACAGAGAGTCCCCAATGAGCGAACGCAACCCCATCCCGCTGATCCTCACCGGCGTCGGCACCATCATCGGCACCGTGATGGTCCTCTGGTACTACGGCTACCTGCACTTCGCCAAACCGGAAGATGCGCTGCTGCTGTCCGACTTCACCATGCTCAAGACCATCCCGGGCGAGGACTACAAGATTTCCCTGACCCCGGCCACCCAGGTCGCCCAGTGCATCGATGGTGTGCTGGTGCTGTTCGACACCGAGCAGAAGGGCCTGACCGGCGTGCTGGTGAACAACAAGAAGCAGGCCGTGCGCTGCATGGGCCAGGAGACCCCGCAAGAGGTCAAGTGAGGACGCGATGAGGATCGAGGTCTGGCAGGGCGACATCACCTGCCTGGACGTGGACGCCATCGTCAACGCGGCCAATTCCTCCCTGCTCGGCGGCGGTGGCGTGGATGGTGCGATCCACCGCGCGGCGGGGCCGGAACTCGTCGCCCGCTGCCGCATCGTCGGCGGCTGCCCCACGGGCGAGGCGCGCATCACCCCGGGCTTCCGCCTGCCGGCGCGCTTCGTGATCCACACGGTCGGGCCGGTCTGGCGCGGGGGCGGCAATGGCGAGCCCGAGCTGCTCGCCGGCTGCTACCGCAACAGCCTGGCCCTGGCCGAGGCCGAAGGGCTGGCCAGCATCGCCTTCCCGGCCATCAGCTGCGGCATCTACGGCTATCCACTGCAAGCCGCTGCGCAGGTCGCCATCGCCGAACTGCGCCGCCCGCGCCCGGCCGGCAGCACCCTGCAGCGTGCGGTGCTGGTGGCCTTCTCCGAGGACATGGCGCGCCTCTACCGCGAAGCCCTGGTCTGATCTGGCGGCTTTTGCGCCCATCGCTCTTCCCGCCCGGTTATGGATGGGGCCCTGAAGCCCGGGCTACGCAGTGTACTGACGCCGCTTGGTGGAGGTAAAAAGCGACCTCCACCCTACGCAGCGGTCATGCCCGTGTGGCGGGGGCGGCTGCTTTTGTAGGGGCGACTTCAGTCGCCAAGCGGCGCGCAGCGCCGCCATTCGCTCACCGCGCCCCGCGCAGCAACCGCAACCCGTTGAACACCACCAGCAGGCTGGCGCCCATGTCGGCGAACACGGCCATCCACAGGGTGCCCATGCCGGCCAGGGTGAGGGCGAGGAACAGCGCCTTGATGCCCAGCGCCAGGACGATGTTCTGCACCAGTACCGCATGGGTGCGGCGCGAGAGGCGGATAAACAGCGGCAGCTTGCGCAGGTCGTCGTCCATCAGCGCCACGCCGGCGGTCTCGATGGCGGTGTCGGTGCCGGCGGCACCCATGGCGAAACCGATGTCGGCACGGGCCAGGGCGGGGGCGTCGTTGATGCCGTCGCCGACCATGCCGATGCGCTGGCCGCCCTGCTGGCGCCGTTCCACTTCGCGCAGCTTGTCCTCGGGCAGCAGGTTGCCCAGGGCTTCGTCTATGCCCACCTGGGCGGCGATGGCGGCGGCGGTGTGCGGGTTGTCGCCGGTCAGCATCAGGGTGCGTACGCCCAGTCCGTGCAGCTCGGCCACCGCCTCGCGGCTGGTCTCGCGCACGCCGTCGGCCACCGCGAACAGCGCCAGCGGGCCTTCGGCGTCGAGCAGGACGATGGCGGTCTTGCCTTCGCGCTCGAGACTATCCAGGCGCATTTCCAGCGTCGTCGAGCACAGGCCCAGTTCTTCCACCAGGCGGTGGTTGCCGAGGTGGTAGGGCCGGCCATCGATCACGCCCCTGACCCCGCGCCCCGGCAGCGCGGCCAGCTCGTCGACGCTATACAGGGCGATGCCGTCGGCTTCCGCCGCGCGGGCCAGGGCCTGCGACACCGGGTGGTCCGAGCGCGCGGCGAGGCTGGCGGCCAGGGCGCGCGCCTCATCGGCGCTGCCCTCGCGCAGGGGCACATAGTCGGTCTGCTGCGGGCGGCCTTCGGTGAGGGTGCCGGTCTTGTCGAGGGCGACCCAGGCCAGCTGGCGGCCCATTTCCAGGTACGCGCCGCCCTTGACCAGCACGCCACGGCGCGCGGCGGCGGCCAGGCCGCTGACCAGGGTCACCGGGGTGGAGATCACCAGGGCGCAGGGGCAGGCGATCACCAGCAGCACCAGGGCGCGGTACACCCAGTCGAGCCAGGCGCCCTGCATCAGCAGTGGCGGCAGCACGGCGGTGAGCAACGCCAGGACGAACACCGTGGGCGTGTAGATGCGCGAGAAGCCGTCGACGAAGCGCTGGGTCGGCGCGCGGGTGCCCTGGGCCTCTTCCACCGCGTGGATGATGCGCGCCAGGGTGCTGTCGTTGGCGGCACGGGTGACGCGGTATTCCAGCTCGCCTTCACCATTGATGGTGCCGGCGAACAGCGGGTCGCCCGGCTCCTTGTCCACCGGCAGGCTCTCGCCGGTGATGGGTGCCTGGTTGACACCCGAGCGCCCCACTAAGAGCTCGCCGTCCAGGGCGATGCGCTCGCCGGGGCGCACGCGCACCCGGGCATCGGGGCGCACCTCGCTGGCCGGCATCTCGCGCCACTGGCCGTCCACCTGCACGGTGGCCTGCTGCGGGGCCAGGTCCAGCAGGCCACGGATGGCGTTGCGCGCGCGGTCCAGCGACTTGGCCTCGATCAGTTCGGCGAGGGCGAAGAGCACGCTGACCATGGCCGCCTCGGGCCACTGGCCGATGAGCAGGGCGCCGGTCACGGCGATGCTCATCAGGGCGTTGATGTTGAGGTTGCGGTTCTTCAGGGCGATCCAGCCCTTGCGGTAGGTGGACAGGCCGGCGGTGGCGATGGCCAGCAGCGCCAGGCCGGCCTCCAGCCACACGGGCCCGAAGCCGAACCATTCGCAGGCCTCGGCGGCCAGTGCGGCGACGCCGGCCAGGGCCAGCGGCCACCAGGGTTTGTCGGCGGCCCTGGCAGGCGGTGTGGCGGTGTCCAGCGGTTCGGCCTGCATGCCCAGTTGGGCCACCAGCCTCTGCAGCGGCGCCAGCTCGACGAAGCGGTGCTGCACTTTCAGCAGGCGTTGCATCAGGTTGAATTCCAGCGCCTCGATGGCCGCGACCTTGCCGAGTGCGTCACGCAGCAGGCGCTCCTCGGTGGGGCAGTCCATGGCCTCGATGCGCAGGCTGCTCCAGCGCAGCTCGCCGAGCGGTGCATCGCTCGCGTCCTCCACACCGGCGGGCTGCGCGCGAACATGGCCATGATCGTGCCCATGCCCATGCCCATGCCCATGTTCGTGCCGCGCCGGGCTTCCGGCCAGGCTCGAATGGTCGTGGTTGCAGCAGTTGTCCTTGCTCATCGCGGGACTCCATTGACGGGAATGGCGCTCATTGCACACCCTGTAGCAACTACAGAGTCAAGCAGAGGAAGGGAACGATGAAGATCGGCGAACTGGCGCGACTGACCGATTGCCCGGTGGAAACCATCCGCTACTACGAACGCGAAGGCCTGCTGCCCGAGCCTTCGCGCAGCGAGGGCAACTACCGCCAGTACACCTATGCGCATGTCGAGCGCCTGGCCTTCATCCGCCATTGCCGTTCGCTGGACATGACCCAGCAGGAGATCCGCGAATTGCTGCGCCTGCGCGACAGCCCGGAGGCGGACTGCACCGCCGCCAATCGCCTGATCGACGAGCATATCCACCATGTGGAGGTGCGCATCGCCGAGCTGCGTTCGCTGCAGGAACAACTGCGCCAGCTGCGTGCCCATTGCCAGACCGCCGGCAGCAGCGAGTCCTGCGGCATCCTCCGCGAACTGGAGCAGCCGGCGCCGCCGAGCATGATCGCCGACTCCTGCGCCGAGGCGGGGCACCTGCATGTGCCGGGGGCGCACAAGCGGCATTGAGGGGGCGGCGTTTCATCTGCAACGGTGTGCCGTTCTCGGCTCCGCCTGGTGGATGAGAAGAGCGTCATCCACCCGTCACAGCGGTCATGTCCGTGCGATGCGCAGCGCCGCCATCCTGCGGGCTACCGGGCTTCGAACGCGAAGGGATTCTGCGGGTCGGGGAACTGCAGGCGGTGGTGTTCCGCAGGGGTCTTGCTGCCGGGTTGCAGGTAGTCCACCCGCAGGCCAATCGGCTCGTTGTCGATCGTCTCTTCCAGGTAGGCATTGCTCGGGTAGAGGACGCCGCCTTCGGGGGCTTCGCGCACTGCCGCGCAGGAGGCGAACAGGGGCGGCAGGTTGTAGAGCGTCTGCCCCTGCACCAGCAGCACCTGGGTGTAGCGATCGGCACGGCCGCTGCCCTTGGCCGGCAGCTCCAGGCAGAAGGATTCGCCGTTGCGCCAGGCGGTGATGCTGTAGAGCCCCTCCGGGTCGATCGAGGCGCCGGCCTGCCAATCGGTCGGGGCGAGGTCGGTGACAGCTGCCAGGGTCCAGTGGCGCTCGCCGATGTCCAGGCGCTGGCCGTCGAAGGCGATCTCGGGCATGCCCGCCGGCGGCTCGCCTTCCAGCGCTCCGGGCGCGCTCCAACGCTCGGAGTCGTAGCGCTTCACCGCTGCCGCCATGGCGTTGACCCACAGGCACTGCTGCGCCTCGGTGCAGGCCAGGGACAGCTCGCTGCCGGCCCCTTCGAACAGGTTGCCACCCAGTGACCGGTAGAAGGCTTCATAGCCGTCGAAGCGCGCAGGCTCGGCCTGCGCCAACAGGGGCAGGGCGGTGCAGAAGGCGACTGCCAGAACCTGGCGTGAGAGGGCGAATGACGGCATGTTCCCTGGTCTCCGGGGGCGCGATGGCATGCATCCTAGCGAGGCGGCCGGTTTTGCGGGAGCGCTGATCGGCGCACCGCCAAGTCGCGCACAAAAAAGCCCGCCTGGCGGCGGGCTTTTCCGTTGGCGATGGATCAGAGCGCGGTGCGCGGGGCGACCGGGCCGGGGCCGTTGGCGATGGTCACTTCCACGCGGCGGTTCAGCGAGCGGGACGAGGCGGTGTCATTGCTGGCCACCGGATAGTCCTTGCCGAAACCGTGGGTGGTGACGCGCGCCGGGCTCACGCCCATGGCCACCAGGGCGCGACGCACCGAGTCGGCGCGGGCCTGGGACAGGCGCAGGTTGTGGTCGACGGTGCCGGTGTTGTCGGTGAAGCCTTCCACCACCACCTGGCGATCCGGGTTCTGCACCAGGAAGTTGCCCAGCTGCTGGACGTTGCTCATGCCGTTGGGGGTCAGCTCGGCACGGTCGACTTCGAACAGCACGTCGCCCAGGGTCACCACTTGGCCACGGTCGGTCTGCTTGGCCTTGAGCTGGTTGACCAGCACGTCCACCTGCTGGTTGCGGGCATCCAGCTGGGCTTGCGTGCGCTGGGCCGGCGCGTTGGCCAGGGCCTCTTCGGCGGCCTTCTGCTTGATGGTCTGGCGGGCCAGTTCGACACGCTGGTTGGTGAGGTAGGCGAGCTGGTCGACCTGCACCTGGTCCTGCTTGTCGGCGTAGGCCTGCTCGGCACGGCTGAGCATGTCGCCGGCTTCCTTGGTTTCCAGCGCGGCCAGGGTGCTGGCTTGCGGCTCGGCCTGCAGCTCGGAGTAGTTGCTGCGTGCCTGGTCAAGGTTGGGGTTGGGCTTGGAGGCGCAGGCCACCAGCGCCAGGCTGAGTACGGAGAGGGCGGAAACTGTGATCAGCTTGTTCATGACGGATCATCCTTATCGATGCGGAAAGAGGGCGGCGCGGATCACTGCAGAATGATCGGCTGGCGCGAGCCTTCCTCGCGAATCTGCTGGACGCCTTTCTGGGCATCCTCCAGGGTTTTCTGGGCCTTGGTGGCCAGGGCCTTGCGCTCGGCGACACGGGCGTCCCACTCGGCCTGCTCGGCGATGCGGCGGGCTTCGTCGTAACGCTCTTCACGCAGCAGGTTCTCGGCCTGGGCCAGTTTGTCCTGGGCGGTCTTCATCTCGACCGGCGCGTATTGCGGGGCACCCGCACTGACGGCGCTCTTGACCACGGTGTTGGTCACGGCGAACTGCTCGGTGGGCGGATTGCCGGCGCAACCGGCGAGCAGCACGGTGCCGCCTGCGACCAGGGCGGTCATGACTGTTCTGCGAATCATTACAGCAGGGCTTGTCTTCATGATGTTCAGCTCCATTGGAAATACCACGCCATTTCGTTTCTCATGGCAACTTGCCTACCAGATGCATGCTTGTGACCGCTATATCGACGATTTTCCGCCAAAAATTCGCCGATCAATGGTTGATGCGCTGGCTTGCCTTTTGTGACAGGGGGGCTTTCGGAAATGTTCAATAAAATTTACGCAAAAAGGCTGAAAGCCCCGCCGTGCAAGGCCTGCGGCAGGGAGGTTCGGTGTGGGAGATGCGCGCTCGCGAAGGGGCGAGGGAGCAGGCTGAAGCGGCCCCCGTTGCGGGGGCCGGCTCGGGACGGTCAGTGCTCGATGCTGCTCTGCTGCTGCTCGAGCAGTCGCAGGTGCTTGCGAGAAAGGGCGAGGAAGCGTGGCGTGGGGCCGATGTCCTCGAAGAGCGGGTCGCCCTGCTCGTCGGTCGCCACCACCTGGCTGCCCTTGACATAGGGCAGGCTGGCCTCGAGTTCTTCGAGGGCGGAACCGAGCAGTTCACCCAGCAGTTCCTCGATGCTGCGCTTGGGGTACATCTCGTTGAGGGCGGCGAGTCGCGCCGCGGATTCCACGTCCAGGTGGATGTTGTAGCGGCTGCGGGTCAGGCGGCCCTTGGCGTTGCTTTCCCAATGGCGGATCAGTTCGCGGATCTTCATGGTCACCTCGTGCCGGGCCCGCTCGTGGCGGGCATCTGCTGGAGGTCGGCGGCGCGGGCCGTCGGCCGGCGGGCACTTCTGGCGCCCGCCTGTTTCCAGCCTAGCTCGCCGGGAGCCGGGCAGCGACATGGCGTCGCACCCTTGTAAGTCGATGGCGCGCTCGGCACTCTGGACGCTCGACTTCTCTCTGGGGAGCCTGTCATGGCGGAAATCGACGCACGCCTGCGCGAAGACGTTCACCTGCTCGGCGAATTGCTGGGCAACACCATCCGCGCCCAGCAGGGCGAGGCCTTCCTGGACAAGATCGAGCGCATCCGCAAGGGCGCCAAGGCGGCCCGCAAGGGCTCGCGGCAGGGTGAGCAACAGCTCAACGAGGCGCTCGACGGGCTCACGGCCGACGAACTGCTGCCGGTGGCCCGCGCCTTCAACCAGTTCCTCAACCTGGCCAACATCGCCGAGCAGTACCACCGCATCCGTCGGCGCGGGCCGCAGGAGCCCGAACTCTTCGAGAACCGCGTGCTGCCCGAGCTGTTGCAGCGCCTGGGCGCCGCCGGCCATTCGCCGGAGCAGCTGGCACGGCAGGTGGCGCGGCTGGACATCGAGCTGGTGCTGACCGCGCATCCGACCGAGGTGGCGCGGCGCACGCTGATCCAGAAATACGACGCCATGGCCGCGCAGCTGGCGGCCCAGGATCACGGCGACCTCAGCGAGGGCGAGCGGGCACGGGTGCGTACCGCGCTGGAGCGGCTGATCGCCGAGGCCTGGTTCACCGACGAGATCCGCCGCAGCCGGCCGACGCCGGTGGACGAAGCCAAGTGGGGCTTCGCGGTGATCGAGCATTCCCTCTGGCAGGCGCTGCCGGAATTCCTCCGCCAGACCGACCGCGCGCTGTTCGCCGCCACCGGCCTGCACCTGCCGCTCACTGCTGCACCGGTGCGCTTCGCCTCGTGGATGGGCGGTGATCGTGACGGCAACCCCAACGTCACCGCGGCGGTGAGCCGCGAAGTGCTGCTGCTGGCGCGCTGGATGGCTGCCGACCTCTACCTGCGCGATGTCGACCACCTGGCCGCCGAGCTGTCCATGCACCAGGCCAGTGATGAGTTGCGCGTACGCGTGGGCGTGCATCCGGAGCCCTATCGCGCCCTGCTCAAGCAGCTGCGCGAACGCCTGCGGGCAACTCGCGCCTGGGCCCAGGCGGCGTTGCAGGGCGAGGTGGCGCCCGGCCCCGAGGTGCTGCAGGACAACCAGCAACTGCTCGAACCCCTGGAACTCTGCTACCACTCGCTGCACGCCTGTGGCATGGGCGTGATCGCCGACGGCGCCTTGCTCGACTGCCTGCGCCGGGCGGCGTGCTTCGGGCTGTTCCTGGTCCGCCTCGACGTGCGCCAGGACTCCGCCCGCCACCGCGCGGCCCTGGCGGAGATCACCGACTACCTCGGCCTGGGCGACTACGCCGCCTGGGATGAGGACGCACGGCTGGCCTTCCTCCAGCGCGAGCTGGACAACCGCCGGCCACTGCTGCCGCCGCATTTCCGGCCGTCCGCCGACACCGCCGAAGTGCTCGCCACCTGCCGCGTGGTCGCCGCGGCGCCAGCGGCGTCCCTGGGCTCCTACGTCATCTCCATGGCCGGCGCGCCGTCCGACGTGCTGGCCGTACAGCTGCTGCTGAAGGAGGCGGGGCTGCAACGGCCGATCCGCGTGGTGCCGCTGTTCGAGACCCTCGCTGACCTGGACAACGCCGCACCGGCCATCGAGCGGCTGCTCGGGCTGCCCGGCTACCGCTCGCGCCTGCACGGCCCGCAGGAAGTGATGATCGGCTACTCCGATTCGGCCAAGGACGCCGGCACCACGGCCGCCGCCTGGGCCCAGTACCGCGCGCAGGAGGCGCTGGTGGAAACCTGCCGCCGGCACCAGGTCGAGCTGCTGCTCTTCCATGGCCGTGGCGGCACCGTCGGGCGCGGCGGCGGCCCGGCCCACGCGGCGATCCTGTCGCAACCCCCAGGCTCGGTGGCGGGGCGTTTCCGCACCACCGAGCAGGGCGAGATGATCCGCTTCAAGTTCGGCTTGCCGGACATCGCCGTGCAGAACCTCAACCTCTACCTGGCCGCCGTGCTGGAGGCGACCCTGTTGCCGCCGCCGCAACCCGAGCCCGCGTGGCGTGCGGCGATGGACCGCCTGGCCGGCGAAGGCGTGGCCGGCTACCGCGCGGTGGTGCGCGAGCACCCGCAATTCGTCGAGTACTTCCGCCAGGCCACGCCCGAGCAGGAGCTGGGGCGCCTGCCCCTGGGCAGCCGCCCGGCCAAGCGCCGCGCCGGCGGCGTGGAGAGCCTGCGGGCGATTCCCTGGATCTTCGCCTGGACCCAGACCCGGCTGATGTTGCCGGCCTGGCTGGGGTGGGAGCGTGCGTTGCGCAACGCGGTGGAGCGGGGCGAGATGGCGCTGCTGCAGGAGATGCGCGCGCACTGGCCGTTCTTCGCCACCCGTATCGACATGCTGGAAATGGTCCTGGCCAAGGCCGACGCCACCATCGCCGAACACTATGACAGGCGGCTGGTGGAAGAGCGGCTGCTGCCGCTGGGTGCGCATCTACGCGACCTATTGTCGCAGGCCTGTACGACCGTACTAGGCCTGACCGGCCAGTCCGAGCTGCTGGCGTCCAGCCCGGAGACCCGTGAGGCCATCAGCGTGCGCAACACCTACCTCGACCCGTTGCACCTGCTCCAGACGGAGCTTCTGGCCCGTTCCAGGCGCGCGGAAAACGCCGCCGAAGGCCCCTTGGAACAGGCGTTGCTGGTGAGTGTGGCGGGCATCGCGGCGGGGCTCAGGAACACCGGCTGAAGGGGCTTCTTATCCGACTTTCGGTGGCTTGTGCGGCATAGGGGTGCTGTGTATCTTGATCAACCTTTTGGCCGCTCAACGACGCCGAAACCCGATACTGAGATTGGCCCCAAGAGGCGAATCCGAGACTTCAAAACAATCTTGAGGAGCACATCGATGCGCGTGATTCTGCTGGGGGCGCCCGGTGCCGGAAAAGGTACCCAGGCTGGTTTCATCACCAAGAAATTCGCTATTCCGCAAATCTCCACCGGCGACATGCTGCGCGCAGCGGTCAAGGCGGGCACCGAGCTCGGCCTGAAGGCCAAGAGCGTGATGGATGCCGGCGGCCTGGTTTCCGATGACCTGATCATCAATCTGGTCAAGGAGCGCATCGCCCAACCCGACTGCGCCAACGGTTTCCTCTTCGACGGCTTCCCGCGCACCATCCCCCAGGCCGAAGCCCTGAAGGACGCCGGCGTCGCCATCGACCACGTGGTCGAGATCGCCGTGGACGACGAAGAGATCGTCGGCCGCATCGCCGGTCGCCGCGTGCACCCGGCCTCGGGTCGCGTCTACCACACCGAGCACAACCCGCCCAAGGTCGCCGGCAAGGACGACGAAACCGGCGAGGACCTGATCCAGCGCGACGACGACAAGGAAGAGACCGTGCGTCATCGCCTGTCCGTCTACCACTCGCAGACCAAGCCGCTGGTGGACTTCTACCAGAAGCTGTCGGCCGCCCAGGGCACCCCGAAGTACAGCGCCATCGCTGGCGTGGGCAGCGTGGAAGAGATCACCGCCAAGGTGTTCGCCGCGCTTTCCTGATCGATCGACGATCGATTCGACCAACGGCCCGCTTGCGGGCCGTTGGCGTTTATAATGCGCGCCTTTTTCGACCCACCTGGATGCACCGATGACCACCTTGCTGGCCCTGGATACCGCCACCGAAGCCTGTTCCGTCGCCCTGCTGCATGACGGCCGCGTGCTCAGTCACTACGAGGTGATCCCGCGCCAGCATGCCCTGCGCCTGCTGCCGATGATCCAGGACCTGCTGGCCGAGGCCGGTGTCGGCCTGCCCGCCCTGGATGCCATCGCCTTCGGGCGTGGTCCCGGTGCCTTCACCGGCGTGCGCATCGCCGTGGGCGTGGTCCAGGGCCTGGCCTTCGCCCTCGACCGCCCGGTGCTGCCGGTTTCCAACCTCGCCGTGCTGGCCCAGCGTGCCCATCGCGAGCAGGGCGTCGCCCAGGTGGCCGCCGCCATCGACGCCCGGATGGACGAGGTCTATTGGGGCTGCTACCGCCTGGACGCCGGCGAGATGCGCCTGGCCGGCAGCGAGGCGGTGCTGCCGCCCGAGCGCGCGGCGCTGCCCCGCGACGCCCAGGGTGAGTGGTTCGGCGCCGGCACCGGCTGGGGCACCTTCGCCGCCCGCATCCCGGTGGCGGTCAGCGGCCAGGCGCCCGACCTGCTGCCCCACGCCCAGGACCTGCTGGCCCTGGCCGCCTTCGCCTGGGCCCGCGGCGAGGCGGTGGTGGCCGACGAAGCGCAGCCGGTTTACCTGCGCGACAACGTCGCCACGCCCAAGGCGCCCCGCTGAGCGGGCTGACCACCGGCAGTGCCGGGCGTCAGGGACGATTGAAAATCCCTGGATGTCCGGCTAGATTCCACCCCATTCGCCGATCCCTTTTCCTGCCTGACCTCCATTGATGCGCATCGACGGCTTCACCTCATCCATCTCGCTGGATCGCAGCCCCCGCCAGGGCAGCGCGAACACGGCTTTCCGCGAGGTGCAGCGTGAGGTCGAGAGCCGACGCGACGTGCCGGCCACCCCGGCCAGCACCCAGGGCTTCGAGCAGACCGCCCAGCCGCGCAAGGTCGAGGCCAGCAACGCCAGCAGCAACAGCCTGCCGGCCCGCCCGCAGGACATCGTGCAGCAACGCAACCTGAGCAACCGCGCCTACCAGGCCATGGCCAGCTACGCCTCCACCGCCAGCTTCGCGTCGGAGACCGACGCGCCGGAAGTGCTCGGGCTCGATCTCTACGCCTGATGCTGCCGTACTTCCTCGGCTGCCCGTCCTGGAACGAGCCCGCCTGGCGCGGCAGCTTCTATCCCGCCGACGTGCGCCCCGCCGATACCCTCGAACACTACGCCCGCGTGTTCAACGCGGTGGAAGGCAACACCACCTTCTACGCCAGGCCCTCCGCCGCCACGCTGCAGCTGTGGGCCGAACGCATGCCCGGGCAGTTCCGCTTCTGCGCCAAGCTCCCCCGTGACATCAGCCACGAGGGCGACCTGCGCGAGCGCATCGGCGCCACCGGTGAGTTCCTGCGGCTGCTCGAACCCCTGGGCGCACGCGTGGCACCGCTCTGGCTGCAGCTGCCGGCGAGCTTCGGGCCGCAGCGCCTGGGTGAGCTGGCGGACTGGCTGGACACCTTTTCCCACCGCGCCATCGCCGTGGAGGTGCGCAACGCCGCGTTCTTCGCCCGGGGCGAGGAGGAGAAGGCCCTCAACCGCCTGCTCCACGAGCGCGGGGTGGAGCGCATCTGCCTGGACTCGCGGGCCCTGTTCGCCTGCGACTCCGACGACCCGGCGGTGCTCCACGCGCAATCGAAGAAGCCCCGCGTACCGGTGCGCCCGACCGCTTTCAGCGCCTCCCCCCAGGTGCGCTTCATCGGTGGTCCGGACCTCGACGCCAACCAGCGCTACCTCGACCCCTGGCTGGACAAGGTGGCCGACTGGATAGGCGAGGGCCTGGTGCCCCATGTCTTCCTGCACACCCCCGACAACCACCTCGCCGCCGCCCAGGCGCAGCGCTTCCATGCCGGGCTGATGAGCCGCCTGCCGGGCCTGCCGGCATTGGCCGAGAGCGCCTTCGAGGCGGAATCGACGCAACTCCACCTGCTCTGACGCTGTCACTTTCCCCAGGGCGCGGGTTAAGGTCGGGCCTTTGCAACGAGGGAGTGATGCCATGCCGAACCAGGCCCAACGTGCCGAAACCTTCCGCGCCCTGCACCAGGGCGATGGACTTCTCGTCTTGCCGAACCCCTGGGATGCCGGGTCGGCGAAGATGCTCGCCGCCCTGGGCTGCCGTGCCCTGGCCACCACCAGTGCCGGGCTGGCCTTCTCCCTGGGCCGGCGTGACGCCGAAGGCGCGGTGAGCCGCGAGGAGGCGCTGGCCAACGCCCGCGCCATCGTCGAAGCCACGCCGCTGCCGGTGGCCGCGGACCTTGAGAACGGCTATGGCGACAGCCCCGAAGCCTGCGCCGAGACCCTCCGCCTCGCCGCCGAGGTCGGGCTGGTGGGTGGCTCGATCGAGGACGCCAGCGGCTGTTCCGATGCCCCCATCTACCCCTTCGAACTGGCCGTCGAACGCGTCCGTGCCTCGGTGGAAGCGGCGCGCCGCCTGCCGTTCCCCTTCACCTTCGCCGCCCGTGCGGAGAATTTCCTCCACGGCCGGCCCGACCTCGACGACACCATCCGCCGCCTGGTGGCCTATGCCGAGGCCGGCGCCGATGTGCTCTATGCGCCGGGGCTGACCACTCGCGAGCAGATCATTGAAGTGGTACGCGCGGTGGCGCCCAAGCCGGTCAACCTGCTGGTGGGGTCGCCCGCCTTGAAGGTGGGCCTGGCGGAGCTGGCCGAGCTCGGCGTCAAGCGCGTCAGCCTGGGCTCCAACCTGGCGCGGGTCGCCTACGGGGCGTTCTTCCGCGCAGCGGAGGACCTGCTCTGCGGTGATCTCACGGCCACCCAGCGGGCGATGCCCTTCGACCGCATCAACGACCTGTTCAAGGGCTGAACGGGTGCGCGTGCGCCGGCTGATCCCCTGGCTGGTCCTGCTGCTGGTGCTCGGCGCGCCGCTGGCGGTGTACCAGAAGTGGGTGACGCCGCCGCCACGCTGGGACCCCTGGGCGCCACTGGATGTGCGCGACGAACCCAACCTGCTGACATCCTTCAAGCTGATGCGCCTGCAGGCCGACCCGGCGCTGTGCCGGCTGGCGTTGCAGACCTCCAGCCTGAAGTACGTGGCACTGCCGGACAGCTCGCCGGCAGTCGGTTGCCCCATCGAGAACAGCGTGCGCGTCAGCGGCTCCGGGCTGGCCTTCAGCAGCAGCTTCATCGCCACCTGCGAGGTGGCCGTGGCCTTCGCCCTGTTCGAACGCCACGGACTGCAACCCGTCGCCCGTGAACTCTACGGTCAGCCGGTGGCGCGCATCGATCACCTGGGCAGCTTCGCCTGCCGCAACATCGGCGGCACCCAGCGTCGCAGCCAGCATGCCTCGGCCAACGCGCTGGACATCGCCGGCTTCCGCCTGGCCGATGGCAGGCGCATCAGCGTGGCCCGCGACTGGGCCGGCGACGACACCGAGGCGCGCTTCCTGCGGCGGGTGCGCGACGCCGCCTGCGAGCACTTCAACACCACCCTGGGGCCGGACTACAACGCTGCCCACCAGGATCACTTCCATGTCGACATGGGCCTCTTGCGCATGTGCCGCTGAGTGCCGTGCACGGGCGCCTGGCGCTGGGCTCTGGCAAAATGCCGCCCATCTTGGAACAACGGATTCGATCGATGAGCGATGAGCGGGAACAGGCCCGGGTGCGTGTCGACGCGCTGGCGCCGCAGCACCAGGCGCGTGCTGCCGAGTGGGCGGCACGGCTCGGGCTGCCCCAGGACGGCGAGGCGGATTTCGCCCTGCAGCTGGGGGACGAGGGTCTGCAACTGGTGGACCTGTCGCCCCAGGCGCCGGGCCCGGTGCGGGTCGACTTCGTCGAGGGCGCGGCGGCCCATCGTCGCCAGTTCGGCGGTGGCGCCGGGCAGATGATCGCCAAGGCGGTGGGCGTGCAGCCGGGCATCCGCCCGCAGGTGCTGGACGCCACCGCCGGGCTCGGTCGCGACGCCTTCGTGCTCGCCAGCCTGGGCTGCGAGATGGACCTGATCGAGCGTCAGCCCCTGGTCGCCGCACTGCTGGAAGATGGCCTGGTCCGCGCCTGCGACGATGCCGAGGTGGTCGCCATCGCCGCCCGCATGCGCCTGCACACCGGCAACGCCATCGAGCTGATGCAGGGCTGGCAGGGCGAGGCGCCCCAGGTGATCTACCTCGACCCGATGTTCCCGCACCGCGACAAGAGCGCGCTGGTGAAGAAGGAAATGCGCCTGTTCCGCCCGCTGGTGGGGGACGACCTGGACGCCCCGGCCCTGCTCGCCGCCGCCCTGGCGCTTGCGACCCACCGGGTGGTGGTGAAGCGCCCGCGCAAGGCGCCGATCATCGAGGGCACCAAGCCCGGCTATGCGCTGGAGGGCAAGTCCAGCCGCTACGACATCTATCCGAAGAAGGCCCTGAGCAAGGGCTGATCGCAAGGGAAGGGACTCCATGGACGACGCCATCCGCTGCCCCATCCGCCGCACCCTCGCGCACCTGCCCTGGGTCGGCGACGACCGCGCCGGCGCCCGCCACTGGCTGGCGATGCAGCGCGACCCGCTGGCCTGGCTGCAGAAGGTGCACGCCGAGCAGCCGGACATGGCGGTCACGCGCATGGGGCTGAGCCGGCTCTGGTGCCTGTTCCACCCCCGGGCGGTACAGGAGCTGATGGTCGACCACCGCGAACACCTCAAGCGCTGGGAACCCAGCCTGTGCATGATGCGCCAGTGGAACGGGCGCAGCTTCATGATGCGCGAGGGCGAGCCGGCCCGTGAAAGGCGCAAGGAGGTGCGACCGCATATCGCCGCACCGGCGCCGGCCGAGATCCTGCGCCTGGTGGAGCGCTGGGGGGAAGGCATCGAGGATGGCGCCGAGCGTGATCTCGACCTGGAGATGGCCGCCTACAGCGTCACCCTCACCGGCCGGGCGCTCTTCGGTATCGACCTGGAGAACGACGCCTTCCGCGTGGCCCGCGCGGTGCGCCTGTTGTCACGGGTGGCGCTGCTGGAAACCAGTACCGGCATCCCGCTCGGGCACTGGTTCCCCAGCAAGCTGTGCCCGCGCAAGCGCTGGGCGCTGACGCAGCTGCAGGAGGTGGTGGGGCGCTGCGCTGACGAATCGCGCCGTCCGCTGGCGGTACATCGCGACGAACTGGCCACGCTGCTGATGGCGGGGCACCAGTCCACCGGCGCGACCCTGACCTGGGTGCAACTGCTGCTGGCGCAGCACCCGGCGGTGCGCGAGGCGCTGCGGGGCGAACTGAAGGGGGTGGACTGGAGCCGGGTGCAGGGCATGGCCGACCTGCGCCAGTGCCCGCTGCTGCGGGCGGTGATCCAGGAGAGCCTGCGCCTCTACCCGCCGGCCTATGGGCTGGTGCCCCGGCAGCTCACGGCGGATGTGGAGGTGTTCGGCCAGGGCCTGAAGAAGGGCGACATCGTCATGCTGTCGAGCTGGATCACCCATCGCGACCCGCGCTGGTTCGAGGCGCCGCTGGAATTCCGCCCGCAGCGCTTCATCGAACCCTCGAGCTGGCCGAAGGGCGCCTACTTCCCCTTCGGGCTGGGGGACCGCGCCTGCCCGGGCACGGCGATGGCGATGATGGACCTGGCGGTGTCGCTGGCCTGGTGGGTCGAGCACTGGGACGTCGAGCCCCTCGGCCCGGTGGAGCCACAGGGCTGGTTCTCCCTGCGGCCCAGGCGCGCACGGGTCAGGTTCGTGCGGCGGGGGTGATCTCCGCGGCGTAGGCGCGGAGGAACAGGTCCACCACTTCCTGCACGTGCTGCTCGGCCTCCTCGCCCTCCAGCGGCGCGCCGCAGCCGATCAGCAGGCGGAAGTTCTGCCCGCCCTTGATCAGGCAGAAGAAGTGCTCGGCGGCGTTGATCGGCTTGTCGATGCGCAGCTTGCCGGCCTTGTCCGCCTGGATCAGCAGGCGCTCCATCTCATTGAGGATCTGCTGCGGGCCGGCATCGAAGAACAGCTTCGAGAGCTTCGGGTCCTGGTTGCCCAGGGTCACCATCAGCCGATGCAGCTCGATGGATTCGCTGCTGTTGATCAGGGCCTGGAAACCCATGCCGATGTTGCGTAGCACAGTTTCGATGGTCCCACCCAGGGGCAATTCGAACAGCAACTCCGGCAACTGCTCCATGCACTTGGCCTTCACCGCGGCGGAGAACAGCGTCTCCTTGTCGGTGAAATGGCTGTAAACGGTGAGTTTGGAGACCCCGGCCTCGGCGGCGATGGCGTCCATGCTGCTGCCGTCGTAACCCTTGCTGAGGAACAGCGACTTGGCCGCCTCGAGGATCGCCGCGCGCTTGGCGGGGTCCTTCGGGCGACCGGGGCCGCTGGCTGGTAAAGATTTGTCAGACATTCGCGTTTAAATACTGGACTGGTGAGTTTGCTATTTTTACTATACCCGGCAGTATAAATATTCCAACAGCACTTCGCGAAAGGTCATACACCATGTTCCGCCATGTCCTGCCCCTCGCTCTGCCTCTGACACTCTCTTTGCTCGTCGGTGCCTGCGGCAATGACGAGACCGTCCAGCAATCGATACGCCCGGCCATGGTGGTGCAACCGCAGCCCGCCGGCGACGCGATGGTGACCTACCCGGGCGAAGTGCGCGCCAGGCTGGAGCCGGAACTGGCCTTCCGCATCGGCGGCAAGATCACCCGCCGCCTGGTGGAGGTGGGCGACCGGGTCAAGGCCGAGCAGCCCCTGGCCGAGCTCGACCCGCAGGACGTGCGCCTGCAACTGGAGGCCTCGCGCGCCCAGGTCGCCGCCGCCGAGGCCAACCTCAAGCTGGTGCGTGCCGAGCGCGACCGCTACAAGACGCTGCTGGACCGCAAGCTGATCAGCCCCTCGCAGTTCGACAACGTCGAGAACCAGTACCGCTCAGGCGAGGCGCGGCTGAAACAGATCCAGGCCGAATACAACGTGGCCAGCAACCAGGCGGGCTACGCCGTGCTGCGCGCTTCGCAGAACGGCGTGATCGCCACCCGCCGCGCCGAGGTGGGCCAGGTGGTGGCGGCCGGGCAGACGGTCTTCACCCTTGCGGCCGACGGCGAGCGCGAAGTGCTGATCAGCCTGCCGGAACACGCCATCGACCGCTTCAAGATCGGCCAGCAGGTGGCCGTCGAACTCTGGTCGCAGCCCGACAAGCGCTTCCCCGGGCGCATCCGTGAACTCTCGCCGGCCGCCGACCAGCAGTCGCGCACCTTCGCCGCGCGCATCGCCTTCACCGCCGGTGAGGTGCCCGCCGAGCTGGGCCAGAGCGCCCGCGTCTACATCCAGGCCAACGGCGAGGTGCCGCTCTCGGTGCCGCTCTCGGCGCTGACCGCCGAAGCCGGTGAACCCTACGTCTGGGTGGTGAACCCGGACAGCTCGAAGATCGAACGACGCCCCGTGCGCGTCGGCCCCTACGGCGAGGATCGTGTTCCGGTGCTCGAAGGCCTGAAGCCCGAGGACTGGGTGGTCGCCGCCGGTGTCCAGGTGCTGCGTGAAGGCCAGGAAGTCCGCCCCGTGGACCGCGCCAACCGCGCGGTGAAGCTGATCGCCAAGGAGTAGGGCCGAGTGAACTTCAACCTTTCCGCCTGGGCGCTGAAGAACCGTCAGATCGTCCTCTACATCATGCTGCTGCTGGGCATAGTCGGCGCCATCTCCTACACCAAGCTGGGGCAGAGCGAAGACCCGCCCTTCACCTTCAAGGCCATGGTGATCCGCACCAACTGGCCCGGCGCCAGCGCCGAGGAGGTTTCCCGCCAGGTCACCGAGCGCATCGAGAAGAAGCTCATGGAGACCGGCGAGTACGACAAGATCATTTCCTTCTCCCGCCCCGGCGAATCCCAGGTGACCTTCCTCGCGCGGGACTCGATGCACTCCAACGAGATCCCCGAGCTCTGGTACCAGGTGCGCAAGAAGGTCAGCGACATCCGCCATACCTTGCCCCAGGGCATCCAGGGGCCGTTCTTCAACGACGAGTTCGGCACCACCTTCGGCAACATCTATGCGCTGACCGGCGAGGGCTTCGACTACGCCGTGCTCAAGGACTACGCCGACCGCATCCAGCTGCAACTGCAGCGGGTCAAGGACGTGGGCAAGGTCGAGCTGCTCGGCCTGCAGGACGAGAAGATCTGGATCGAACTCTCCAACACCAAGGCCGCCACCCTCGGCCTGCCGCTGGCCGCCGTGCAGCAGGCGCTGGAGGAGCAGAACGCGGTGGCTGCCGCCGGCTTCTTCGAGACGGCCAGCGACCGCGTGCAGCTTCGCGTCAGCGGGCGCTTCGACTCGGTGAAGGAGATCCGCGACTTCCCCATCCGCGTGGGTGACCGCACCTTCCGCATCGGCGATGTCGCCGACGTGCACCGCGGCTTCAACGACCCGCCCGCGCCGCGCATGCGCTTCATGGGCGAGAACGCCATCGGCCTCGCGGTCTCGATGAAGGCGGGTGGCGACATCCTGATCCTCGGCCAGGCCCTGGAGGGCGAGTTCGCCCGTCTGCAGGAAACCCTCCCGGCCGGCATGCAGCTGCGCAAGGTCTCCGACCAGCCGGCGGCGGTGAAGACCGGCGTGGGCGAGTTCGTCCGCGTGCTCACCGAGGCGCTGATCATCGTGCTGCTGGTGAGCTTCTTCTCCCTGGGCCTGCGCACCGGCCTGGTGGTGGCGCTGTCGATCCCGCTGGTGCTGGCGATGACCTTCGCCGCCATGTACTACCTGGGCATCGGCCTGCACAAGATTTCCCTCGGCGCGCTGGTGCTCGCCCTGGGCCTCCTGGTGGACGATGCGATCATCGCGGTGGAGATGATGGCCATCAAGATGGAGCAGGGCTACGACCGGCTCAAGGCGGCCAGCTATGCCTGGACCAGCACGGCCTTCCCCATGCTCACCGGCACCCTGATCACCGCCGCCGGCTTCCTGCCCATCGCCACCGCGCAATCGGGCACCGGCGAGTACACCCGTTCGATCTTCCAGGTGGTGACCATCGCCCTGCTGGTGTCCTGGGTCGCCGCCGTGGTCTTCGTGCCCTACCTGGGTGACCGCCTGCTGCCGGACCTGGCTAAGCGCCACGCCGAGAAACACGGCGGCAGCGGCGCCCACGACCCCTACGCGACGCCCTTCTACCAGCGCGTGCGGCGCGTGGTGGAGTGGTGCGTGCGCCGGCGCAAGACGGTGATCGTCCTCACCCTGGTGGCCTTCGTCGCCGCCATCGCCCTGTTCCGCTTCGTGCCCCAGCAGTTCTTCCCGGCTTCCGGGCGCCTGGAGCTGATGGTCGACCTCAAGCTGGGCGAGGGCTCCTCGCTGAGCAACACCGAGGCCGAGGTGACGCGCCTGGAGAAGCTGATCAAGGAACACCCGGGCGTGGATAACTACGTGGCCTACGTGGGCACCGGTTCGCCGCGCTTCTACCTGCCGCTGGACCAGCAACTGCCGGCGGCGAGCTTCGCCCAGTTCGTGGTGCTGGCCAAGACCATCGAGGACCGCGAGGCCCTGCGCAGCTGGCTGATCCAGACCCTCAACGACGAGTTCCCTAGCCTGCGTACCCGTGTCTCGCGCCTGGAGAACGGCCCGCCCGTGGGCTATCCGGTGCAGTTCCGCGTGTCCGGCGAGCACATCGACGAGGTCCGCGCCTACGCGCGCAAGGTGGCCGACAAGGTGCGCGAGAACCCCCACGTGGTGAACGTGCACCTGGACTGGGAAGAGCCGAGCAAGGTGGTGCGCCTGAACATCGACCAGGACCGCGCCCGTGCCCTGGGCGTGAGCACCGCCGACCTGTCGCGCTTCCTGCAGAGCTCGCTCACCGGCTCCACGGTCAGCCAGTTCCGCGAGGACAACGAGCTGATCGACATCCTCCTGCGCGGCACCCCGCGCGAGCGCCAGGAGCTGGCGCTGCTGCCGAGCCTGGCGGTGCCCACCGACAGCGGCAAGAGCGTGCCCCTGTCGCAGATCGCCACCCTGGAGTACGGCTTCGAGGAAGGCATCATCTGGCACCGCAACCGCCTGCCGACGGTGACCGTGCGCGCCGACATCTACGACAAGTCGCTGCCGGCCAGCCTGGTGACGCAGATCATGCCGACCCTGGAGCCGATCCGCGCCGAACTGCCCGATGGCTACCTGCTGGACGTGGGCGGCACGGTGGAGGACTCCGCGCGCGGGCAGAAGTCGGTGAATGCCGGTGTGCCGCTGTTCATCGTCGTGGTGCTGACGCTGCTGATGCTGCAACTGAAAAGCTTCTCGCGCTCGGCGATGGTGTTCCTCACCGCGCCCCTGGGGCTGATCGGGGTGACCTTGTTCCTCCTGGTGTTCCGCCAGCCGTTCGGCTTCGTGGCCATGCTCGGCACCATCGCCCTGGCGGGGATGATCATGCGCAACTCGGTGATCCTGGTGGACCAGATCGAGCAGGACATCGCCGCCGGCCTGGACAAGTGGCACGCGATCATCGAAGCCACGGTGCGTCGCTTCCGACCCATCGTGCTCACCGCCCTGGCGGCGGTACTGGCGATGATCCCGCTGTCGCGCAGCGTGTTCTTCGGCCCCATGGCGGTGGCCATCATGGGCGGCCTGATCGTCGCCACCGCGCTGACCCTGCTGTTCCTGCCGGCGCTCTACGCGGCCTGGTTCCGGGTCAAGGAAGTGCCCAGGGCCTGACGGAAAGGCCATCCGCATGGGGTTCGCTGCGCTCTACCCATCCTACGGTTCCGACGGGCCGTAGGTTGGGCCGAGGTACGAAGCCCAACGTTGCGATGCCAGCCCCGGCACCGCTCGTTGGGCTTCAATCCATGCGTTCATGTCACCGTCATCCCCGCGAAGGCGGGGACCCACTGGACAGCGCCCCGCCGGGGCTCTCCTCATACATCCCATCCAGCAGCAACGCGAAGTTGCGCTCCACCACCGGGCGCTTGAGCTTCTGCGTTGGCGTCAGTTCGTCCTGCTCCTGGCTGAGCAGGCGCGGCAGCAGCGCCCAGGCCTTGATCCGTTCCACCTGGGACAGCTCGGCGTTGATCGTATCGACGTGCCCCTGCAGCTCCGCCAGCAGCGCCGGTGCCTGCAGCCAGGTATCGGCGTCCCCCGCCAGCCCCTGGCGTTTCGCCCAGATGGCCAGGCTCTGTGGGTCGAGGGCGAGGAGGGCGCTGAGGTGCTTGCGCCGGTCGCCGTGGACCAGGGCCTGCTCCACCAGTGGGTGCTGCCTGAGGCGTGCCTCGATGGGGGTCGGTGCGATGTTCTTGCCGCCGGCGGTGATGATCAGCTCCTTCTTGCGCCCGGTCAGCCAGAGGTGGCCGGCGGCGTCCAGCCGGCCCAGGTCGCCGGTGCGCAGCCAGCCGTCGAGGGTGAAGGCCTCGGCGGTCTTCTCCGGTTGCTGGAAGTAGCCCTTGAACACCTGCGGCCCGCGTACCAGTACCTCGCCGTCATCGGCGATGCGTACCTCGACGCCTGGCAGGGGGCGGCCCACCGACCCGGCCTTGGCCAACCCGGCTTCGTTGCTGGTGAGGAAGGCGGTGGACTCGGACATGCCCCAGCCTTCGCAGAGCGGCACGCCGAGGGCGGTGAAGAAGGCCACCAGTTCGGCATCGAGTGGCGCGCCGCCGCTGACCAGGGCGCGGATGCGCGCACCGAACAGGCGCTGGCGCAGGCCGTTGAGCACCAGGCGCCGGGCCAGCAGCAGGTGCAGGCCGCCGCGCTGGCGGGCGCCGGTGCGCAGCGCCCAGTCGAGCACGCGGCGTTTGCCGGGCGACAGGGTTTCACGCTGGGCCATGACCGCCCCGTGCAGCTTCTCGAAGAGCCGAGGCACGCTGCCGAAGAAGTCCGGCTGCACCTCGGCGAGGGCCCGGGGCACGTCGTTGATGTCCGGCACGTAGGCGGCCTGGGCGCCGCACCAGAGGCGCTGGTACTGGCCGATCACCCGCTCGCCGACATGGGCCATGGGCAGGAAGGCGAGCCCGGTGTAGCGCTGCGGCGGCAACTGGTAGGCAGCGACGGCGGCGAGGAGGTTGCCGTGGCTGAGCATGGCCGCCTTGGGCTCGCCCGTGGTGCCGGAGGTGAACACCAGGTTGGCCAGGGACGTGCGGTCGAGTGCCTGCCAGCGTCGACGAACCTCGTCGGCCGGCACGTCGCTGCCTTCGGCGATGAAGGCGTCCAGGCCTGCCGGCCCGTCGCCGTCGATGGCGACGATGCGCAGGCCCGGCAAGGCCAGGCCCTGTGCCTGTCCCGGCCGCTCGACGAACAGCAGCCGGCAGCCGGCACGCTGCAACTGCTGGATCGCCTGGGCCGTGGTGAGGCTCGGGTAGAGGCCGACGCTGGTGGCGCCGGCCATGAGGGTGGCGAAATCCAGCAGGCTCCATTCCAGGCGGGTGCGGCTCCAGATCGCCACGCGATCGCCGGGCTCGACGCCGGCGGCGACCAGGGCCCTGGCCAGGGCTTCGCTGCGGCGGGCCACTTCGCCCCAATCGAGGCTGCGCCAGGCGTCGTGTGCCCGCACCTGGGCGGCGGGCCAGTCGGGCGTGCGCTCGGCGCGCCAGGCGAGCAGGGCGGGGATGCTGGGAAGATCGGCCGGCGGTTGCTGCGTCGTCATCGAACACCTCCTGTACTCGGATTGGACGGGCGGGAACGGCTCAGGGAATCGGCTGGCCCGAGTCGCGCTCCTTCACCGCCTGGGCGAACCCGACCTCCTCGCAACGTGCCTTGAAACGCACGCCCTCCGGGCTGTGGCGGGTGATGCCGTCGAAGAGTGTGGCGAACATCTGCGTGGTTTCCAGGCCCATGTTGTGGAAGGCCTGGTTGATCATCAGCTTCTGCATCATCAGTTGGTTGCGGGGGATGCCCTGCATGCGCGCGGTGAGCGCTTGCACCGCCGCGTCCAGCTCGGCCAACGGCACGCTCTGGTAGACCAGGCCCAGGCGTTGGGCCTCGCGACCGTCGATGAGATCGCCGGTCAGCAGCATGCGCTTGGCCTTCTCCGGGCCAAGGCGGTAGACCCACATCGCCGTGGTCGGGCAGCCCCAGACCCGTGCCGGCGGGTAGCCGATCACCGCCTCGTCGGCCATCAGGATCAGGTCGCAGCACAGGGCGATGTCGCTGCCGCCGGCCACCGCCGGACCGTGCACCTTGGCGATCACCGGCTTGTAGCTGCGGAACAGGCTCATGAAGTGCTCGGTGTTCTTCTTCATCAGTGCGTAGTCGACCATCGGGTCCCAGGGCATTTCCTGGCTGCCGTAGATGCCGCGCGGGTTCTCGGCGAAGAACTTGAGGTCGTAGCCGCTGCAGAAGCCCCGCCCGGCACCGGTAAGGACGATGACGTGCACGGCGTCGTCGGCGTTGGCGCGCAGCACGGCGGCTTCCAGGTCGGCGGGCAGGCGGTCGTCGATGGCGTTGAGGCGCTCCGGCCTGTTCAGGGTGAGGGTGGCGATGCGGCCGTCGACCGCGTAGTGGACGGTGGAGTCGGTCATGGGAATGCTCCGTTGGTTTTTATTGGATCGGGGCTTGGCGCGTCGGGAGAAATAAGTAAACTGAATTCACTTTTACTGTCCAGCGCTTTATCGAGAACCCCATGACCGATCTTTCCCCCAAGGCCCAGAGAACCCGCGCCAGCCTGCTGGACGCCGCTCGTGACGAGTTGCTCGAACTCGGTGGCGGCCTTGAGGTGGGGCGCGTGGCGGAGCGGGCGGGTGTCTCGGTCGGTCTGATCTACCGCTACTTCGCCTCGCGCGCGGGGCTGCTGGCCGCGGTGGCGGAGGACTTCCACGACCGCTACCAGGCCGAGGTGATGGCGGCCGATCCGCTGCCGGGCGCCGAGGACTGGTGCAGCCGCGAGGAGCAACGGGTGCGCCGCGCGGTGCAGTTCGTCTACGCCGAGCCCCTGGCACCGCTGCTGCTGGTGAGCCTGGCGCGGGAGCCGGAGGTGGCCGCGCTGGAAGCCCGGCGCATCGCCGAGAACGTGCGCCAGGGTGCCGACAACATCCGCCGGGGCCAGGCCGCCGGGCAGCTGAACGCGGGCCTCGACCCGGAGCTGGTCTCGGCGATGATCCTCGGCGGCATGCACCAGGCACTGCTGGAGGCGCTCGGCCGCTCGCCGCGTCCGCCGGCGGAGCAGCTGTCGCGCCAGCTCTGGCATTTCATCCGTGGTGCCCTGGCGCCACTCCAGCCGACATGACGACAAGAAGAGGCAGGCATGCAGCACGCGACCCAGGTTGAATTGCTGAGGAAGGCATTGGCGCTGGCCGAAGAGGGGGTTTCCGATTGCCTGGAGATGCCCTCGTCCCTGGCGGTGGACAGCTACCTCGACGAGGCGCGCCATCGGCGTGAACGGGATGAGGTGCTGCGCCGCGAGCCCCTGCTGGTGGCGCGCTCCAGCGAGGTGGCGGCGGGGCGCTTCATCACCCGCGACCTGTTGGCGCCGCTGCTGCTGGTGCGTGACGAGGCGGGGCGGCTGCGCGGCTTTCTCAACGTCTGCAAGCACCGTGGTACGCAACTGGTGGCCGAGCCCGAAGGGGCCAACCGGGTGTTCGTCTGCCCCTACCACGCCTGGGCCTACAACCCGGACGGGCAACTGCGTGGCATTCCCCACGGCTATGGGTTCGAGGGGGTCGACCGGGGCTGCCTGAACCTCACCGAGGTGCCGGTGGCCGAGTGTTTCGGTGCCATCTGGGCGCGGCACTCGCCGGGCCCGGCATTGGACATGCCGGCGTTCTTCGGCCCCGAGCTGATGGCCGACTTCGCCAGCTTCGGCCTGGACGACCACGTGGTCTTCGACCCGCGCGACATCCGCCGACCGGTGAACTGGAAGCTGACCATCGACACCTTCCTGGAGAACTACCACGTGGCCAAGGCGCACCAGGCCACCATCGACCCCCTGTTCTGGCCGAACCTGGGGCTGTTCGAGCGCTTCGGCCGGCACATCCGCAACTACTACGTGAAGCGCAACCTGCGCGAAGTGCAGGCGCTGCCCGAGGCCGACTGGGACCTGCGCCGTCACGGCAACCTGCTGTATTTCCTCTGGCCCAACACCCTGGTGCTGGTGGAGCCGGACCACATCGACTTCTCCACCGTGTTCCCCGATGGCCCGCTGGCCACACGGGTGCTTGGCCACACGCTGCTGGCCGAGGCACCGGTGACGGAGAAGGCCCGGCGCTATTTCGAGAAGAACAACGCGATCCTCTATGCCGCCCTGGAGGAAGACTTCGTCATGGCCGCGAGGGTGCAGAACGGTATCCGCTCGGGGGCCAGCGACCGCCTCTGGCATGGGCGCTACGAGCAGGCATTGCGCTGGTTCCACCAGGGCCTGGACGAGGCGCTGGGGGATTCCCGCGTCGAGGTGGTGCGGCGGGGTTGATCGCGAGCGCGGTGAACCCCTTCACTGCGGAGCCCAGGATTGAACCTGTGCCGCGTTCGACTCCGCCTGGTGGAGGTAAAGAGCGACCTCCACCCTACACAGTGGTGATGAGCCTGCCTTCGTGGGAGCGAATTCATTCGCGGATCAGGCCACTACACAGTCTCGGATGCCTACGAGAAAGTGGCACATGAAAAAGCCCGGCGCTTGGCCGGGCTTTCTCGTGGCGCGGGCGTGGCTCAGAGCACGCCGAAGACCTTCTTCGCCAGGCCGGTGGCAGCGGCAGCGGGGTTCTTGCGGATGCTGGCCTCCTGCTCGGCGATCATCTTGAACAGGCCGTCGAGGGCTTCTTCGGTCACATAGCTCTCGATGTTGGCGCTCTTGGCGTCGACCACGCCGAAGCTCGCGGCCTGACCGGCGAAGCTGTTGTACTGCTTGGCCAGGCCGACCTGGTCGGTCGCCTTCTTGACGATGGGCAGGAACCTGGCGCGCAGCTGCTCGCGGCTGGTCTTGTTCAGGTACTGGGTGGCGGAATCCTCGGGGCCGGAGAGGATGCCCTTGGCGTCCTGCACGGTCATTTTCTTCACCGCGTCCACCAGCAGCGCCTGGGCTTCCGGCACCGCTGCTTCGGCGGCCTTGTTCATGCTGGCTTCCAGTTGGTCGACCTGGGCGCCCATGCCCATCATCTTCATGGTCTTGGCGGCCTTGCCGAGCTTGCCCGGCAGCTCGATGCGCACCTCGGGGTTCTCGCTGAAGCCGCCCGGCTTGCCAAGCTGCTGCACGGCGACCTTGGCGCCCTGGGTGAGGGCGTCCTTGAGGCCGCCGCTGGCGTCCTGCTGGCTGAGGTCGCTGAGGGAGAGGGCGAAGGCGCTGGCGGAGAGGGCGAGGCCGGCGACCAGGGTGGTGAGTCGGAACATGGCGGCATCCTTGTGGCGGGAAAGCGGTTGTCAGGGAACGGCGTCGACCTTGATACGCAGGGGCTGCGGGTCGCTGCCGTCGAGTTTAACCGAGTGGCGCTCGGTGCTGATGAACAGCAGCTTGCCCGCGCGCTCGATGCGGGCGCTCACCGCGTAGCTGTGGCCGGGCTGCAGGTTGGCCGGGTCGTAGCTGAGCTGGAAGGGCAGGGGCACCTGCCCCTCGACGCGGCCCTGCTGGTAGGCCAGCTCGCGGGCGGGGGAATCGGCCAGCGAGACGTCCTGCAGCGAGACGCGCAGGGTGGCGTCCGGCGGCAGGGCGCTGCGTTGCAGGTAGTAGACCTCGCCGTTCAGGTGCTCCTGGGACGGTGGCTGGACGGTGGTGCAGGCGACGAGCAAGGCGCTGGCGAGCAGCAGGCTGGGCGATTTCATGGGGGTCTCGTGGTCCGTTGGCGGCGATAGACACACTATAGAAGCGAGGGCGCGGGGGTACAGCACCCGTGCGCCCGGATCGGATCATCGACCGTCGGCGTCAGCGTCGGCGTCGGCGTCGGCCTTCGAGACCGGTGCTCGCTCCTGCAACACGCGGCTGAGTTCCTGCAGGCGCCGCTGGGCGCTGACCAGCTGTTCCAGTCGCAGCGCCATGCTCCGGCCGCGCTGGCGCTGCGCCGCCTCGCGCTCGGCCAGGCTGGATTCCCGGCGCTCCAGTTCCGCTTCGCGCCTGGCCAGTTCGCGGGCCTGCTGCTGGAGTCGCTCCATGCGCTCGGCGAGGTCCCTTTCCAGGCGCTGCAGATGCGCCGCGCGACCGGATGTCGCGGGTGGCGCTGCCTTGCCTGGCGCCGCGGCGATATTCCAGGTGCCGTGCTCCTGCTCGCGGTGGGCCTTGCCGGCGACGGCCATGAGCCGCTCCAGCGCGTCGCGGTCGAGCAGCACCGTGCGGTGCTCTTCCACGCGGCTCGGTTTCACGGGCTGGATCAGCGGCAGCGCCTTGAGGTTCAGCAGGTGGAATTCCAGCGCATGCTGGCGGGGGCTCATGAGCAGCGCTCCCGGGTCAGCTCCTTGAGCACCCGTTTCACCTGGCTCCAGTGGTGGTCCTCGATGGCGTTCAGGCTGTAGCCCTCGGTATGGAGGGTGAGCTCGGCGATGTAGGCCTTGCAGCGTCGGCCGGGTTGGGGCTCGTCGAGGGTATAGAGAAGGAAGTCGCGCTCCAGGGCGGCGATCCCGAAGCAGCAGAGGATGGCGGCATTGAGCGTCTGGCCCTCGGCGTTCTGGATGGGGATTGATCTGAGCAGCATGGTCGGCATCGTCCTCGTTGAAGGAGTCCTGCTGGGCGCAGGCCGGCCATGGTACTGAGCGGGCACGAGCAGGCCGCTCGGCACGCTCCCCAGCGGCTTGTAGGCGAGTTCCCTAAATGTTCGGAGGAGGAGGGCCGGCCCCGGGCGGGGCCGGCCGGGGGGTCAGGGCGCGTCGACCGGCGCTTCGGTCTCGGCTTCGCCCTGGCGCTCCAGGGCGACCTGGCGGATCGACAGGCGGATCTCCGCCGGCAGCACGCGCTTGGCGGCGCCTTCGGCAAGATCGCCAAGGGCCGGGTGGTAGCTGAGCTTGCCGGCGTCGTCCTGGCGCAGCACGCGCTGGTCGAGCAGGGTCTGGATGAAGTGGCGGAACAGGCTCTTGTCGAAGAACTCCGGGGCGTTGAGGCCGTGGAGGATGGACAGGCGCTGGGCCATTACGGTGCACAGGTCCTCGAGCTCTTCGGCGGTCAGCTGGTTCTGCCCGGCGTTGAGCAGCAGGGCGATGGCCATGTAGAAGCGCTGCAGGGTCTGGGCGATGGCACGCGAGAGCAGGGTCAGCAGCACGAACTGGCGCGAGCTGGGTGCGGGTCGCACGTAGGTGTCGTTCTCGAACTTCAGCAACCCCTGCTCGACGAAGGCGGCCAGCCACTGGTCGACCACGGCGTCCAGCTCGTCCAGGTTCCAGCGGATGAACAGCTCGGCCTGCAGGTAGGGGTAGAGCGCGCGGGTGTAGCGCAGGATCTGCTCGCGGCTGCTGCGCCCGCTGCTCTGGAAGAAGCTGGCGAGCAGCGCCGGCAGGGCGAAGATGTGCAGCACGTTGTTGCGGTAGTAGGTCATCAGGACGGCGTTCTGCTCGTCCAGGTAGAGGATCTTGCCCAAGGCGTCCTTCTGCTCGGCCAGCAGGTTCATGCTCTGCACGTACTGGATCAGTGCCTGGCCATCGCCTTCCGGCAGGGTGGCGTGGGGCGAGTAGGGCACGGCGCGCAGCAGGGCCAGGTAGAGGTCCAGGACCCGGGTGAGGGCACGTTCGTCCAGCGCCAGGCGGCTGGTGGAGAGCAGCGCCAGGGCGACCAGGTTGACCGGGTTGATCGCCGCTGCGTCGTTGAGGTGGCGGGCGACGCGGGTGGCCAGGCGGTTGGTGGTCTCGTTGAGCCATTGCGGACGGAATTGCGGGCCCAGCTCCTGCTCACGCCAGTCGGGCTGCTCCTGGTCGAGGAACTCGGCCAGCTTGATCGGCTCGCCGAAGTTCACCGCGACGCTGCCGAAGCGCAGCTTCAGCGCGCCGATGACCTTGAAGATGTCGAAGATCGATTCCTTCTTCTTGCTCGCGCCGCGCAGCTCGCCCAGGTAGGTGCGGCCCTCCAGCACGCGCTCGTAGCCGATGTAGACCGGGACGAAGACGACGGGCAGGCGCGAGGAGCGCAGGAAGCTGCGCAGGGTGATGGCGAGCATGCCGGTCTTGGGGTGGAGCATGCGGCCGGTGCGCGAACGCCCGCCCTCGACGAAGTACTCCACCGGGAAGCCACGGCTGAACAGGGTGTGCAGGTATTCGTTGAACACTGCGGTGTAGAGCGGGTTGCCCTTGAAGGTACGGCGCATGAAGAAGGCGCCGCCACGGCGCAGCAGGCCGCCGATCACCGGCATGTTGAGGTTGATGCCGGCGGCGATGTGCGGCGGGGTCAGGCCGTTGCGGAACAGCAGGTAGGAGAGCAGCAGGTAGTCGATGTGGCTGCGGTGGCAGGGCACGTAGATGACCTCGTGGCCCTGGGCGATGTCCTGCACCCCTTCGATGTGGTTGACCTTGATGCCCTCGTAGAGCTTGTTCCAGAACCAGCTCAGCACCACTTCGAGGAAGCGGATGGCGGTATAGGCGAAGTCCGAGGCGATCTCGTTGCCGTACTTCAGCGCCTGGGCCTCGGCCTTGGCCGGGCTGATCTTCTCGCGCTCGGCTTCCTCGGCTATGGCCTGGCGCACCAGGTCCGAATGCACCAGCCCCTTCACCAGGTTGCGGCGGTGGGAGAGGTCCGGGCCGATCACGGCGGTCTTCTGGTTGCGGAAGTGCACCCGCAGGATGCGCTGCACCATGCGCTGGGTACGTTCCGGGCCCTTGCCCTGGGCGATCAGCTCGCGCAGGTGGATGGGGGCGGAGAACTGCACCCGGGTCTTGCGCCCGAGGATGAGGATGCTGACCAGCTTGCGCAGGCGCCCGGTGACGGCCCAGCTGTCGGCGAACAGCAGCTTCCAGGGGCTGGTCTCGCGGTCCGGGGACTGGCCCCAGAACACGGTGACCGGAATGATCTGCGCGTCATCCACGGCGTGCTGCTGGATGGCGTCGAGCACGCGCACCAGGGTGGGCGAGGTGCCGCGCTTGTCCTGGCCGCCGAACCAGCCGGGCTCGGGGGTCAGGTAGAAGAAGGCCGCGGGCTCCAGGGTGTCGCCTACCGCCACCGGCAGCACCGGGCGGGGCAGGCCGGCCTTGGTGCATTCCCGGTCCACCACCGCCAGGTCGCTGGCCGAGGGCTGCTGGAGCACATAGAGCACCGGCTTGCTGCGGTCGAGCTTGAGGGTGAAGGCGGACTGGTTGATGGTTTCCGAGCGCACCCACAGGTAGAGAAGGCGGCGCAGGGTACCGAAGGCCAGGCGGCGGAAGGGCGAGCGGGTCATACGGAGTCTGTAGTCGAACGAGCGAATGCTCGGGGCGGCTAGTTTGCCGTATTCGCCACCGGGCCGCAAAAAGCCTCTGACCGTCCGAAATGGAGGGGTGGGTCGCGAACTTGCGGAATCTTCTGCTGTCTTGCATTGCCGCCGGAGGACTCCTTATATTCCGCCGGCGTTTGCAAGGCCCCCGCGGCCCGCATGGCCGGGGGCTTTTCCCTTTGGGGTAGAGGCCATGATCGAAATAAAACAACTGACCAAGCGTTTCGCACAGCACACCGTCGTCGACGGCCTGTCCTTCGGCGTCGAACCGGGGGAAGTGCTCGGCTTCCTCGGCCCGAACGGCGCCGGCAAGTCCACCACCATGAAGATGCTCACCGGGTTCCTCGCGCCGACCTCCGGCACCGCGAGCGTCCTCGGCTTCGACGTCCAGACCCAGACCCTCAAGGCCCAGCGGCAGATCGGCTACCTGCCCGAGGGCGCGCCCTGCTACGGCGACATGACGGTGCGCGGCTTCCTCGAATTCATCGCCGAGGTGCGCGGCTTCCGCGGTGCCGAGAAGAGGGAGCGGGTGTCCCGCGCCGCCGGCCTGGTGGAGCTGGACAAGGTCCTGGGGCAGTCCATCGAGACCCTGTCCAAGGGCTTCAAGCGCCGCGTGGGGCTGGCCCAGGCCATCCTCCACGATCCGCGCGTGCTGATCCTCGACGAGCCCACCGACGGCCTCGACCCCAACCAGAAGCACCAGGTGCGACAGCTGATCCAGAGCCTGGCGCAGGACAAGATCGTGATCATCTCCACCCACATCCTCGAAGAGGTGGCGGCGGTGTGCACCCGCGCGGTGGTGATCGCCGCCGGCAAGCTGGTGGCCGATGGCACGCCGTACGAGCTGGAGAGCCGTTCGCGCTACCACCAGGCGGTGACCCTGGTGGCCGACGAGCCCCTCGATGCGCTAGCCCTGGCGGTACTGCCGGGTGTCGCCGGTGTCGAGGAGAACCCCCTGGGCGGCGGCCTGACGGTGCTGGCCAAGCCCGGCGAGGTGATCTTCCCGCAGGTCAACCAGCTGATCCACCAGCGTGGCTGGAAGGTCCGGGAACTGGATGTCGAGCGCGGCCGCCTGGATGAAGTGTTCCGCAGCCTGACCCGGGGAGAAGCGGCATGAAGCAGTTGCCGGTCATATTCAAGCGCGAGCTGGCGAGCTACTTCGCCACGCCGCTGGCCTATGTGTTCATCGTGATCTTCCTGGTGCTGTCCGGGGTCTTCACCTTCTACCTGGGCGGGTTCTTCGAGAGCGGCCAGGCGAGCCTGGCGCCCTTCTTCAACTTCCACCCCTGGCTCTACCTGTTCCTGGTGCCCGCCATCGCCATGCGCCTGTGGGCGGAGGAGCGCAAGTCCGGCTCCATCGAGCTGCTGATGACCCTGCCGATCACCCGCTTCGAGGCGGTCACCGGCAAGTTCCTCGCCGCCTGGGCCTTCGCCGGCCTGGCGCTGCTGCTGACCTTCCCCATGGTCATCACCGTCAACTACCTGGGCGAGCCGGACAACGGCGCCATCGTCACCGGCTACATCGGCAGCTGGCTGCTGGCGGGGGCGTACCTGGCCATCGGCTCGTGCATGTCGGCCCTGGCCAAGAACCAGGTGATCGCCTTCATCCTCGCCGTGGTCATGTGCTTCCTGTTCATCGTCAGCGGCTTCCCGCTGGTGCTCGACGCCTTCAGCGCCTGGGCCCCGCAATGGCTGCTGGACGCGGTCGCCTCGCTGAGCTTCCTGACCCGCTTCGAGGCCATCAGCAAGGGCGTGATCGATGCGCGCGACCTGCTCTATTTCGTCACCCTGATCGCCGCGTGGCTGGCCGCCACCGCCGTGGTGGTCGATCTGAAGAAGGCCGACTGACATGAAGAAACTGATGTATTCCAGCGCCGGCCTGCTGCTCATCGCCCTGGCCTTCCTGGCGTTCAACATGGTCTCCGGGCTGGCGCTGACCAACGCCCGCCTCGACCTCACCGAGCAGAAGCTCTACACCATCTCCGACGGCACCCGGCAGATCCTCGGGGAGCTGGACGAGCCCATCAACCTGTACTTCTTCTACTCCGACAAGTCCGCCAAGGACCTGGTCGTGCTGCGCAACTACGCCAAGCGCGTGGAGGAGATGCTCAAGGCCTACGCCCAGGCGGCGGACGGCAAGATCAAGCTGCACATCGTCGATCCCGAGCCCTTCTCCGAGGACGAGGACAAGGCCGCCGAATTCGGCCTGCAGGCGATCCCGTTGCAGCAGGGCGGCGACTCGATCTACTTCGGCCTGGCCGGCACCAACGCGGTCGATGACCGGCAGATCATCCCGTTCTTCCCGCTCGACCAGGAGGAGTTCCTCGAGTACGAGATCAGCCGCCTGGTGCAGAGCCTGGCCAAGCCGCAGCGACCCGTGGTCGGGGTGATGTCGGGGCTGCCCATCAACGGGGGCTTCGACATGCAGACCCGCCAGCCGAGCCAGCCCTGGATGGTGATGGAGGAGATCCGCCAGCTGTTCCAGATCGAGAGCGTCAAGCCCAGCGTCGACCAGATTCCCGACAAGGTCTCGGTGCTGTTGCTGGTGCACCCGAAGAACCTGCCGCAGCAGACCCGGTACGCCATCGACCAGTTCGTCCTGCGTGGCGGCAAGCTGCTGGTCTTCGTCGACCCCTACAGCGAAGCCGACCACGGCATGCAGATGCCCGGCGAGATGCCCGGCGAGGACAAGGCCTCCGACCTCCCCGAGCTGTTCAAGGCCTGGGGCCTGGAGATGGTGCCCGGCAAGGTGGTGGGCGATGGTGCCTACGCCATGTCGGTGAGCATGGGCGAGGGCCAGCGTCCGGCGCGTCACGTCGGTTGGCTAAGCCTGCCGAAGAAGGCCCTGGACGCCAGCGACATCGCCACCGCGAACCTGGAGACGGTCACCGTCGCCACGGCCGGCATCCTGCGCCCGCTGGAGGGTGCGAAGACCCACTTCGCGCCGCTGATCCAGAGCTCGGAGTACGCCATGCCCTTCGACGCCGAGCGTTTCGCCATGCTGCGCAACCCCGACGTGCTGATGCGCGAACTCAAGCCCAGCGGTGATCGCTACGCCATCGCCGCACGGATCGGCGGGCCGGCGCAAAGCGCCTTCCCCGATGGCATCGAGGGCCGCAAGGACGGGCTCAAGTCGGCGGACAACATCAACGTCATCGTGGTCGCCGACACCGACATGCTCAGCGACCGCATGTGGGTGCAGGTGCAGGACTTCTTCGGCCAGCGCGTGCCGCAACCCTGGGCCGACAACTCCGGCTTCGCCATCAACGCCCTGGACAACCTCGCCGGTTCCGAGGCGCTGATCAGCGTGCGCTCCCGTGGCCGCTTCACCCGGCCCTTCACCGTGGTCGAGTCGCTGCAGCGCGAGGCGGAAACCCGCTTCCGCGAGCAGGAGCAGGTGCTGCAGCAGCGCCTGGCCGACACCGAGCAGAAGCTGGCCAGCCTGCAGAAGAACCAGGACCCGACCAAGGCCCTGGAGCTGACCCCCGAACAGCAGGCCACCCTGCAGCAGTTCATGCAGGAGAAGGTGCGCATCCGCAAGGAGCTGCGCGAGGTCAACTACCAGCTCAACGCCGATATCGAGAAGCTCGGCCGTACCCTCAAGTTCATCAACATCGCCCTGGTGCCGCTGGTACTGACCCTGGGCGTACTGCTGCTGTGGTTCTGGCGTCGTCGCCGGGCCTGAGGAGAGAAGCCTGATGGGACGCAAGGCCCTGTTGTTCCTGGCCCTCGTAGCCGTTGCACTGGTGCTGGCCTATGTCGGCCTGCACCGGACCCCCGAGCCCCTGGCGGCCAAGGGGCCGTCGCCGCTGCTGCCGGCCCTGCAGGGCCGGCTCGCCGAGGTGGAGCGCATCGAGGTGCAGCGCCCCGGCCAGCCGGTGCTGCGCCTGGCACGCCAGGACGGTGTCTGGAGGTTGCCCGACAAGGCCGGCTATCCGGCGGCGGCCAAGCCGGTCGCCGACCTGCTGAGGGCGCTGGGCGAGGCCCGCGAGGTGGAGGCGCGCACCGCCAGGGCCGAGCTGCATGGCCAGCTCGGCCTGGCGGACAAAGGCGAAGGCCAGGGCATCCGCGTGACGCTCCAGGGCGAACACCTGCCCGAGCAGGTGGTGCTGGTGGGCAAGCCCGGCCAGCAGGGCAAGGGACAGCTGGTACGCCTGGCCGACCAGGCACAGAGCTGGCTGGTCGACCGGCGCATCCTGATGCCGGAGACCGAGCTGGGCTGGCTGGATCGGCGTATCACCCGCATCCCGTTCGACAGCGTGCGCCAGGTGGAGGTGACCACCCGCCAGGGCAAGGCGCTGACGGTCCATCGCGACGCAGCGGGCGAGCCGAACCTCAAGGTCCGCCAATTGCCGGCCGGTCGCAAGCTGGCCTACGAGGCAGCGGCCAACGGCATGGCGACGCTGTTCGCCAGCCTGGATTTCGCCGATGCCGCGCCGCTGGACCAGGTGCAGTTCAAGGACCGGCCGCTGCTGCAGTTCAGCCTGCAGAGCTTCGCCGGGGGCCAGCTCGAGGGCGTCATCCTGGCGCAGGGCGAGCAGTACTGGATGCAGTTGAAGCGCAAGGAAAAGTTCGACGGCGAACAAGTAGCGGGTCGCCTCGACTGGGCTTATCGCATCGAGGCGTTCCAATACCAGGCGTTGGCCAAGACACTCGAAGACCTCATTTCGGCCAAGTGACCAAGGCAACTACCGGAGTGGGCGACAGGCGTTTGCAAGTTGCTTTTCGTCGGCTCCGGGAGTGCCCCAATATGTGACCCGCAAGACCCATAAAAGGGCGTGAAAGCCCTGCCAGCCGGCCCTTTCACGGTGCCGGAAAAAAGTGCTTTTCTGTAGCATTTCCTGTCGTATACTCCGGTCGCGGTGGTTAAAAGAACGCCATTCGTAATACCCGCCCACGCCTCTCTGGACTGCGGTCGGATATAAGAAGAAGAACGTCCTTGCCTAACCGTCCAAGCCTCTTGAATAAGAGGCAAACAACAAAAATTGCGAGTTTGGAGAGAGTAGTAATGGCTGATCGTGAGGTCGGAACCGTCAAGTGGTTCAATGACGCTAAAGGCTATGGATTCATTCAGCGCGAAAGCGGTCCGGATGTATTCGTTCACTACCGTGCTATCCGCGGCGAGGGGCACCGCTCCCTGGTCGAAGGCCAGAAAGTGGAATTCGCGGTGATCCAGGGGCAGAAAGGCCTGCAGGCGGAAGACGTCTCCAGAGTCTGACGACTCCAGACAAAAGGCCCGTCGATGACGGGCCTTTTGTTTTCTGCGATACCGCGCCGAGTGCTGCGCCTATTCGGTGCGCCAGATGAACTCGTTGGCGCCCGCGGCGTTGACCTTGATCCAGCGATCCGCATCTTCCTCGCCTTCCTCTTCCTGCCAGCCGCCCGGTGCGCAGCGGATTTCCACACCCAGTGCGGCGAAGGCCGCCAGCGCGCAGCCGAGGTCGTCCTCCCAGGGCGTCGTGTCGCTCTCCAGCAGCAGGCTGTGCCACTTGCCCACGGCGCGTGGCAGCCAGGTCACGGGAACGCCACCGGCGTCGCATTTGAAGGTCTGCCCCTTCTGCTGCCAGGGCGAGCAGGGGCCCAGGGCCTGCGCCAGCCAGGTGGCGACGGCATCCTGGTCGGCGTCCTTCAGGTAGATCTCGATATCGGGTTGGCGCATGGCGGGGTCCTAGTTTCTGACGATCCAATCGTAGCGTATGGAGACCGTCACTTCGAAGGCGTCCTTGATCACGGCGGCACGGCGTTCGGCGCTGGCGCGCCAGCCGTGGGGCGTCATGGCGAGGAGGTCGGCACGGGCCTCGCTGCTGGCCAGGTGCAGGTCGAACTCGAGGGTTTCGCTGTGGGCCAGCGTCATGCCCTCGGGGATCAGCGACAGGTGTTTCTCGTCGTCGTAGTCGCGCACCTCGTCATAGAGGCGTTCGCGCAGCTGCATCAGGTGGCCGCGGGTCGGGCCCATGCGCAGCAGGCCACCGCCGGGGGCGAGCAGGCGGCGGGCTTCCTGCCAGTCCAGCGGGCTGAAGACGCTGGCCAGCAGTTGGCAGCTGGCGTCGGCCAGGGGCACGCGGGCCATGCTCGCCACCAGCCAGGTCAGGCCGGGGGCGCGGCGGCAGGCGCGCTTCACCGCCTCGCGGGAGATGTCCAGGCCATAGCCATCGGCGGCGGGCAGGGCATCGGCGATCTGCGCGGTGTAGTAGCCCTCGCCACAGCCGATATCCAGCCAGCGTGCCGGGCTGCGCTCGGCCGCCAGCAGGGCCAGGCGCGCGGCCAGGGGCGCGTAGTGGCCGCCTTCGAGGAAGCGCCGGCGCGCCTCGACCATGGCGGCGTTGTCGCCCGGGTCACGGCTGTTCTTGTGCTGCACCGGCAGCAGGTTCAGGTAACCCTGGCGGGCACGGTCGAAGCGGTGGTTGGCCGGGCAGGCGACGCCGTTGTCCTGGGCGGACAGCGGCGCCTGGCAGATGGGGCAGGTGAGCATGATCAGGCCAGCAGTCGCACGAGGGTCTGTTCGTAGATGTCGCTCAGCAGGTCGAGGTCGCTGGCCAGCACCCGCTCGTTGACCTGGTGGATGGTGGCGTTGACCGGGCCGAGTTCCACCACCTGGGTGCCCATGGTGGCGATGAAGCGTCCGTCGGAGGTGCCGCCGCTGGTGGAGGGCGTGGTCTCGCGGCCGGTCACCGCCTTGATGCTGGCGGCCACCGCGTCGAGCAGTTCGCCCGGTTCGGTGAGGAACGGCAGGCCGGAGAGGGCCCATTCCACGTGGTAGTCCAGGCCGTGCTTGTCGAGGATGGCGTTGACCCGCTGTTGCAGGCCTTCGACCGTGGATTCGGTGGAGAAGCGGAAGTTGAACACCGCCACCAGCTCGCCGGGGATCACGTTGGTGGCGCCGGTGCCGGCATTGAGGTTGGAGACCTGGAAGCTGGTCGGCGGGAAGAAGGCGTTGCCGTCGTCCCAGTGCTCGGCGGCGAGTTCCGCCAGGGCCGGGGCGGCCAGGTGGATCGGGTTCTTCGCCAGGTGCGGGTAGGCCACGTGCCCTTGCACGCCGCGCACGGTGAGGGTGGCGCCGAGGGAGCCACGGCGACCGTTCTTCACCACGTCACCCACCAGGGTGGTGCTGGAGGGTTCGCCGACGATGCACCAGTCCAGGCGCTCGCCACGGGCGGCCAGGCGCTCGACCACGGCCTTGGTGCCGTGGTGCGCGGGGCCTTCCTCGTCGCTGGTGATGAGGAAGGCGATGGCCCCTTTGTGCTCCGGGTGCGCGGCGACGAAGCGCTCGACGGCGATGATCATCGACGCCAGGCTGCCCTTCATGTCGGCGGCGCCACGGCCGCAGAGCATGCCGTGTTCGTCGATCTGGGCGTCGAAGGGCTGGTGCTGCCAGGCCTGCAGCGGGCCGGTGGGGACCACATCGGTATGGCCGGCGAAGCACAGCACGGGGCCTTCGCCGCCACGGATGGCCCAGAAGTTCTCCACGTCCTCGATGCGCATGCGCTCGATGCGGAAGCCGACGGCCTCCAGGCGGCGCATCATCAGCTCCTGGCAGCCTTCATCGACCGGTGTGACCGAGGGGCGGCGGATGAGGTCGCAGGCGAGCTCGAGGGTGGGGGACAGGGCGGTCATGCGGGACTCCGGAAAGGCGGCAAGGCGTGAAAAGGACGACATCTTAAAACATAAACGGCGGCCATTGGCCGCCGTTTAGGTCACCCGCTGCGGGTCAGGCCGCAGCTTCCTGGTGGGGGTGCTCCAGCGGCTTGGGCGCCGAGGAGAGCAGCGCCATGATCAGCGCGGCGAGGTAGGGCAGCGACTGCACCAGCAGCATGGCCACCCAGAACTTCACGTCGGCGCTAGGCAGGCCCTGGACGATGCCGATGCCGATGGCCGCGCCCCACAGCAGGAGCATCACGAAGACCTCTTCGCGGGCTTCGGCCAGGGCCATCATCAGGCCGTGGTTGCTGCGCATCTTCGGCGTGCGGAAGAACGGGATGCTGGTGGTGAAGAAGCCGTACAGCACCGCCTTGGCGATGGTGTGCGACAGGGCCAGGCCCGCCACCGCGGCGCAGAACGCGTCCTTCAGGTTGACGCCGACGGCGCGCTGGTAGAGGAACACGATCTTCGCCACCTTGAAGAAGAACAGCGCCAGCGGCGGGATGGCGAAGATCAGCAGCGGCGGGTCGACCCGCTGCGGCACGATGATCATCGCGGCCGACCAGAGCAGCGCACCGATGGTGAAGAAGATGTTCAGGCCGTCGGCGATCCACGGCAGCCAGCCGGCGATGAAGTGGTAGCGCTGGCCACGCTTGAGCTCGGAGTCCTTGCCCAGGAACAGGCTGCGGGCGTGCCCCTTCATGATCTGGATGGCGCCGTAGGCCCAGCGGAAGCGCTGCTTCTTGTAGTCGATGAAGGTGTCGGGCATCAGGCCCTGGCCGAAGCTGTCATGGGCGTAGGCGGCGGCGTAGCCCTTCTCGAACACGCGCAGGCCGAGCTCTGCGTCCTCGCAGATGGTCCAGTCGGCCCATTGCAGTTCGTCCATCACGGTGCGGCGGATCATGGTCATGGTGCCGTGCTGGATGATCGCGTTGCGGTCGTTGCGGGTCACCATGCCGATGTGGAAGAAGCCCTTGTACTCGGCGTAGCAGAGCTTCTTGAAGGTGTTTTCCTTGCCGTCGCGGTAGTCCTGCGGCGACTGCACCACGGCGATCGACGGATCGGCGAAGTGCGGGACCATGTGCTTGAGCCAGTTGGGGTTCACGCAGTAGTCGGAGTCGATCACCGCCACGACTTCGGCGTCGGGCGCGGTGTGCGGCAGGATGTAGTTCAGGGCGCCGCCCTTGAAGCCGGCGAGCGGGGCCACGTGGAAGAAGCGGAAGCGCGGGCCGAGCTGTTCGCAGTAGGCCTGCACCGGCTCCCAGACCGCCGGGTCCTTGGTGTTGTTGTCGATGATCAGGACTTCGTAGTCCGGATAGTCGAGTGCGGCGAGGGCGTCGAGGGTCTGCTTGACCATCTCCGGCGGCTCGTTGTAGCAGGGCACGTGGATCGACACCTTGGGCCGGTAGGCCGAGTCGCCGATCACCGGCAGGAACGGCCGGCGGCGCGAGCGTACCCAGACCGCCTCGGCCAGTTCGTGGGCTTCGGTGAGCAGCACGATGAACACGCCCAGGGCGCCGATGCCCAGTAGCACGCCGACCGTGAGGCTGAACCAGGTGCTGTACTGCTGGCTGTAGTCGTAGGCGATCCACACCAGCACCGAGCCGCCGGCGAAGGCGACGAAGGTGAGGAAGGTACGGCCGCGCTGGCGCAGGGCGCTGCCGTCGATGAGCATCAGGGCCAGGGCCAGCAGGGCCATGACCACCGAGGCGACGGCGAGCATGCGCCACTGCGGGATGGCGATCACCGGGCCTTCGAAGTTGAACTTGGGCTGGCGCTCCAGGTTGTAGACGCCCCAGTAGGCGCCCACCGAGCCTTCGTCACTGGCCTTCCACGGCTGGTCGAAGGCTTCGATCACGAAGTAGTTGTAGCCCTGGGCGTTGAGGGCGTTGACCAGGGTGCGCAGGTAGATGGCCTGGTCGGCCTGGGAGGCGTCGGCGCCGCCGCGCATGCGACCGTTGCTCGGCCAGCCCACTTCGGACAGCAGCAGCGGCTTCTTCGGGAAGGTCTTCTTCAGGTCCTTGGCGCGCTCCAGCACGAACTGGGTGGAGTCCTGCATGGGGATGAATTCCCAGTAGGGCAGGACGTGGGCGGCGATCAGGTCGACGTGCTTGGCCAGCTCCGGGTACTTCAGCCAGATGTGCCACTGCTCGGAGGTGGTCACCGGTACCTTCACGGCGGCGCGCACGCGGTCGAGGTAGACGGAGAGGTCCTTGCGGCTGATCTCGCGGCGGAACAGCGCTTCGTTGCCCACCACCACGCGGACGACGCTGCGCGAGGTGTTGGCGATCTCGATGGCCTTGGTGATCTCGCGCTCGTTGCGCGCCTCGTCCGGGCTGATCCAGATGCCGAGGGTCACGCGCAGGCCGAATTCCTCGGCGATGCGGGGGATGTCGGCGAGGGTGCCGTCCACCGAGTAGGTGCGGATGTTGTCGGTCTGCTTGCTCAGCAGCTCGAGGTCTTCACGGATCTGCTCGTCGGTGGGGTAGCGATCCTGCTGCGGGTTCTGGTCCACACGGAACGGCGAGTAGGAGTAGCCGGAGATCTGCTCCGGCCAGTCCGGGGCGCTGACGGGACGGTTGTAGAGCGCCCAGATTCCGGTGAACAACGCAGCGACCGCCACGAAGACCACCAGGTTGAGTCCAAATTTACGCGATGGCATAGGGATTTCAGGTTCCGAAGCGTGGAACGGGGAGATAGCGCCAGCGAGCGCTGGTCGGCGCGCATGCTACTCCGGCGTCCGGCGACTGTATAGATTGTGTACGAACGATAGCCGTGCCCACCGGCCATTGCACACAGGCTTTGTCCCTGGGGTTGCGGAGAAGTTCGCGGGGATTTGCCGGGCCCGCCGGAGGGCTTGGTGTCGGGCCCGATACGAAGCGGACTACAGCGCTCGCAGCAGGATGCGCTCGCTGGCTTCCAGGTCGAGGTCGCGGCGTTCGCTGAGGGCGGTCATGCCATGGCGCTCCAGCTGCGCCAGCACCTGGGGGATGACCTCGGCATCCAGCCCGTGGTCGGCGAGGCGGGTGGGCACGCCCAGGGCCTGGAAGAAGTCGCGGGTGGCGGCGATGGCGCCGTCGATCTTCGTGTCCTCGTCGCCCTCGATGCCCCAGACACGCTCGGCGTACTGGATCAGCTTGGCGCGCTTGGGTTCACGGCGCTCCGCCAGCAGCGCCGGCAGCACCACGGCCAGGGTCTGGGCGTGGTCGAGGTGGTAGAGGGCGGTGAGTTCATGGCCGATCATGTGGGTCGCCCAGTCCTGGGGCACGCCGCAGCCGAGCAGGCCGTTGAGGGCCTGGGTGGCGCACCACATGAGGTTGGCGCGCGCCGTGTAGTCCTCGGGGTTGGCGAGGGCCCTGGGGCCTTCCTCTATAAGGGTGAGCAGCAGGCCTTCGGCCTGGCGATCCTGCAGCGGCGCGTCGGCGGGGTAGGTGAGGTACTGCTCCAGGGTGTGGACGAAGGCATCGACCACGCCGTTGCCGATCTGTCGGGCCGGCAGGCTGAAGGTGGTGCACGGGTCGAGGATGGCGAAGCGCGGGTACAGCAGTGGGCTGGAGAAGGGCAGTTTCTCCTGTCGGGCGACATGGGTGACCACGCCGTGGGGGTTGCTCTCCGAACCGGTGGCGGCGAGGGTCAGCACGCAGCCCAGGGGCAGGGCCGCCTTGGCCCGGGTGCCGGTGAGCAGGTCGAGCGGGTCGCCCTCGTGGCACAGGGCGGCGGCGATGAACTTGCTGCCGTCGATCACCGAGCCCCCACCCACGGCGAGGATGAAGTCGCAGCCTTCGCGGCGGGCCAGTTCCACGGCCTTGACCAGGGTGTCGAACTGCGGGTTGGCCTCGATGCCGGCGAAGCGGGTGAGGGCATAGCCGGCCAGGGCCTGTTCCACCTGCTGCCAGACGCCGTTCTGGAAGATGCTGCCGCCGCCGTGGGTGACCAGCACCCGGCTGCCGGCGGGGATTTCACGGGCCAGCTTGTCGATCTGGCCTTCGCCGAAGTGGATGCGGGTGGGGTTGTAGAAGCTGAAGTTGCGCATGCTGGGCTCCCTTTTTGTTATCGGCCGACTATAGCGCTGGAGGGCTGCGGGGCGATCTATGGCCCGCCATTCAGCGGTGTCGGGCTTGGGATGGCGGTCGACGCTTCCTATAATGCGCGCCCGGCCAGGTGGCTGGCGAGTTGGGAGCTAGGCATGAGTACAGACGAACGTTTCGGTGGCATCGCCCGCCTCTATGGGCTGGAGGGCGCGGCGCGCCTGCAGGCGGCGCACGTGGCGGTGGTCGGCATCGGCGGCGTCGGCTCCTGGGCGGCGGAGGCGCTGGCGCGGTCCGGCGTGGGCGAGATCTCGCTGTTCGACCTGGACGATGTCTGCATCACCAACACCAACCGCCAGGTGCACGCCATCGAGGGCGCCGTGGGGCGGGCCAAGGTGGAGGTGATGGCCGAACGCATCCGCGCCATCAACCCGGCCTGCGTGGTGCACGCGGTGGCGGACTTCGTCACCCGCGAGACCATGGCCGAGTACATCACCCCGGAGCTGGATGCGGTGATCGACTGCATCGACAGCGTGGCGGCCAAGGCGGCGCTGATCGCCTGGTGCAAGCGGCGCAAGATCCAGATCGTCACCACTGGCGGCGCGGGAGGCCAGGTGGACCCGACGCAGATCCAGGTCACCGACCTGAACAAGACCTTCAACGATCCGCTGGCGGCCAAGGTGCGCTCCATGCTGCGCCGCGACTACAACTTCTCCCGCACGCCGGGGCGCACCTACAGCGTGCCCTGCGTGTTCTCCACCGAGCAGCTGCGCTACCCCAAGCCCGATGGCTCGGTGTGCCAGCAGAAGAGCTTCGTCGGCGAGGGTGTGAAGCTGGACTGCGCCGGCGGCTTCGGCGCGGTGATGATGGTCACCGCCAGCTTCGGCATGGCGGCGGCTGCCAGAACCGTGGACAAGCTGGTGGCCGGTGCGCGGCGGCCGTCGGAACGGGCTGCGGGCTAGCACAGTTGCACCGGGGCTTTTTCGCGGATGAATTCGCTCCCACGCGGAGGGCCGTCGCTGCGTAGGGTGGATGGCGCTCTTCCATCCACCAACGGGGTTGCCGGTGGCTTCGATGGTGGGGTGAGCCCGGGCAACCGGGCCAAAGGCTTCGCGCAGAGCTCGCTCCTACAGGCGCGAAACCCGTAGCAAGGAATTCAAGCTCCGGCCTTCACGGTGCGGCCTTGCGCATCCTGTCGAGCACGGCGTTGAGGCCGTTGCTGCGGGAGGGGGAGAGCTGCCGGGCGAGGCCGAGCTGGGTGAACCAGTCGGCAAGGTCGAGGGTAGCCAGCTCTTCCGCCGGCAGGCCCTGGACGCGCACCAGCAGCACGGCGAGCAGGCCGCGGATCAGCCGCGCATCGCTGGCGGCGCGGAAATGGCGCTGGCCATCCTTCATTTCATCCACCAGCCAGACCTGGCTCTCGCAGCCGTGCACGCGGTTGGCTTCGCTGCGCTCTGCGTCCGCCAGCGGCTCCAGGCGTTCGCCCCATTGCATCAGCAGGCGGGCGCGCTGTTCCCAGCTGCCTGCGCCGGCGAAGGCGGCAAGGGCATCGGCGGCGGCGGGTGGCAGGCTCATCGCAGCAGCTCCAGGGCCTTGTCGAGGGCAACGAAGAGGCGCTCCAGGTCGGCGCTGTCGTTGTAGAGGCCGAGCGAGACGCGGATCGCGCCGCCGAGGCCGAGCCCCTGGTACAGCGGCATGGCGCAGTGATGCCCGGCGCGCACGGCGATGCCCTGTTCGGTGAGCAGGTGGGCGAGGTCGGCGTTGTGCACGCCCTCGACGCCGAAGCAGGCGAGCGCCACCTGGGGATCGCCCACCAGGCGTACGCCGTCGCGGGCGGCGAGGCCGGCCATGAGTTTGGCGTGGAGCACGGTCTCGTGGGCGGTGACGGCGGCGGCGTCGAGGCTGCCGAGGTAGTCGAGCGCGGCGCCAAGCCCGATCACCGGGGCGATGGCCGGGGTGCCGGCCTCGAAGCCGAGCGGGGCGCCATGGAAGTCGGCGTCGTGGTAATCGGCGCGATGGACCATCTCGCCGCCGAACTGCCAGTGATCGAGGCGGGCGAGGGCGTCCGCCTTGCCGTAGAGCACGCCGACGCCTTCCGGCCCGTAGAGCTTGTGACCGGAGAACACGTAGAAGTCGCAGCCCAGGGCCTGCACGTCATGGCGGCCATGGACCACGCCCTGCGCGCCATCCACCACGGTCAGCGCGCCTTGCTGGCGGGCCATGGCCAGCAGTTCGCCGAGGGGTTGCCAGCGACCGAGCACGTTGGACAGCTGGCTGACGGCCAGCAGGCGGGTGCGCGAGTCGATCAACTGGCGTGCCTGGTCGAGGTCGATGTCACCGCGTGCATCCAGGGGCAGCACCACCAGCTCGAGCTGGCTGCGACGCGCCAGTTGCTGCCAGGGCAGCAGGTTGGCGTGGTGTTCCAGGGCGCTGATGACGAGGCGCTCGCCAGGTGCGAACTGCCGCTCCAGCCCATAGGCCAGCAGGTTGAACGCCTCGGTGGCGCCCCGGGTGAAGACGATCTGCGCCGGATGGGCGGCGTTCAGCCAGTGGGCGACGCGCGTACGGCTGCCTTCGAAGGCCCTCGTCGCCCGCTCTCCCGGCAGGTGCTGGGCGCGGTGGACGTTGGCCGCTCCGCTGGCGTAGTAGCCGAGCAGGGCGTCGAGCACCACCTGGGGCTTCTGCGAGGTGGCGGCGCTGTCGAGGTAGGTCTGCCCCTCGGCATCGAGGGCCGAGAGGGCGGGGAAGTCGGAGCGCCAAGGGGACGGAAGCATAGCGATGAGCCTGGGACCGGCATGTGCTGGAAGCCAGAAGCTGGAAGCCGGAAGTTCTCGAGGTCACTTCCGGCTTCAGGCTTTCAGCTTCAAGCTGCCTTTAGTTATGCGCGTGCAGCGCTTCGTTCAGCTCGATGGCGGTCTTGTTGGTCTTGCACTCGACGGCACCGTTCTGCGAGTTGCGGCGGAACAGCAGGTCGGGCTGGCCGGCCAGGTCGCGGGCCTTGACCACTTTCACCAGGGCGTTCTGGTCGTCCAGCAGGGCGACCTTGGTGCCGGCGGTGATGTACAGGCCGGCTTCGACGATGTTGCGGTCGCCCAGCGGGATGCCGATGCCGGCGTTGGCGCCGATCAGGCAGCCTTCGCCGACGGCGATGACGATGTTGCCGCCACCGGACAGGGTGCCCATGGTGGAGCAGCCGCCGCCCAGGTCCGAACCCTTGCCGACGAAGACGCCTGCGGAGACGCGGCCTTCGATCATGCCCGGGCCTTCGGTGCCGGCGTTGAAATTGATGAAGCCCTCGTGCATCACGGTGGTGCCTTCACCCACGTAGGCGCCCAGGCGCACGCGGGCGCTGTCGGCGATGCGCACGCCGGCGGGGACCACGTAGTCGGTCATCTTCGGGAACTTGTCCACGGAGAAGACTTCCAGCAGCTCGCCCTTCAGGCGCGCTTCCAGCTGGCGCTCGGCCAGTTCGGCGAGGTCGACGGCGCCGTGGCTGGTCCAGGCGACGTTGGGCAGCAGCGGGAAGATGCCGGTCAGGTTCAGGCCGTGGGGCTTGGCCAGGCGGTGGGACAGCAGGTGCAGCTTGAGGTAGGCCTCGGGGGTGGAGGTCAGGGCGGCGTCTTCGGCCAGCAGGGTGGCGACCAGCGGCTTCTGGCTTTCGGCCAGGCGGGTCAGCAGGGCGGATTGGGCCGGGTCGATTTCCTTCAGGGCGGTGGCCAGGTCGGCGGCCTGGGCGTTGGTGAAGGCGATGGCCTGGTTGCCGGCGCTGTAGCCGAGGATCGAGGTGATGGCCTCGACCAGTTGCGCGGCGGGCTTGAGCAGGGGCTGGGCGTAGAAGACTTCCAGCCAGTTGCCCTGGCGGTTCTGGGTGCCGACGCCGAAAGCGACGCTGAAGAGTTGGGTGGACATGGGAATTCCTCTTGCTGAATAGGGTGGATCAGGCGGTCCGGTCGATGGCTTGCCGGGCTGTGCCGCGTCCGGGGTCGCTCAATTGAACGCGGCGGCGTAGAGATCGGGCTTGAAGCCGACCAGGGTGCGGTTGCCCAGGTCGAGCACCGGGCGCTTGATCATCGACGGCTGGGCGAGCATCAGTTCGATGGCCTTGGCCTGGTCGAGATCGGCCTTCTGCGCGTCATCGAGCTTGCGGAAGGTGGTGCCGGCACGGTTGAGGACGGTTTCCCAACCGTGTTCGGCACACCATTTCTGCAGATTGGCGCGGTCGATGGCGGCGGTCTTGTAGTCGTGGAAGGCATAGCTCACGCCCTGCTCGTCGAGCCAGGTACGGGCTTTCTTCATGGTGTCGCAGGCCTTGATGCCGTAGAGGGTGATGGTCATGGGGCAGCTCGGATTCACGTGAGGCAAGGGCCGCGCAGCCAGGGGCCACGCGACGTCGGTCGGCGATTATGCCACGCGGGATTGCCCGGTGGGGCGCCGTTGCGGCGCCCCGTCTCGTTACGGCGGGAAGGCCCGCTGGGCGGGGCTCAGAGGCCGCGGACGAAGTCGCGGATGCGCTCGGCGGCTTCGATGCACTCGGCGAGCGGTGCGACGAGGGCCATGCGCACGCGGCCGGCACCGGGGTTGAAGCCGTTCACTTCGCGGGAGAGGTAGGAGCCGGGTACCACGGTGACGTGCTCGCGGGCGAACAGGCCGCGGGTGAAGGTCGTATCGTCCACCGGGGTCTTGGCCCACAGGTAGAAGCCGCCGTCCGGGCGTTGCACGTCGAGCACGCCGCCGAGGATGTCGAGCACGGCGTCGTATTTCTCGCGGTACAGGTCGCGGTTGGCGCGCACGTGGGCTTCGTCTTTCCAGGCGGCGATGCTGGCCAGCTGGGTCTGCACGGGCATGGCGCAGCCGTGGTAGGTGCGGTACAGCAGGAAGGCCTTGAGGATGGCGGCGTCACCGGCGACGAAGCCGGAGCGCAGGCCCGGCAGGTTGGAGCGCTTGGACAGGCTGTGGAAGACCACGCAGCGGGCGAAGTCGCTGCGGCCCAGTTCGGCGCAGGCGGTGAGCAGCCCGGCCGGCGGGTTGGCTTCGTCGAAGTACAGCTCGCTGTAGCACTCGTCGGCGGCGATGACGAAGTCGTGTTCGTCGGCCAGGGCGATCAGTTTCTTCAGTTGTTCCACCGGGACCAGGGCACCGGTGGGGTTGCCCGGGGAGCAGAGGAAGAGGATCTGGCAGCGCTGCCAGACCTCGACCGGCACGGCGTCGAAGTCGGGATTGAAGCCGTTCTCCGCCAGGCACGGCAGGTAGTGGGGCTCGGCGCCGGCCAGCAGGGCCGCACCTTCGTAGATCTGATAGAAGGGGTTCGGGCTGACGACCAGGCCCTGGTCGGCGCGGTTGACCACGGTCTGGGTGAAGGCGAACAGCGCCTCGCGGGTGCCGTTCACCGGCAGCACGTGGCGGGCGGCGTCGAGCCAGCCGGCCGGCACCTTGAAGCGGCGCTCGCACCAGGCGGCGATGGCTTCGCGCAGGGCGGGGATGCCCAGGGTGGTGGGGTACACGGCCATCTGGTCGAGGCTGTCGGCCAGGGCCTTGGCGACGAAGTCCGGCGAGCGGTGCTTGGGTTCGCCGATGGACAGGGCGATGGCCTTCTTGTCGGCCGGTTGCACGCCGCCGAGCAGGGCGCGGAGCTTTTCGAAGGGGTAGGGCTGCAGGTGGTTCAGAGCGTCGTTCATGCGTCGTTCCTGGCTACTGCGAGCGGCTGCACGGGCGCGCTCAGATACTGATTCGGGTGGGGTCAACGCCCTGGGCGTTGGCTTCGGACAGCTGCGAGACGATGGCCGCCTGCAGGCGCTGGCAGAGTTCGGGGTCGGCCAGTGGCTGGTTGTCGGCGTCGGTGACGAAGAACACGTCTTCCACCCGCTCGCCGAGGGTGGCGATCTTGGCGTTCTGCAGCGACAGGTCGAAGTCGAGGAAGATGCGCCCGATGCGCGCCAGCAGGCCGGGGCGGTCGGGTGCGATCACTTCCAGCACGGTGACCGGGCGCTGGGCATCGTTGGAGATGGTCACCTGGGGCGCGAAGGCGAAGTGCTTGAGCTGGCGCGGTACGCGGCGCTGGATGATGGCCGGGTACTCGTCGGGGTTCTTCAGCGCTTCGATCAGGCCCTCGCGGATTTCCTTGACCCGGGCCGGGTTGTCGCCGATGGAGCCGCCGGCGGTGTCGAGCACGATGTAGGTGTCGAGGGTGAACTGGCTGGTGGAGGTGATGATCCGCGCGTCGTGGATGTTGAGGTTGAGCTGGCTCATCGCGGCCACGGTCACGGCGAAGAAGTCGTGCTGGTCAGGGGCGTAGATGAAGATCTGGGTGGCACCCTCGAACTCGCGCTGGGCGGTTTCCTTGATCAGCACCAGCGGGTCGTTGCCGGCCGGGTGCTGGAGGATGGCCTCGGTGTGCCAGGCGACGTCGTTGGCGGTATGGCGCAGGAAGTAGTCGTCGCCGAGCTGGGACCAGAGCTGCTCGGCGTCGTCCTGGTCGATGCCGTTGCGCACGAGGATGTCGATGGCGGCGGTCTGGGTCTGGCGGATCTGCTCTTCGCGGTCCAGCGGGTTCTCCAGGCCGCGGCGCAGGGCGCGCTTGGTCTCGGTGTAGAGCTGGCGCAGGAGGCTGGCGCGCCAGGAGTTCCACAGGCTCGGGTTGGTGGCGTTGATGTCGGCCACGGTGAGCACGTAGAGGTAGTCGAGGTGGGTCTGGTCGCCGACCAGCTGGGCGAAATCGAAGATCACCTGCGGGTCGGAGAGGTCCTTGCGCTGGGCGGTGGTGGACATCACCAGGTGGTTCTGCACCAGCCAGGTGACCAGGCGCGAATCCCAGGCCGGCAACTGGTGGCGGGCGCAGAAGGCTTCGGCGTCGACGGCGCCGAGCTCGGAATGGTCGCCGCCGCGGCCCTTGCCGATGTCGTGGTAGAGGCCGGCGATGTAGATCAGCTCGGGCTTGGGCAGCTTGTCGATGACCTTGCTGGCGAGCGGGAATTTCTCCGCCAGCTCCGGCCACTTCAGCTTGCGCAGGTGCTTGATCAGGTTGAGCGTGTGGGCGTCGACCGTATAGATGTGGAACAGGTCGTGCTGCATCTGCCCGATGATGTGGCCGAACTCCGGCAGGTAGCGACCGAGGATGCCGTAGCGGTTCATGCGACGCAGGTTGCGGTGGATGCCCTGGGACGACTTGAACAGCTCGATGAACAGGCTGGTGTTGCGGATGTCGCTGCGGAAGTCGTCGTCGATGAGGTGGCGGCTGTCGCGCAGCAGGCGGATGGTGTCGGCGCGCACGCCCTTGATCTCCGGGTGCTGGGCCATCAGCACGAAGATCTCCAGCAAGGCGAAGGGGGTGCGCTTGAAGACGTTGGGGTGGGTGACTTCGATGTAGCCGTCGCGCAGCTGGAAGCGGCTGTTCAGCGGTTGCGCGGGCGAGGAGCCGGCGCTGCGCAGGATGACTTCCTCGAAGTGCTGGTTGATCAGGTCGCTGAGCTCGGCGACGCCCATCACCACGCGGTAGTACTTCTGCATGAAGTGCTCGATGGCCTGCTTGGCGTCGTCGCCCTGGAAGCCCAGCAGGCCGGCCAGCTTGCGCTGGTGGTCGAACAGCAGGCGGTCCTCGGCGCGACCGGCGAGCATGTGCAGGGCGTAACGCACCTTCCAGAGGAACTCCTGGCTGGAGGCGAGCACGCTGCATTCGCTCTCCACGAGGAAGCCTTCCTTGACCAGGGCGTGCAGGTTGAGGCTGCCGAACTGGCGGCGGGCGACCCAGAGGATGGTCTGGATGTCGCGCAGGCCGCCGGGGGAGCCCTTCACGTTGGGTTCCAGGTTGTATTCGGTGTCGTTGTACTTGGCGTGGCGGGCCTTCCGCTCCTGGCGCTTGGCGAGGAAGAATTCCTTGCTCGGCCACATGCGCTCGGGGCTGGTGACGTCCTGCATGCGCCTGCGCAGGCTTTCCGGGCCGGCGATGGTGCGGCTTTCCATCAGATTGGTGACCACCGTCAGGTCGGCGCGGGCCTCCTCGGCGCATTCGTCCACCGAGCGCACGCTCTGCCCGACTTCCAGGCCGATGTCCCAGAGCAGGGTGAGGAAGCCTTCGATGGATTCGCGGAAGGTCTCGTGGTCGGCGCTGTCCAGCAGGATCAGCAGGTCGATGTCCGAGTAGGGGTGCAACTCGCCGCGGCCGTAGCCGCCGACCGCCAGCAGGGCGATGTCGGCGTCCTCGCTCCAGTCGAAGCGCTCCCAGGCGGCGCGCAGGATCTGGTCGACGAACCAGGCGCGGTCCTCGACCAGGCGGCGGATGTCGCGGCCATTGGCGAAGCGGGTGTCGAGGACATCCTTGGCCTGGCGGATGGCTTTCTTGAAGGCGGCGATGGGGCTGGATTTCAGCGCCAGTTCGGCCTGGAACTGGCCGCGGTCGAACAGTTCGGGATCCACCTGCGGCATCGGTCGCCTTCCTTATAGCTGTGGGGCGTTGTCGGGACTCAGGCGGAAACCCGGGGAATGGTGTCGTCGCTGCGCAGGGTGAAGATCTCGTAGCCGGTCTCGGTCACCATCAGCGTGTGTTCCCACTGCGCGGAGAGCTTGCGGTCCTTGGTGATGGCGGTCCAGCCGTCGCCCAGCACCTTGGTCTCGGCACGGCCCTGGTTGATCATCGGCTCGATGGTGAAGGTCATCCCGGCCTTGAGTTCCATCCCGGTGCCGGCGCGACCGTAGTGGAGGATCTGCGGCTCTTCATGGAACACCGCGCCGATGCCGTGGCCGCAGAATTCGCGGACCACCGAGAAGCCGTTCTTCTCGGCATGCTTCTGGATCACTTCGCCGATATCGCCCAGGCGGCAGCCCGGCCTGACCAGCTGGATGGCCTTGTACATGCACTCCTGGGTCACCTGGGACAAGCGCTCGGCCCAGACCGGCACCTTGCCGACATGGAACATGCGGCTGGTGTCGCCGTGGTAGCCGTCCTTGATGACGGTCACGTCGATGTTCAGGGTGTCGCCATCCTTCAGCGGCTTCTCGTTGGGGATGCCGTGGCAGACCACGTGGTTGATCGAGGTGCAGATGGACTTGGGGAAGCCCTTGTAGTTGAGCGGGGCGGGAATCGCCTTCTGCACGTTGACGATGTAGTCGTGGCAGATGCGGTCGAGCTCTTCGGTGGTGACACCGGGTTTGACGTGCTCGCCGATCATCTCCAGGACTTCGGCGGCCAGGCGGCCTGCCACGCGCATCTTTTCGATTTCTGCGGGCGTCTTGATGGTCACGGTCATGGCGGTTCTCGAGCGTTTCTATATAAAGAGCGCAATCTTAACAGCTGGAAGCCCGAAGCTTGAAGCTGGAAGAGCGCTCGGCGGGTCTCGCTTCGGGTTTTGAGCTTATAGCTTCGAATAGTTTTTTGTGCTATAAAACGCGCCGCTTTACGGGCACTCTGCCCGCAAGGCTCAAACCCACACACGTATCGACACGATTTCCTGGGTGCCCGCAAGGGTTGGAGATTGGGATACGTGGAGGCCTAACCCGACTTATCAAGGAACTATCATGTCCCAAGTCAACATGCGCGATATGCTGAAGGCCGGTGTGCACTTCGGCCACCAGACCCGTTACTGGAACCCGAAAATGGGCAAGTTCATTTTCGGCGCGCGTAACAAGATCCACATCATCAACCTGGAAAAAACCCTGCCGATGTTCAACGAGGCCCTGTCCTTCGTTGAGAAACTGGCTGCAGGCAAGAACAAGGTTCTGTTCGTCGGCACCAAGCGTTCCGCTGGCAAGATCGTCCGCGAAGAAGCAGCTCGTTGCGGCTCCCCGTACGTCGATCACCGCTGGCTCGGCGGCATGCTGACCAACTACAAGACCATCCGTCAGTCGATCAAGCGCCTGCGCGACCTGGAAACCCAGGCTCAGGACGGCACTTTCACCAAGCTGACCAAGAAAGAAGCGCTGATGCGCACCCGCGATCTGGAAAAACTGGAACGCAGCCTGGGTGGCATCAAGGACATGGGCGGCCTGCCGGACGCTCTGTTCGTGATCGACGTCGACCACGAGCGCATTGCTATCACCGAAGCCAACAAGCTGGGCATCCCGGTCATCGGCGTTGTCGATACCAACAGCAGCCCGGAAGGCGTTGACTACATCATCCCGGGTAACGACGACGCCATCCGCGCCGTTCAGCTGTACCTGGGTGCCATGGCCGACGCCGTGCTGCGTGGCCGTCAGAACGCCAACGGCGGTGCTGACGAGTTCGTCGAAGAAGCTGCCGCTTCCGAGGCTGCCGAAGGCTGAGGCCAGCGCGCTTAGCGTTACCCGGTGCGCAAGAAGGGGGCTAGGCCCCCTTTTTGCCACCTCCGATATTGTCTGCCCGGAATGCCGGGCTGAATGGTTGAAAACCTATTCAAGAGGATTGCGAACATGGCAGAGATTACTGCAGCCCTGGTTAAAGAACTGCGCGAGCGTACCGGCCTGGGCATGATGGATTGCAAGAAGGCCCTGACCGCCGCCGATGGCGACATCGAGAAGGCCATCGACGACATGCGCGCCGCTGGTGCCATCAAGGCCGCCAAGAAGTCCGGCAACATCGCCGCCGAAGGCGCGATCGCCGTCAAGGTCGCTGCCGACAACAAGGCCGCCGTGATCATCGAAGTCAACTCCCAGACCGACTTCCTGGCTCTGCAGGACGACTTCAAGAGCTTCGTCGCCGCCACCATCGAGCAGGCTTTCGAAGAGAAGCTGACCGACGCCGCGCCGCTGGTTGCCTCCCGCGAAGAAGCTCGCCTGGCCCTGGTTTCCAAGACCGGCGAAAACGTCAACATCCGTCGCCTGACCCGCGTCGAGGGTGATGTCGTGGGTGCCTACCTGCACGGCCACCGCATCGGCGTACTGGTCAGCCTGAAAGGCGGCAGCGTCGAACTGGCTCGCGACATCGCCATGCACGTGGCTGCCAGCAACCCGCAGTTCCTCAACGCTTCCCAGGTTTCCGAAGAAGCCGTTGCCAAGGAAAAGGAAATCTTCCTGGCCCTGAACGCCGACAAGATCGCCGGCAAGCCGGAGAACATCGTCGAGAACATGGTCAAGGGCCGTATCGCCAAGTTCCTCGCCGAAGCCAGCCTGGTCGAGCAGCCGTTCGTCAAGGATCCGGAAGTCAAGGTCGGTGACCTGGCCAAGAAAGCCGGTGCCGAGATCGTTTCCTTCGTTCGCTACGAAGTAGGCGAAGGCATCGAGAAGGTCGAAGTGGACTTCGCTGCCGAAGTTGCTGCACAAGTCGCTGCAACCAAGCAGTAAGACGGCCTAGGCTGTCGCCCCGCAAGAGGCTGCCCGCTAACGCGCGCGGCCTCTTCGTCAAACTGGGGAACCCTTTCGGGGCGGTTTCCGTGGCCATGTCCGCCAGGCGGGCACCAAGTGCCACGTGCGTAGTCGAAGCTACGCTCCAGGACAGCGGAGCCCCGTGCTCCATGAATTCAATGCGCCGCAGGAGAACTCGTAATGGCTCAGCAGGTGAGTGGTCGCCAACCTCGCTATAAACGCATTCTGCTCAAACTCAGCGGCGAAGCCCTGATGGGGTCCGAGGAGTTCGGGATCGACCCGAAGGTCCTGGATCGCATGGCTCTGGAAATCGGTCAGCTGGTCGGCATCGGCGTCCAGGTCGGCCTGGTCATCGGCGGCGGCAACCTGTTCCGTGGCGCGGCCCTCAGCGCGGCCGGCATGGATCGGGTCACCGGCGACCACATGGGGATGCTGGCCACCGTGATGAACGGCCTGGCCATGCGCGACGCCCTCGAGCGTTCCAACATCCCCGCGCTGGTGATGTCGGCCATTTCCATGGTCGGCGTGACCGATCACTACGACCGCCGCAAGGCCATGCGCCACCTCAAGAGCGGCGAAGTGGTGATCTTCTCCGCCGGTACCGGCAACCCGTTCTTCACCACCGACTCGGCCGCCTGCCTGCGTGCGATCGAGATCGATGCCGACGTGGTATTGAAAGCCACCAAGGTGGATGGCGTGTACACTGCCGACCCCTTCAAGGACCCGAACGCCGAGAAGTTCGAGCACCTCACCTATGACGAGGTGCTGGATCGCAAGCTGGGCGTGATGGACTTGACGGCGATTTGCCTGTGCCGTGACCAGAAGATGCCGCTGCGGGTCTTCAACATGAACAAACCCGGTGCCCTGCTGAACATCGTTGTGGGTGGCGCCGAAGGAACCCTGATCGAGGAGGGCGAACAATGATCAACGAGATCAAGAAGGACGCGCAGGAGCGCATGACCAAGACCCTGGAGTCCCTGGGCCATGCCTTCGCCAAGATCCGTACCGGGCGTGCGCATCCGAGCATCCTGGACAGCGTGATGGTGTCCTACTACGGCGTCGATACCCCGCTGCGCCAGGTGGCCAACGTGACTGCCGAGGATTCCCGCACCCTGGCCCTGACCGTGTTCGACAAGAGCATGATCCAGGCGGTCGAGAAGGCCATCATGACCTCCGACCTCGGCCTCAACCCGGCCACCGCCGGTACCACCATCCGCGTGCCGATGCCGGCCCTGACCGAGGAAACCCGCAAGGGCTACACCAAGCAGGCCCGCGCCGAAGCCGAGAACGCCCGTATCGCCGTGCGCAACATCCGCCGCGATGCCCTGGCGCAACTAAAGGACCTGGTGAAGGAAAAGGAAATCAGCGAAGACGACGAGCGTCGCGCTGCCGATGATGTGCAGAAGCTGACCGACAAGTTCGTCGCTGAGGTCGACAAGGGCCTGGAAGCCAAAGAAAACGACCTGATGGCTGTCTGACGGCACCCCATATGGACAAGAAAGGCGTTTCTCCAGCGATCCCGCGTCATGTGGCGATCATCATGGATGGCAACAATCGCTGGGCCAAGAAGCGCCTGCTGCCGGGCGTCGCCGGTCACAAGGCCGGCGTCGATGCCGTCCGTGCAGTGATCGAGGTGTGTGCCGAGGCAGGTGTCGAGGTGCTCACGCTCTTCGCTTTCTCCAGTGAGAACTGGCAGCGTCCGGCCGAGGAGGTCGGCGCGCTGATGGAGCTGTTCCTCTCGGCCCTGCGCCGGGAGGCGCGGCGCCTGAATGACAACCAGATTCGCCTGCGCATCATTGGCGACCGTTCGCGGTTCCATCCCGAGTTGCAGGCCGCCATGCGCGAAGCCGAGTTGCTGACCGCTGGCGAACACCGCTTCACCCTGCAGATCGCTGCCAACTACGGTGGCCAGTGGGACATCACCCAGGCTGCCCAGCGCCTGGCCCGTGAGGTCCAGGCCGGGCACCTGCAGGTGGACGAGATCACGCCCGGGCTGTTGCAGAACTGCCTGGCCACTGGCGACCTGCCGCTGCCCGATCTGTGCATCCGCACCGGGGGCGAGCATCGCATCAGCAACTTCCTGCTCTGGCAGCTGGCCTACGCCGAGCTGTATTTCTCCGATCTGTTCTGGCCCGACTTCAAGCACGAAGCCATGCGCAAGGCCCTGGGTGACTACGCCACGCGCCAACGCCGCTTCGGCAAGACCAGCGAACAGATAGAAGCCGAGGCCCGTTAACGATGCTCAAACAACGAATCATCACCGCGCTGGTGCTCCTGCCCATCGCGCTGGGAGGCTTCTTCCTGCTCGATGGTGGCGTTTTCGCGCTGTTCATCGGCCTGGTGGTCAGCCTTGGGGGCTGGGAATGGGCGCGCCTCGCCGGCTTCGACGCCCAGCCCGCCCGTATCGGCTACGCCGCGCTGGTCGCGGCCCTGCTGTTCGTTCTCTACCAGGCCCCGGTCCTGGCGCCCTGGGTCCTGGCTGTCGGCATCCTCTGGTGGGTGGCCGCGACCTTGCTGGTGCTCGGCTATCCAGGCTCCAGCCGCTACTGGGGTGGTCCCGCCGGCAAGCTGGTGATCGGCCTGCTGATCCTCCTGCCGGCCTGGCAGGGTCTGGTGCTGTTCAAGCAGTGGCCGCTGGCCAACTGGCTGATCCTCGCCGTGATGGTGCTGGTCTGGGCCGCTGACATCGGTGCCTATTTTTCCGGCAAGGCCTTCGGCAAGCGCAAGCTGGCCCCTGCGGTCAGTCCCGGCAAGAGCTGGGAAGGCCTGGTCGGCGGCCTGTGCACCAGCCTGCTGATCACCCTGGGCGTGGGCATCTACCGCGGCTGGGACGGTGGCGCGCTGCTCGCCGGCCTGCTCGGCGCCGCGCTGGTGGTGCTGATCTCGGTGGTGGGTGATCTCACCGAAAGCATGTTCAAGCGCCAGTCCGGCATCAAGGACAGCAGCAACCTGCTGCCCGGCCATGGTGGCGTGCTGGACCGTATCGACAGCCTCACCGCCGCCATCCCGATGTTCGCCGCGCTGCTGTGGGTCGCCGGCTGGGGCAGTCTGTGAGCCGTCCGCAACGCATCACCGTGCTGGGGGCCACCGGTTCCATCGGTCTCAGCACCCTGGATGTCATCGCGCGCCATCCTCTGCGCTATGAAGCTTTCGCCCTGAGCGGTTTCTCCCGCCTGTCCGAGTTGCAAGCCCTGTGCCTGCGGCACCGTCCGCGTTATGCCGTGGTGCCTGACCAGGAGTCCGCTCGCCGCCTGCAGGCCGGGCTCCAGGGCGCCGGCCTGACCACGGAGGTTTTGGTGGGGGAGGCCGGGCTCTGCGAGGTCGCGTCCCATCCCGAGGTCGATGCGGTCATGGCCGCCATCGTCGGCGCGGCCGGCCTCAAGCCGACCCTGGCGGCCGTCGAGGCGGGAAAGCGCGTGCTGCTGGCCAACAAGGAAGCCCTGGTGATGTCCGGGGCCCTGTTCATCCAGGCGGTGCGCCACAGTGGTGCCGTATTGCTGCCCATCGACAGCGAGCACAACGCGATCTTCCAGTGCCTGCCGGGGGACTATTCTCGTGGCCTTGCGCAGGTCGGCGTGCGGCGCATCCTCCTCACGGCATCCGGCGGTCCGTTCCGCGAAACATCGCTGGATGTGCTGCATGAGGTGAGCCCCGAACAGGCCTGTGCCCATCCCAACTGGTCCATGGGGCGGAAGATCTCCGTGGATTCGGCGAGCATGATGAACAAGGGGCTCGAGCTGATCGAAGCCTGCTGGCTGTTCGATGCGAGCCCGTGCCAGGTCGAGGTGGTGATCCACCCCCAGAGCGTCATTCATTCCCTGGTCGATTACGTCGATGGCTCGGTGCTCGCCCAGCTGGGCAACCCCGACATGCGTACGCCGATCGCCCATGCCCTGGCCTGGCCGGAGCGCATCGATTCGGGTGTCTCTGCGCTGGACCTTTTCCGTATCGGTCGGCTGGATTTCCAGAAGCCCGACGAGACGCGGTTCCCCTGTCTGCGCCTGGCGCGACAGGCGGCGGAGGCGGGGGGCAGTGCCCCGGCGATGCTCAACGCCGCCAACGAGGTGGCTGTCGCGGCCTTCCTCGAGCGGCGCATTCGCTTCACGGAGATCGCGAGTATCATCGACGAGGTGCTGAACCGCGAATCGGTGCTGGCGGTCGAAACGCTGGACGCCGTGCTGCTCGCGGACGCCCGAGCACGCGCTGCGGCGCAGGATTGGTTGGCCCGTCACGGGCGTTGAGCCCGGAGGTTCTCGATGAGCGCGCTATACATGGTCTTGGGCACCCTGGTGGCACTGGGAGTGCTGGTCACCTTCCACGAGTTCGGCCACTTCTGGGTCGCTCGTCGCTGCGGTGTCAAGGTGCTGCGGTTCTCCGTCGGCTTCGGTACCCCGCTGGTCCGCTGGCATGACCGCCATGGCACCGAGTTCGTGATCGCCGCCATTCCCCTGGGCGGCTACGTGAAGATGCTCGACGAGCGCGAGGCCGAAGTGCCCGCTGCGGAGCTCGACCGTTCGTTCAATCGCAAGCCCGTGGGGCAGCGCATCGCAATCGTCGCCGCCGGGCCCATTGCCAACTTCCTTCTTGCGCTGCTGTTCTTCTGGGTCCTGGCCATGCTGGGCGCCCAGCAGGTGCGCCCGGTGGTGGGCTCCGTCGCCGTCGACAGCATCGCCGCGCAGGCCGGCCTGCAGGTCGGGCAGGAAATCCTTTCCGTCGATGGCAAGGCCGTCACCGGCTGGGGCGGCGTCAACCTGCAGCTGGTGCGTCGTCTCGGCGAGAGCGGCGACCTGAACCTGGTGGTGCGCAGCCAGGGCTCGACTGCCGAGACCCCGCTGCGCCTGCAGCTGAACGACTGGCTGAAAGGGGCTGACGAGCCTGACCCCATCGGTTCGCTGGGCATCCGGCCGTGGCGTCCGGCCATGCCGCCGGTGCTGGACGAAGTGCCGGAAGGACCGGCCCAGGCTGCCGGGCTGCGCCCGGGTGATCGCATCCGCGCCCTCGACGGGCAAGCGATGGATGACTGGCAGCAGCTGGTGGATTTCGTCCGCAGCCGCCCGGGCCAGCGCATCACGGTGAGCTACGAGCGTGACGGACAGGTCGCCGAAATGCCTGTCACTCTTGGTGCGCGTGGCGAGGGTGACGCCCGCAGCGGCTTCCTCGGCGCCGGCGTCAAGGCGGGTGAGTGGCCGGCGGAGATGCTGCGCGAGGTGAGCTTCGGCCCGCTCGATGCGGTCGGCGAGGCAGCGGCGCGGACCTGGTCCATGAGCCTGCTAACTCTGGATTCCCTAAAGAAAATGTTGCTCGGCGAGCTCTCGGTAAAAAACTTGAGCGGGCCGATAACCATTGCTAAAGTGGCGGGCGCTTCAGCCCAGTCCGGCGTGGGGGATTTCCTGAATTTCCTGGCCTACCTGAGCATAAGCCTGGGGGTTCTCAATCTGTTGCCAATTCCCGTCCTGGACGGGGGGCACCTGCTGTTCTACCTGATCGAATGGGCGCGTGGACGACCACTGTCAGAGCGGGTGCAAGCTTGGGGGGTACAGATCGGCATCAGTCTTGTCGTCGGGGTCATGCTATTGGCCTTGGTGAACGATCTGGGCCGTCTGTAACGCGTCGCTGAATTCCGGATCTGCCGCCCTTCGCGGCAGATTCCTTATTATCAGTTGGAATAAAAAAGGACTTCATGAAACGCCTGTTGCTAACTGCGGTGCTCGCCGCACTCATGATCGGCGAAGTTCACGCCGAGTCCTTCACCATCTCCGACATCCGCGTAAACGGCCTGCAGCGGGTATCCGCCGGCAGCGTGTTCGGTGCTCTGCCGCTCAACGTCGGCGATCAGGCGGATGACCGCCGCTTGGTTGAAGCCACTCGCGCCCTGTTCAAGACCGGTTTCTTCCAGGACATCCAGCTCGGCCGCGATGGTGGGGTCCTGGTGATCAGTGTGGTCGAGCGCCCGTCGATTTCCAGCATCGAGATCGAAGGCAACAAGGCCATCACCAGCGAAGACCTGCTCAAGGGCCTGAAGCAGTCCGGCCTCTCCGAAGGCGAGATCTTCCAGCGCGCGACCCTCGAAGGCGTGCGTAACGAGCTGCAGCGCCAGTACGTGGCTCAGGGCCGCTACTCCGCCGAGATCGAAGCCGAGGTGATCCCGCAGCCGCGCAACCGCGTCGCGCTGAAGATCAACATCAACGAAGGCACGGTCGCTGCCATCCAGCACATCAACGTGGTGGGCAACACCGTATTCCCCGATGAGGACCTGATCGGCCTCTTCGAGTTGAAGACCACCAACTGGCTGTCGTTCTTCAAGAACGACGACAAGTACGCCCGCGAGAAGCTTTCCGGTGACCTGGAGCGCCTGCGCTCCTACTACCTGGACCGCGGCTACATCAACATGGATATCTCTTCCACCCAGGTATCCATCACCCCGGACAAGAAGCACGTCTACGTCACCGTCAACGTCGACGAGGGCGAGAAGTACACCATCCGCGACGTGAAGCTCTCCGGCGACCTGAAGGTGCCGGAAGAAGAGGTCAAGTCGCTGCTGCTGGTGAAGGAAGGCCAGGTCTTCTCCCGCAAGATCATGACCACCACCTCCGAGCTGATCACCCGCCGCCTGGGTAACGAGGGCTACACCTTCGCCAACGTCAACGGCGTGCCACAGGCTCACGACGAGGATCACACCGTCTCCGTGACCTTCGCCGTCGATCCGGGCAAGCGTGCCTACGTCAACCGCATCAACTTCCGTGGCAACACCAAGTCCGAGGACGAAGTGCTGCGCCGCGAGATGCGCCAGATGGAAGGTGGCTGGGCCTCGACCTACCTGATCGACCAGTCCAAGACCCGCCTGGAACGCCTGGGCTTCTTCAAGGAAGTCAACGTCGAGACCCCGCAGGTGCCGGGCACGGACGACCAGGTCGACGTCAACTACAGCGTCGAAGAGCAGCCTTCCGGCTCCATCACCGCCAGTGTCGGCTTCGCTCAGAGCGCGGGCCTGATCCTCGGTGGCTCGATCAGCCAGAACAACTTCCTCGGCACCGGTAACAAGGTCAGCATCGGCCTGACCCGTTCCGAGTACCAGACCCGCTACAACTTCGGCTTCGTCGATCCCTACTGGACCGTCGACGGCGTGAGCCTGGGCTACAACGCCTTCTACCGCACCACCGACTACGACGACCTCGATGTCGACGTATCCAGCTATTCGGTGGACAGCCTCGGTGGCGGCGTCAGCGTCGGCTATCCGATCAACGAGACCTCGCGCCTGACCTTCGGCCTGACCGTGCAGCAGGACGAGATCGGCACCGGCCGCTACACCGTCGACGAGATCTTCGACTTCATCCGCCAGGAAGGCGACAAGTACCTGAACTTCAAGGGCTCCATCGGCTGGTCCGAATCGACCCTGAACCGTGGCGTGCTGGCCAACCGTGGCCATTCCCAGAGCCTGGTGCTGGAAAGCACGCTGCCGGGCAGCGACCTGTCGTTCTTCAAGCTCGACTACCGTGCCCAGCTGTTCACCCCGCTGAGCCAGAGCACCGCGCTGCGCTGGCACACCGAGCTGGGCTACGGCGACAGCTACGGCTCCACCTCCGAGCTGCCGTTCTACGAGCACTACTTCGCCGGCGGCTTCAACTCGGTGCGTGGCTTCGAGGACAGCAGCCTCGGCCCGCGCAGTACCCCGAGTACCGGTCGCAACCCCGGCACCATCGCCGACCCGGACCAGGACCCGCTGCCCTTCGGCGGCAACGTTCTGGTGCAGGGCGGCGTGGAGCTGCTGTTCCCGCTGCCCTTCGTCAAGGACCAGCGCCAGCTGCGTACCGTGCTGTTCTGGGATGTGGGTAACGTGTTCGACACCAGTTGCTCGTCCACCGCGACCAACTGCAGCAGCATCAACGCAGGCGATCTCGCCAGCTCCGTGGGTGTGGGGCTGACCTGGATCACCGCGCTGGGGCCGTTGAGCTTCAGCCTGGGCATGCCGGTGAAGAAGCCGGACAATGCCGACACCCAGGTATTCCAGTTCTCCCTGGGCCAGACTTTCTAATTGCTGATCAAGAAGACAACAGTGTTTGTTGCAGGAGTGCATCGTGCGTAAGTTGACTCAAATCGTTCTGGTTGCCGCGGCCCTGATGGCCTCTCCGGCTTTTGCCGAGATGAAAGTTGCGGTACTGAACTATCAGATGGCGCTCCTTGAATCGGACTCGGCGAAGAAGTACGCCGTGGATGCCGAGAAGAAGTTCGGCCCCCAGCTGACCAAGCTGAAGACCCTGGAAAGCGATGCCAAGCGCATCCAGGATCGCCTGGTCAAGGAAGGCGAGAAGATGCAGCAGGCCGAGCGTGAACGCCTGGAGCTCGAGTTCAAGCAGAAAGCCCGTGACTTCCAGTTCCAGTCCAAGGAACTGAACGAAGCCAAGGCCGTTGCCGACCGTGAAATGCTCAAGCAACTGAAGCCGAAGCTGGACCAGGCCGTCGAAGAAGTCCTGAAGAAGGGCAGCTACGACCTGGTGCTGGAGCGCGGTGCGGTGATCGATGTCAAACCTCAGTACGACATCACTCGCCAGGTCATCGAGCGCATGAACCAACTGCGCTGATATGACCGTCGCGACCTTCACCCTCGGCCAGTTGGCCGAGCGTCTCGACGCCACCCTGCGTGGCGACGAGACCAGGGTTGTCTCCGGGTTGGCTACTCTGCAGGACGCTGGTCCCGACCAGTTGACCTTCCTGGCCAACCCGCAGTACCGCAAGTTCCTCGCCGATACCCGTGCCGCCGCCGTACTGCTGACTCCGGCCGATGCCGAAGGCTTCGCCGGTGACGCGCTGCTGGTGCCCAACCCCTACCTGGCCTATGCCCGGCTGTCCCACCTGTTCGATCCCAAGCCCGTCGCCGCACCTGGCATCCATCCGAGTGCAGTGGTCGCCCCCGATGCCAAGGTCGATCCGTCGGCAAGCATCGGGCCCGGCGTGGTGATCGAGTCCGGTGCGCAGATCGGCGCCGGTGTCACCATCGGCGCGTACAGCGTCGTGGGCGCACGCAGCGTGATAGGCGAGGCTGGCTGGCTGGCGCCGCGCGTGACGCTCTACCACGACGTGCGTATCGGCAAGCGCGTGGTCATCCAGTCGGGTGCCGTGATCGGGGGTGAGGGCTTTGGCTTCGCCAACGAGAAGGGGGTCTGGCAGAAGATCGCGCAGATCGGCGGCGTCACCCTGGGCGACGATGTCGAGGTCGGTGCCAACACCACCATCGACCGTGGCGCCCTGGCCGACACCCTGATCGGCAACGGCGTGAAGCTGGACAACCAGATCATGATCGCCCACAACGTCCAGGTCGGTGACAACACCGCCATGGCCGGCTGCGTGGGTATTTCCGGCAGTACCAAGATCGGCCGCAACTGCATGATTGCAGGCGGTGTCGGCATGGTCGGGCATATCGAGGTCTGCGATGGCGTGTTCGTCACCGGCATGACCATGGTGACCCGTTCCATTACCGAGCCTGGTGCCTATTCCTCCGGTACCGCCATGCAACCTGCGGCGGAATGGAAGAAGAGCGCAGCCAGGATTCGCCAGCTGGATGACATGGCGCGTCGTCTGCAGCAGCTGGAAAAGCGCCTGGCGTCAGTGACCCCGGGCGGGGATGCTTCATCTGATGCGTGACCTGCGCAGCGCCGCGCATCCCCAATCCCCTTTTAAGGCTCCAGGAAAATGATGGACATCAACGAGATTCGCGAATACCTGCCGCACCGCTACCCTTTCCTTCTTGTGGATCGGGTCGTGGATCTGGATATCGAGGGCAAGCGCATTCGCGCCTACAAGAATGTCAGCATCAACGAGCCATTCTTCAACGGCCACTTCCCCGAGCACCCGATCATGCCGGGTGTGCTGATCATCGAGGCGATGGCCCAGGCCGCCGGCATCCTCGGCTTCAAGATGCTCGACGTGAAGCCTGCCGACGGCACCCTGTACTACTTCGTCGGCTCGGACAAGCTGCGCTTCCGCCAGCCTGTGCTGCCGGGCGACCAGTTGATCCTCGAAGCCAGCTTCCGCAGCGTAAAGCGCAGCATCTGGAAGTTCGAGTGCCAGGCCAGCGTCGATGGCAAGGAAGTCTGCTCGGCTGAAATCATCTGTGCGGAACGCAAATTATGAGTTTGATCGACCCTCGCGCCATCATCGATCCGTCAGCCCGGCTGGCGGATGACGTCCAGGTCGGCCCCTGGTCGATCATCGGACCCGATGTGGAAATCGGCGAGGGTAGCGTGGTCGGCCCCCATGTGGTCATCAAGGGCCCCACGCGCATCGGCAGGCACAACCGCATCTACCAGTTCTCCTCGGTAGGTGAGGACACGCCTGACCTGAAGTACAAGGGTGAGCCCACCCGCCTGGTCATCGGTGACCACAATGTGATCCGCGAAGGTGTGACCATCCACCGCGGCACCGTCCAGGACCGCTCCGAGACCACCATCGGCGACCACAACCTGCTCATGGCCTACGTGCATATCGGTCATGACAGCGTCATCGCCAACCACTGCATTCTGGTCAACAACACGGCGCTGGCGGGCCATGTACACGTGGACGACTGGGCGATCCTCTCCGGCTTCACCCTGGTGCACCAGTTCTGCCGCATCGGCGCCCACAGCTTCTCCGGCATGGGTACCGCCATCGGCAAGGACGTACCTGCCTACGTGACCGTCTTCGGCAACCCGGCCGAGGCGCGCAGCATGAACTTCGAAGGCATGCGCCGCCGTGGTTTTTCCGCCGAGGCGATCCAGGCCCTGCGTCGGGCCTACAAGGTCGTCTACCGCCAGGGCCTGACCGTCGAGCAGGCACTTGCCGAACTCGCCGAGTCTTCCGCGCAATTCCCCGAGGTCGCGGTGTTCCGCGACTCGATCCAGTCCTCGACCCGCGGCATCACTCGCTGATCTCATGACCCGTCCATTGCGCATCGCGCTGGTCGCCGGCGAGGCGTCCGGCGACATCCTCGGCTCCGGCCTCATGCAAGCCCTCAAGGCCCGTCATCCCGATGCCGAGTTCATCGGTGTGGGTGGCCCGCTGATGGAAGCGGAGGGCCTGGCTTCCTATTTCCCCATGGAGCGTCTTGCGGTGATGGGGCTGGTCGAAGTGCTCGGCCGCCTGCCCGAACTGCTGAGTCGCCGCAAGCGCCTGATCGCCACCCTGATCGACGCCCGCCCGGACGTCTTCATCGGCATCGACGCCCCGGATTTCAACCTGGGCGTCGAACTCAAGCTGCGCCGCGCCGGTATCCGCACCGTGCATTACGTCAGCCCCTCCGTCTGGGCCTGGCGGCAGAAGCGCGTGCTGAAGATCCGCGAAGGCTGCGACCTGATGCTCACCCTGTTCCCCTTCGAGGCGCAGTTCTATGAGGCCCACCAGGTGCCGGTGCGCTTCGTCGGTCATCCGCTGGCGGACACCATTCCGCTGGAAGCCGACCGCGCGGCGGCTCGCACCGCCATCGGGGTGCCGGAAGGTGCCGCGCTGGTGGCGCTGATGCCCGGCAGCCGTGGTGGCGAGGTCGGTCGTCTCGGCAGCCTGTTCCTCGACGCCGCCGAGCGCATGCGCTCGATGCGTCCGGGCCTGCATTTCGTGCTGCCCTGTGCCAGCCCCGCGCGGCGCCAGCAACTGGAGCAGATGCTCGCCGGCCGCGACCTGCCGCTGACCCTGCTGGACGGCCGCTCGCACCAGGCCCTGGCGGCCTGCGACGCGGTGTTGATCGCCTCGGGCACGGCGACCCTGGAAGCGCTGCTGTACAAGCGCCCCATGGTGGTGGCCTACAAGGTCGCACCCATGACGTATCGGATTCTCAAGCGCCTGGTGAAGAGCCCCTACGTGTCCTTGCCCAACCTGCTGGCCCAGCGCCTGCTGGTGCCCGAGCTGCTGCAGGACGCCGCGACGCCCGAGGCGCTGGCCCAGACCCTGGTGCCGCTGCTCGACGGCGGGGACGTGCAGACCGAGGGCTTCGATCGCATCCACCGTACCTTGCGTCTCGATGCTTCCAAGGAAGCCGCGGGCGCGGTGCTCGACCTGATAGGGACTCGCTGATGCAGCTCGGACTGGATTTCACCCTGGTGGAGGAGCTAGTGGCCGGCGTCGACGAAGTCGGTCGCGGCCCGCTCTGTGGTCCGGTGGTCACCGCCGCGGTGATCCTCGATCCGGCCCGCCCCATCCTCGGTCTCAACGATTCCAAGAAGCTCAGCGAAGCGCGCCGCGAGGCGCTGTTCGACGAGATCCGCGAGAAGGCCCTCGCCTGGTGCATCGCCCGTGCCGAGGTGGAGGAGATCGACCGCCTCAACATTCTCCATGCCACCATGCTGGCCATGCAGCGCGCGGTGGAAGGCCTCAGTGTCACCCCGAAGCTGGCGCTGATCGACGGCAACCGCTGCCCGAAACTGGCGGTGCCCAGCGCGCCGGTGATCCAGGGTGACGCCAAGGTGCCGGCCATCGCCGCTGCGTCGATCCTGGCCAAGGTCAGCCGCGACCGCGAGATGCAGGCGCTCGACGCGCTCTACCCGGGCTACGGCATGGGCGGGCACAAGGGCTACCCGACGCCTGTGCACCTGGAAGCCTTGCGTCGCCTGGGCGCGACGCCCATCCACAGGCGCTCCTTCGCCCCTGTTCGGGCGGTGATCGAAGGCGTCGACTGATTCCTTCCGGCCCTCCCGGGCACCGTTTCATCGGCCTGCCGGCGTTCGTGCCGGCGACCGGCCGTTCCCGACTTGAAGCCAGCTGCCGCTTCCGCTGTACAATCCCGGCCTTGCCGTTTTTGCGTTTTCTATAGGACCGCCATGACTGTCGCCTTCGTCCATCTCCGTCTGCATTCCGAATATTCACTCGTCGACGGCCTGGTGCGGGTCAAGCCGCTGATCAAGGCCGTGGCGAGCGCCGGGATGCCCGCCGTGGCGATCACCGACCAGAGCAACATGTGCTCGCTGGTGAAGTTCTACAAGGCCGCCATGGGCGGGGGCGTCAAACCCATCTGCGGTGCCGACATCTGGCTTGCCAGCCCCTATGAGGACGGGCCGCTGACGCGCATGACCCTGCTGGTGATGAATGCCAAGGGCTACCGCAACCTCACCGAGCTGGTGTCCCGGGGCTGGTCCGAAGGCCAGAGCAATGACCTGGTGATCATCCAGCGCGAGTGGGTGAAGGAGGCTGCCGAGGGCCTGATCGCCCTGTCGGGCTCCAAGGAAGGCGAGATCGGCATGGCCCTGCTCAGCGGCGACCAGGCCGGCGCCGAGGCGCTGCTGGCCGAGTGGCAGGCCGTCTTCCCGGATCGCTTCTACCTGGAGCTGCAGCGTACCGCCCGGGTCAACGACGAGGAACACGTGCATGCCGCCGTCGCCCTGGCCGATCGTTGCGGTGCGGCACTGGTGGCCACCAACGACGTGCGCTTCATCAAGCCCGGCGATTTCGAAGCCCACGAGACCCGCGTATGCATCGGCGAGGGCCGTGTCCTCGACGACCCGCGCCGCCCGCGCACCTTCTCCGACCAGCAGTACCTGAAAACCCCCGAGGAGATGGCCGAGCTGTTCGCCGACATCCCCGAGGCGCTGCAGAACACCGTCGAGATCGCCAAGCGCTGCAACATCGAAGTCCAGCTGGGCAAGCACTTCCTGCCCGACTTCCCGACGCCCAACGGCATGGGGATCGATGACTACCTGCGCCACGCTTCCTATGAAGGCCTGGAGGAACGCCTGGCGGTGCTCTGGCCGAAGGAGACGACCCCGGACTACGAGGAGAAGCGCCAGCTCTACATCGACCGCCTGGAGTTCGAGCTGGGCACCATCATCCAGATGGGCTTCCCCGGTTACTTCCTGATCGTTGCCGACTTCATCCAGTGGGCGAAGAACAACGGTGTGCCGGTGGGCCCGGGGCGGGGCTCGGGCGCCGGTTCGCTGGTCGCCTACGTGCTGAAGATCACCGACCTCGACCCGCTGGCCTACGACCTGCTGTTCGAGCGCTTCCTCAACCCCGAACGGGTCTCCATGCCCGACTTCGACGTCGACTTCTGCATGGACGGCCGTGACCGCGTGATCGACTACGTGGCCGACAAGTACGGGCGCAATGCGGTGAGCCAGATCATCACCTTCGGCTCCATGGCGGCGAAGGCGGTGGTGCGCGACGTGGCTCGCGTGCAGGGCAAGTCCTACGGCCTGGCCGATCGCCTGTCGAAAATGATCCCGTTCGAAGTGGGCATGACCCTGGAGGCGGCCTACAACCAGGAGGAGGCGCTGCGCGACTTCCTCAAGGCCGACGAGGAAGCCCAGGAAATCTGGGACATGGCCCTGAAGCTCGAAGGCATCACCCGTGGTACCGGCAAGCACGCCGGCGGCGTGGTGATCGCCCCGACCAAGCTCACCGACTTCTCGCCGATCGCGTGCGACGAGGAGGGCGGTGGCCTGGTGACCCAGTTCGACAAGGATGACGTGGAGGCGGCCGGCCTGGTGAAGTTCGACTTCCTCGGCCTGCGGACGCTGACGATCATCAAGTGGGCCATGGAGATGATCAACCGCGAGCAGGAGAAGAAAGGCCTGCCGCCGGTGGACATCGACCGCATCCCGCTGGATGACAAGAAAACCTACGACATGCTGCAGAAGGCGGAGACCACCGCGGTCTTCCAGCTCGAATCCCGCGGCATGAAGGAGCTGATCAAGAAGCTCAAGCCCGACTGCCTGGAGGACATGATCGCCCTCGTGGCGCTGTTCCGTCCCGGCCCGCTGCAATCGGGCATGGTGGACGACTTCATCAACCGCAAGCACGGCCGTGCCGAGCTCTCCTACCCGCACCCGGACTACCAGTACGCCGGCCTCGAGCCGGTGCTCAAGCCCACCTACGGCATCATCCTGTACCAGGAACAGGTGATGCAGATCGCCCAGGTGATGGCGGGCTACACCCTCGGCGGCGCGGACATGCTGCGTCGTGCCATGGGCAAGAAGAAACCCGAGGAGATGGCCAAGCAGCGTGGCGGCTTCATCGAAGGCTGCTCCAGCAACGGCATCGACCCGAACCTGTCGGGCAACATCTTCGACCTGGTGGAAAAGTTCGCCGGCTACGGCTTCAACAAATCCCACTCCGCCGCCTACGGCTGGGTCTCCTACCAGACCGCCTGGCTCAAGGCACACTTCCCGTCGCCCTTCATGGCTGCGGTGCTCACCGCGGACATGCACAACACCGACAAGGTGGTGACGCTGATCGAAGAGTGCCGGAACATGAAGCTGCGGATCGTGGCGCCGGACGTGAACAACTCCGAATACCGCTTCACCGTCGACGACGCCGGACAGATCATCTACGGCCTCGGTGCGATCAAGGGCGTGGGCGAGGGCCCCGTGGAGGCGATCACCGAATGCCGCGCCGAAGGCGGCCCGTTCAAGGACCTCTTCGATTTCTGCAACCGCATCGACCTCAAGCGCGTCAACAAGCGCACCCTGGATGCCCTGATCCGCGGTGGTGCGCTGGATCGCCTGGGCCCGTTCTTCAGCGAAGAGCCCAAGGCCTACCAGGCCGGTATCGACCGCAACCGGGCGGTGCTCCTGGCATCCATGGAGGAAGCCATCCAGGCCGCCGAGCAGACTGCGCGCAGCCACGACAGCGGCCACATGGACCTGTTCGGCGGGCTGTTCGCCGAACCCGAGGCGGACATGTACGCCAACCACCGCAACGCCAAGGAGCTGTCCCTCAAGGAGCGGCTCAAGGGCGAGAAGGACGCCCTGGGGATCTACCTCACCGGGCACCCGATCGACGAGTACGAGGGCGAGGTACGTCGCTTCGCCCGCCAGCGCATCGTCGAACTGAAGCCCGCGCGTGACACCCAGACCATCGCCGGCCTGATCGTCAACCTGCGGGTCATGAAGAACAAGAAGGGCGACAAGATGGGCTTCATCACCCTCGACGACCGCTCCGGGCGCATCGAGGCGTCGCTGTTCGCCGATGCCTTCAACTCCGCCAGTGCACTGCTGCAGACCGATGCGCTGGTGGTGGTCGAGGGTGAGGTCAGCCACGACGACTTCTCCGGCGGCCTGCGCCTGCGTGCCAAGCGCGTGATGAGCCTGGAAGAGGCCCGCACCGGCCTGGCCGAAAGCCTGCGCATGAAGGTCGACCACAGCGCTCTTCAGGGTGACCGCCTGCGCTGGCTGGCCGATTTGTGCAACCGCCATCGCGGTTCCTGCCCGATCACGCTGGACTACAGTGGAGCGAGTGCCAAGGCGTTGCTGCAGTTCGGCGAGCAGTGGCGGATCGACCCCGCCGACGCTTTGATTCAGGCATTGCGTGACCAGTTCGGGCGCGACAACGTCTTCCTGCACTACCGCTGAAGCGAGGAGCGCATGGTCGCTCCCGTTTCTCGACCGACACGCGCCCTTCCTTTAAGGTAGGGCGCAAAATGGAACCAGCCGCCTGGCCCCACGCGCACGACGGAAGCCTATGAACCCGAATTTTCTGGATTTCGAACAGCCGATCGCTGACCTGCAAGCCAAGATCGAGGAGCTGCGCCTGGTCGGCAACGACAATGCGCTGAACATCACCGACGAGATCTCCCGCCTGCAGGAGAAGAGCAGCGCGCTCACCGAAAGCATCTTCGGCAACCTGACCAGCTGGCAGATCGCCCAACTGGCACGCCATCCGCGCCGCCCCTACACCCTCGACTACATCGAGCACATCTTCACCGAGTTCGACGAGCTGCATGGCGACCGCCACTTCTCCGACGACGCGGCCCTGGTCGGCGGCGTCGCTCGCCTGGACGACCAGCCGGTGATGGTCATCGGCCACCAGAAAGGCCGTGAAGTGCGCGAGAAGGTCCGTCGCAACTTCGGCATGCCGCGCCCCGAGGGCTATCGCAAGGCCTGCCGCCTGATGGAGATGGCCGAGCGCTTCAAGATGCCGATCCTCACCTTCATCGACACCCCCGGTGCTTACCCGGGCATCGATGCCGAGGAGCGTGGCCAGAGCGAGGCGATCGCCTGGAACCTGCGCGTCATGGCGCGCCTGAAAACCCCGATCATCGCCACCGTCATCGGCGAGGGCGGTTCCGGCGGTGCGCTGGCCATCGGCGTCTGCGACCGTCTGAACATGCTGCAGTACTCCACCTATTCGGTGATCTCGCCGGAAGGCTGCGCTTCCATCCTGTGGAAAACCGCCGAGAAGGCGCCGGATGCCGCCGAGGCCATGGGCATCACCGCCGAGCGCCTGAAAGGCCTGGGCATCGTCGACAAGGTGATCGCCGAGCCGCTGGGTGGTGCCCATCGCGATCCGGCCGTCGCCGCTGCGTCGATCCGTGCCGAGCTGACCTCGCAACTGCAGGCCCTCGGCAAGCTCGATACCGACGACCTGCTGGCTCGCCGCTACGAGCGCCTGATGAGCTATGGCGTGGCCTGATGGCCATGAGGGCGGGCGTGTGGCCGGACCGGGTCGCGCGCTCGTCCTGAAGCTCGAATCCGCCTTGCTGGCCGCCGTCGCTCCGTGGCGCGCGGCACCTGCCTGGCGGGTGGCCTTCTCCGGAGGCCTGGATTCCACCGTCCTGCTGCACCTCCTGGCGCGCCTCGCCCAGCGCGAGAGCCTGCCGCCCTTGTCCGCCATTCATGTTCACCACGGCCTGCAGCCCGCTGCCGAGGGCTGGCCTGTGCATTGCCAGCGGATCTGTGACAGCCTCGGCGTGCCCTTGCAGGTGGCGCGGGTGCAGGTGGCTCCTGGCAACAGCCTGGAGCGCGCCGCGCGTGATGCCCGCTACGCTGCCTTCGTTGCACGGCTTGGCGCGGGCGAGGTGCTGATGAGCGCCCAGCATCGTGACGACCAGGCGGAAACCCTGCTGTTCCGCCTGCTGCGGGGGGCCGGGGTGCTTGGCCTGGCTGGCATGCCCGCCAGTCGGGCACTGGGCGAGGGCGTCCTGCTGCGCCCGCTGTTGCGGGTGTCCCGCGCTGAGCTCGAGGCCTGCGCCCGCGAGCTGGGTGTGGAGTGGGTCGAGGACCCGTCCAACGGCGACACCGATTTCTCTCGCAACTACCTGCGTCGCCGGATCATGCCGGCGCTCACCGAGCGATGGCCCCGGGCCGTGGAAAGCATCACCCGCAGCGCCGAGCACCTGGCCGAGGCCGAGGCCTTGCTCGGCGAACTGGCGCAACTGGACTTGCAGGCCGCGCGGACCGACAGCGCCTTTCCCTGGCTGCGGCTGCCATCCCTGGCGCTGGCCCCGCTGATGGGGTTGTCGCCGGCCCGCCAGCGCAATGCCCTGCGCCACTGGATGGCCGGCTTCACCGCGATGCCGGACAGCGACCACTGGGCTGGCTGGGACGACCTGCGCGATGCCGGCGCCAGCGCGAGCCCCGTATGGAGGCTGGCGGGTGGCGACCTGCGACGCGCCGACGGACGGCTGTGGTGGCTGCCCGGCCAATGGCCGAGCCCCAGGGCGGGCAGCGTGCGCTGGGCTGAACCCGGGCAGGCGCTCGAACTGCCCGGCAATGGCCGTTTGCAACTCGCCGGCGAGCCGCCGGAAGGCCCGCTGGAGGTGCGCTACCGCCAGGGTGGTGAGGTGCTGGACGTGCCGGGGCGTGGGCGTCGCGAGCTCAAGCGGCTGCTCAACGAGAGTGGCCTGCCGGCCTTCGTGCGCGGGCGTCTGCCGCTGCTCTATCGCGGCTCGGAACTGCTCGCCGTGGCCAACCTCCCAGGCCTTGCCGGGCCTGTGGATGCGCGCTGGCGACTGCGCTGGACACCGCCGACGAATGACCAAGGTTTGAGCTGAAAGGGTCTTTCCGGTAGACTACGCTCCCGTCTTACAGAGCTCTTGCCGATTCCTTCGGAGTCGGCGGGAGTTTGCCGTTTTGGCACTGTTCCAGATTGCAGGCTTCGGCCTTACTTCGCTCTCCCCGGCGGCCTTCCGCCTAAACGCAGACTTCTAGGGTTTTTCATGACGCGCTACATCTTCGTCACGGGTGGTGTTGTTTCTTCATTGGGGAAAGGCATCGCCTCGGCATCCTTGGCCGCCATTCTGGAAGCGCGGGGGCTGAAGGTCACCATGCTCAAGCTGGATCCGTACATCAACGTCGATCCCGGCACCATGAGTCCCTTCCAGCACGGTGAAGTGTTCGTCACCGAGGACGGCGCAGAGACCGACCTCGACCTGGGCCACTACGAGCGCTTCGTGCGCACCACCATGACCCAGAACAACAACTTCACCACCGGCCGCGTCTACGAGGACGTGCTGCGCAAGGAGCGCCGTGGTGACTACCTGGGTGCCACGATCCAGGTCATCCCGCACATCACCGACGAGATCAAGCGCCGCATCATCAAGGGTGCCGGCGACGCCGACGTGGCGATGGTCGAGATCGGCGGTACCGTGGGCGACATCGAGTCCCAGCCCTTCCTCGAGGCCATTCGCCAACTGCGCGTGGAAGTGGGCGCCAAGCGCGCCATGCTGATGCACCTGACCCTGGTCCCCTACATCGCCACCGCTGGCGAGACCAAGACCAAGCCGACCCAGCACTCGGTGAAGGAGCTGCGTTCCATCGGCCTGCAGCCCGATGTGCTGATCTGCCGTTCCGACCATGAAGTCGACCTGTCCTCGCGCCGCAAGATCGCGCTGTTCACCAACGTGGAAGAGCGCGCGGTCATCGCCCTGCAGGACGTCGACACCATCTACCGCATCCCTTCCGTGCTGCACGCCCAGGGCCTGGACGACTTCGTCGTCGAGCGTTTCGGCCTGCAGTGTGGCGGTGCCGACCTCTCCGAATGGGATCGCGTCGTCGATGCCAAGCTGAACCCGGAGAAGGACGTCACCATCGCCATGGTCGGCAAGTACATGGAGCTGCTGGACGCGTACAAGTCGCTGATCGAGGCGATGAGCCACGCCGGCATCCAGAACCGCACCAAGGTGAACCTGCGCTACATCGATTCCGAAGACATCGAGAACCAGGGCACCAGCCTGCTGGAAGGCGTCGATGCCATCCTGGTTCCGGGCGGCTTCGGCCTGCGTGGCGTGGAAGGCAAGATCGCCACCGTCAAATATGCCCGCGAGAACAAGATCCCCTACCTCGGCATCTGCCTCGGCATGCAGGTGGCCGTGATCGAGTTCGCCCGCAACGTGCTGGGCTGGACCGACGCCAACTCCACCGAGTTCGACAAGGCCAGCGGTCATCCGGTCGTGGGCCTGATCACCGAGTGGGAAGACGCCACCGGCGCCACCGAAATCCGCACCGAAGCCTCCGACCTCGGCGGCACCATGCGCCTGGGCGCCCAGGCCTGCCAGCTGGAGCCGGGCTCCCTGGTACACGCCTGCTATGGCAAGGACGAGATCGTCGAGCGCCACCGCCATCGCTATGAGGTGAACAACAACCTGCTGCCGCAACTTCAGGAAGCCGGCCTTAAGATCACCGGTCGCTCCGGCGACGGCGCGCTGGTCGAAGTGGTCGAGTCCCCTGACCATCCGTGGTTCGTCGCCTGCCAGTTCCACCCGGAGTTCACCTCCACGCCGCGTTACGGCCATCCGCTGTTCAGCGGCTTCGTCAACGCCGCCCTGGCGCAGAAAGCGAAGAAGGCCTGACCCATGGCACAGAAGATCATCCGCGTTGGCGACATCGAGATCGCCAACGACAAGCCCTTCGTGCTGTTCGGCGGCATGAACGTGCTGGAGTCCCGTGACCTGGCGATGAAGGTGTGCGAGGAATACGTCAAGGTCACCGACAAGCTCGGCATCCCCTACGTGTTCAAGGCCAGCTTCGACAAGGCCAACCGCTCCTCCATCAACTCCTTCCGCGGCCCGGGCCTGGAAGAGGGCATGAAGATCTTCGAGGACGTGAAGAAGGCCTTCGGCGTGCCGGTCATCACCGACGTGCACGAGCCGCACCAGGCTGCCCCGGTAGCCGAGGTCTGCGACATCATCCAGCTGCCGGCCTTCCTTTCCCGCCAGACCGACCTGGTCGTGGCGATGGCGAAGACCGGTGCGGTGATCAACATCAAGAAAGCCCAGTTCCTCGCGCCCCAGGAGATGAAACACATCCTGACCAAGTGCGAGGAAGCCGGTAATGACCAGTTGATCCTCTGCGAGCGTGGTTCCTCCTTCGGTTACAACAACCTGGTGGTGGACATGCTGGGCTTCGGCATCATGAAGCAGTTCCAGTACCCGGTGTTCTTCGACGTCACCCACGCCCTGCAGATGCCGGGCGGGCGCGCCGATTCCGCCGGTGGCCGCCGCGCCCAGGTCACCGACCTGGCCAAGGCAGGCATGAGCCAGGGCCTCGCCGGCCTGTTCCTGGAGGCGCATCCGGACCCGGACAACGCCAAGTGCGACGGCCCTTGTGCCCTGCGCCTGGACAAGCTGGAACCGTTCCTCGCCCAGCTCAAGCAGCTGGACGACCTGGTCAAGAGTTTTCCGCCGATCGAGACTGCCTGAACAGGCAAATCTCCGGTAAAGTGCCGGGCGCGCGTAATCTGACCGAGCAGTCAGGCTTGTGGTGAGACCTGCCGAATCGAACGTCTGCCCGCGCCGCCCCTCTAATTCCGCTGCAGCGTCATCGTCAACTTTGGAGTGCTAACAACAATGGCAAAGATCGTCGACATCAAGGGCCGTGAAGTCCTGGATTCCCGCGGTAACCCCACCGTCGAGGCGGATGTGATCCTGGACAACGGTATCGTTGGCAGCGCGTGCGCGCCGTCCGGTGCCTCCACCGGTTCCCGCGAAGCCCTCGAGCTGCGCGATGGCGACAAGAGCCGCTACATGGGCAAGGGTGTGCTGAAGGCCGTCGCCAACATCAACGGCCCGATCCGCGACCTGCTGCTGGGCAAGGACCCGGTTGACCAGAAGGCGCTCGACCACGCGATGATCGCCCTCGACGGTACCGACAACAAAGCCAAGCTGGGTGCCAACGCCATCCTCGCCGTGTCCCTCGCCGCCGCCAAGGCCGCCGCCCAGGACCAGGACCTGCCGCTGTACGCGCACATCGCCAACCTCAATGGCACCCCCGGCCAGTACTCCATGCCGGTCCCGATGATGAACATCATCAACGGTGGCGAGCATGCCGATAACAACGTCGACATCCAGGAGTTCATGGTCCAGCCGGTTGGCGCCAAGACCTTCTCCGATGGCCTGCGCATGGGCACCGAGATCTTCCATCACCTCAAGGCCGTGCTGAAGGCCCGTGGCCTGAACACCGCCGTGGGTGACGAAGGCGGCTTCGCGCCGAACCTGACCTCCAACGAAGACGCCCTGGCCGCCATCGCCGAAGCCGTCGCCAATGCCGGCTACAAGCTGGGCACCGACGTGACCCTGGCCCTGGACTGCGCTGCCAGCGAATTCTTCGAAGACGGCAAGTACAACCTGTCCGGCGAAGGCAAGTCGTTCGACGCCGAAGGCTTCGCCGACTACCTCAAAGGCCTGACCGAGCGCTTCCCGATCATCTCGATCGAAGACGGCCTGGACGAGTCCGACTGGGCCGGCTGGAAAATCCTCACCGACAAGATCGGCGAGAAGATCCAGCTGGTAGGTGACGACCTGTTCGTGACCAACACCAAGATCCTCAAGGAAGGCATCGAGAAAGGCATCGGCAACTCGATCCTGATCAAGTTCAACCAGATCGGCTCGCTGACCGAGACCCTCGAAGCCATCCAGATGGCCAAGGCCGCCGGCTTCACCGCGGTGATTTCCCACCGTTCCGGTGAGACCGAGGACAGCACCATCGCCGACCTGGCCGTTGGCACCGCCGCCGGCCAGATCAAGACCGGCTCCCTGTGCCGTTCCGACCGCGTGTCCAAGTACAACCAGCTGCTGCGTATCGAAGAGCAGCTGGGCGGAAAGGCGCCTTACCGTGGTCGTGCCGAGTTCCGCGGCTAAGCCGGGGATGATAAAAAGGGCAGCGAAAGCTGCCCTTTTCGTATGGAAACTTCTCTTTCGATGGCCAAATCCCCTTACTGGTTGTTCGTCGTGCTGATCCTGGCCCTGGCCGGGTTGCAGTATCGCCTGTGGGTGGGTGACGGCAGCCTCGCGCAGGTGACGGATCTCGAGCGGCAGATCGCCGACCAGAAGGGCGAGAACGAACGCCTGCTGGAACGCAACCGTATCCTCGAAGCCGAGGTTTCCGAGCTGAAGAAGGGCATGGAAACCGTGGAAGAGCGTGCGCGCCACGAACTGGGCATGGTCAAAGAGGGCGAGACCCTCTATCAGTTGGCCGAATGAACACACCTGAACTTCCCGCCTTCTGGGCCGTGATCCCGGCCGCCGGTGTCGGAGCCCGCATGCGTGCCGACCGCCCCAAGCAATACCTGGAGCTGGCCGGGCGGACCATCCTCGAACACAGCCTCGCCTGCTTTCTCGATCACCCCAGCCTCAGACGCGTGGTGGTCGGTCTCTCCGTCGACGATCCTTACTGGCCTGCGCTGGATTGCGCGGGAGATCCGCGCATCGAGCGCGTGGACGGCGGCAAGGAGCGCGCTGACACCGTGCTCAAGGCCCTGCTGCGCCTGGATGAGCTGGGCGCGCGCCCGAACGACTGGGTGCTGGTGCACGACGCGGCGCGGCCCAACCTTGCCCGCACCGACCTCGACCTGCTCCTGGCCGAATTGGCCGATGACAGCGTCGGCGGCCTGCTGGCGGTGCCCGCACGCGACACGCTGAAGCGCGCCGGGCCCGATGGGCGGGTGGCCGAGACGGTCGACCGCAGCGTCATCTGGCAGGCCTACACGCCGCAGATGTTCCGCTTCGGCGCCTTGCATCGCTCCCTGGCCGATGCCCTGGTCTCGGGCGTCGCCATCACCGACGAGGCATCGGCCATCGAATGGTCGGGGCAGGCACCACGCCTGGTCGAAGGGCGCGCCGACAACCTCAAGGTCACCCGCCCCGAAGACCTCGACTGGCTACGTCAGCGCTGGGCCGGCAGGCACTGATCACGATAGGCCGGGTGCTCCGCCAGGCCTTCCTTCAACAGGTCCACCAACTGGCGCACCTTGGGTGACAGGTGGCGCTGCTGTGGATAGATCGCCCAGACCGCAGTATTCGGCGGCTGGTGCTGTTCCAGCAGGGAAACCAGCCTGCCGCCCTGCAGGTGTTCCAGCACGTAGTAGTCCGGCAACTGGCAGAGGCCGAAGCCGCGCAGCGCCGCATCCAGCACCGCCTCGCCACTGTTGCACCGCCAGTTGCCCTGTACCCGTACCGTCTGTTCCCGGCCCTCCGCGAGGAAGCCCCACTGGTCCGAACTGCCGATCAGGCAATTGTGCCGGCCGAGCTCCGAGAGGCTGTGGGGGCGACCGTAACGCTCGAGATAGGAGGGGGCGGCGCACAGGTACATGACCCGAGGGGCCAGCCGGGTGGCGACCAGTCGAGAGTCCTGCAGGCGACCGAGGCGGATGGCCAGGTCCAGCCCCTCGTGGACCAGGTCGAGCGGCCGGTTGCTCAGTTCGATCTCCACCCGCAGCTGCGGATGGCGGGCCATGAACTGGTTCACCAGCGGCACGATGAAACGCTCGCCATAGGCGACGGCGCAGGTCATGCGCAGCAGTCCCTTGGGCTCGCCGGTGAGGTCGTTGACTGCGCGCAGGGCTTCGTCGCGCGCGTCCACCAGGCGCTGGCAGTGCTGCAGGAAGGCCTGCCCGGCCTCGGTCAGTGCCACCCTGCGCGTGCTGCGGTAGAAGAGGCGCGTCTGCAGCCGCTCCTCCAGTCGCGCCACCTGGCGGCTTACGTGGGACGACGACAGCCCCAGGCGTTCGGCGGCAGCGGTGAAGCGGCCGGTTTCGGCCACGGCGACGAATTCGTCCAACCCTTCCCAACGGCTCATGGATTATCCCTGTGCAGCAATAAAGTTTTGCTTTGTGGCTGATTATTTACCATTGGCAGCTCAACTACACTCTCGGCCATCGTCAAATCCGCTGGAGAGTCACCATGATCAAGTCGCGCGCCGCCGTTGCCTTCGAGGCCGGCAAACCCCTGCAGATCGTCGAAGTGGACGTCGCGCCGCCGAAAGCCGGCGAGGTGCTGGTACGTATCGTCGCCACCGGTGTCTGCCATACCGATGCCTACACCCTTTCCGGCGCTGACTCCGAGGGTGTCTTCCCTTGCATCCTCGGCCATGAGGGCGGGGGCATCGTCGAAGCGGTGGGCGAGGGCGTAACGTCCCTTGCCGTAGGCGACCACGTGATCCCGCTCTATACGGCCGAATGCCGCGAGTGCAAGTTCTGCAAGTCCGGCAAGACCAACCTGTGCCAGAAGGTGCGCGCCACCCAGGGCAAGGGCCTGATGCCCGACGGCACCAGCCGCTTCTCCTACAACGGTCAGCCGATCTACCACTACATGGGTACCTCGACCTTCTCCGAGTACACCGTGGTGCCGGAAATCTCCCTGGCGAAGATTCCCAAGGAAGCGCCGCTGGAGAAGGTCTGCCTGCTGGGCTGCGGTGTCACCACCGGTATCGGTGCCGTACTCAACACGGCCAAGGTGGAGGAGGGCGCCACCGTGGCGATCTTCGGCCTCGGCGGCATCGGCCTGGCGGCGATCATCGGCGCCAAGATGGCCAAGGCCTCGCGCATCATCGCCATCGACATCAACCCGGCCAAGTTCGACGTGGCCCGTGAGCTGGGTGCGACCGACTTCATCAATCCGAAGGATCACGACAAGCCGATCCAGGACGTGGTGATCGAGCTGACCGACGGCGGCGTCGACTACTCCTTCGAATGCGTGGGCAACGTGCAACTGATGCGCGCGGCCCTCGAATGTGCGCACAAGGGCTGGGGCGAGTCGGTGATCATCGGCGTCGCCGGTGCCGGCCAGGAGATCAGCACCCGTCCCTTCCAGCTGGTGACCGGCCGCGTATGGCGCGGGTCGGCCTTCGGCGGTGTGAAAGGCCGTACCGAGCTGCCGAGCTATGTGGAGAAGGCCGAGAAGGGCGAGATCCCGCTGGACACCTTCATCACCCACACCATGGGGCTGGACCGCATCAACGAAGCCTTCGACCTGATGCACGAAGGCAAGAGCATCCGTACCGTCATTCATTACTGATAAGCGCAAGCCGCAAGTTGCAAGCTGCAGGTCTTCTCTTGCCGCTTGTGCTTTGCGGCTTGTGGCTGCCCGGAGGGCCCCATGACCCTTGAAATCGTTTCCAGCAACAAGAGCTTCGGCGGTTGGCACAAGCGCTATCGCCATCGCTCGAACACGCTCAACTGCGACATGGTCTTCGCCGTCTACCTGCCTCCCCAGGCGGAGCAGGGGGCGAAGTTGCCGGTGCTCTACTGGCTGTCGGGGCTGACCTGCACCGACGAGAACTTCATGCAGAAGGCCGGTGCCCATCGGCTGGCCGCCGAGCTCGGGTTGATCATCGTCGCCCCGGATACCAGCCCGCGCGGTGCCGATGTGCCAGGCGATCCTGACGGTGCCTGGGACTTCGGGCTGGGCGCCGGCTTCTACGTCAACGCCACCCAGGAGCCCTGGGCGCGCAACTACCGCATGCACGACTACGTGGTGCAGGAGTTGCCGGCGCTGATCGAGGCCAATTTCCCGGTCTCGGACAAGCGTGGCATCAGCGGGCACTCCATGGGCGGCCACGGTGCGCTGGTCTGTGCGCTGCGCAACCCGGGGCGCTACCAGTCGCTGTCGGCCTTCGCGCCCATCGTCAACCCGATGGCCTGCCCCTGGGGCGAGAAGGCGCTATCCCGCTATCTGGGCGAGGACCGCTCGCGCTGGCGCGAGTGGGATGCCTGTGCGCTTATCGCCGATGCCAGCGAGCGTTTGCCGATCCTGGTGGACCAGGGCGATCGTGACGATTTCCTGGTCAACCAGCTCAAGCCCGAAGCGCTGCAGGCGGCCGCCAAGGCCGCCGAGCATCCGCTGACACTGCGCCTGCAGCCGGGCTATGACCACAGCTATTACTTCATCGCCAGCTTCATTGACGACCACCTGCGGCACCACGCCGCTGCGTTGAAAGGCTGATGAGCCTGCGCAGTGACCTGAGGGCTGGAAGCCGGTATGGCTTCCAGCTTCCAGCTTTCGCTTTCAGTTAGAATCGCGCCCTGACTTTTCAGGGCGTTTTTCTGACTATGCGAATTGGCCACGGTTACGACGTGCATCGTTTCGGCGAGGGGGACTTCATCACCCTGGGCGGCGTGCGCATCCCTCACAAGTTCGGGCTCATTGCCCACTCCGACGGTGACGTGCTGCTGCACGCGCTCTCCGACGCGCTGCTGGGTGCCGCTGCGCTGGGCGACATCGGCAAGCACTTCCCGGATACCGACCCGCAGTTCAAGGGCGCCGACAGCCGCGCGCTGTTGCGCCATGTGCTGGTGCAGGTGCGCAACAAGGGCTGGAAGGTCGGCAACGTGGACGCCACCATCGTCGCCCAGGCGCCGAAGATGGCCCCGCACATCGAGTCCATGCGTGCATCGATCGCCGAGGACCTCGGCGTCGAGCTGGACCAGGTCAACGTCAAGGCCACCACCACCGAGAAGCTCGGCTTCACTGGCCGGGAGGAGGGCATCGCCGTGCATGCGGTCGCCCTGTTGCTGAGCGCATGAACGAGTTCGAACTGCTGGGGCCCCGTGCCTACGGGGAGGCACTCGGCCAGGCCGTGCTCAAGGCGATCGCCGAGGACTTCCAGGTCGACGAAGTGCTGGACATCCCACTCGCCGGCGAAGGCGAGCACCTCTGGCTGTGGGTGGAGAAGCGTGAGCTGAACACCGAGGAAGCCGCCCGGCGCCTGGCCCGTGCAGCCGGCGTGCCGGTCCGGACCATCAGCTATGCCGGTCTGAAGGACCGCCAGGCGCTGACCCGCCAGTGGTTCAGCCTGCACCTGCCGGGCAAGGCCGATCCGGACCTCTCCGCCGCCGAGAACCCCAGCCTGCGCATCCTCAGGAGCGTACGCCACAAGCGCAAGCTGCAACGGGGTGCGCATTCGGCCAATGGCTTCACCCTGCGCCTCACGCGCCTGGTCGCCGACCACCAGGCGCTCGATGCCCGGCTCAAGGCGATGGCGGCCGGCGGTGTGCCCAATTACTTCGGCTCGCAGCGCTTCGGCCACGACGGCGGCAATGTCGTCGATGCCCGCGCTTTCGCCAGCCGTCGTGAATTGCCGGAACAGCGCAACGTCCGCTCTCGGCTGCTATCGGCCGGGCGCAGCTACCTGTTCAACCAGGTGCTCGCCGAGCGGGTGGCCAAGGGCAACTGGAACCGTGCCGAGGTCGGCGACCTGCTGGCCTTCACCGACAAGCGCAGCTTCTTCATGGCGGGCGAGGAGGAGTGTCGCGACCCCCGCCTGGAGATTCTCGACCTGCATCCGACCGGTGCCCTGTGGGGTTCCGGGCCGTCCCCTGCCGGCGGCGCCACGGGGGCCCTGGAGCAGGCGCTGGCCGATGCCGAGCCGGCGCTGCGCGACTGGCTCGCGGATGCGGGCATGGCGCACGAACGGCGCATCCTCCGCCTCCCCATCGGCGGCCTTACGTGGCATTATCCCGAGCCTGACGTTCTGCAACTGGAATTCGTCCTGCCGGCTGGATGCTTCGCTACCGCAGTGGTTCGCGAGCTTGTCGATCTGGTGCCGGCGGGGCAGACGGACAACCCATGCGTATTCTGATTTCCAACGACGACGGGGTGAATGCACCCGGCATCGCCGCCCTGCATGCTGCGCTCGAGGATTATGCCGAGTGCGTGGTCATCGCCCCCGACCAGGACAAGAGCGGCGCGAGCAGCTCGCTGACCCTGGATCGTCCGCTGTGCCCGCATCGCCTGGACAACGGCTATATCAGCATCAACGGCACGCCCACCGATTGCGTCCACCTGGGGCTCAACGGCCTGCTGGAGCAGACGCCCGACATGGTGGTGTCCGGCATCAACCTCGGCGCCAATCTCGGCGACGACGTGTTGTATTCGGGGACCGTCGCGGCTGCGCTGGAAGGGCGCTTCCTCGATCTGCCGGCATTCGCCTTCTCGCTGCTTTCGCGCCAGTCGGACAACCTCGCCACCGCTGCGCATTTCGCTCGCAAGTTGGTCGAAGGCCATGCGCAGCTCGACCTGCCGCCGCGCACCGTGCTCAACGTGAACATCCCCAACCTGCCGCTGGACCATATCCGTGGCGTGCAGGTGACCCGCCTGGGCCATCGCGCCCGGGCTGCGGCGCCGGTCAAGGTGGTCAACCCGCGTGGCAAGGAGGGCTACTGGATCGCCGTGGCCGGCGATGCCGAGGATGGTGGCCCGGGTACCGATTTCCATGCCGTGATGCAGGGCTACGTCTCGATCACGCCGTTGCAGCTGGACCGCACCTTCACCCAGGGGCTCGACAGCCTCGAGGGCTGGCTGGGGAGGCTGTTCTGATGGCACGCGAACAGGACGACCTGCTGCGCCGGGGCATCGGCATGACCTCCCAGCGCACCCGTGAGCGCCTGATCCAGCGCCTCTATGAAGAGGGGCTGTCCAACGCCCATGTGCTGGAAACCATCCGTCGTACGCCGCGGCACCTGTTCGTCGACGAGGCGCTGGCGCATCGCGCCTATGAAGACACGGCACTGCCCATCGGCCACAACCAGACCATTTCCCAGCCCTACATGGTGGCGCGGATGAGCGAGCTGCTGCTCGCTGCCGGGCCGCTGGACAAGGTGCTGGAGATCGGCACGGGCTCCGGCTACCAGACCGCCATCCTGGCGCAGTTGGTGGAGAGGGTGTTCTCCGTCGAGCGTATCCAGAGCCTGCAGGACCGCGCCAAGGAGCGCCTGGTCGAACTCAACCTGCGCAACGTCGTGTTCCGCTGGGGAGACGGCTGGGAAGGCTGGTCGGCGCTGGCCCCCTACAACGGCATCATCGTCACCGCCGGCGCTGCCGAAGTGCCGCAGGCGTTGCTGGATCAACTGGCCCCGGGCGGGCGCCTGGTGATCCCGGTCGGCGCGGGCGATGTCCAGCAACTGATGCTGATCATCCGCGAGGAGCACGGCTTCTCGCGCCATGTGCTGGACGCCGTCCGTTTCGTTCCGCTGCTCAATGGGCCGCTGGCCTGAGCAGGGCGGACGCGTCGTCGGCGCACCATCCACCTGGCCGCGGGGAACCTGTACGCCGATCGACTTTCTGATTGGCAGGCACGGCGATACGTTGCCATGGCCTCGTGCCCTGGCGGGCAACCCGAGATGAGCAATGGGTAACTGGTCCTGAACGATATAATCGGCACAATACGCACGACCTTGGGGCATTGGGGAAAGGGGACAGGAATGAGCCTGGCCATTCGGCAGAGGATCAGCATGGGAAGCGCGCATGGACTGCTGTCCGTCGTGGCCGTTGGCTTGTTGCTGGCGGGCTGCGCGAGCTCACCGCCCGGCGGTGTCCAGGTGGTCGATCGCAATGGCCGCGCCGTGAGCACCCAGCAACGTCAACCGGTGACCACTGGCCAATACCGGGTACAGCGCGGTGACACTCTTTATTCCATCGCTTTCCGCTTCGGCTGGGACTGGAAGGCCCTGGCCGCGCGAAACAACATTCCCGCGCCCTACGTGATCCGTCCGGGGCAGACCATCCGTTTCGATGGCCAGTCCAATTCCGCACCGGTGCGTGCCGTCGCTACGGCTCCGGTCGTCACCGCGCCGCCGAACCGGCAACCGGCCGCCAGCCAACCGGTGCAGGGCCAGCCGGCCAAGCCCGTCACTCCGGCCCAACCCCCTGTCGCGACCACGCCGGCAACGACGCCGACCCTGCCTGTAAACCGCTCTGCGACTGGCTGGGCGTGGCCTGCGAACGGCGCGATGATCGGTCGTTTTTCCTCAAACGGTAGTTTGAATAAAGGGATTGATATAGCAGGTGAATTAGGCCAGCCTGTTTTAGCTGCGTCGGATGGTTCGGTTGTATACGCCGGAAGTGGATTACGGGGCTACGGCGAATTGGTAATCATCAAACACAGCGATACCTACGTAAGCGCCTACGGCCACAACCGCAGGTTGCTGGTACGGGAAGGACAGCAGGTCAAGGTCGGACAGACCATTGCAGAGATGGGCTCAACGGGTACTGACCGGGTGAAGCTTCACTTTGAAATTCGCCGCCAAGGTAAGCCTGTAGATCCCCTGCAATATCTGCCCCGTCGTTGATCCGACGTCAGCCCGTCACCCTCGTGGGATGGACGGGCTCAGGCGTAGCCAGGGAAATGGCGTCGTCAGAGCTTGTTGTCGAACTCAGCAAGGGACAACAACAATGGCACTCAATAAAGAAGCGCCGGAGTTTGACGTCGACGACGAATTGCTCCTTTTGGAGCCGGGCGTCGGCATGGACGATTCGCTGTCCGAGGAGCAGGACGCACCTGCCCCGAGCAGCAGGTCCAAGCAGTCAAGCTCACTCAAACAGCACAAGTACATCGACTACACCCGCGCCCTCGACGCGACTCAGCTATACCTCAACGAAATCGGCTTTTCCCCCCTCCTGACTCCGGAAGAAGAAGTACATTTCGCGCGCCTGGCGCAGCGAGGTGATCCCGCCGGACGCAAACGCATGATCGAGAGCAACCTGCGACTGGTGGTCAAGATCGCCCGTCGTTATGTAAACCGAGGGCTCTCCCTGCTGGATCTGATCGAAGAGGGCAACCTCGGGCTGATCAGGGCGGTCGAAAAGTTCGACCCGGAGCGGGGCTTCCGCTTCTCCACCTACGCTACCTGGTGGATCCGGCAGACCATCGAACGCGCGATCATGAATCAGACCCGGACAATCCGGCTGCCGATCCACGTCGTCAAGGAACTCAACGTCTACCTGCGCGCTGCGCGGGAGCTGACCCACAAGCTCGATCACGAGCCTTCTGCGGAAGAAATCGCCAACCTGCTCGAGAAGCCGGTGGACGAGGTGAAGCGGATGCTCGGTTTGAACGAACGGGTCACTTCGGTGGACGTTTCCCTTGGTCCGGATTCGGACAAGACGTTGCTGGACACGCTCACCGACGACCGTCCGACCGATCCCTGCGAGTTGCTGCAGGACGACGATCTGTCGCAGAGCATCGACCAGTGGTTGTCGGAGCTAACGGACAAGCAGCGTGAAGTGGTGGTGCGTCGCTTCGGTCTGCGTGGCCATGAAAGCTGCACACTCGAGGAAGTCGGCCAGGAAATAGGCCTGACCCGGGAGCGGGTGCGGCAGATCCAGGTGGAGGCCTTGAAACGGCTTCGGGAAATCCTGGAGAAGAACGGCTTGTCGAGCGACGCGCTGTTTCAGTAAGGGAGGTCGTTAAGGGAAACCCGGCTAAGGCCGGGTTTCTTCGTTTTGGAACTTCTTAAGCCGGAATATCGAAGCGCTACATCTTTTTTCAAAAAAAGGTCATGTAAGTATTTGCTTACATTTGCTGTAAGCGTTAAAGGTCAAAAGTGAGTGGAAATCAGGGCCAAGGTGTGTGAGATGATTTTTTATGTTATTGATTTTTAAGGTTTTTATTTTAATTGCTGATTGAATTCACCAAGACTCGCTCCGGCAGGTGCCCTTGTTGGCAGGCCGGGAATCGCTATCATCAGCCCCATGCAACACGGAATGTTGCGGGCCGATAGGAAATCGGTTGGGAGCGCCACTGGATGTGGCTCATCAGGATGATGAAAGGGAATTGAAGGGATAGGGACAAAAGAGTGGGCGGGCAACCGCCCCTTTTTTTGTCCGCAAAAAACAAAGGCCCGCAATTGCGGGCCTTTTGCTTGATGCGCGATCAGCGCTCCAGCTGGGGGAGCTTGCCTTTCACGCCATCCCACTCTTCGGCGTCTGCCAGAGCTTCCTTCTTTTCGGTGATGTTCGGCCAGACTTCCGCCAGATCGCGGTTGAGCTCGATGAACTCCTGCATGTCTTCCGGCACTTCATCTTCGGAGAAGATGGCTTGGGCCGGGCACTCGGGTTCGCAGAGTGCGCAGTCGATGCACTCGTCCGGGTGAATGACCAGGAAGTTCGGGCCTTCGTAGAAGCAGTCCACCGGACAGACTTCCACACAGTCGGTGTATTTGCATTTGATGCAGTTGTCGGTGACGACGAAGGTCATTTCTAGTTCTCTCCTCAGCGGCGGCTCGGAAACCCTGGCTATAGAGGTTTCCCGGCTCTGGATGGCGTCCCCGACTCAGGCTGGCGGCCGGAGCTCGTCCAGAGCGCGCGGGATTCTAACAGCTTGTGCGCGATGGCGTTAGATTCGAGCCTTGAATGTATATAACAACTCCAGCGCGCGGCGTGGGGTCAGGTCGTCCGGTTGCAACTTCGCCAACTCGTCGAGCACCGGGTGCGGCAGGCTTGCGAACATGTCGCTCTGCATGGGCGGTACCGGCTGGCCGGGTGCGGCTTTCGGTGCTTCATGGGGCAGGCTGGTGGTTTCCAGTCGCGCCAGATGCTCGCGTGCTCGGAGGATCACGTCTGCCGGGACGCCGGCCAGTTGTGCCACAGCGAGGCCGTAGCTCTGGCTCGCCGGGCCGGGCAGGACGTGATGCAGGAAGACGATGCGCTCGTTGTGCTCGGTGGCATTGAGGTGCACGTTGGCCACCACCGGCTCGCTTTCCGGCAGCACGGTGAGCTCGAAGTAGTGAGTGGCGAACAGCGTATAGGCGCGCAGGCGTGCCAGGTGCTCAGCTGCAGCCCACGCCAGCGACAGGCCGTCGAAGGTACTGGTGCCACGGCCCACTTCGTCCATCAGCACCAGGCTGCTGTCGGTGGCGTTGTGCAGGATGTTGGCGGTTTCGCTCATTTCCACCATGAAGGTGGAGCGGCCGCCGGCCAGATCGTCGCTGGAGCCGATGCGGGTGAAGATGCGGTCCACGGGCGACAGTTCGCAACTGGCCGCCGGCACGAAGCTGCCGATGTGCGCCAGCAGGACGATCAGGGCTGTCTGGCGCATATAGGTCGATTTACCGCCCATGTTCGGGCCGGTGATGATCAGCATGCGGGTGGCATCGTCCAGAGACAGGTCGTTTGCCACGAACGGGGTTTCCAGCACCTGCTCCACCACCGGGTGGCGACCTTGCACGATGCGCATGCAGGGCTCTTCGACGAAGCGGGGACGGTTCAGGTCCAGGTTCAGGGCGCGCTCGGCGAGGTTGCTCAGTACGTCCAGTTCGGCCAGGGCGGCCGCGGTGTCCTGCAGGGGCGCCAGTTGCTCGATCAGTTGTTCCAGCAGGTCCTCATAGAGCATTTTCTCCCGGGCCAGGGCGCGGCTCTTCGCGGAGAGGGCCTTGTCCTCGAATGCCTTGAGCTCGGGGGTGATGAAGCGCTCTGCGCCCTTGAGGGTCTGGCGGCGGATGTAGTCGGCGGGCGCCTGCTCGGCTTGCACGCGGGGCAGTTCGATGTAGTAGCCGTGAATACGGTTGTAGCCGACCTTGAGGTTGGGCAGGCCGGTGCGTGCCTTCTCGCGTGTTTCGAGGTCCATCAGGTACTGGCCGGCGTTTTCGCTCAGCGCCTGCAGCTCGTCCAGTTCGGCGTCGTAGCCGGTCTTGATCACACCACCGTCACGGATCACCGCAGGCGGTGTCTCGATAATGGCGCGGGCCAGCAGGTCCGCCAGCTCCGGATAGGTGCGGATGCTGGTGGCCAGGGTTCCCAGATGCGGTGCCTCCAGGTCGGTCATGGCACTCTGCAGCTCGGGCAGTGCCGCCAGGGCATCGCGCAGACGGGCCAGGTCGCGGGGGCGGGCGTTGCGCAGGCCGATGCGGGCGAGAATGCGCTCTACGTCGCCGATTTCCTTCAACTGTGGCTGCAGGCCTTCGAAGCGGTAGCGCTCCAGCAGGCAACTGATGGAGTCCTGGCGTGCCTCCAGTACGGCGCGATCACGCAGGGGGCGGTTCAGCCATCGGCTCAGCAGGCGGCTGCCCATGGCGGTCTGGCAGCGGTCGACTACCGATTGCAGCGTGTTGTCGCGTCCACCTGCGAGGTTGATGTCCAGCTCCAGGTTACGGCGGCTGGCACCGTCCAGGATCACCGTGTCGTCGAGGCGATCATGGCGCAGGCTGCGCAGGTGCGGCAGGGCGGTGCGTTGGGTTTCCTTGGCGTAGCCGAGCAGGCAGCCGGCCGCTCCGATGGCCAGCGTCAGGTTCTCGCAACCGAAGCCCTTGAGATCCTGTACGCCGAACTGCTGGCACAGGCTCTTGCGGGCCGAGTCACGGTCGAAGTCCCAGGGGGCGCGGCGACGTACGCCACGGCGCTTCTCGGCCGGCAGGCCCTGGGGCCAGTCGTCAGGGATCAGCAGCTCCGCGGGATTCATGCGCTCGAGTTCTGCCAGCAGGTTCTCCCAGCCCTTGATCTCCTGCACGCTGAAGCGGCCGCTGGTGATGTCCAGCACTGCCAGCCCGAACAGGCGCTCATCACCGAGTACCGCACCGATCAGGTTGTCGCGCCGCTCATCCAGCAGCGCCTCATCGCTGATCGTACCGGGGGTGATGATGCGCACCACCTGGCGCTCCACGGGGCCCTTGCTGGTGGCCGGATCACCGATCTGCTCGCAGATGACCACCGACTCGCCGAGCTTCACCAGCTTGGCCAGGTAGCCCTCCACCGAATGGAAGGGAATGCCTGCCATGGGGATCGCCTTGCCAGCCGATTGGCCGCGGGCGGTGAGGGTGATGTCGAGGAGCTTGGCGGCCTTCTTGGCGTCTTCGTAGAAGATCTCGTAGAAGTCACCCATGCGATAGAACATCAGCTGGTCCGGGTGCTGGTTCTTCAATCGCCAGTACTGCTGCATCATCGGCGTGTGGTCGGAGAGCTCGTTGTTTAGGGCTTCGGCGGGGGCCTGTCTTTTTGACATAGGGGTGTTTGTCTAATACTCAGCGCACATTGACAGGCATTGTCGGGGCCTGAGCGATCTTCGGCAACCGCCCGCGCAGATATCGTGCGGTCATTCTCGGGTCGCTATGGCCGCCGAGCGCCTGAGCGTTTTTGCCCTCAGCATCAGCATCCGTCAGGGACTTTGCGCGGATGTCGTGGATGGTCACGTCAGCCACGCCGGCTTTCTCCCTCGCCCTGGCAAACGCCTCCTTGATTGTGTGGTACGACACTGGCCTTCCGGCGCGTGCGCAGAACAGCGTGAGCGTGCGCACTTTCCTCGGCAGGGCCTTGGCGCGGGCGATCAACTCCTCGAGGTCCGGGGTCATGGCTACGACCAGTTTGGCTCCCGTCTTCTGCTGCACGAACGCCACGCCCTCCGGCGATATGTCCGCCAGGTGGATACTGATCACGTCGCTGATGCGCTGGCCGGTGAGGTATGCCATTTCCAGGATGTTGCGCACGTATGGGCTGCAGGCGGCCAGGATGGCCGAGAACTCGGCATCGGTGATGTACCGGTCGCGCCGCGCCTCCTGATGGCGCCGGACCCCCACGCAAGGGTTGGAATCGACCTCTCCCCATTCCAGGGCGTAGCTGAACACGATGCGGGCCACGGACAGGATGCGGTTGCACATGTTCGGGGTGCCGGCAAGATCGACCTTCACCGCGGCGATGTGCTTCGGCATGACCTGTCTTGGCTCGAACTCCGCGAATATGTCCTTCAGCCTCTCCGCTGCGGCTTCATACTGGGCCACCGTGTTGGCGGCCAGGCGCTTGACCTTGAAGTGGTGCGCCAGGGCTCTGTCGATGAGCTCCGGCATGCCGCCAAGCGCTGCCTGTGAGGTCTTCCGGGCATACTCAAGCAATGACGCCTGGTAGTCCTCGCCCAGGCGCAGCCACTTCCCACCCTTCACCAGGTAGTACGCGCCGTGCTTGTGGTACATGCAAGCCGGCAGGTGCCGATCCTTCTTCCTTGGACGCATGTCCCCTCCTCACGACCCCGTCAGACGCAGCCGGGGCTCCTTCTTCTGCTGCTGGGAAGCCCCCAGCCGGGCAAGCACTACGTCCCGAAGAACCTTCGGGCGCCCATCCGCGCCTATCACGTATCCGAAACGATGATCATCGAGCCAGCGTATTTGCGCGCTGGCGCGGGACCGACCCGTGAGGTCGGCCACTTCCTGCTGGGTCATGAACATGACGATACCTCCCCGCCGGTCATTGCCGGCAGGCTGTGGTGGGGTAGGGGGTTAGAAGTTGCTGTCGCGCCCGAAGGCTTCCCAGAGATACAGCCGGCCCTTCTTGGTGAGGCCGTATCGACTGCGGTAGATCAGGCCAAGCTCCCTGCATATGGTCTGCGAGGTGTGGCCCTGGTGCCATCCGCTGGCGCATTTCAGGACGGCGAATCGAATCACGTCGCGCCTGTCCATCCCGCCGAAGTTGGCGTGACCCCAGGCGGCCTCAAGATCCTCATCGCTGACGAGCTCTTTGATCGGGTCGTCAGCTCGCGCGACGCGCTGTGCAAGACTGAGTTCTCGCATCACTCCCCCTCCTCAGCCTGGCGGGTGGAGAGGATGGCGAACTCGACAGCGTCGTTCACCGTGTAATCGAGGCGCTCGTTGTTGGTTGGGAATTCGACTACCTCCAGTTCGGCATTCAGAAGAGCGACCCAGGCGCCGTCTCGTTCTGCGTTCACCTCGATAGACCACCCATCAGGCAGCTCCCCGCAGGCCCGGTTGATGGCTGCATGAAGCGGAACATCACGTTCCTCTGCGCCGAGCTGTTGGGGTGGAAGGGCGTAGAGTTCTCGGGCTTCGTAGCCTCCGGGGAATGCTTCTGGCTCCCGCTTCACCCAATCGAAGTGGCCGCGGCTGCATTTGGCCCACTCCTCGTCGGTGAAGCGTGATTGCCACGCCACCGGCTTCTGCCCCCTGATCGCGTCGAGCTCGGCGCGGAGCTTGGCATTGTCGTTGGCATACCCTCCGGGAGGTTCGCCGCCGATTGGATCACCCTCGTTGTTCAGGCCGTAAACGTCTCGCTGATAGCGGTCGTTGGCCTTGATCAACTCGGCGCGGAGCTGGTCGCGGTCTTGGTACAGCTCGACGATCTGGTCATGCAGTCGGGCGTTCTGACCAGTCACGCGGCTGCATTCAGATTCCAGGCTGTCGCGTTCCTCGCGGAGCTGGTCGCGCTCGGCGGCCAGATCCAGTACCCACTGCGGGTCGCACTGCATGTCCATCTTCTGGCGCTTGGCATTGCGCGCCAGGCTAAGCAACGGATTAAAGCTCATCGGTCGTTCTCCTGGGGCGGGGTGGGAGCAGGCTTGTTCCAGGCCTGGGCCAGGCCTTCGGTAGTGAAGGCCTCCACGGTGCGGTTGCACTTCGGGCAGATGAGGCTCAGGAACACGGAGTGCTGCAGTCCCATCAGCTCGCCTTCGTATCCGCAGTGGCACGGCTTGATCTTCTCGCTCATGCATCACCCCCATTCCCCGCCTCAGTTGTAACCCCCTGGTTTACACCTGCCAGGTGCGGGTTCAGGCGCAGGTCGCTCTCCCGAGGAAATGATTTGCACGGACCGGAGAGTCCGCAAACGGCGCAGGTACGCGGATAGGGCTTCCCTTCAGCCATGAGCACGCGCTGACACGTTTTGCCCACAAACTCAACTGTGTGCGGTTGCTGGACAGCCTGCTGCTGTTCGGATGCAGGCGGGGTGGGGGCGCCTTCGACGAAAGCTCGCAGCTCTTTCACGAAGCCGTGCTCTGTCTCCGGTTCGAACGATGCGAAGCCTTCATCCATGCCCATGCAGTAGCGCCGCTCCAGGCAGAACTCGACCATGCCGACCAGGGTTGAGCGGGCCTCCTCGGACATCTGCTCCAGCACCCCAGCAGCAGGCGGGGCGTCATCCATAGCTAGCAGGGCGGCTTTCTCTTCATCGGGCATCTTGGTGATGGTGGCGGTGATTTCGACGGCCTCAGCCCATGGCACCGCATGACCAAGAACCGCCGCGCGCACTTCGATCAGTCGCGCTGCCAGCGTTTCGGCCGGCTCGGATTCGTCAGCAGCAGGCGGGGCGGAGAGCGCGGCGCGGGCCTGCCAGGCGGACCATGCAGCCTCAACAGTTGCTTGGATGTATCGTCCAGCGCGGTGTAGGTGACCGGGCCTATGCCTATCGAGAGTTGCGCCGGGATATCGCCCCAGGATGTAAGCCTCGAACTCCTCCCGCTCCCCCTGCACCTGCGCGGCGGGAGGGGTGGCGCCTTCCATGCGAGCTTGGATCATCTGCCAGGCTGGTTCGTACTCGGGCCAGTCGCTTTCGATCACCAGGCATTCGCGGGTGGGAAGGTTGTCGCGCACGATGTCCAGAACTTCGGCGAAGGAAGCATCGACCGCACCTGATTCCGCTGCGGCGATGAGGTCTTTGCGCTTGATGACGATGTAGCGGTTCTCGCGTTGAAATGTCATGGAATACGCTCCCATACGTTCTTGTCAGCCAGCGCCTCGTGGCTGGCGTAGGTGGATTTCATGTCGATGCCCTGGAGCTCGCACTGCTTGCCGTCGTCGGCGATGACGCGGTAGCGCTTGTGCGTGTTCCTGTTGAGGTATCGGGGCTTGGCGGGGCAGCACAGGGCGTCTATGCGCCGCTGTGTGGCGGATTCGGAGAGACCGGTCATGGCTGAATCCTCCGGAACTCAACGACCCAGACCATCGGGTTGGCGTCCCAGCTGCCAACGCCGTTGATGGATTCCCAGAGCCGGCTGAATGCGGTGATCGGACTTTCGTACCACCGCCACTGCGGGCACTCAGGACGGGAAGCGGGGTGGCTCTCGACGCCGCCCCATTGCTTGTAGAGCGAATTCCACCGCAATCCCTCGGCCTTCGCCTGCTCTTCGGTGATCGTCTGCAGCCGCTCCACGCGCACGTCGGTTATCTCCAGCAGGATGCGGGAGGCCCAGCGGGGCATGTGGATGGATGGGCACCAGCGCCCTGGGTCGCAGCGGTCAAAGCCTTCACGGAAGTAAGCTATCTGTGTGCCGTCAGGCGATATCGTCGTAGGCAATCCGCCCCACGGCCCCCAGCGCTCACCATCGGTTCGGCGTTGGCCGTGTGTCGCGTGGATAGAATGAGTCTCGCGCACCCACAGCCGGTCGCCTGGCTGGCCGTATGGGCACAGTTCGTTCGCCTTGCTGGCAACCCATTCGGGAGAGTGGTCGATCAGCCATTTGGCGGCTGCGCCCTTTACGACGCGCCGCGTTGCCCACTTGCGGTCATCCAGGATTCCACGCACCGAACTGCCGCTGAAGATGATCGGGCGCTCTTTGCGCTGAAGGGCGGTCATGGCAGCAGCTCCGCAGGGATCTGGACTTCGTCGCCGAGGTTGGCGGCTACGATGGCGCGGCAGGCGGCGATTAGCATGCTGTCGCCCGGGTACTGACGGGGCTCATCGTCATAGCGACTGGTACAGGTTCTGTTGGCCCAGTAGTTCTCATCGCCAATGCTCAGCTCGATGTGGTTGGGCTCCAGTAGCGGCCCACCCTTCGACCAGTCGGTTGAGTACGGCGCAGGGCCCTGCTGGTACGGGATTCCTTCATGGAAGAACGCCCACTCGCCGTTGCCGCTTTTGTGGTGACGCACCTCCAGCGGCTTGCCAGACAAGACCATGTCGACGGCCCAATCCAGCGCCGCGCCTATCAGCTCGGAGGTGCGTACAGTTTTCATCTCGGACACGATTCTTCCCTCCAGCGCTGCGCGCAGAGTGGGTTGGGGATGGGGTGTGTGAGAGGCCTCTGGTGCGAGGCGCTGCGGTGGTCTAGGTTTGTTTCTGCACGGCATTTCGCCTCATCAAGGAGGACTTATGGAACTTGGAATTGATCGTCCACGCGCACCCAGGCTGACCATTGAGAGCGGAAAGGGGGCTGGTAAGACCATCTATGCCGACTACTTGTGGGGGGATGCTTCAGAAGATCTTCCTCGCAAGGTGCGAGTTTTCGTTTTTGTCGGAGGCGACCAGAAGTGGATAGATGAGATCGATGGTCCGTTCTCAAGCCTGGCTGATGCCGATCAGCAAGCCCTGCTGTCAGCCTCGAACTGGTACGACCGAGGCAATGGATAAATGCCTAGCTAGAGGCTATTCCTTTCATCGTCTTCAGTGACCGATGCCATGCCGGTATCCAGATTCCGTAAGTCGATGATGGAGATGGAGCTGGTTCCATCGGTTACTTGCCACTGGGGCAGCTCCAAATTTCGGAACGTCCCGCAGTAGTGCCGATAGGCGCCCAGCGCCGCGCGCCTGAAGGACTTGGCAGCCACCGTGCAGATCGACATTTCCTTACCCCCCCCTGTGAGCTTGAGCTCGTAGACGTGCAGGTCGGAGATTCGCTTTGCGGCCTTCCTGGCGGTGCTGGGGTTGATCTTGAATTGCTCGCAGACCTCGGCCGTGGGCATGCTGGCCATTGCCTCTGCGATTGCTTGGTCACGGCCTGGATTGCGCAGGCCAGCGTAGATTACGGTTTGCATTGCTTTCTCCAGGTCGATCGCATCCTTTCCGCTGGTGCGGATGGATGGGGTGGGGTAGGTTTGGGGTTCCGGCTCGGGGCCGGCTCAAGGAGGGGACGATGCCAATCGAATCGCAGGTCTTGGATGCCTGCTACCGCGGATACGACTATTCGCTGACAATCGCCAGGCACCAGAACGGCTTCACCGTCGAGGTTGATATTCACGTAGATCGCTATCCGACACGCCCGGAAGGCGGGCTACATCCGGATTACGAGGCAGCCAAGAAGAAGGGCTCGGAGCTGGCGCAACGTTTGATCGATCAGTTGATCAACAGCTAGCCACATCTTCCTGCCGGTCGAGATGCTGCGATTCAGCCTCACCCTGACCCCGAAGTTGGCGCGCCACGCTTTCCGATATCGTTATTTCGTGGCGCGGCACGGCAAGGAACCGCTTGGCTCCCTCTGGCCCAAGGGCATGGATGTTCATGATCAGCAGCTGGATGCACTCGGCGATCTCGGTGATCGCGCCCCAGCTCATGAGGTCTCGCAGCATCGAGAGTATTCCTGGCCGCACGCGGTGCCGGAGTTCAACCTCGCCGCGCTCCTTGCGCCGCGCTGCTGCGTCGGCTGATCGTTGCTGGCTGGTCTTAGCCATGCTCAACGGGTCTCCGGGAACTGGATTTCGAACTGCTGGCAGACCTTCTTGAAGATCCGCGGGTCCAGCTCGCTCGCCTTGATGGCCTCACGTCGCGTCAGCCCGATGGCCAGGTAGGCGCGAAGCTTGGCGGCGTGGACTTCATAGCGCGCCAGGTGGGCGCGGCCACGGCCTTCGGGGAAGGTGATCTCGTGCTCCTCGGCCAGAGACACCAGGCGCTTCCTGCTGATGCCGGTCAGCTTTTCTACCTCGGTTATGCAGTGGGTCTTCGCCAGCTCCCGCACCCGGGTCATCTTCTCTTCGTCCTGCACTGCCTGGATCTGCCGCCGGCTCATGATCTCGATGTCGAGCGTCTTTCCTTTTCGGGCCATCAGCTTGGCGTAGCGCCTGGGGAACTTCACCGGATCGATCCCGGCGGCGCTCCCCAGCATGGCCACCTGCTGCTCATGGCTGCGGATGCAGCCGGTGGAGAGCATCACGCCACCTGCTGCGCCTGGCGGCGCTTGAAGCCGAGGACACACAGGTTGCCGCAGAGCTTGGCGAAGACGGGGTCGGTATAGCCGTAGCGGCGGGCGAGGGCGGCGGTGTCACGGATGTTCTTGCCGGCGAACTCTTCGATGTCGGCGGCGGGGTGCTGGCGCTGCTGCATGATGCTCTCCTTCAGCCTTCGATGGCTTCGGTGGACTGGCGAACGAGATCGGTGAAGCGCTCGAGCTGGTTCGCCTTGAGGGTGACGGTGATGATTTCGGCGCCTTCGCCAATGGCGGTGCGCACTTGTTCGGGGAGGCTGTCCGCAATCAACTTGCAGGACGCGTAGAGGCTTTCCAGCAGCGGACGGGGAATCTCCGGCTCCTTCATGGCCTTGGGCGTTACCCGCGTTGCGCCGGACGCCTTCACCTTCTCCAGGGTGCTCTGCAGCACCTTGCCGGCCTTGTCGCCGTGCTTGCGCACCACGCTCGCGGCCACGGTGGCGGATACCGCGCCGTCCTTCACCAGCTGCTGCACGTCCGTGTTGGCGTTGCCAACTGTGAGCACCTGGTCAACGTGCTGGCGGGTGCGGCCCATCTTCTGGGCGATCTGCTCGTTGCTCCACCCGAAGGCGGCCAGGCGCTTGTAGCCCTCGGCCAGCTCCAGCTGCGTGAGCTTGCGGCCTTCCTGACTGGTGATGACGCGCAGCACCCGCTCGGCGTCGTTGCCGGTAAAGGCGGTGATGGCGATCCAGGCCTGACCAGAGTCATCGCGCGGCAGTCGGCCCTCGGCGTCCAGCTTCAGGTAGGCACGGCGGCGGCGATGCCCGTCCACCACCCACATGCCGCCTTCAGCGCGCGGGCGAACCTCCAGCGGCGGAACCACCCCGCCCTGGTGCAGGTACTCGGCGAGCACCGCAATCGATTGCTCGAGGTCTTCGCCCTCGGCGCGCAGGTTGAAACCCGGCTCCTCGTGGAGGTCTTCCAGGCGAGCCTTCATCGCGTCTGCGCGCTTCAACTCGCCGTCCCGGATCATTTGCTTGAAGGATTTCGCAGTCATGCGAGGGGCCTCGTAAGTGGGTTGCGTGCATAGGTCGCCGGCCTCACCGGAAGCAGACACTTCCGCAAGGCCTATCCGGCATGGCCGGCGGCGTATGGACTCAACAAAAAAGGGCTGGCCAGCGATGCTGGGCAGCCCTGCCTCCGTACCTGTGTGATCGTCTACTTCATGGCAAGCCCTCCGCTGTTGCACCTGGGTGCCGGTGCCGCTCGTGCTCTCGTTGTTGCCCCGCGCGCGGCGTCATGCGTTGCGCGGTGGCGCCCCGTGTCGGTTCGGGGAAGGGGGAATGCTTGCCCTGCTACCGGCAGGGCGGCTGGTTAGAAAGCTCGGTGTTTGCGGGAAAGCCTTTGCTGAGCAGCGATTTCGCGCACTTCCCGCATTGCGTCCTTCAGGTCGCGCAACTGTTTCTCAAGCCCGGCTTTGAAGGCATCCCCAAGGCCTGGGCCGTACATGGCAATGCGCTTTTCAAGGTCTTCCTGTTGCATGCGATAGGCCGAGCTGAGCGCCTTGATGTGGCGGGGCATAAGTTCGCCGCGCGCTTCGTAACGTGCCATCTTCCTTCCTCCGTTCTGCCCTATCGGGCTGTGGTGTGGCGAACCGCGTAGTTGTAGAGCTCTTCCTTCACGATCGGCCTGTTGAAGCCGAGCACCGGATGGAATCGGTAGATGACCAGGCACTCACGGGCGTGATCGACCGTCCCGATATCGCTGATGATCACGACGCGTCGCGCGTGGGAGGCGAAGAAAACCTGCCCGGCCACATCGCCGTCGACGTAGCAGGCGGTGGTCATGCCATCGCTACTGCCGGTGTGCTTGATGCTTTCGAACATGGCCAAACTCCTGGCTGGTGTGGCTGCATGGGTTGGGTGATCTTGCCGGGCGCTACTCCGGCTATCCTCGTGAGGCCGACAAAGCCTTCCTCTCCGGTCCCGGCTCTAGCCCCTGCAGGCATACCGGGCGTCGCTCATGTGGCAGGTATTGCAGGCGGTTATTCAGGGGTGCGCCTATCCGTTGCACTGCGTGTCTGCTTTCCACGCCGAAGATCACCCACCGATGCAGCCAGGGCCTTGCGGCCCTGGTCATCGATCAAAGAGCTCTCAGATTTCTGAGCAGGTCGATCCCTCTTCGGGGCCTGGACCTCGATTCCCCTGGGCCGTGGTAGCCGGTGAGACTCCGGCTTGTGTGCCGGCGGTGTTCTGCTGGCGTGACTACAAATTAGCAACTGCTAATTAATCACGCAATAGCAAATGCTAATTTTCTTTTGGGAGTTGAGCCCGCGTGGTTCAGCAGTAGTTGCTGAACCAGGCAACATGGATGCTGCCGTCGGGGCGGTGGGTGAGGACTACGCCCTCTGTGTCGCGGATTTCTTCGAGGAGGCGATCCCAGTCGGAAGAACTGTCGGAGGGCTCGCGATAGATCACGGCCTGGTGCTCGATCTGGGCGCGGGGCGTGTTCAGCAGGAGCTGAACACGGCGGGTGAGGTGGTAGTAGCTGCTCTGCTCGGCGCGCTGAAGCGCTTCTTCTGCCATCGTTACTGCTCCTTGGCTGTATATGCATACAGTATTTCGGCAGATGATGGCCTTTCAATACCCGGGCAGGGGTCTACCTTGGTACACGTGTAAACTTTTTTTACAGGTTAAATCGCGCTCGGGCGCGAGCACGGTTTCGCGCCAGTCCCTGAACTCGTACTTGGGCGGGACGACGCTGCGGAGGGTCAGCGGAGCCAGTCCCGGCCGAATGACCTGCAGCCCTTCCACCCGGCCGAGCACATTCAGGTCGGTGTCCTTCATCTGGTAGTGCCAGGCCCCATCGACCCAATCGTGCCAGATGACGCCGAGGCGGTTGTATGTCAGGCCCGTGATATGGCCTTCCAGGACGGTGCCCAGCAACTGGTCGCCTTCCAGCAACTCGTAGTAGAAGCGGGGGTTGAAGTAGACCTCTGCGGCTATCCCTTCCTCGACGTGGAACGAGTAGGCGCCCAGGGCGCGCGTGACCAGCTCCTGGCGATGTCCCAGGCCGATCACCCCGGAGTGGTAGAACTCGTCGGCTATGTCGAGCAGGGCCTGGTAATGGGCGTCAGGGCTATAGCGAAAGGTGAAACTGTCATCGAGCGCACCCTGCCAGTTGTCGAGCAGGAATCGGCGGCGTTCTCGGATATCGCGGTTGTCCATGGTACGGATAAGATTTCTGTATGGATATACAGTATCCGCCCGCCGCCGCAGTTCAGCCACTCTCACCCGACGGGCAGCGGCTTCACCAGTTGGGGGCCCTGGTTGCGAACGTTGCCCACGGCGCGGTCCACCCGATACCACTCGAACGCCTCAGGCCCCTCGCCGGCACCCAGCATCTCCTCAGCCCGCGCAGCAGGCGTGGCCGGGTCCAGCCATTCCCGGGCGAGGGCAGGGGAGAACGCAACCGGCCGGCGGTCGTGCACATCGACCATGCCGCCCAGGGCGTCTGCGGTGATGATCACGAAGCCGTCGTCATCACGCGGCTCGTCATGAACCTGACCGATCGATGCGCACAGGGTCGGCTGCAGGTCCTTCCTGCGAATGAAGTAGGGCTGTTTCTTCGGCCCACCCTCATCGACCCACTCGAACCACCCTGACACCGGGCAGAGCATTCGATGCGGCCAGATGGCGCGGAAGAACGGTCCATGCGCCACTGTCTCGGCGCGGGCGTTGATCGGTGCCGCGCGATCCTGGGCCCAGTGCGGCCTCCACCCCCAGCGCATAGGCGCCACCCGTGCATCGTCCTCAAGCGGCAGCACGACCTGCACCTGGGTGGTGGGCGCGACGTTGAACCGCGGCTCGAGCGGAGTGCTCGGCGGCAGGCTGTGGATGTTCAGGAGGTGGTAGATCTCGGCCCAGGACATGAACTGGGCGACGCGTCCGCACATGAGATTCCCCTTCAGCAGGTTCCGAAAGGGTAGACCAAACTGGTATGACTAATTTGTGTCCTGGGTGCTCATGTTGCAGTAGTGACTATGCGCTGCCGACCAGAAGATTTCGCTTAATGGACCGGTTGTCGAACTTAAATACCAGTACATAGTTCCCATCCTCGTCAAGCGTAGGGGTAACAATTTTTGTGCTGAATATTATAGAGCTTGCTTCCGGTCTAAGGGCTTTCGGATCAAGTACAACCATGCTTTCGCCACTCGGGGATAGAACATTGAAGGTTAATTGTTCATAACCCTCTACATCGTCAAACTGTGCGAAAACGCAAATCTGAGTCATGGTTCTGGTTTCTGCATCTTCACTGAAGAAAACGCCATTTGTGTAAACGCCATTAAAGCTTAGCTTATTCCCCTTCTCCTGTCTTATGTCGTCGCAAACAATAATGTTTCTAACTTTCGGAAGCTTCTTGGTCATTACTAATGCGCCGTCATTGTGCTGGTATTTATCTCGTGAAGACTAATAGCTGCTCCGGTCAGCGGTGTTGCAATTTTGGAAGAGCTAACTGCTACGGACTTGGCAACCGTTTCAATGTTTATCAGCTCAAGGGCCAAGCTCTTCGCTATCTGGAAGTCCTCAAGATCATCAATCACTCCACCAAGCGCTAATCTTGATCGGTTAGTAGGCATCTTATCTATTGAAACAGCTCGTCTCGATGAGGATGCTAAGTAACTGGGTCTGTCCTGATCATCCATTTCCCTGAGCCAGTCAAGCACTATTGGGCGCTGGATAATGAGTCTTATGAATTTTGTTATGGTTCTAGATGGTATGATTGATCCAAGCTCATACTTAGATATGGCTTTCTCTGAGCTGTCGAATAACTCAGTAAGGGCTCCTTGAGTTATTTCGAATGCCGCTCTAAACGCTTTAATGAATTCGGGAATGCTATCGCGGTTAATATCCAGTGATCGCGCATAGTGGTCGGCTTTAGCGCGCGCAACAGCGATATTATTCTTCTTTGTGATCTCAGGAGTCTCTACTTCTTCGCCACAGTGGGCGCAACTGTACGCATCAAGCATTACCGGGACAGTGCACTTGTCTGCCGTCTTGGCTTCAAATTCATACTGGAATAGAGACAGCGTTCCCTCACTTGAGCAGATCGGGCATTTCATACTGGCTTCCTCGGCTGGTGGAATGACTGCACGCTGACCACCGCCACTGGCTGTAACTGCTTATTCAACAAAACTTTCAGATAAATCTTGTCTGATCTACCTTCACTATTTCTGGCTGTGGGCAAATACACGTCCATACGTATTGGCTCTCCATCCGCATCCAAAACAGGTCTACCACGCTCATCATTCTTGGTCCAGACATGGTCGTAGTCGCTTGGCTGAAGCCTGCCAACGATCCCTCTGACATCATCTGGGCTGTAGCCGAGGTTCTCAGCGTCACGACGCGCACCTCTGGTCAGAGCGAACGACGCCTCTGACGAAGCTGCCTCCCGGATGGCATTGAGGTCATAGAGAGGGCCTTTGGGGCCGCGAGTATTAACCATAATGGTTACCCGCGCCACAGTCATTCGAAAATCCGCGACCGGGATAGATCATTTTGAGTCCTTTCAGGCCATCCGGTTCTATCAAAATCTACGCCTTCTTTGCATTCCAGATCAGCAGCACCCTGGCGTGGATGGCCGCTATCGAGAAGGCGGGCTCAAGCGGCTCCGCAAGCTACTGGGCGCCAAGTTTGCGGAGAGCGTTTCTATAGCGCTCCTTGGTTTCGCCTCGCTGCTCATGGGCACGCTTCAGTTCCTCGAATGCCTCCCGACCCTTCTGCACTTCCCATGCGAGCTTGCGGCCAAGCTCCTGCGCCTTTGGGTCTGGAGATGCCATGAGCTCGGCAGCCTTTCGTTCTGCATCAGGCAGTTCGACGTAATAGAAGCGCCGAGCATCCTCCCATTCTTTATCCAGTTCAGCTTCGCTTTTCACGCTTCGTGGTTGGACGGAAGGGGCGGGAGGGGCCACCTTTATGGCATTTTCTGGACTCTCGACTGCGCCATTGCAGGGCCGATCGGTAAATTGCACCTGCCCATTCGGGCCGACGCATTTATACATGGCAGCCTGCGCAGTAAGAGCGGTCATCAGTAGCAGGGATGCAGCCAGCGCTAGCTGTATTTTCATTCGACCTCCTTGTCTCAAGTCCTTAGAGCAGCTTCATCTTCGCTTCTCGCACCACTCCGATGATCCGGCAATTGCCGTTGATCTCGATGGGGTTGTATCCGGTATTCAGCGGCTTCAGGTAAAGCTTTCCGCCGTCCTGGACCAGCTTCTTGAAGGTGGCTTTCTCCTCGGTATCCAGCTTGGCCACGACCAGGTGGCCTGGCTGCGGCTCGATGCCGGTATCGACGAGGATCAGCATGCCTTCGGGGATGCTTGGTCCTGAGAGCGAGGTCATGGAGTCGCCCTCCACCTCCAGCCAGAACGCAGGCCCCTTCACCTTGGTGTCGGTCTTCTCGAAACGGTCTTCGGCGCCTGGCTCATAGGCCTGGATCGCGTCGCCCCATCCGCCAGCCACAACGCTGCTGACGACCGGGAAACGGTAGTAGCGATTGGGCTGAGAAGCAGGGGAGACATTGCTCAGTCCGTCACTTTCGCCCCCTGATATCTGAGTCGCAGCAGGCGCTACAAGGGTGCCCGCAGCGCATCCGATCTTGGTCTCCATGTTCGCCGCGGCTCGCTCGCCGAGGTTCCTATGGCCATTGAGAATCTGCGACAGATACGAGGAGTCCAGATCGTGCTGGTCCGCGAATTCCTTGAGTGACGCCGAGCCAATAAGCCGGCGCAAAGCGCTGATGCGCAACTGGTGAATGTCCATTTCCAAAGTCTGTCCGGCTGTTAGCAAACAGTAAATTACAGTTTGCTATTGCTGCTCGAATTAGCAGTTGCTAATCTGGCTGCACATAGGAGGTGCCCATGACCTTGCACGACTACATCAAGGCGCTGCGGAAGGATGAGCTGGAGTTTTTCGCCAGCCGTTGCGAGACATCCGCCGGCCAACTGAAGCAGATCGCTTACGGCCACCGCCAGGCCAATCCGGCACTGGCGATAAATATCGAGCGCGAATCCAGTGCCGCCGTCTCCTGCGAAGAGATGCGGCCGGATGTCGACTGGGCGTACCTGCGCCAGAGCGGCAAGGCGCGAGTCGCGTAGCGACTTTCAGGGAAACCGAAGATGGGGTCGTGTTCGTTCATGGCTCCACGATAAGAGCGGGAGAGCAAGATGACACTGTCCAATGAGCGACACGGCTGCAGCCGGGATCAGGTCCTGGTGGCGCATGCGAACGAGATGATCACGCGGACTGGGTTCAAGAGCCCGAAGTTCGCCCACCGCCTGAATCGCATGGTGGTCGAGGCGCTCGGCGCCCAGGCCCATGACCGCAAGGTGCCGGACCTGGAGTCGATCGCCGGCGGAGACGGCGCTGAGTTTCTGAAGCAGGCCGACACCTGGTTGAAGCGTGTTCAGCGCTGGCTGGATGGATCGGTCGATTTCCCGGCGTGGCTGGAAGAACCCTGGGTTCTGGCGCTGGAGCCTGAGTACCGCGAGCGCTGCACCAATGAGCTGGCCGCCCGCCACGGCCTGGTTGCTGTTCGTCAGCAGAGCGGGGACGCCTGCCCGGTGATGGCTTTCGGTCAGCTGGTAGGCCACCTGGGTTCGACCGTTGAAGCCTGCGGCGTAGTTCTGGCTGACGGCAAGATCGATGCTCTGGACCACCAGCACCTCCCACAGATGGTCGAATCGCTCTGGGCAGCTGAAAGCCGCTGCGCCGAACTGCGTCGGGTGGCTGAGAACGTGATCGCTGACATCCGCCGCGAAAAGCAGCTGAAGGCGGTGTGACATGGCTAACCAGTGGTTCCGCCTCTATTCCGAGTTCGCCAATGACCCCAAGGTCCAGATGCTGAGCGAGGCAGATCAGCGGCGTTACGTCATGCTGTTATGCCTGCGTTGCAGCAACGGCGATGTAACGTTACATGACGAGGCTGTAGCGTTTCAGCTGCGAATCAGTAACGAAGAGTGGTCACGCACGAAGGCCGTTCTTATCGAGAAAGGGCTGCTCACTGAGGGCAATCAGCCCACCGCCTGGGACAAGCGCCAGTATGCCTCCGACTCAAGCGCGGCGCGGGTTAAGGCCCATCGCGAGCGTAAGAAACAGGCATGTAACGTTACCGAAACGCCCCCAGATACAGATACAGATACAGATACAGATACAGATACAGAAAAAGAACCCCCCTTACCCCCCAAGGGGGAAAACGTCGTCCCGCTGCCGACAGCGAAGGACACGAAGCCCAAGCGCAAGACCCGAATCCCTGACCCGTTCAACGTCACCGGCGAGATGCGCCAGTGGGCGGCAGACCGTGTGCCGGCTGTGAACCTCACGACCGAGACCGAGAAGTTCGTGAACTACTGGCGCGGCTCGGGCGGCACCAAGGTGGATTGGGTTGCCACCTGGCGTACCTGGATGCTCAAGGCTCAGGACGACCGCCAGCGTCACCCGCCGCGCTCGGCTCCGTCGGCTGGACCTGATTTCGAAGACTCGTCATGGGCAAACGACCTGGGGGCACTGTGATGCGTGAAGCCAAGGACATCATCCCTTCGCTGCAGCCGCAGCTAGCAGCTGAGCCTGCCCGGCCCACCCAGCTCGACCAGGGCTCTGTCGAGGTCGTGAACGGTCTGTTCCGTGAGCTGCAAACGATCTTCACCGGTTGGCGGCAAGCCTGGCCGGATGACAAGGCCCTGGCTCGCGCCAAGCGCACCTGGGTCAAGGCGCTGATGGCGGCCAAGATCAACCGGCTCGAGCAGATCCGATTCGGGCTGCAGCAGTGCCGGCTGCATGGCGGCGACTTCGCGCCGAGCCCTGGTCGCTTCATCGCCTGGTGCACGCCTACTGCGGAGATGCTGGGCCTCCCCACCGAGGAACGAGCTTTTCGCGAAGCCTGCCGCAATGCCCACCCAGGCATGGCCGGCATCGGCAAGTGGTCGCACGACGTGGTTTATCACGCGGCCTGCGAATCGGGTTTCGCCAACCTCAACCGCCTGGGCATGGAAGACAGCCGCAAGCTGTTCTCCCGGAACTACACCATCGCCATCCGCCAGTTCGTGAGCGGGGAGAAGCTGCGCGCGATGCCCCTGGCCTTGCCGGCGAAGGTAGACGGCCAGCGCACCCCGGAAGTAGGCCGTGCCGCCCTGGCCGAGATCCACAAGAAACTCAAAGGAGGCCGCAATGGCTGAAAGACTGCGCTGGCGCCAGAAGCGCGGCGCCCCGGACTGCTGGGAAACACAGTGCGGCTACACCATCGCGCTGTGCCGGCTGCCGAACAACCGCTACACGATCACCGCCCCGGGTGGAAGCGCTCCGTTCGCCTACACCAACGAGCGCGACGACATCACTCCGCTGATCCTGGCTCACAAGCAAGCCCAGGCGGTGCCGGCATGATGCAGGGAAGAGCAGTAACCGCCGAGCAGAAGCGCTGGCACGACAAGCTGGTGAGCGAAGTCGGCTGCATTGCCTGTCGAAAGGACGGGCGCCTGGGCAACACCCACTGCAGCATCCACCACATCAGCGGGCGCACGAAGCGGGGCGCGCACTGGAATGTGATCCCTCTGTGCGGCCCGCACCACCAGACCGGCGGCGAGGGTGTCGCGCTACATCACAACAAGGCGCGATTTGTAGCGCGCTACGGTCGAGAGGACGACCTCCTCGCCGAGTGCGCCAAGATCCTCGCTGCCGACGGTCATGACATCCCCGCCGGCTTCCTGGCTTGGCTGGATGGCGACGAGGTGATGGCGTGAGACGCGCCCGCGGGATCAGCCCGCTCACTCACAAGCGCCACCCGGACGGCTACACGGTGAACCTGAAGATGCACGACCCGGAGCTGGTGGCGCTGGGTTGGGTCCGTGTGGAGCAGTACCGGCACGAGAAGAACGGCCACTCCGTGACAGCAGAGTTCGGCACCCATGACGGGTTCCCGTGCTGGATGTACAGGACCCGTATGGCGGATGGCCGGAGCTTCGGTGTCTTCCCCACCGTCCTGGGCGCGGCCAAGTGGATCGAGCGCGAGCTGGCGCGGGAGGTGGTCAATGCTGGCTAAGCGTCTACTCCAGGCCCTGGGGAGGCTGAAGGCCGGGGCCATGAACAAGACCGAGGCGTCCTATGAGTCGTTGCTGAAGCAGCGCCTGCTGGCCGGGGAGATCCAGTGGTATCGCTTCGAGGGGGTCAAGCTCCGCCTGGCAAACAACACCTTCTACACCGCCGACTTCTTCGTGATGAACGCCGAGGGTCTGCTCGAAGTGCACGAGGTGAAGGGCTTCTGGACGGACGATGCTCGGGTCAAGACCAAGGTGGCCGCTGATCAGTACCCGTTCCGGTTCCTCGGCGTGCAGAAGGCCAAGGGCGGCGGCTGGGCGATCGAGGAGTTCTGATGGCGATGATCCCGAAGCGGCATGGGCCAGACAGGAAGATCGGCGTGATCCCGTTGGGGCGCTGCGAGATTTGTCAGGGCCAGGGCGTCATCAAGGGGATTTTCTTCGAAGGGGCGTGCGCGGCCTGCAATGGCTCGGGCCTGGTCAACCGGGACACAGGCGAGGCGCTCAGCTCTGACTCCATGGTGGTGCAGCTACGGCTCAGGCTGAACCGGGCCAACCGCCTACTCGCTCAGTACGAAGGCGAGAAGAAGGGCGGAGCCCACGAGGACTACACGGGAAGACACAACCCCGCCGGCAAGGGCGGCGGTAACTGGACAGGTGATTGAGGGGGTAACCATGGTTTACAAATCCGTTCTGGCGGCCGTCGTCTCTGCAATGGCATCCGAGGCGCTGGACAACACCAGCAAGCAGTCGTGGCAGAAGCTGATCGACCACATCAACCAGCCTGGCGGGCGAGGGGCTTCGGTCAGTCCTGAGCTGCGCATGCAAATCGACTGCTGGGTGCATGCCAGGCTGCACAGCGAGCTCCCGTCTCGGCTCTGGTTTGCGCTCGTGGCCAAGTACTGCACGCACCACGCGCGTCGGCTGGAGGCCATCGGCCGACTTGATGCGCTGATCGTAACGCCTGCGCCTGGACTGTTCCGCAAGAAGGCTGTAGTGGCCTGGGCTGTTCCGCCTATGAAGGGCAAGCCGGTCGGGGCTGATGGCCTGAAGCGTTCCACCCAGATCCTGGCCTTGCCGGCCAGCTTCTACGACATGAACACCTGGGAACTCGACGCCTCGCCAGAGCGCACCAAGCGCCGCTGGCGTGCAGGCATCTTCAAGGCGCTGGATGAGCTGGTGAACGTGGCGCTGATGGAGGCTGGAGAGATCCTGGATCGTGAAGGGCTGGTCCCTTCGTTCAATGGGGCGGCGGTGGCTTGACTCGAATGGCCGGATGGCCGAGAGTATTTCCATCCTGTCGATCTTACGCGTTGCGAGGACCGACTCCGAAAAAGCCCTGGCCATACCGCCGGGGCTTTTTCGTTTCTGGCGCATAGCGCCCCATCTTGCTCTGCGCTGCTCCCCTCATCAGCAGCAGCGCCCTTGCCCCTCCCGGGGCCTTTTATTCATGGAGTGACCCACATGGCAGAGCCGAGCCTTGGAGTGCTGGGCGGCGTTGCCGCGGGCGTAACTGTCGGGGCGGCATGGGCTGGCCTGGACCTGAACGCTGTTATGGGTGCTCTGGCTGGCTCGCTGCTCTTCGTGCTGTTCGCGCCCGACCTGAGCATCTACAAGCGCATTGGGTACTTCCTGGTGAGCCTGGTCGCTGGGTACTACGGTTCTGCCGAACTGATCGGGGTTGGCGCTGCTCGAACCAGTGGCGGCGCCTCGTTCGTGTGTGCCGCGCTGGTGGTGACCATCTCGATCACCATCCTCGAGTGGATTCGCGGCGGGAAGATGCCGGAGTGGCTCCGGTCTCTCCTCGACCGTAGAGGAGGCGGCAGCAATGGCTGATCTATGGACCCTGTTGGCGGCGCTGTCCTGCGCCGCGATCTTCATCCGCATCATCACCTGGCGTCACGCGGGCGAGCGCTACCGGTTCTGGATAGGGCTGTGCGCCTATGCCCTTGCCGTGTGCACTGGGTGCTTCGCGCTGACCGTGCTGCTGGAGTTCCTGTCTGCCAAACCCATTGAGCCTGTTTCGCCATGGCTTGCCCTGGTGCTGGTGTGGCTGTCGGTGCTGGTCTGGCTCGCCCGGGGCAACGTGGCCCGCATCGTCCAGGTCAACTGGGCAACGCATTGGGACGGCACTGATCGCCGAAGGAGATAGTCATGCCCGCACGCTCCCTGAAGCCTTGCGCGACGCCTGGCTGCAGGGAGTTGGTGCGTGGCTCTGCTCACTGTCCTCACCACCAGGTGCTGGCCGACCAGCGTCGTGCTGAGCACATGAAGAAGGTGCACGCCGCCTACAACCAGCGGCGAGACGAGAGCGACAGGTTCTACAAGTCGAAGGCATGGCAAGCATGCCGGGCTCAGTTCAGACGCGCGCACCCACTCTGCGAGGAGTGCGAACAGCGTGGGAAGGTGGTGGAGATGGACATCGTCGACCACCGAGTGCCCTTCAAGGAAGCGCCTCACCTCGCCCTGGACTGGGCCAACCTGCGATCCCTGTGCAGGGGATGCCACAACCGCGTCGGACGCCGCGTAGGGCTCACCGGAGGGCAGGGGGGAGGGGAAAAACTCTAACCTCGCCGAATGCCGAACGACGGGGGGAGCCTTTTTTCCATTTCCGCAAAATTCGGATTCCGAGATATGGCCAGGCCACGCAAGCCGACGAACGTGCTTGAGATGACCGGCGCGTTCAAGAAAGACCCAAATCGAGAGCGGATTGACCCGCCCACCGCTGGCGCACTTTCAGCACCGCCGGATCATTTGAACGGGGGCGCCCTTCACGCATGGAATGAGATTGCGGGGTGCGCCCCGCTCGATGTGCTGACCGAGTCGGACCGGCTCGCGTTGGAGATCGCCGCCCAGTTGCTCTTCCAATTCCGCGATAACCCGGTGGAGTTCCCGGCGACCAAGCTGGTACGCCTGGAAGCACTGCTCGGTAAGTTCGGCATGACCCCGGCCGACCGCGCCAAGGTGGCCGGCGGCAGCAAGAAGCCCAAGGGCAACGAGTTCGAAGAATTCTGATGACGACCAAGAAGACCTATCCGTTCGTGCGCGCGGCGGAGAAGTACGCGCGCGACGTGGTGGAGGGGAAGATCGTCGCCTGCAGGAATGTGAAGCTGGCCTGTCAGAGGCACCTGGACGACCGGAAGCGGAAAGCCTCCCCGTCGTTCCCCTACCTATTCGACCCGGGAAAAGCTGAGCGCGTGGCCCGCTTCCTCCAGAAGCTGCCGCACACGAAGGGCAAGTGGGCTGGCCGGAAGATGAAGGTCAAGCTGGAGCCCTGGCAGCTGTTCTCGGTCTGCATCCCCTTCGGGTGGGTGCACAGGAAGACCAAGTTTCGGCGCTTCCGCGTCATCCTCATCTTCGTCGCGCGCAAGAACGGCAAGAGTATCGTCGCTGGCGGCGTGGGGCTCTACATGTTCTGCGCCGACGACGAATTCGGCGCCGAGGTCTACTCGGGGGCGACCACGGAGAAGCAAGCCTGGGAGGTCTTCCGGCCGGCCAAGCTGATGGTCGAGCGCACGCACCCGCTGCGCGAGCACTTCGACATCGACGTGAACGCTTCGAACATGGTTCGCCTTGAGGACGGTTCCCGCTTCGAGCCGGTGATTGGCAAGCCTGGCGACGGTGCCAGCCCGTCCTGTGCCCTGATCGACGAGTACCACGAGCACCACGACAGCTCGCTCTTCGACACCATGGAGACCGGCATGGGCGCCCGCGATCAGCCGGTGCTGCTGGTCATCACCACGGCCGGCTCAAATATAGGCGGCCCGTGCCATGAGCTGGTGCGCGACGCCGAGAAGATGCTGGAGAAGGTCCCCGGCGCCGACCAGCCCGATCTGTGGGCGATGCTCTATTCGATAGACAAGGGCGACGACTGGACCGACCCGGCCAACATGATCAAGGCGAACCCGAACTACGGGGTTTCCGTTGGAGCCGACTACCTGCAGGCCCGCCTGCGCGCCGCCATGCAGTCGCCCCGGAAGCAATCGGTGTTCCGCACCAAGCATCTGAACGAGTGGGTCGGGGCCAAGTCGGCCTGGCTCAACATGTTGCGCTGGGGCGAGGCGAAACCCCGCAAGTCGCTTGCGGAACTGGAGAACAGGCCCTGCTTTATCGGCCTCGACCTGGCGTCGAAGATCGACGTGGTGGCCGCGGTGCTCCTGTTCCCGCCCGTGGTCGATGACCCCGTTTGGCACGTGCATGGCCGCTACTACCTGCCGGAAGCGCGCGTCATCGAGGCCGATGACGTCAACGCCCAGCGCTACGACGAATGGGACAAGCTGGGATTGCTGACCCTGACCGACGGCGAGGTAATCGACTTCGAAGTCATCAAGGACGACCTCAGGGAGTTCCAGGGGCGCTTCGACGTACAGCAGATCGGCTACGACCCCTGGCAGGCCACGCAACTCGCCCAGGAGATGGAGCGCGAGAGCATGACCATGGTCGAGGTGGGCGCCACGGTCCGCAACTTCAGCGAGCCGATGAAGGAGCTGGAGAAGCTGGTGACTCAGCGCCTCATGGCCCACGGCGGCTGTCCGGTGCTGTCCTGGATGGCGTCCAACGTCGTCGCGCAGATCGACGCCAAGGAGAACATCTACCCCCGCAAGGAGCGGCCAGAGAACAAGATCGACGGCATCGTCGCCTTGATCATGGCGCTTGGCCGGGCCCTGAGCACGATGGACGAAGCGCCCATCGATGACTTCCTAAACCGACCGATGAGCATGTGATGGCCGATACCGACTACAGCATTGACCTGCGCACCCGCAGCCCCATCTGGGCGCGGATGGCGGCCTTCTTCACGGGCGGCCGCCTGGTGACGCCGGAGAAGGGGTCGCAGACCGGCCCCATCTCTGCGAGCGGAGCCGTCGGCGAGTCCATGGTCACCGACGAGCGCATCATGCAGATCTCGACGGTGTGGGCTTGCGTCCGCCTTATCAGCACCGTAACCGCCAGCCTGCCGCTGGATGTCTTTGAGACGGTGAACGGGGAGCGCAAGAAGGTCGGCCTGGATAATCCGCTGGCTCGCCTGCTGCAGTACTCGCCGAATATCTACATGACGGCCCTCGAGTTCCGAGAGGCCATGACCATGCAGTTGGCTGTCTACGGAAACGCTTATGCGTTGATCGAGCGCAACAGTGTGGGTGGCGTCGTTTCGCTGATTCCGATGCTTTCCGCGAACATGGATGTCCGCCTGGAGAACAAGCGCGTCGTCTACAAGTACCGGCGCGACAAAGAGTATGCGGAGTTCAGCCAGAGCGAGATCCTCCACCTGAAAGGATTTGGCTTTAACGGCCTGGTTGGACTTTCGCCGATTGCCTTCGGGGCCAAATCCTCCGGCGTGGCAATCGCAATGGAAGACCAGCAGCGCGACTTCTACGCCAACGGCGCCAAGTCCCCGCAGATCCTCATGACCAACGGGACCACGCTGGGCCGCGAGCAGCGCGAACAACTGGACGAGAACTTCAAGGAGATCGCCGGCGGCCCGGTTCGTAAGCGCCTGTGGGTGCTTGAGGCCGGCTTCACCACTCAGGCGATCGGCGTCAGCCCGCAGGACGCCGAGACCATGGCGGCCCGCAAGTTCCAGGTCAGCGAGTTGGCCCGCTTCTATGGCGTACCTCCGCACCTGGTTGGTGATGTGGACAGGGCTGGCGGCTGGGTAACCGGTCTGGAGCAGCAGAATCTCGGTTTCCTGCAATACACCCTCGCGCCTTACACAGGACGTTGGGAGGCCTCGATCTGGCGCTGGCTGGTGCCGCCGAAAGAAATCACCCGCTATCACGCTGAGCACAACTTGGACGGGCTGCTGCGCGGAGACTCTGCTGCCCGAGCTGCATTTATGGGCGTCATGGTGGACAAGGGGCTCAGAACCATCAACGAACTGCGACGCCTGGACAACCTGCCGCCACTCCCCGGCGGCGATGTCGCGACGCGACAGTCGCAGAACGTACCGATCACACAACTCGGCAACCCAAGCCCCGCACCCAGCGGGGCTTAGTTTTTCTGGAGGCTGTAATGCCCAACATCCACAAGACGCTGGCCTTCGAGCACGCCGAGTTGAAATTCGTCGGCGCTTCCACCGAGGGCGTGTTCGAGGGTTACGCCTCGGTCTTCGGCGTGACCGACTCCGACGGCGACATCATCCTGCCCGGGGCCTTCAAGAACGCCCTGGCCAGCCAGACCCGAAAGGTATCGATGTTCTTCAACCATCGCTCCTGGGAGATCCCGGTGGGCAAGTGGGACAGCATCGAGGAGGACGCCAAGGGGCTGTTCGTGCGTGGCTCTCTCACCCCAGGCCACTCCACGGCGGCTGACATCAAGGCGGCCATGGCGCACGGCACCGTCGACGGCATGTCCGTCGGTTTCGCCGCCGGCCGCGACGACTTCGAGCTGATCAGCACCGGCCGCGCGTTCAAGAACGTGCAGCGCCTGAGCGAGATCAGCATCTGCACCCAACCCGCCAACGAGGCAGCGACCGTCGCGTCGCTCAAGAGCCTCGGCGGCCAAATCACCATCCGCGACGTGGAGCACTGGCTGAGGGACTCGGCTGGCTTCTCCAAGTCCGAGGCGCAGGCGTTGATTGCCTGCATCAAGTCCGCAGTTCGGAGCGATTCCGAAGGCGGCGACGACATCGCCGCGCTCGTTGCGCGCATCCAAAACTTTGAATTGAGGACTTGACCATGAGCGAACTTGCTCAAATCCAGAAGGCCATCGAAGAATCCCAGACCCGAATCCAGGGTCTGTTCGATGCCCAGAAGAAGGAAATCGAATCCAACGGCGCTGTCAGTAAGCAGCTGCAGGACGACCTGGCCAAGGTCAGCGATGAGCTGAAAACCGCCGGTACCCGCCTGTTCGACCTGGAGCAGAAGCTGACCAAAGGTGCCGACGATCCCGCCGTCACCAAGTCGTTCGCCGAGCGCACTGCCGAAGACCTGATGAAGGGCTGGGACGGCAAGTCCAGCAAGGTCGACGTCAAGACTTTCCAGAAGGCGATCGGCAGCGGCAGCACTTCTGCTGGCGCCCTGGTGCAACCTATGGCCATCCCCGGCATCCTGATGCCTGGCCTGCGCCGTCTGACCATCCGCGACCTGCTCGCCCAGGGGCGAATCTCCAGCAACTCGCTGGAGTACGTGCGCGAGAACGTGTTCACCAACAGCGCCGCTCCTGTGGCTGAGAACACCCTCAAGCCCGAGTCGAACCTGACCTTCACCAAGGAAACCGCGAACGTGAAGACGATCGCGCACTGGGTGCAGGCAAGCCGCCAGATCATGGACGACGCCCCGGCTCTGGAGTCCTACCTCAACAACCGCCTGCTCTACGGCCTGGCCCTGGCCGAAGAAGCCCAGCTGCTCACCGGCAACGGGACCGGCGACAACCTGCTGGGTCTGAAGCCGGTTGCTGCGGACTACGACACCGCCCTGAACGCCACTGGCGACACCAAGGCTGACCAGATCGCCCACGCGATCTTCCAGGTTTCCGAGTCCGAGTTCGAGGCCAGCGGCATCATCCTCAACCCCCGTGACTGGCACGCCATCGCGCTGCTCAAGGACGACCAGGGCCGCTACATCTTCGGCGGCCCGGCTGCCTTTGCGGCCCGCGTGATGTGGGGCCTGCCGGTTGTGGCCACCAAGGCGCAGCCGCAGGGCCAGTTCACTGTCGGCGCCTTCGATCTGGCTTCCCAGATCTGGGACCGCATGGACGCCACCATCGAGGTCAGCCGCGAGGACCGCGACAACTTCGTGAAGAACATGCTGACCGTTCTCTGCGAGGAGCGCCTGGCGCTGGCTCACTACCGCCCGGCCGCGATCATCGACGGCGCCTTCACCACCCCCACTCCGTAAGGATTGGCGGGACCACCCAACAGCAACGAGGCCGGGGCGGGCAACCGCTCCGGATTGACGCATGGCTACGAAAATCAAAGCGCTGAGGCAGTTCTCCCACTATCACCTCGGCACGGTCGATGCCGAAGAGGTGCGCAGTGTTCGCGACGACATCGCCGAAGCTCTGGTCGGCATGGAGTTGGCCGAGGTCGTGGAAGAGCCCAAGGAAGAGAAGAAACCGAAGGGGTCGAAGTAAATGGTTGCCCTGGAGCTCGTGAAGCAACACCTCCGGGTCGAGCACGGCGAGGAGGACACGTTGATCCAGGGCTACCTCGACGCAGCCAAGGTGCACGTGGAGAAGTATTGCGACCGAGAGATCGTGGCAGAGCCCACTGATCCCGACGCCCCGCCGATCGACCTGAACACCCAGATGCTGCTGACCAAGGACATCGAGCAGGCCATCCTGCTGCTGGTTGGCCACTGGTACAGCAGCCGTGAGGCTGTCGTTATTGGCACCATCACATCCAGCTTGCCGTTCGGTGTTGAGGCTCTGCTCTGGCCGCGGAGATCCTTCCGATGAGAGCCGGAGAGATTCGACACCGCGCCGAGCTCCTGGAGCTTGACGGCGATCTGCAAGAGCGCTGCCTGGGCAAGGTCTGGGTAGGAATCATCACTCAGGAGAACGCTGCGCCTGCAGCCCCTGCCGGCCTGCGCAACCCAATCCGGGTTGACATCCGGGCCAGGTACAACCCGTCAATCATCATCGGCCGCTACCTGCGCCACGATCAGCGCCTGTTCCATGTGACCAGTGTCCGTGACCCCATCGGCACGCGCGCCGAATTGCGTGTGACCGCTGACGAGCTGATGGGTACTCCAGGCCAGGTGATTCGCCAGCGCCAGGCGCCGAAGTGCTGCCGCGTGTTCCTGGCCTTCGACGTTCCGTACGTCAGCCCCGACAGCGATCAAGTTCCTGTGCTGCGCATCTACGGGGAGGTGGCCCTGATCGAGGCTGGCCGCGTGGAGCAGGGCGACATTCTGGTCGTCGGCCGCGATCGCTACTGCGTCCTGTGGCTGGCTGCTGACAGCGACGACGGCGTGGTGCGTGGCCTCTGGCTGGAGAAGGTGTCATGAAGCTGTCCGTCACCCTGGTCGGCGAGGAGATGGCGCGGGCCAGGCTGGCCGCCATTGGCAAGGCCGTCGAACCGATCATTCGCGGAGCCCTGAACGCCACCGCCACCCGAACGCGGCGCGACATCTACCTGAAGCCGATCGCCGCCTTCATCGCTGACGCCGAGGTCAGGCAGCGGCTGGCCATCAAACGTGCCAACAGCCGCCGGCTGAACGCCAGGATCATCCCGTCCAGCTCCGGCGTGGACGTGATCCGCTACAAGTCCTGGGGCTTCGACGCCATTGACGCCACCCGCGCCCGGGTATGGGTGGCCGGGCTGAACGGCAAGAAGGTCGCCGCCGGCTTCGTCAACCCGTCCAGCGGCAGCAAGCAGCCACTGTCCACGCGCAGCAGCAAGGCCCGGAAGATCGGGCCGAAGACCAAGAACCCGCAGATCACCAGTTACGAGTACGCCCTCGCGCTGCAGAACGCCCAGGCCGTGAGCGTCGCCTACTGGTTCAAGCAGCTGACCGACACCGGCTCCATCCGCTGGGTGAATGCCTTCCTGCAGCAGGAGTTCGAGCGGCGCATTCGGCGCGAAATTGACCGCGCCTCCAGGGGATCGAAATGAGCAAAGCGAGCGAGATCACCAAGCAGGTGAAGGAGCGCCTCGAGCAGATTGGAACCGAACGCGGCTACAGCATGGATGTGAAGGCAGTCTTCACCGGCAGCGACAACGGCAAGGAAAAGCAGGCCACCCCTTACCTGGTGCTGCGCGTTCTGCAGGACCGACGAACCAGTACGGCCGGAACCCAGGCGACGCGCCTTCGCACCTACCAGATCGAGGTGGTGTTCAACAGCAGCGCCGAGGACAGCCTTCTGGACGATGCCGGCGTCGACATCCTGCGCGCCCTTGGCTTCGGCCAGGACGATTGGGACGAGCGCCTGCCAGGCCTCGTCGATGACGACGACTCGATGGAATACACCTACCGCGCCGCCCAGGGCGTGGCCACTCGATCGCTCTTCGTCACCGTGGGCGTGATCTACGCCGAAACCTACAACTGACGGCCACTGGCCAGGAGATTGACCCATGCTCAACACCCAACTGTTCCGTGGGCCGTGCTTCGTCGCACCCTACCCGAGCTGGAACCTGCAGGAGCTGTTCAAGCTGCAGAACATGACGGCCGAGCCGACCACCACCGAGATCACCATCCCGGACCCTACCCGTATCGGCCTGCCTACCCTGGACTCCGTAACCTCCACCAGCCAGATCGTGCTGAGCGGCGAGGCGGTTTCCTTCAGCGCCGAGGCTGCTGCCATCGTGCTCTATGGCTCCGTCGAGTCCGTGCCCAGCGGCACCGTGACCGACGAGGCGCACGACGCCCGAATCGACCGCGTGATCAAGCTGGACAAGCTGACGCTGGACGTCACCGAAGTCACCGACTCTGCCGGCACCACCACCTACACCCGCAACATCGACTATTCCGTCCTGCCCGGCGGCGTGCGCATCCTGCCCGGCGGCGAGCTGGCGTCGGACATCGCGGCCGTGAGCGGCACCGACAAGAAGCTGCCGATCCTGATCAGCTACACGCACCCAACCGTGGACCTGATCAAGCCCTTCGTGGAAGGCCAGAAGTTCTACCGCCTGATGGTCGGCCAGAAGAACGAGGGCGGCGATGGCAACATCCGCCGCATCCAGTGCTTCTACGCGAAGATCGCGCTGAACGGCGGCATCCCCCTGAACCAGGGCGCCGAGTTCGGCACCGTACCGATCCAGATCACCCTGCTGGCCGACCCCGCCATCTTCGACGCGGACGAAGCGGCGATGTGGCAATGGGAGGTCGAGCGCAAGGCCTGACCGGTGGCGGGAATGCATCTCAAGGGATACATTCCCAGCCATCTGCCAACCAAGGAGGGAAGCCCTGTGCGTCTCTGGATACTCGCTGCAGCCCTGGCCTGCAGCACCGCGACCCATGCCGCCACCGTCGTAAAGTGCACCGATGCCGCCGGCAAGGTGACCTTCGCGCAGAACGTGTGCCCAGGCGACACCCAGGGCGGCGAGGTCGAAGTGAGGGCGGCAGCCCGCCCGAGCGGCGAGGGCCCGGCTGTGCAGCTGGCTGACCCGAGCAAGACCTATGTGGCGCCCAAGCCCAAGCCGAAGCCCAAGGCTGCAGAGCCGGAGATCGTCTACAAGGAGGTGCCGGTGGAAGTGCCGGTGCCGGTGTACGTCAAGCCGTGCGTGAAGACGGTAGAGGTTCGAATTCCTCTCCGTGAGAAGAAGGCCGACGGCAGCACGAGAGGGGGGGTCGAGGTGAGAAAGATCCAAGTGCCCTGTAACGCCAAGTAGATAGAAAGAATTCAACCAAACCCGCTTCGGCGGGTTTTTTTATGGGAGCTCGCATGAGCGACATCCAGATCCTCTTTCCCGAGCCAGTACCCCTGACGGTCGGAGGCCGGCAGGTGCTGATCCTCCCGGTACGCATGCGCCACTTCGAGGCCTTCGGCCAGGCGGCCTCCGACCTGTTCGTCATGCTCGGCAAGTTCACCAGCGAGGAGATCTACAGCTACGCCAAGAAGAACGGCGGCCTGAAGGTCATCCTGCTGCACTGCACCACCCTCAGCCGCTGGCGCTTGTCCCGGCTGCCAGCCGCTGTCGCCGTCGAGCTGATGATCCACGTCGTCATGGCCAACTCCGGTTTTTTCGGACGGGCCCTGGTGAAGGCACAGCAGTTCGTGGCTGGGCAGACGTCGCCCAGCAACTGATCGGCGCCGGCCACCCCTGGGCCAGCATCCAGGACTACACCCTCCCTCAAATCGAAGCCTTCTGCACGGCCATTGCCACCGATGACCGCCAAGCTGCGCATCTGGACCTGATAGTCGCCCGTGGCGCCCAGGCCGACCGCAAGGGCTTCGAGGCGGTCCTCAAGGAACTCAAGTCATGACCGGCAAGATCACTACCCAGCTTGTCATCGACGGCAAGAACAACTCGAAGAAGGCGTTCGACGAGGCCGAGGGCCAGGTCAAGAGCCTGACCAAGGCCGCGAAGGCAGCCGGCGCGGCGCTGGCCGGAGCGATTGCGAGCGCCGCGATCGTCGACTACGTGCGCAGCAGCATCGACGCCGTGGATATCACTGGCGAACTGGCCGAGCGCGCCAACATGGCGGCCGGCGAGTTCGCGGGCCTGCAGTACGCGGCGAAGTTCGCCAGCATTGAGGGCGAGGCCCTATCGGCCACGCTGTCCAAGTTCAATGCCAACATCGTCGCCGCCGCCAACGGCTCCAAGAAGCAGGCGGCCGCCTTCGACCAACTGGGCGTCGGCCTGCGCAACCAGGACGGCAGCCTGAAGGGCACCAACCAGCTGCTGCTCGAGGTCGCTGACAAGCTGGCCGCGCTGCCCAACGGCGCCCAGAAGTCGGCGCTGGCCATGGATGTCTTCGGCAAGTCCGGAGCCAAGCTGCTGCCGCTGCTCAACCGCGGCGCCTCCGGCATCCAGGCGCTGATCGACGAGGCCGAGGAGCTGGGCCTGGTGCTGGACGACCAGGCCTATGCCGACGCCGGTCAGTTCAACGACACGCTCGATGTGCTCGCCTCCTCCTCCGAGGCGGCCGGGCAACGGGTGGCGGTGAACCTGCTGCCGGCCTTGAACGACGTGGCCGGCTACCTGCTGACGTTCTCCAAGGACAGCCGCAAGGCCGCCGAGTCGGCCGGGGTGCTGGGTACTGGGCTGAAGCTGCTTACCAGCATCTGGATCGTACTGGCCGGCGCCTTCAAGCAAGCCGGCGGGGTGCTGGGCGCGGTGTTCGCCGCTGCCGTGCAGGCGCTCCAGGGCAACTTCGAGGGCGCCGCCAACACCATCAAGGACGGCGTCTCCGACATCGGCGAGAACATCGGCCAGACCAAGGGCGAGCTGACCAGCCTCTGGAATGGCGAGTACGGCGAGCAGGCCATGGCCGACCGCGCCCAGGCTGCAGCGGACCAGTTCGACGCCGCCGTGTCCGGCATGGGCGAGTCCGCCGGCGAAGCGCAGCAGCACACCGACGACCTGACTGCGATCCAGAAGCAACTGCTGAACGACTCCAAGGCCTACCTGGCCGAGCAGGTGAAGCAGGAGAGCAAGGCCACCGCTGACCTGGAGAAGGCGAAGAAGGCCCAGCTCGACACCGCCAAGCGCTACAAGGACGCCCTGGCCAAGGTCAACGCTGGACCCGCGGGCGAGGCGAGCTTCGGCCAGGCCAATGCGCTGAAGGTCGCCGCGCGCGACGCGCTGTCGTCCAACGACCTCGAGGGCGCCAAGACCAAGGCCCAGGCTGCGCTCGATGTGCTGCAGAAGATCCAGGAGGAGGGCGGCAATACATACGGCTTCGCCGGGATCATCAAGGAGCTCCAGGCGATCGAGGAGTCGGCGGACAAGATCAAGCTGGACAAGGCCCAGAAGTCCGTCGACGAGGCGAAGGCCTCGGTCAAGGAGCTGAAGGCCGAGATCGCCGATGTCACCAGCGTGAAGGTGACCATCAACCTCCCGGACGAGGAGGTGAACGCGATCATGGAGAAATTCAAGAAGCTGGGCGAGAGCATCGGCCAGAGCCTGACCGTCACCCCGAAGATCAACGCCCCGACCACCGCGGGCGGGACATCGGTTCCCATCCAGGCCAACGCCCAAGGCGGCCACATTCGCGGCCCTGGTACCGGGACCAGCGACAGCATCCTGTCGTGGCTCTCGAATGGGGAGTTCGTCGTCAAGGCCGCGGCCGTGCAGAAGTACGGCGTCGGCATGCTCTCCGCGCTCAACGGTATGAGCCTCCCGCGCTTCGCCACGGGCGGCCTGGTCGGCACCGCTGCCGCGGTGAGCGGGGGAGGGGTGGGCAGCCTCGGCACCGTGATCATCCAGTTCCCTGACGGCACCAGTCACAGGCTGTACGCCGATCAACCAACCATCGAAGGGCTCGGCGCCCGCAACGAAGCCCGCAAGTTCGGCGATAGAGGGGTCAGCTGATGGAAGTGAAACTCGGCGGCCTGGCCATCACTCCGCTCGCCAGCGGCGGCTTCCCGGAGCAGAGCTACCAGTCGGCCGGCGACGGCGTCACGGAGGACCGCCGCACCGGCGGCACCCTGGTGAAGATGGTGCACTTCAGAAAGACGGTCATCACCATCAGCGGCGCTGGCCTGATGGGCCTGGGCTTCGACGGCCTCGACTTCGACCAGCCGCTGGAGCTTCTTTGCACGAAGCCCCGTTACCTGATCCCGCTGACGCTGGAAGGGGTCATCCCGGGGCAGATACGTCCTGACGTGGCGCCCTGGGCGCTGGCGCGCGTGGGTAACCGCGAGGTTCCGACCGCGATCACGATGACCGGCAACAACTTCGAGATCACGCCCAAGGCAGGCGCCACCAGCTACAAGGTCGGCTGGATGCCCCGCTTCATGGTCAGTTGCGAGCCGCCCGAGGAGGCGCTGCGCGCTGGCCAGTTCCCCTACGCCTGGTCGTTCGACGCCAGGGAGGTCTAATGCAGATCAACGGAATCACGCTGAACGGGGCGACCCTGAACGGCGGGGCCCAACTCGCCCTGGGAATTGTCACCCGGGAGGTTGAGCCAGCCTTCTCCATCCTCTGGAGCGTGCAGCTGCTGCTCAACGGCGTGGACGCGACCGAGTACCTGACCGGCACCATCCGCATCGAGCGCGAGGAGTTCGCGCGCTGCATCGCCGACTTCAGCCTGCTGCTGGACGCCGGCTCCGTGAATCCCGACAGCTACATCGGCCAGGACGTGGAGATCCACTTCATCCACCACCAGGCCGACGCGGATGTGCAGGTGCTGCGCTTCCGCGGCAAGGTCGAGCGCCCGCGCTTCAGCCTGCAGACCCGGATACTGGCCTGCGAGTGCAGCGACCGCCTCAACGAAGTGGTGGAGCCGATGCCGATCGAGCAGATCGACGCCATGGTCGGCGGCTTGTGGTCGCCGGATGTGTTCGAGCCAACCGAAGGCCGGTCCCGCTGGACCTACGCCAAGGAGCGCCTGAGCACTCTGCCGGTGAGTTTCCAGCGCTCGGTCGAAGGGCAGCTGCAGGTCACGCCCTGGGCGGCCACCAGCACCCCGCACTGGCTGATAGGCCCGGACACGGCGATCTTCCAGAGCATCGACTACCTGCCTGTGGAGTTGAGCGAGCGCATCAACGTCGTCGAGATCGAGGCGGACTACCGCTTCATCCGCTTGCGCGAGCGGCACCAGGAGTTCAGCTGGCGCCATCCCGACATCATCGGGGACTCGATCGACAACAGCTTCTGTGTCTGGCGGCACGACTCAACAGAGCTACCCGATATCGCCATGGTGAAGGAGGGCAGTGATAACGCTGGCTTCGGAGCGATTCTGTCCGGCGCCTACTGGCTCCGTCTTCCTGAGAGCGGGGTCTACTGTGATCCGCCAGCTGGCTGGCGCAACGAATATCCAGACCTGCTCCTGCGAGCCAGTTGGACCAGCGCCATCCGTTGGGCTCAGCGGGTTACAGAGCAGTACACGCTGCGCCTCGAGGCTCCTGCCAGCGTCGCCCAGGCCGGCCAGGTCATCAGCCGCGACCGCATCGCGATGGACACGGAGAGCGACCAGGAGCAGACCTTCCTCAATGCCACGTACACCTCGCCAGAGCCTGGCGCTGTGCTAGACGCCCTCGGCGACTATGTGGTGGACATCCGCAACGAGGAGCGCCGCCAACTCGGCCTCAGCACCATCCTGGCGATGGGCAGGGTATCGATTCTCAGCGCCCACCGCGGCAACCGGTTCGCCTTCACGCTGCCAACAGCTGAGGCGGTAGGCATTCGCCTCGAGCACACCGTGCGCATAGAGGATCAGGTGCTGGGGCATCCCATCAGCTGCCAGGCGAAGGTGGTCAATATCATCGACGAGTGGGACCTGAAGACCGGCCGGTGCTACACGAACTTCCAGTTGGCCGTGAGCCAGGGCGGTAGCAGCGAGACGGACCCGCTGACACCGCCGGCCACGCCGAACAGCACGCCGCCCGGCGAGCCGTGGCCGCTGATCGAGTTGCCGACCCAGCTGGGCGGGCGCAACGAAAGCCCGATCTACGACGAGACCATCGACGGGTTCAGTGGCAACTACGACGAGACGGATCTCGACATCAACCCCGACCTGGAGCTCTTCCCGCGAAAATTCTGGATCAACATCGCGGAGATACCAGCTGAGCACATGGACGAGTACCCGGTTGAAGCCAGCAAGACTTACCGCGTCAGCGTTCCAACCGATCACCTGGAGCTGTAACCCATGACCCTAGCAGACGAGCGCCGCGCAATCGCGGATGGCATGTCAGCGTCGCGCGCCTCGACGTCTGAGGCTTCGCGCGCCGCTACCTCCGAGGCTTCCCGAAACTCCTCGCGCCAAGCGATCTCCTCCGGCCGGGCTCAGTCTTCCGAGGCCGCCCGCCGAGCAGTTGGCCGGAGCCTGGAGGAGCAGCGTCGCGGCAAGACCCTGCCGGATGATCTGAACTCGCTCAAGCCGCCGGAGCGGAAGAGCAAAACCTTGGCAGTCAGGGAGAAGACCGGAGGCCGTCCTGCCACGCGAGGGGCTGGAACCTGGAACCCGCCTACCCGAGTGGGTGCCGATGGTGGCGGCATCGCCAGCCCGCTGACCGAGCAGACCAAGGTGGTCGAGGGCGTCACGGTCCCGGATAGGGACTACTACGGCACTCGCATCCTCACCAGCTCGGACGGGATCTTCACGCTTGAGGTGATGCCAATCAAAACGCTGCGGCTGAAGGATGACGCCGAGGCCGACGTGGTCATCTTCCTGGCGGAGCCGCCGGCATGATGAACGTGCAAGGAGTGCTGACCGACAAGGTCAACGTGTGGGGCTGGCCCTGGCACGGTCTGATCCGTCCGGCGCCCAACCCCAGCCAGGGCGAGATCGTGTTGCCAAACGGCGAGACGCGGGAGCACCCGCTCACTGGCAGCACGAACTACCGCATCCACGTCCCTGGCACGCCGCTGACTTGGCGCACGCCGGAGCAGGCGGCCGAGGATGAGGCAGCAGGCCGTGAGTGGTGGAACGAGGCGATCCTGAGCGGCACCGCTCTCTACGGCCAGGACCTGGGCGGCTGGCTTTACTGCTCGCCGGACGGCACGCGCTGGATCATCAATCTGGATGGCGCCCAGGCCCGGCGCATGGGCGAGTTCGGAAAGCCCCCGCAAACCAAGGCCATAACGGTGACCTGGCCGGCGGACAACGGCCAGTCGACGCCCAGCCTGGATTTCGGAGAGGGCGAGGCGCCGGTGTTTCAGTGGCCGGTCCCGATCGACATCAGCAGCGACGGCCGCAAGGCCATCTTGATGCTGTACATGCGTGACGTGGCCTACGGCCCGCTGGAGCGGCCCATGCCGGTGGGGTTCCTGCTGGTGGAGGTCACCGGAGGCGCCGCTACCCCATTCGCCGCCAACATCACCGTGCTCTACACCCGGGCCGAGACGCTGGGCACCTCGGGCTACACCTCCGACATGGTGGTGGAGCACGACGGCACCGGCAACCCCATCTCGGCGAATGGCACGGAGACGCGGGAGATCATCGACCGGATCTGGGCGGCATGGTTCAACGAGTCCGGCCTACCGATTCCGTGCCTGTTGTACCGGCGCGAGGAGGCGGAGCAGCACATGACCGTCGACGGCGGCACGAAGCGCTCGAGGTTCCTCTGGCAGCTGAAGGTCGACAGCACGCTGGCCTGTGAGGCGGACCTGGCCAGCCTGTTCAACGAGTCGCCGCCCGGCACCATCACGGCTTCCGGCACCCTCAACGGCGAGAGCATCTACAGCCAGACATTCTCCGGCGAGGAGTCGCCGGTTGACGCGGTCGGGCCGCTGACCCTGCGCGAACGCCTGATGCCGCGGGAATCTATCGGCGGCGTCCTGGCCGGGGATAACTCGGACATCGTCGTCTACAGCAACAACCTCGTGGGCCTGTACGTGCGCCTGCAGGAGACCGGTTCGGCTCAGCCCGAGCACCGCTACATCGGCGCGGCCTGCCCGACGACGCCACTCGCGCCGCTGCTGATGAACGAGAACCACCAGGGCGCAATCGTCACCTTCCCCGACCGCAATCGCCTGTATGGGCCCAGGCCCTACTGCGCCTGGAACCCTGTTACTCACATCGCCTCGGCCTTGTCGGCTGGGATCGTAGGATGGATCTGATGGCCAAACCTTTGTTCGTGAACAACTGGACGGCGACCCTGCAGGCCGAGCTGGCCGCCGGCGCCACCAGCATGACCGTGGAGACCGACCGCGCTGCGTTGCTAACCGGCCTGACTGGTGGCGACTACTACCTGGCTACCCTGGTGGGCTCTGATGTGGCGGGCCAGGAAAACGCCTGGGAGATCGTGAAGGTCACCGCCAATGCGTCGGGCGTGCTCACTGTGGCTCGGGCCCAAGAAGGCACCCCCGCCAGGCTCTGGCCGGCCGGAACGGTGGTGAGCATGCGCGCCACCGCCGGCCTGTTCGTCCAGTTGCGCGACTCCGGCGGCACCCCAGGCCCTGGTGGCGGCATCGAGGACGTAACCGACGATGGCCGCCAGTATCAGCGCCGCTTCGAGGAGTGGGTGGCGGTACCGGTGTTCGAGATACCGGAGGACGCCTGGACTGACAACATCCCGGTCAGCTTCACCAACTCGACGCAGTTCCTGACCGCGAACACCGTCTACCTGGTGCCGTTCGTGCCGCCCCATGACATGACCGTCGATCAGGTGTCGATGATCATCACCACGGCGGCGGCCTCCAGCGTGATCACCATGAAGATCTACGAGTCGGATGCAGCAGGATGGCCAGGTGCTGGCTTGTCTGGTGCCTTGGGTAGCGTCTCGGCTGCTGCTACGGGCCAGGCCACTGTGACCCTGGACGTTCCGGCCGTCTTGGCTGGCGGTCGCCGCTACTGGCTGGCTGCTCACCCGAACGGCTCCCCGTTCGTTCGCGCGGCCTCTGTGGGCACACCCGTACTGGGCACCTCCGCTGACGGCAACAGCCGCTACACGCTGCTGCAGCGCTCGATCAGCTGGTCCACCGGTTCGCCCGACACCTGGGAATTCCTGCGCTCCGACCTGGCCGCCGCCAACCCGCCGCTCTTCCGCCTGCACCGCGCCGCCGGCGCCTGACACCCCTGACACAAGGAGTAGCCAGCATGACGCCGGCCCGCCTAGACCTGCCCATCATTCCGGGCGCCACGCTGCAGCAGCCGCTCCTGCTGATGCAGCCTACCTACACCTACAAGCCGATCACGGCGATACAGCAGACGGCCCCGCTGAAGATGACGGTGCCAGGCCACGGCCTGCCCGGGGAATGGATGACCTGGTGCGAGGGAATCCAGCAGGGCCAGGGCCTGAACCTGGACAAGGCCACCGCCGTGGGTCGCATGACCCGCGTAGTCGACGCCGATACGGTCGAGTTCAACGACATCAACGGGCTGCAGCTGAAGGCCAGCGGAGGCGTGCTGGTCTTCCAACTGCCGGTGGACCTCACCGGCATGGTGCCCCGAGTCGAGATCCGGGGGGAGGGCGCCGAGCCCATCGTGCTCACGCTGGGCGACGGGCTGACCGTCACCGGCCTGGGCCAGCTGCTGATTGTGCTCACGCCCGAGCAGACCGCTGCCATCACCTGGACGCGCGGCGAATGGGACCTTGACCTCACCTACACCGATGGGCGCGTGGAGCGCTGGCTGCGCGGCGAGGTGGTCGTCAACAGCGGGGGAGGGTGCTGCCATGGCTGACAACCCCGCCGCGGTGGCCGTGGCGCAGCCTGTGGTGATCGTCACGGAGCCCCGGCGAGCACCTGCAGCTGTCGTGGCCACCGGCCCGCAAGGCCCCTCTGGCCGTGACGGCGCCCCGGGCGGAACGACCTTCCAGTGGGATCAGACCATCGCCCTGGCGGTGTGGACCGTTCCCCACAACCTGCAGCGCTTTCCCAGCGTCACAGTCGTCGACTCCACCGGCCGCAAGGTCGAGCCCGACATCACCTACATCGACCAGGACATCGTCCAGATCACCCACGGGCGGCCGGAGACCGGCAGCGCCTACTTCAACTAGGAGCAATCCATGAAATTGACCAACCTGCTCGACGCGGGCGGTTTCCGCGTGACCGCCCTCGCCGATGCTGTAAGCCCGCAGGACGCCGTCACCAAGGCCCAGCTCGACGCCGCGGTTCAAGGCTATGCCTGGAAGACGCCCGTCCGCGCAGCCACCACGGCGAACATCACGCTGTCCGGGGCGCAGACCATCGACGGCGTGAGCGTCGTTGCCGGTGACCGAGTGCTGGTGAAGAACCAGACCGCCGGCTCTGGCAATGGCATCTACGTTGCCGCGTCCGGTTCCTGGACCCGTTCCACCGACATGGATACCGCCGCCGAGGCGCTGGGCGCTGCTGTGTTCGTGAGCGAGGGCACGAACCAGGGCAACCAGGTCTGGCTGATGACCACCGACGCCCCCATCGCCATCGGCACCACCGCGCTCGTGTGGACCCAGGTTGGCGCCGGCACGAGCTACACCGCCGGCACTGGTATCTCGATCTCCGGCGGCGTGATCGCTGTCGATACCTCGGTCGTCGCTCGCAAGGCCTCCGCCACCATCGGCGACGGAACCGCCACCACCATCACTGTCACCCACAACCTCAATACCCAGGACGTGGTCGTCAGCGTGCGCGAGGCCTCGACCAATGCCGGGGTGATCGCTGACTGGGTAGCGAATGGGGTGAACACGATTCAGCTGACCTTCGGTACGGCTCCCACCTCCGGGCAGTACCGCGTGACGGTGACCGGCTGATGCGTGCCGTAGGAGCCATAGACCCCGGCCCTATCCTCACGGTGGCATCGGCTGCGACGACAGACATCGGCGCTGCCCGCGCGAATACACTGAGCATCTCCGGCACCACCGGCATCACCTCGTTCGGGACTGCGCCGGCCGGCACAACGCGCTGGCTGACCTTCCAGGGCGTGCTGACGATCACCTACAACGCCACATCGATGATCCTGCCTGGCCTGGCCAACATCACCACGGTCGGCGGTGATACGGCTCTGTTTGTCTCGCTGGGGGGCGGGAACTGGCGGTGCATGGACTACATGCGCGTTGCCGCGATGCCGGCACTGACCATTGATAAAGGTCTCGCCACTGCCTGGGTCAACTTCAACGGCGTGACCATGTCGATCAAAGGTGCGCATAACGTCGCGTCTGTGACGCGAGTGTCGGCCGGGGTCTACACCATTAACTTCGTCAACCCGATGGCGAACGCCAACTATGCAGTCGGCTACTCGGCCGGCACGGGCAATGGGCGCTGGATGTACCTCTACAACGGGACGTTCAACACGACTGACAGCACGAGCACGAAGACAACTACGTCAGTGCGGGTGATGTTTGCGGACGGCGGCGGCAGCGCTGTGGACAACGCTGACATCTCGGTAATCATATTCGGGGGCATGTGATGAGCCAGGTAATTCTCTTGCCGGACGGTGCAGTGATGGCGGTTGCGCCTGGTATCAAAATCGAAGCTCTGGCCGCAAAAGTGGGCGGGCGCGTCATTCCGTCATCGGAAATTCCCAGGACCGAGCAGGAGATCCTCACCGAGCTCACTGGCTGCGTGCAGCGCCACATGGACACCGTGGCGCGGGAGCGACGTTACGACAGCATCCTCAGCCTGTGCACCTACGCCACCAGCACCAACCCTCAATTCCAGGCCGAGGGCCAGGCCGGCGTGGAGTGGCGAGACGCTTGCTGGGCTCTGGGCTACCAGCTGGTGGCCGACGTGAAAGCAGGCGCACCCATTCCCACCGAGGCCGAACTGCTCGCCATGCTTCCGCCGATGAGCTGGCCGCCCCAGGCCGAACCTACCTGACAGCCCCGCCAAGCGCGGGGCTTCTTGTTTCTGGAGAACACCATGGATCTACAACAGGTCCGCCGGGAGGTCATCGCCCCGGCGTTTTTGCTGCTGCCTGACCGCATGGCGGGCAAGAAGGCAGAGGTGATGCTGCTGGCCATCGGGCTGCAGGAGAGCCGCTTCCTCCACCGCCGGCAGATCAACGGCCCCGCCAGGAGTTTCTGGCAGGGGGAGAAGGGCGGCGGCATGGTCCACGGCGTTCCGCGCCACGTGGCCACCATGCGCACTGCCGCGAAGGTGCTCGAAGCCCGGGGCGTGCTCCCGACCGATGACGCCATTTACGCCGCGATCGAGACCGACGACATCCTGGCCTGCTGCCTGGCGCGCCTGCTGCTGATCACTGATCCCATGGCCTTGCCGGAGATCGGGGCGCCACGTGCGGCCTGGGAGATGTACCTGCGCACCTGGCGCCCCGGTAAGCCGCACCCTGAGACCTGGCCAGCGCTCTACCAGCAGGCCGTGGAGGCAGTGCAGTGACCGCCCTGCCGGTTCGACTGCTGGTGCTGGTGGTCGCCTGCGCCATAGCGGCTGCTGCCGGAGCGATGGTCAACGGCTGGCGATGGGAGGCGAAGCTGGCCACTGCCAACCAGGTACACGCCGACACCCTGGCCGAAATCGACCGCGCCACGGCCAGGCAGCTGCAGACACAGCAGGAACAGCAGGCGGACCTACAGCGTCGCCTGGCTCTCACCGAACAACAGCACTACCAGGAGCTGGCACATGCTCAGGAAAACACTGATCGGCTGCGCGCTGATCTCGCTGCTGATCGCCAGCGGCTGCTCGTCAAGGTCCGAAGTCCGGCCAGTTGCGGTGGAGTGCCCACGGCCTCCGGCGCCTCCGGCGTGGATGATGGCGCCCAGTACGCCGAACTTCACCCTGCGACTGCAGCAGATCTTGCCGCCCTCGCCGGAGATGCAGACCGCTGCGCCGTGAGGCTGAAGGGTCTGCAGGCGTGGGTCATCGAGTTGGGAAAGGAGGGAAAATAGTTGCCCAGAACGGGCGAGGAAGGCTGTCTAATTCTAAGTATCGCTAACCCGATTTATGCGGCCTCTGGGAGGGCTATCTCGGGATTTCCAATTAGACAGCTGGTCGCGGAAACACGGATGAATAAAGGCGCCGAGTTCTCAAATCACCATACTGCTGCATCATCGGCGTGTGGTCGGAGAGGTCCTGGGTATCTTTGGCCATCGGTCAGCGCATCTGTCTTGAAAGTGGGGCGGCAAGGACGTTCGGCAGGAGGGCGGCGATGCCCGGCCTTGCGCGCAAAAGGCGCTAGTGTACGGTATCCCGCTCGCCCGCTTTAACCCCGGAGTGCACATGTCCGATATCGATTCACGACTGACCGAACTGGCCGCGCGCCTTGGCCAGCAACTACGCCTCGTGGGCGCCCAGGTGACCACCGCCGAATCCTGCACGGGTGGCGGCATTGCCGAGGCGATCACCCGTATCCCCGGGAGCTCGGCCTGGTTCGAGGCGGGCTACATCACCTATTCCAATGCCCAGAAGACCCGCCAACTCGGGGTTGCGCGCGAGCTGTTCGGTCGCGTCGGCGCGGTCAGTCGCGAAGTCGTCGAAGCCATGGTGCAGGGGGCCCAGGCGGCCAGCGGTGCACGTTTCGCGGTGGCCGTCAGCGGCGTCGCAGGACCGGACGGCGGTTCGCTGGAGAAGCCGGTCGGCACCGTCTGGCTGGCCTGGGCCGATGGTGGCTCCATCCAGTCGTGCCGCTGTCAGTTCGAGGGTGATCGCCAGTCGGTCCGCCAGCAGACGGTGGCCAAGGCCCTGGATGGGGTGATCCGACTAGCTGCAGGAGAAAAAGCGTCCGAGGGGTAGGCGCGCGACTTGCCCTATGGAATAATACTGGCTACTTATACAGTTGTTGGTGGCCGTCAGGCCCTCTTGATTAGCGAGGACTTCAATGGACGAGAACAAGAAGCGTGCTTTGGCGGCTGCCCTGGGCCAGATCGAGAAACAGTTCGGCAAGGGCGCCGTAATGCGCATGGGTGATCACGATCGCCAGGCCATTCCGGCCATCTCCACCGGCTCCCTCGGCCTGGATATCGCGCTCGGTATCGGCGGTCTGCCCAAGGGCCGTATCGTGGAAATCTACGGTCCGGAATCCTCGGGCAAGACCACCATGACCCTGTCCGTGATCGCTGAAGCCCAGAAGGCGGGTGCCACTTGCGCATTCGTCGACGCCGAGCACGCGCTGGATCCCGACTACGCCGGCAAACTGGGCGTGAATGTCGATGACCTGCTGGTCTCCCAGCCGGATACCGGCGAACAGGCGCTGGAGATCACCGATATGCTGGTGCGTTCCAATGCCGTCGACGTGATCATCGTCGACTCCGTGGCGGCCCTGGTGCCCAAGGCCGAGATCGAAGGCGAGATGGGCGATTCCCACGTCGGCCTGCAGGCCCGCCTGATGTCCCAGGCGCTGCGCAAGATCACCGGCAACATCAAGAACGCCAACTGCCTGGTCATCTTCATCAACCAGATCCGCATGAAGATCGGCGTGATGTTCGGCAGCCCGGAAACCACCACCGGTGGTAACGCGCTGAAGTTCTACGCCTCCGTCCGCCTCGACATCCGCCGTATCGGTGCGGTGAAAGAGGGCGAGGAAGTGGTGGGCAGCGAAACCCGCGTCAAGGTCGTGAAGAACAAGGTCGCTCCGCCCTTCCGTCAGGCCGAGTTCCAGATTCTTTATGGCAAGGGCATCTACCGCAATGGCGAGATCATCGACCTGGGCGTGCAGCAGGGCATCCTGGAGAAGTCCGGCGCCTGGTACAGCTACCAGGGCAACAAGATCGGCCAGGGCAAGGCCAATTCCGCCAAGTACCTGGAGGACAACCCTGAAGTGGGCAAGGCCATCGAGAAGCTGATCCGTGAGCAGTTGCTCAATCGTGACGCCATCAAGGGCGAGTCCGCTGCCACCAGCGAAGTCGCCGAAACCGAAGCCGACTTCTAAACCCCGTGCCCATCGTGCTCGATAGCCCCGCCGCTGTGCGGCGGGCCGCCATGGACCTCCTGGCGCGACGAGAACATGGGCGGGTCGAGTTGACGCGCAAGTTGCGTCAACGGGGTGCTCTTCCCGAACTGATCGACAGCGCCCTCGACCGCCTAGCGGACGAGGGCCTGCTCGATGAGTCCCGTTACCTGGAAAGCTTCGTGGCCAGCCGTGCCCGTGCAGGCTATGGGCCGCAGCGCATTCGTGAAGATCTCGCTCAGCGGGGCCTGGCCAGGGATGGAATCGAGGCCGCACTGCGCGAGGCGGATGTCGATTGGGGCAGTCATCTGCGTGACGTCTGGTCGCGCAAGTTCGGCGGGGAACGACCTGCCGACGCTCGTGAGCGTGCCAAGCAGGGCCGCTATCTCGCCTACCGTGGCTATTCCATGGACATGATCGGCCGCCTGCTGCGCGGCGCTTCCCTCGACGACTGATTGCACGCCACTCGGGCCATGCGCGTTCGCGCATGGCCGTCTGGTGGGATACTCAGGCGTGGTTTGCCCAGTGCTGCGGTTCGTTGATGAAGTCGATCAGTTCGCGCAGGCGCCCGTGGTCGCGTCCGTTGAAGGTGAACGCCAGGCGGATGAGGTCGCAGAACTCCGGTTCGTCCTTCTCCGACTCGCAATGGGGCCTTTGCTCGAAGCTGCCTTGCAGGCACAGGTCCGCGAAGGTTTCTCGGATTTCCGCCAGCGCAGGTTCGGTCAGGCCGTGATTCATGCGGATCAGGAAGCTGCCCTTTAGCCAGCGGCTGGAGTGGTAGTTGCCGTAGAAGCGCGCAATTTCATCGGCGGCCTCTTCGGCGCTGTGGACCAGCCGCATCAGCTTCATGTCGGTGGGCAGGATGTAGCGGTTCTGCTCCAGCTGGCGATGGAGGAAATCCAGCGCCTCCTTCCAGTAGCTGCCGTTCGGCTCATCGAGCAGCACGATCGGCACCAGCGGGCTCTTGCCGGTCTGAACCAGGGTCATCACTTCGAGGGCCTCGTCGAGGGTGCCGAAGCCGCCCGGGCAAAGCACCAGCGCATCCGCCTCCTTGACGAAGAACAGCTTGCGCACGAAGAAGAAGTGGAACGACAGCAGGTTATCCGTGCCGTCCACCGTCGCGTTGGCGTGCTGTTCGAAGGGGAGTGTGATGTTGAGTCCGAGGCTGTTCTCCAACCCCGCACCTTCGTGTGCGGCGGCCATGATGCCGCCGCCGGCACCGGTGATCACCATCAGGTCGAGCTTGGCCAGTTCCCTGCCCAGTTGGCGCGCAAGGTCGTAGATGGGATGTTCGACCGGTGTACGTGCCGAGCCGAACACGGTGACCTTGCGGCGCCGCTTGAACTGTTCGAGGACGCTGAAGGCGTGCTCCATCTCGCGGAGCGTCTGCAGCATGATCTTGGCGTCCCAGCGGTTGCGGTCGGCCTGGGCCATGCGCACCACGGTGATCACCATTTCCCGGTACAGCGCGAGGTTGCGGCTGTCACCCGGGACCGTGAGGTTGACCAGTTCGTCGACCTTCTGGTTGAGGTCGATCCCGCTGGTCTGGAAGTGTCTCGACAGGTAGTCGTCCGGTTCGTAAGGCATAGCGTTCTCCTTGCTCATCAACTGCATCGCGACCTGCGGGCCATCATTTCTGGCGGGCGAGTCGCGTCGAGCGTCATCGACGTCACAGGCGCATCCGCGCGCCTTGCGAGCGCTCGAATACAGCTTGCTTCAGCCCCCGGTTGTTTGCCAGCGGGTGTCCGTCGATACCAGAAGCATAGGAGCGCAGTTGTTTCGCCGCGGCTATCGGTCGCGCTTGTCGGAATCTGTCGGCGCCGCCCTTTGCGGCAGTGGAGATGTGCCGTGCCTCGCCTAACCTGCAGGTATCGGCAAGCCGAGGACAAGGGAGGTTCGGGCCAGCGGGTCGGTCTGGGCCGTCTAGGGATGTACGGAGGGAGGGGCAGGCATGCCCAAGTTGAGTCTGGAGATCGACCTCGAGCTGTATCGCATGTTGCAACAGGCCGCCTACACCAATGGCCTCAGTCTGGAGGAGGAATGCCAGCGACGCCTGGACGGCGGCCTGCGTCGCTCGCGCTATATGGAAGCATTGCTGGCGGAGCTGCGCGCCGATGATGAGCAGCGACGCGCCGCCGAAGACTGAGCGGTCCCGCCCTACTTGGCCGGAGCAGTGCTCAGGCCGCAATCGGAGGCGGTGAAGCGCTCGTTGCTGATCGGGCGATTGGTCTTGTACTCGCTGAACTCGTAGCGCAGTGCCGCGCCGCGCGCCAGCAGTTGGCGATAGCCATTGTTGCGGCACACGCTGTTGGCCAGTTGTGCGCGCATGGAGTCCGGATTGGCGCGCATCTGCGCCGCATGGGCCTCACGCACGCTGAGATGGTTCACCAGTTCTGCCCCCGAGACGGTGTAACCCTGGTCCAGGATGTCCTCGTTGATCGCGCGCGGCGTCCCGACGCTGCTTTCCTCGGCCACTTTTTCCAGCATTTTGGTCAGCTCGAAGTCCTTCAGCGAGGCGGCCTGGACAGTGAAGGGCAGGGCGAGTACGAGGGCGATTGCGAGGGGGCGTGACATGAAAATCTCCAACGGTTGGCAGCCTTTGACCCGAGGTCAGCGCCGGTGTTCAGCGGCGACCTGAAATCGTCCGGCGTTATCGTCGGCGCATCCTGAACAAGCGCGGCTGGCAGATCAAGAGGTAATCGATCCGCTCCCGCAGACCCCGTCCCGCCTGGTTTCCTCCTTGGTAGCGGTGTGCATCCAACCCTTGGGGCGCCCGCTGCGAAATCTACCGCTTGAATCAATTGCCGCCTGGCCGGTCTGTCCCCTCAGGGGCGGATGGCGACTGGCCAGGCCAGCGCCTTCCTTCCCGACTCTTTGCGCCGTTGCGCGTAGCGGCGAAATGCTGGCCGCCGCATCTCCGCTACGAGGAGCGAGCCCCGGCTGGCGGGATGATCGGTAACACACCTGCCGGGGCTGGCTGCATCGCACAGCCGCTTTAGCTGGGTGGATCGCGTAACTCCTTGCCGGATAAGCGAAACGGCGATTGCGGCCGGCCATTTGGAGACGCGCTCCCCGGGGTGTTACCGCACCGCGCGCCCCGTCGGGTCACCACGACTAAAGGTCGGGGATAGCGTGGAAAACACGGGCTGTCACAAAACAGCGGACGTCCCCGGCGTCCAGTGAGGTTGGCCTGCCGAACCCCGGAAACACTTGCGTGCCGGCCAAAGAGGAAAGCTGCTTCAACGGTGCCGAGAGGCTCCGTCAAAAAAAGTTGGGAGTCGAGAACAATGACAATAACTCGTCCTGCCGGCTGGCTCACCGCGTTCTGCGGCGGCAGTCTGGTGTTTGCATTCACCCCCCCGGTCCTGGCGTCCGGGTATCACTTCGGTTCGCAATCCGTCTCTGCCCAGGGCACTGCCCATGCCAATGGCGCGGAAGCCGCCGATCCCTCGGTGATCTTCTACAACCCTGCCGGGCTTGCCCGCCTCAAGGGCACCCAGATGACCAGCGGACTGAGCATCCTGCTCCCCAAGGGCGAATACGAGGACAAGGGATCGACCGACGTGTTTGGCAACCCCACCGGCACGGGTGATGGCGATGCCGGTTCCTACCTGCCGGACGCCGCCGTGGCGCCGAACTTCTACTTCTCCAAGCAGATCAACGACCAGGTCACCGTCGGGCTGGGGATCTTCGTGCCCTATGGCGCCAAGCTGGATTACGAAGAGGACTGGAGCGGCCGCTACGGTATCCAGTCAGCGAGCCTGGAGACGGTCAACTTCAACCCCAGCATCGCCTACCGCTTCAACGAGCATCACAGCATCGGCTTTGGCGTCTCGGCCCAGTACATCAAGTCCATCCAGCGTGGCGCGGCCGATGTGAAGGGCGCTTCGCGGCAGTTGGCCGGGCAGTTCGTCGCTGCCAACCAGGATGTCACCGAACTGGCCGCGTCCCCACTGGGGCAGTTCGCGATCCCGTTGCTCTATGGCGTCGACGTGCCCACTGAAATCAGTAGCTGTGACGGGCAGACAGGCGACTCCTTCGTGGATTGCGTGGCCTCCAACTTCGCCGACAACGTCCAGGGCGACGGCTATTTCCGCGCCAAGGGCGATGACTGGGGCTTCGGCTGGAACATCGGTTACCTGTGGGAGCCGACCGAATTCACCCGCTTCGGCATCTCCTACCGTTCCCACATCAAGCACACCCTGGAAGGTGAGTCGAAGTGGAGCTTCGCCGGTGTCCAGGGGGCCGTGCCTTCTCCGACGACCGATCTGAGCGGCGGGATCGACCTCGGGATCATTACGCTGCCGCCGCAGGACGCGCTGGAGCAGGTGCTCGATCCTGCCAACTGGGTCAACCCCGGTGACTTCGCCGCCACCCGCTTGCACCCCAACTCCAACGGCAGCACCTCGATCGACACCCCCGAGTCGCTGTCCATCAACGCCTTCCACCAGCTCAACGACAAGGTCGCGCTGATGGCCGACGTGACCTGGACCCGCCACTCGCGCCTGGGCACCATCGGCGTGGGGCTCGACCAGGTCGCCGGTTACCCCTACTTCAACGGTGTTACCGAGGGCGACCTCAGCGTCAAGCAGGACTGGAACGACACCTACAAGATTTCCCTGGGGATGAACTACCAGTACAGCGACGACCTGCTGCTGCGCACCGGTGTCGCCTACGACAAGAGCCCGGTCAGTGGCTCCACCACCCGCCACCCGGGCTTTCCCGACGCGGATCGCTACTGGCTGTCCTTCGGCGCCAACTACAAGCTGTTCAAGGACACCTCGGTGGACCTCGCCTACAGCTTCGTGCAGTTCGACACCGGCAAGATGGACTACACCGACACCTGCTCCCCGGCCGGCTGGGTGCCCGGCAGCGGCGGCCTGTATGTCGACAGCGGCGTGCGCTGCACCGGCAACGGCGGCAACTACAAGGGCGAGTACAAGACCCAGATCCATTTCATCGGCCTGGCGCTCAACCACACCTTCTGAGGATAGGGGGGACGGAAGGGCGGCTGCGGCCGCCCTTTTCCGTGGTGGCGCAGGTAAACTGCGCGGCATTCCCCCGCCCTTCAGGAGCCCGTCATGCCAGGCCCGGAAACCACCCTGCCGCTCGCCCAGCAACGTCGCCCCGTGCGTGTCGCCACCGTGCAGTGGGCGCTCGGCCAGAGCAGCGAGTTGCCGGCCCTGCTGGAGGCCCTTGAACACACGGTGGCGACCCTCGCCGGCTATGGCGTCGAGCTGGCGGTGTTCCCCGAGTTCTTCCACGTCAACCTGCTCAAGGGCGCGCGCTTCGCCCAGGGCCCGGCGCAGATGCGCAAGCTCGCCGAGTACACCGAGCCGCTGCTGGCCGCGTTCTCGCGCCTGGCCCAGCGCTACCGGGTCAACCTCTGCCCGGGCAGCCTGCCGCTGGAGGAGGGTGGGCGCCTGCTCAACATGAGCTGGCTGTGCCACCGCGATGGCAGCCAGGACCGCCAGCCCAAACTGCACATCACCCCCAACGAGCGTGAGGCCTGGGGCCTCGAAGGTGGCAACAGCCTGCAGGTGTTCGACAGCGATGTGGGCCGCGTCGGCATCCTCGTCTGCTACGACGTGGAGTTCCCCGAGCTGCCCCGGCTGCTGCGCGAGCAGGGGCTGGAGATACTCCTCGTGCCGTTCTGGACCGACACCCGACACGGCTACCTGCGTGTGCGCCTCTGTGCCCAGGCGCGGGCGGTGGAGAACGAGTGCTATGTCGCCATCGCCGGCGGCGTCGGCCTGTTGCGCGGGGTGGAGAACGTCGACACCCAGTACAGCCAGTCGGCGATCTTCAGCCCGGCCGACCTGCCATTCCCGCCCGATGCCGTGCTGGCCCAGGCGGATGCCAATATCGAATCCTTCGCGATCGCCGACCTGGATCTCGCCCGCCTTGCGCAATTGCGCGAGGCGGGCGCCGTGCGCAACGGCCGGGACCGGCGTCGCGATCTCTATCAGTTGTCCTGGACCGCTATCCGATGAGTCACGCCGTTTCCCGCCTGCGCGCCGAGCTGCTGGCGCGCAGTACCCGCCCCTTTGTCGCCCGTGGTGCCCGCTCGCCACGCTGCCCGGGTTGCCGGGTGATCGCCCCCTACTGTTTCTGTTCCCTGCGCCCGCAGGTGGATGCCCGCTCCGGCATGTGCCTGTTCATGTACTACTCGGAGCCGATGAAACCCAGCAACACCGGCTGGCTGATCGCCGACACAGTGGCCGACACCAGTGCCTTCAGTTGGTCGCGCACCGAAGTCGATCCGGCGATCATCGCTTTGCTCGACGACCCGCAATGGCAGCCGTACCTGGTATTCCCGGGGGAGTACGTCGAGCCGCAATCGCGGGTGGTCAGCGACGTGCAGGTGGAGGCGGGCAAGCGCCCGCTGTTCATCCTGCTCGACGCCACCTGGAACGAAGCCCGCAAGATGTTCCGCAAGAGTCCCTACCTGGATCGCTTCCCGGTACTCAGCCTGCAGCCGGAGCAGATCTCCCGCTACCGCCTGCGCCGCTCCAACCGCGACGAGCACCTGTGTACGGCGGAAGTGGCCGCGCTGTGCCTGGAGCTGGCCGGCGACGAGCGCGCCGCCGGGGCGCTCAATGCCTACCTAGATGTGTTCACCGAGCACTACATCGGCGCCAAGCGCGCGTTGCCGCTGGACCTCGCCAGCCCCGCGCACCAGGCGCTCGTGCCCTATCTCTGAGCGGGCGCGGTCTCTGCGCGCTCGGCCGCGACCTTCGGTTGCGGCCAGAGCTGCGCCACCAGCATGCCGACGAACATCAGCCCGCAGCCCAGGTAGCCACGGGCATGCAGCGACTCGTCCAGCAGCAGGGCGCCGGCGATGGCGGCGAAAACCGCCTCCAGGGAGAGAATGATCGCCGCGTGGGAGGCGATCGCGTGTTTCTGTGCCACCACCTGCAGGGTGTAGCCGATGGCCACGGCGATGACGCCGCCGTAGAGGATCGCCGGGCCGGCGGTGAGGATGGCGTCGAGGCGGATCTCCTCCAGCAACAGCGCCAGCACCATGCTGATCACCGCGCAGGTGATGAACTGCAGGATGGCCAGGCGGATCGGGTCGTAGCGGCTGGCGAAGAAGCCCACCAGCAGCACGTGCACGCCCCAGACGAAGGCGCCGGCCAGTTGCAGCCAGTCGCCCGAGGCGACCTGGAAGTCGTCGCCGACGCTGAGCAGGAACATTCCGGCCACCGCCATCGCGGCGCCCAGCCAGGTACCCGTGCCGGTGCGGTGCCCCAGCAGCAGCCCGAGCAGCGGCACGATGATCACGTACAGCCCGGTGATGAAGCCCGAGTTGGTCACGCTGGTGAACAGCAGGCCGACCTGCTGCAGGTTGATGCCCAGCGACAGGGCCAGGCCCATCAGCACGCCGCCCAGCAGCATGCCCCGGTTCAGCGGTGCTTTCGGTGCCGGGCGTGGCAGCAACAACAGCAGTGGCAGCAGCACCAGGGCGCCGAGGGTGAAGCGCAGGCCTGTATAGAGGAAGGGCCCGACGGCATCCATGCCCAGTCGCTGGGCGACGAATGCGGCACCCCAGATGGCGGCGGTGATCAGCATCAGGATATCGGCGCGCAGGGCATGGCTTCGCATGGTGATTCTCGGCGGGCAAAGGCGCAGACTTTGCCGTAAAGATGCCTGCTTGACCACCCCGTTGCGGGTCGGCATGCTGAGCGCCGCTTTACGGCCAACCCGTAAGCATTCAGGGCTTGGCAGAGGCGGCACCTCCCCCCGTGCCGGGTGTTTCCGACAGGATCGGCAGCATCTCTGGGCCCACAAGAAAAAGGACTCGCCCATGGCCGCATACGAAATCCTCATCGCCGATGATCACCCGTTGTTCCGCAGTGCCTTGCACCAGGCCCTGACCCTCGGCCTCGGCCCGGATGTGCGCCTGGTCGAGGTGGCCAGCATCGCCGAACTCGAATCGCGCCTCGCTGAAAAGGCCGACTGGGACCTGGTCCTGCTCGACCTGAACATGCCCGGCGCCTACGGTTTCTCCGGCCTGGTGCTGTTGCGAGGCCAGTATCCGCAGATTCCCGTGGTGATGATTTCCGCCCAGGAAGAAGCGGCGGTGGTGGTCCGCTCCCGCGAATTCGGCGCCAGCGGTTTCATCCCCAAGTCCAGCCCCCTGGAAGTGATCCAGAGCGCCGTGCGCGCGGTGCTCGATGGTGATGCCTGGTGGCCGCCGCAGGTGGAGGAAAGCGTTGCCGTTTCCGCCGAGGCCAAGGCGGCCAGCGCCGGTCTCGCCAGCCTGACCCCGCAGCAGTTCCGCGTATTGACCATGGTCTGCGAGGGCTTGTTGAACAAGCAGATCGCCTTCGAGCTCAGCGTGTCCGAGGCTACCGTCAAGGCCCACGTCACCGCGATCTTCCGCAAGCTCGGCGTGCGCACCCGCACCCAGGCCGCCTTGCTGTTGCAACAGATGGAATCGATTCCCTCGGCCTGAGCCGGCGGTTTTCACGCAATTTTGATTCGTCGCGGGTTAGCCTGCGGCCTCCTTACCAAGCAGTCCCGCCTCTATGTCATCGCCATTCAAGGGCCAGACCGGCCTCAAGCGTATCCTCAATGCCGCCGGCTATTCCCTGGACGGCATGCGCGCAGCCTTCACCGGCGAAGCCGCGTTCCGCCAGCTGGTGCTGCTCAACGTCGTGCTGATCCCCATCGCCTTCTTCCTCGACGTCAGCCGTGGCGAGCGTGCACTGATGATCGCCGCCTGCCTGCTGGCGCTGATCGTCGAGCTGCTCAATTCGGCGGTGGAGGCGGCCATCGACCGTATCTCCCTGGATCGCCACCCCCTGTCGAAGAACGCCAAGGACATGGGTAGCGCCGCCCAGTTCGTCGCCCTGAGCCTGATCACCGCCGTCTGGGCCACCATCCTGCTGGGTTGATCAGGCGATCGATGGCAGCACGATCTGGTCGCTGCGTTGCACACCCGCCGTCAGTTCGCGGCACTGGTCGAGGAATTCACGCATCGCCGCGGTCTGGTACTTCTGCCGGTGCCAGATGAAGTAGAACTGCCGGCGCAGGTCGATCCCCGGCGTCTCCAGCGGCACCAGGCTGCCCCGGCGGAAGGCGTCGCGCAGCGCCAGCCGCGAGATGCAGCTGATGCCCAGGCCCGACTCCACGGCACGCTTGATCGCTTCGGTGTGTTCCAGCTCCAGGCGGATGTTCAGCGGGGTGGGGTGGTGACGCATGGCCTGGTCGAAGGTCAGGCGCGTGCCCGAGCCCTGTTCGCGGAGGATCCAGGCCTCGCGGCTGAGTTCCTCCAGCGAGGCATGGCCGCTTTCGGCCAGGCGATGGCCGGGGGCGCAGAACACCACGAGTTCGTCCTCCACCCAAGGCAGGACCTCGATATCCGGATGCTGGCAATCGCCTTCGATTAGACCCAGATCAAGTTCGTAGTGGGCGATCTGCTGGACGATATTCATCGTGTTCTGCACATGCAGCCTCACCTGGCACTCCGGGTGGCGCTGCATGAAGCTGCCGATCAGCAGTGTCGCCAGGTAATTGCCCACCGTGAGCGTGGCGCCGACCGCGAGGGAGCCGAAGCCGCTCTTGCCGTTGAGCAGCGCCTCGATCTCCCGGGCCTGGTCCAGCAGCCCCACGGCCTGGGGCAGCAACTGGTGGCCCAGGGCGTTGAGGCTGAGGCGCTTGCCGACGCGATCGAACAGCTGGCAGCCGGACTGCCGCTCCAGTTCGGTCAGCGAGGTGCTCGCCGCGGACTGCGACAGCGACAGCGATTCGGCGGCACGGGAGACGCTGCCCTGCTGGGCGACGCTGACGAATACCTGGAGTTGACGGAGTGTGAATCGCATATCGATATAACCGATAACCTATATCTTGATAATCCAGTTAACAGATATTGTGGCTATCAATACAATGTCGCGCAATTGCGCCCCGAGGCGCTGGCGACATTCCAATTTTCGGAGCCCCCGTAAATGAGCAACATGAACTCCGAGCGCGTCCTCAGCGTTCACCACTGGAACGATACGCTGTTCAGCTTCAAGTGCACCCGCGACCCGGGCCTGCGCTTCGAGAACGGCCAGTTCGTCATGATCGGCCTGCAGCAGCCCAACGGCCGCCCGCTCATGCGTGCGTATTCCATCGCCAGCCCCAACTGGGAAGAGCACCTGGAGTTCTTCAGCATCAAGGTGCCGGATGGTCCGCTGACCTCCCAGCTGCAGCACCTGAAGGAAGGCGACGAGATCATCATCAGCAAGAAGCCCACCGGCACGCTGGTGCTCGACGACCTCAACCCCGGCAAGCACCTGTACCTGCTGAGCACTGGCACCGGCCTCGCGCCCTTCATGAGCGTGATCCAGGACCCGGAAACCTACGAGCGCTTCGAGAAGGTGATCCTGGTCCACGGCGTGCGCTACGTGAACGAGGTCGCCTACCGCGAGTTCATCACCGAGCACCTGCCGCAGAACGAGTTCTTCGGCGAGGCGCTGCGTGACAAGCTGATCTACTACCCCACCGTCACCCGCGAGCCCTTCGAGAACCAGGGCCGCCTGACCGACCTGATGCGCAGCGGCAAGCTGTTCACCGACATCGGCCTGCCGCCGATCAACCCGCAGGACGACCGCGCGATGATCTGCGGCAGCCCCAGCATGCTCGACGAGACCAGCCAGGTCCTCGACAGCTTCGGCCTGAAGATCTCCCCGCGCATGCGCGAGCCCGGCGACTACCTGATCGAGCGTGCATTCGTCGAGAAGTAACCGCCGCCAGCGTCATGAGAAAGCCCGCCGATCGGCGGGCTTTTTCGTTTCCGTGATCCTGGTCCGGCCTTCATCCCCGCGAACGCGGGGACCCTCTGAATGCGTTCAGAGCGGCGAGCCGAAGCGTTGGCCGGAGATTGCCGGGTGGTAGATCGGCTGGATCTTGTTCCCCGCCGGGTCCAGCATGTGGAAGCTGTGGGCGCCGTCGCCATGGGCGAAGGGACGGTCGAGCAGGGTCACGCCGCAGGCCTTGAGGTAGTCGTACCAAGCGTGTAGCTCGTCCAGGCTATCCACCACGAAGCCATAGTGATCCACCGCCTGCATGCCGCTGCTGGGCACGTCGGAGCGGCCCAGGGAAAGGTTGTCGTTACCGCAGGTGAGGTAGACCAGGTCCTCGTGGGCGCGGTTGAGCACCTGCATGCCGAGGATGTCCACGTAGAAACGTTCGCACTCCTCGAGGTTGGGTACCACGATCGCCAGGTGGCGGAGACCATTGAGGCGGCTCGGACGGACAGGCATGAGCGGGATTCCTTTTTTTGTATACAATTTCCAGGAAATATAAAACAAAAGGAGTCAAACGTGTATTGCCTTCTGCTCAAGACCCAGCTCAAGCCCGGCAGCCTCGATGCCTTCATGGATGCCATGCGCGTCAACGCCGCCGCCTCCGTGCGCGATGAACCCGGCTGTCTGGTGTTCGACGTATTGCGTGATCGCAGCGACCCGGACCTGGTGTGGCTTTACGAGGTCTACACCGACGAGGCGGCCTTCGAGGCGCATATGGAGACACCGCACTTTCTCGCCAGCCGCCCGCTGGTGAACCCGCTGATCGTCCAGCAGGACGTCATCGAGGCGGATGTGCTGGCGCTCAACGCGGCCCGTTAGGGAGCGTTCAGGCCGAAGGGCTGATTTCCAGCACGCGGATCAGCCCCGGGCGCGGGTAGTGCCAGCGCACGTCCAGGTCCCAGAGGCGCGCGCCATAGCGGCGCTCCGGCTCCGGCTGCTGGTAGGCCGGACGCGGGTCCTGGCCCAGGCACTGCTCGACCAGCTCCACCAGCGGTTCGCCCAGGCGCAGGGCGTGCTCGCGGGCCTGGACCAGCGCCGCGTCGTCCCACTCCACCGGAATCGGCTCCGGCGCCGCCTCGGCGATGCGGTTGGTGGCGCCGTCCTGGCGGTCGACGTAGGGGACATAGGGCTTGATGTCCAGGACCGGGGTGCCGTCCAGCAGGTCGATGCCCGAGAGCCAGAGCCGCCCGGCTTCGACCTTGTCCAGCTTCACCACCGACTGGCCGATGCCGTTGGGCCTGTGGGTCGAGCGTGTGGCGAACACCCCCAGGGAACGGTTGCCGCCCAACCTGGGCGGGCGCACTTTCAGGCGCGGTTTGTCTTCCAGCGCCTGGTGGAAGAGGAACAGCAGCCAGACGTGGCTGACCTCCTCCAGCCCCTGCACCGCATCGCCGCTGTCGAAGGGCGGCAGCAGTTCCAGTATGCCGCGCGCGGCGGGCGCCAGGTGCGGCTGGCGGGGGATGGCGAATTTTTCCTTGAAGCAGGAGCGAACGATGCCCACGGGCGAGACGGAATGCGACATGACGATGGGCTCAGCGGCTGCGGATCGGAGCGTCGAGGGGAACCCGGCAACCCGCGTCGCGGTAGGGGCCGCTGTGGCGCAGCCAGCCTTCGCCAGGTTGCACCTGGGCGCAGCTGTAGCGGCCATCCTGCTTGCTCTGCCAGAGGTAGAACGGCGCCGGCGCGGCGAAGGCCGGGGCGGCGAGGGCGAGCGAAAGGAGCAGGGTGAACAGGCGCATGGTGCGGGTATCCGGGGCGGTGGCGGGGCTACCCTAGCGCCCCGGTGGCGCCTTGCGCAAGCCGCCGTCGCCCGGCGGCCTGCGCAGTGCCATCAGAGGTGGAAGCCGCCGTCGATGGGGATGATGTTGCCGGTCATGTAGGCGCCGGCGGTGCTGGCCAGGCTCAGGGCCAGGGCGGACATCTCCTCCTCGCGGCCCCAGCGTTTCATGGGGATGTGCGCGACATCGGCGGCCAGGGCCTCGCTGTCGTTGGCGATGAACTGGGTCATCTTGCTGGGGAAGCGGCCGGGCGCGATCACGTTGACGTTGATATGGTCGGCCACCAGCTCCTTGGCCAGCATGCGCGATAGCTGGTGCAGGGCCGCCTTGCTCGGGCCATAGGCGTAGGCCTGTTCGCCCAGGGAGCTGATGCCGGCCACCGAGCCGATGTTGATCACCCGCGCCGGGTTCTGCGCGCTGCCGGCCTTGCGCAGCAACGGCAGCAGTTGCTGGATGCAGCTGAACACCGAGGTGACGTTGAGCTGCATGACCTTTTCCCAGCCCTTGACCGGGTAGCTTTCCAGGGGCGCACCCCAGGTGGTGCCGGCGTTGTTGACCAGAATGTCGAGGTGCTCGATGCGCCCGGCCAGCTCGCTGGCCAGGGCCTTGGCGCCTTCCTCGCTGGAGAGGTCGGCGGCCAGGCCGATGCACTCGCCGTAGACGGAAAGCTCGGCCGCGGTCTCGGCACAGGCCTCGGCGTTGCGGGCACAGATGAACACGCGGGCGCCGGCTTCGAGGAAGCCCTGGGCGATCATCCTGCCGATGCCGCGGGTGCCGCCGGTCACCAGGGCGGTGCGGCCCTGGAGGCTGAAGTAGTGATGCATGGAAACCTCGTCGCTGATCGGGTGAGGTCGATACCCTAGCCTGGCGCTGCCTCACGCGGCGGCATTATCGAGGGGCGGAATGCGCCGGCATTCCGCCGTTTCGCCTCATTCCGCCTTCTGGCTCTCGGCGAGCTCGACGTCCCTGGCCCTCGCCCGTTGCACTGCGGGGCGTGCGAGGAAGCGCTCGACGTAGGCGCGGAACACCGGCCGCTCGGGGATCAGGCCGAAGGCCATGGTCCAGTTCAGCGCGGTGCCCCAGAGCACGTCGGCGACGCTGTAGCTGTCCCCCAGCATCCAGGTCCGCCCCTGCAGGTGGTTGGCCAGGGTATCGAGCACGGTGGCGAAGTCGCCATAGGGCGAGCGGGAGGGCTCCACGGGCGCGCGTTGCAGCGCGTGATCCACCACCGCCGGTTCGAAGCAGGTGCCGGAGAACACCATCCAGCGCAGGAAAGCGCCGCGCTGCGGGCTGTCCAGCGACGGCGTGAGCCCGGCGTCGGCATACAGGTCGGCGAGATACAGGTAGACCGCGACCTGCTCGGTGATGATGGTTTCCCCATGGCGGAGGGCCGGCACCTTGCCCATCGGGTTGATCGCCAGGTAGGCGGGCTGTCGCTGCTCGCCCTTGTGCATGTTCATCAGGTGCAGCTCGTAATCGGCGCCCAGTTCCTCCAGCAGCGTGAGGACGCCGGACGAGCGGGTGTGCGGGCAGTGAAAGAGGGTGACGTGGCGGTTCATGGCATTTCTCGCGATCAATAGAGGTGGGCGTAGCCGTATTGCGGGCCGATCCCCAGGCTGGGTTTCATGCCCAGTTCGATGATGTGCACCTGCACGTCGGTGAAGGTCTGCTTGAAGGCGTTGATGCTGTGGGGCACGCAGGTGCCGCAGCAGTCGATCTCGCTGACCAGGGTCACGTCGGTGAGATGGCCGATGAAGCCCGGGCGCCCATGGATGTAGTTGATCAGCCGGGGCTCGGTGTGGAACTGGCCCATGCCGCCGCAGGCGAAGGTGCGGATATGGGTCGCCACGTCCGGTACGAATTCCACGCCCCACTCGTGCACCAGCTTGTTCAGCGCCGTCTTGCTGAAGGAGCTCATGGCCGAGAAGGAAAACAGGTTCAGCGGCGGGGCGTTGTTGAAGGTGCAGTGAGCGATGCACAGGTTGTGGGCTTCGGGGTCGAAGTTCGAGAGCTTCTGGTTCTTCTCGAAGGATTCGTTGACGGCGTAGCGCAGGGTGGCGATCAGCTCGTGGGCGTCCTGGTGGTTCATCTTCGGCATGTGGGTCTTCCTTGGTCGAGAGCTTCCTGTATAGGCCAGCATCGCTGGGGTGCAAGGTCGAGCCGACAACGGGCGCGAGCCAATGCCAACCCCATCCCACCGCAGCCCGGACTTCAGCCCGGTTTTCCGCCCCCCATGAAAAAGCCCCGCATCGGCGGGGCTTTTTCATGGCTCAGCGCAGTTTCAGACGCGCTCGGCCCAGAGGTCGTACTCGTCGGCATCGACCACGCGGACCATCACCTTGTCGCCCGGCTTCAGGTCGGTGCTGTCGATGAATACGCTGCCGTCGATCTCCGGGGCATCGGCGAAGGAGCGGCCGACCGCGCCTTGCTCGTCCACTTCGTCGATCAGGACCTCGATCTCCTTGCCGATCTTCAGTTGCAGGCGCTCGGCGGAGATCGCCTGCTGGTGCGCCATGAAGCGCTCCCAGCGCTCCTGCTTGATGTCGTCGGGCACCGGCTCCAGGCCCAGGTCATTGGCCGGGGCGCCTTCGACCGGGGAGTACTGGAAGCAGCCGACGCGATCCAGCTGGGCTTCGCTCAGCCAGTCGAGCAGGTACTGGAAGTCTTCCTCGGTCTCGCCGGGGAAGCCGACGATGAAGGTGGAGCGGATGGTCAGCTCGGGGCAGATCTCGCGCCACTTCTTGATGCGCGCCAGGGTCTTGTCTTCGAAGGCGGGGCGCTTCATGGCCTTGAGCACCTTCGGGCTGGCGTGCTGGAAAGGGATGTCCAGGTAGGGCAGCAGCTTGCCGGCGGCCATCAGCGGGATCACGTCGTCGACGTTCGGGTACGGGTAGACGTAGTGCAGGCGCACCCACACGCCCATGCTCGACAGCGCCTGGCACAGCTCCAGCATGCGGGTCTTCACCGGCTGGCCGTTCCAGAAGTCGGTCTTGTACTTGACGTCGACGCCGTAGGCGCTGGTGTCCTGGGAGATCACCAGCAGCTCCTTCACGCCAGCCTTGACCAGGCGCTCGGCTTCGCTCAGCACGTCGCCCACCGGGCGGCTGACCAGCTTGCCGCGCATGGACGGGATGATGCAGAAGCTGCAGGTGTGGTTGCAGCCCTCGGAAATCTTCAGGTACGCGTAATGGCGGGGAGTCAGCTTGATGCCTTGCGGCGGCACCAGGTCGATCAGCGGGTTGTGCTCGGCTTTCGGCGGGATCACCTCGTGCACCGCGTTGACCACCTGCTCGTATTGCTGCGGGCCGGTGACGGCGAGCACGCTGGGGTGCACGTTGCGGATGCTGTCCTCGGCCACGCCCATGCAGCCGGTGACGATGACCTTGCCGTTCTCGGCGATGGCTTCACCGATCACGTCCAGGGACTCGGCCTTGGCGCTGTCGATGAAGCCGCAGGTGTTGACCACCACGACGTCGGCATCCTGGTAGGTCGGGACGATCTCGTACCCTTCCATGCGCAGCTGGGTGAGGATGCGTTCGGAGTCGACCGTGGCTTTTGGGCAACCAAGGGATACGAAACCGACTTTGGGCGTTGCGGTGGACATTGGCGGCTAACCTCGAAGGGCACCTCGCTGGGTGCCTCTGATCAAAAAGTGCGCAATTCTAGCGGCAGCCCGCGCACTTGACCAGCTTCTTTGGGACAAGCTGTCGCAGGCCGGTCAAGGCTCGCGATGCCCGGTAATTGTAGGGGGCAGGCTCTATAGTCAGTCAGGACCACACCGCCCGACTCTTGCAACGACGAATGGGTCGGAGCAGGATGCGCGGAATTTTTCTTGAGGAATCTTGTTACATGTCCGATGCAAGCGCCGGCGCCGTTGAACATGAACAGCCCCATTCCAGCTCCGCGATCGGCCTGATGGTCGGCGCCGTGGGCGTCTGCTACGGCGATATCGGCACCAGCCCGCTGTACACCCTGAAGGAAGTCTTCATCGGTGGTTATGGCGTGCAGGCCAACCACGATGGCGTGCTCGGCGTGCTTTCGCTGATCTTCTGGTCGCTGATCTGGGTGGTGTCGATCAAGTACGTGATCTTCGTGCTGCGCGCCGACAACGAGGGTGAGGGCGGGGTGATGGCCCTGTCGGCGCTGGCCCGCCGTGCCGCTGCCGGGCGTCAGCGCTTGCAGGCGATGGTGGTGATCGCCGGCCTGATCGGCGCCGCGCTGTTCTACGGTGACAGCATGATCACCCCGGCGATCTCGGTGCTCTCCGCCATCGAGGGCCTGGAGATCGCCTTCGACGGGCTGGAGCACTGGGTGGTGCCCCTGTCGCTGATCGTGCTCGTCGGCCTGTTCCTGATCCAGAAGCACGGCACCACGCGCATCGGCATCCTCTTCGGGCCGGTGATGGTGGCCTGGTTCCTCGCCCTCGCGGCCCTGGGCATCTATGGCGTGTCGCAGGAGCCGGAAGTGCTCAAGGCGATGAGCCCGACCTGGGCGATCAATTTCTTCGTCTCCCACCCCGGCATAGGTGTGGCCATCCTCGGCGCCACGGTGCTGGCGCTGACCGGTGCCGAGGCGTTGTACGCCGACATGGGCCACTTCGGCCGCAAGCCCATCGCCCGCGCCTGGTTCGCCCTGGTGCTGCCGGCGCTGGTGCTGAACTACTTCGGCCAGGGCGCGACCATCCTGGTCAACCCGGAGGCTGCGCGTAACCCCTTCTACCTGACGGCCCCCGGCTGGGCCCTGCTGCCGATGGTGGCGCTGTCCACGGCGGCGACCGTCATCGCCTCCCAGGCGGTGATTTCGGGCGCTTTCTCGCTGACCCGCCAGGCGATCCAGCTCGGCTACGTGCCGCGCATGTTCATCCAGCACACCTCCAGCCAGGAGCAGGGACAGATCTACATCCCGGCGGTGAACTGGGCGCTGATGGTCGGCGTGGTACTGCTGGTGCTGGGCTTCGAGTCCTCGGCGGCGCTGGCCTCGGCCTATGGCGTGGCGGTGACCGGCACCATGCTGATCACCACCCTGCTGATGGGCGTGGTGATCTGGTTGCTGTGGAAGTGGTCGCTGTGGCTGGCCGTGCCGTTCTTCCTGCTGCTGTTGCTGGTGGATGCGCTGTTCTTCGCCGCCAACCTGCCCAAGGTCATCCAGGGCGGTGCCTTCCCGGTGATCGCCGGTCTCGCCCTGTTCATCCTCATGACCACCTGGAAGCGGGGGCGCCAGCTGCTGGTGGAGCGTCTCGACGAGGGTTCGCTGCCCCTGCCGCTGTTCATCGCCAGCATTCGCTCGCAGCCACCGCACCGCGTGCAGGGCACCGCCGTATTCCTCACCGCGCGCTCCGATGCCGTGCCTCACGCGTTGTTGCACAACCTGCTGCACAACCAGGTGCTGCACGAGCAGGTGATCCTGCTTACCGTGGTCAACGAAGACAGCCCGAGGGTTCTGCCGGAGCGACGCTTCGAGGTGGATGCCTATGGCGAGGGCTTCTTCCGCGTGGTGCTGCACTTCGGTTTCATCGAGGACCCGGACATCCCCCAGGCCCTGAAGCTGTGTCACCTCAACGAGCTGGATTTCAGCCCCATGCGCACCACCTACTTCCTCAGCCGCGAGACGGTGATCCCGTCCAAGCTGATCGGCATGGCGCGCTGGCGCGAGGCCCTGTTCGCCTTCCTGCTGAAGAACGCCAACGGCAACCTGCGCTACTTCAACCTGCCGCTCAACCGCGTGATCGAGCTCGGCACCCAGGTGGAGATCTAGCCGGCGACGGTGTTCGCCGCGATGAAAAAAAGCCCGGGCATGCCCGGGCTTTTTCATGGATGGGACCAGTCAGCGGCCCGGGCACGGGCCCGGAGGGCAGGACTCAATCCCGCCCCGGCAGCATGCGCCGCACGGTGTCGTCCTTGCTGATGAAGTGGTGGAACAAGGCCGCCGCCGCGTGCAGGCCGATCAGCCAGTAGCCGAGAACGGCCACGGTCTCGTGCACTTCCTTGATCTGCCCGGCGAGGTCGGGGTTCTTGTCGATCAACGGCGGCAGCTCGAAACCGAAGAAGGGGATCGGCTTGCCGGCCGCGCTGAGGATCAGCCAGCCCGCCAGCGGCAGGCCCAGCATCAGGCCGTACAGCGCCAGGTGCGCGAGTTTGGCCAGGGCGTTCTGCCAGGCCGGCGGGTTCGGTGTGATCGGCGGGGTGGGCGAGAGGAAGCGCGCGGCGATGCGCACCACTACCAGGGCGAACACCGAGAGGCCCAGCATGAAGTGCCATTGCTTGAGCAGTTCGCGGGTTTCGCTGCCCTTGGGAAAGTTGCCCTTCAGCTCGATGGTGGCGTAGACGGCGGCAATCAGCAGCAGCATCAGCCAGTGCAACGCGATTGAGAGTGTCCCGTAGCGGGACGTTTGGGTGGTCATCACGGCTCCTTGTTGTCCCGCATCGTAGCGGCGGGCTTGTTCCCAGTTTAGCGGCCGTGGCTTAAGTGAAAATGAAGCAGATCAAGGGTCGCGCTGCCCGCTACCTGGCGGGTAGCGGGCAGGCGGCGTCATGGGGTGGGCTGGCGCTTGGCGATGGCGGCGACCAGGCGTTCCGCCAGGGCGGGGTAGTTTTCGTCGTAGTGGTGGCCGCCGGGCAGCGCCAGCACTTCGCCTGGGGCGCCGGGCTGGGTGCAGCCGCTCTCGCCGGCCTCTTCCTTGCCATAGACGCAAAGCACCTTCTCGGCCGGCAGCTTGATCAGCTCCGGGCCTGTGGGCGCTTCCTGGCCGGCCTTGCCGAGCCAGCCCTGTACCTCGATCTCGAAGCTGCCACTGCGCGCCAGCGCCAGCAGGAGGACGGCGTCCACTTGCTGCTGGTCGGCCTTGGGCAGGCGGTTATAGAAGGCCGGCAGCACGTCGGCGCCGAAGGAGTAGCCCGCCAGCACGAAGCGTTGGGCTCCCCACTTTTCGCGGTACTGCTTCATCAGGCGGCTGAGGTCGGCGGCGCCCTGCTCGGGGCTCTTGTGCTGCCAGAAATAGCGCAGCGCATCGATGCCGACCACCGAGTGGCCGCGCTTGGCCATTTCCTCGGCCACGGCGCGGTCCAGGTCACGCCAGCCGCCGTCACCCGAATAGAACAGGGTGACGGTGGAGGAGGGCTTGGCGGCGGGTACCTCGACCACCGGCATCGGCGTGCCTTCGCCTTGCAGCAGGGCGTGCAACTGCTCATCGAGCAGCTGGGGCAGGGTGGTGTCGTAGTCGCTGATGCTGGTGTCGGCGTTGGCCTGGCCCCGGGCGAAGGCGGCACTGGGGTCGTCCGGGTTGTCGTTCCAGGCGATGGTCCAGTGGCCATGGGGGGCGGCCTTGGGCAGCGGGGTCGGGCAGTCGGCGTGTTCCAGGCTGAAGTCGATGGACAGGGCGCGTGCCTCGTCCTTGTCCTGGCCGGCCAGCCAGCGCCAGGCGAAGGCGGCTCCCGGGCCTATGCCCGCCACCAGGGTGGGTTCGCCCTGGAGCAGGTCCCGCGCGTTCTGCAGCAGGTGCTGCTGGGCATCGCAATCATTGGCCGGCAGGGCGAGCTGGACGATGCGCGCCGCACCGTCGTGGGCCAGGGCCAGCAGTTCGGCTTCCTTCGGCTGCTGGTCGCTGTCCACCAGGACCAGTACCCGTGCCTTGGTGTCCGCCGGCGGGCTCGCCAGTGTCGCGGAGCTGCCATCCGCCAGGCGCTTCTGCTCGACCCTGGCCTGGGGCGCGGGGCGGCTCCAGAGCAGCAGGCCGACGCCGATGCCGAGGAGGAGGGCGACGACCAGGATGCGCTTCCAGTTGCGTTTGAGCATGGTTCCCTCAGCGTTTGACCAGTCCGGTGAAGCCGCCGGCGATGAGCGCGGCGGTATCGGCCAGCGCCACCAGCGGGTCGAGGCCTGCGGGAACCGCCATGTAGCGTGGCTCCCACTCGGGCTGGAACTTGTCCTTGAAGCGGCGCAGGCCCTGGAAGTTGTAGAACTGCTCGCCACGGCGGAACACCAGGGCCCCCAGGCGCTGGGTCAGCGGCGCGCCACGGCGCGGCTGCAGGCCGGCCAGGGGCACCATGCCGAGGCTGAAGCGCTCATGCCCGCGCTCCTTGAAGTGCAGCAGCAGGTTGAGCATGAGGAACTCCATGGTCAGCTTGGGCGCCTCGGGGTGCACGCGCATCAGGTCCAGACTGGCCAGCTCGCTGCTGCTGGTCTCCAGCAGGTTGGCGAAGGCCATGGGTTGGCCTTCGAAGGAGACCACGGCGATGCGGAAGTGCTTGAGGTAGTCGGGGTCGAAACGGCCCAGGGAGAAGCCCTTCTCGCGCACCTGCTTGCCCTGCATCCAGGCTTCGGAGATGGCCCGCAGCGCATCCAGCGGCGCCTGTCCGGCGTCGAATATCTCCATCGACAGGCCGTCGCGCTGGCCCCGGCTGAGGGTGTAGCGCAGATCCTTCATGGCCTTGTTCTTGGCTTCCAGGTCGAAGCGGCGCAGGTCGACCCGCGCCTCTTCGCCGAGCTTCAGGGCGCTGAGGCCGATATCCATGTAGTAAGGCAGGTTCTCCGCACGCACCTGGTAGAACACCGGGCGCGCGTGGTGCACGTCGCAGAGGTCGCGGAACTGCCAGATCAGCTCGGCGCGGTGGTTGGCCTTGCCGATGGGGTCGAACAGCGCCACCAGGCTGCGCCCGCGACGGGCGAACATCAGGAAGGCGTCCTCCTCGGGGTGGAACAGCAGCGCCTTGTCGCCGGTGAGCACCAGGCCACCGTCGGGCTGGCCCGATGCCTTGACGATATCGGCGGCCTTGAGCAGTTCTTCCTCGGTGGGCTCGTGGATCACCAGGGGGATCGGCCGCAGCAGCCAGATCAGCGCCAGGCCCGCCAGCAACAGGCCGCTGCCCAGGGTCGCACGCAGGGTGCGCGGGGCGTCGGCGTCCACGGCGAACTGCCAGAACAGTTCATGGCTGTAGGGCACGTCCTGGTAGGCGAAGAACATCAGCCACAGCGACGCGGCCAGCACGCAGGCGCTGGCGCCCAGGTTGACCGGCGAGAAAGGCATCTCCAGCAGGCGGCTGGGGCGATAGAAGGCATTGCGGAACATCGCCAGGAGGGTCGCGGTGAGCACCAGCAGGCTGGCCTCTTCCCAGTCGAAGCCCTTGAGCATCGACAGCCCGGCACCGGCCAGTAGCAGCACCACCGTCAGCGCCCAGGCTGCCGACAGGCGCCGGCGCAGGCCGTGGGCGAGCAGCAGGCAGAGCACGCCCACCAGGCTGGCGGCCAGGTGCGAGGCGTCGATCAGGCGATGGGGGATGAGGAAGCTCAGGTGCTCCAGGCGGGTGTCGATGGCCGGGGTGGCACCGGAGAACAGCAGCACCACGCCTGAGAGGAACACCATCAGCGACAGCACCGGCGCAGCCAGGCCGGAGGCGGCGCGCACCGCCTGGCGCCCGGCGGGCAGGAAGCGTTGCGCCTCGTTGGCCAGCAGCAGCAGGCAGGCGAGGATCAGCGGCAGGCCCACATAGATGAGGCGATAGAGCAGCAGGGCGGCGGCCAGGGGAGCGGCACCGAGTTGCCCGGCGAAGGCCGCCAGCAGCACGGCTTCGAACACGCCTACACCGCCCGGCACATGGCTGAGCACGCCGGCCGCCAGGGCCAGCAGGTAGACCAGCAGGAAAGCGCCCAGAGGCGGCGCTTCCGGCAGCAGTACATAGAGCACGGCAGCGGCGGCGCAGACATCGACCAGGGTGATCACCAGTTGCAATGCGGACAATTGCAGGCCCGGCAGGCGCAGGGTGCGATGGCCGATGCGGATGTTCACGCAACCCGGGGTCGGGGCCACGGGCTCGCGCAGGCGCGACAGCCAGAGCACGGCGATGACGGTGGCGGCGAGCACGGCGCTGGCGATGATCGCCACCAGGTCGGTGGACAGGCGCAGCGCCTGGGCGGCGGCAGGCAGGTCACTCAGCGCGGCCACGGCGGCCAGGGGGGGCAGGGCGCTGCCCAGGGCCAGGCTGGCGAACAGCGTGATGCGGGCGATATCGCCGGTGCCGACGTTGTCGCGGCTATAGAGGCGGTAGCGCACCGAGCCCCCGGTGATCACCGACAGGCCGATGGCGTTGCCGATGCCCGTGGCGCAGAAACTGCCCAGCGCCATGCGCGGGAAGGGCAGCTTGACCCCAGCGAAGCGGCAACCGGACCACTCGTAGCCCATCAGCGCGACGAAGCCGATCGCCGTGGCGCCGATCGCAAGCAGCAGGCTGGTGCCGGGTACATCACGCACGGCCGTACGCAGCGCATCGGGGTCGAGCTCGCGCAGCAGGTGCCAGCAGGCGACCAGGCCGATGGTGAACAGAAGAAGGGTGAAGGCCAGCCCGATGGGCTGTCGGTAGGCGCTTATGCGATCGAGCCAGCGCAGTTGCGCGGGTTCGTCCTGCAGCGTGGAATCGTCGGAGAGCGGATTTTCAACGGTGGGGTTGGCGCGCATCGAGCACCTCATGCAATGTGCGCCACAGGATGTGGGCAGCGCGGGCAAGTTCCAAGCCCTGTCATGCAATATTTTCCTTGGCGCATGGCCTGGCTGAGAGAGGGGCGGCTCCAGCCTAAGAAAAGACGCCCAAACGAAAAAGGCCACTCTTTCGAGTGGCCTTTCCGTATTTGGTTGCGGGAGCTGGATTTGAACCAACGACCTTCGGGTTATGAGCCCGACGAGCTACCAGACTGCTCCATCCCGCGTCTGTGGGTCGGCATTCTAGCGATTTAATTCACCCTGTCAACGCCTGATTGAGAAAAAAGTGTTTTTTCTTCAGATGCTTAGCGTGATCCGAGTGGTCAGATAGTCCTCCAGCCCGTGCCGGGCGGGGTTCTTCAGACTTTTCGGGGGCGAGGTGCGCAGGTGCGGGAATGGACCGGATGAACCTCGGGCCCGGAACGGGGAACCGGGCCCGAGGGCGGCAGGAGGTCCATTTCCTGGCCGCTGGACGAGCGTAACGGGGAGGCGCTGTAGGAGAGTTCCAGACACCGGTAGGCTCGGGCTGATTCCGCCCCGCGTCCGTTGTAGCGATTTGGGCTCCGGCGATACTGCTCCGCTTCAACGGGGTGCCGGTGGTGCCCCATCCGCGTTGGTCGCGCCCCGTTCCACGGGGCGTTTCGTTCCGGAGTTCCCATGACGCTCGATTCCCTCAGCCGCCTCGTCATCGAGCCGGCCCTGGCCCTGCTGCCCAATGAGATGAACAGTCCCGAGGCGCAATTGATGCTGCTCGCCATCGGCCTGCAGGAAAGCGGGCTGGAGAAGCGCCCACTGGTCAAGGGCGGGCCTCACAGCTATTGGCAGTCGGAGTCGCCCGATGAAATGGTCCACTTCGTCCTGCGCTGCCCGGTGACCCGGGATGTCGCCGTCGAGGTATGCGATGCCCGCCAGGTGCCGCCGGTGGATGAGCGGGTCCGCGTTGCACTGGGGCATGACGATACGCTGGCGGCCGCTTTCGCGCGGCTGTTGCTGTGGAGCGACCCGGCGCGCCTGCCTGCGCTCGATGAGGTGGAGGCGTCCTGGGACCTCTATATAAGGACCTGGCGCACCCCCGACCCACGGCCCGAACGCTGGCCGCTGCATCACGCCCGGGCCGCCCAGGTCGTGCGCACATCCGGCCGCTGAAACCCGCCTGGCAAATCGGCTAGACTTGCCCGCCTCCCGTCCGTGGAGGCTCCCCCGGCGGCATCCGCCCGCCCGAGCGTGCTTCCTTCGCTCCACCGGTAACCAGGCGTCCATGAGTCAAAGGAAGATCATCCACATCGATTGCGACTGCTTCTATGCAGCCATCGAGATGCGCGACGACCCCTCGCTGGCCGGTCGCCCCCTGGCGGTCGGCGGCTCGGCGGAGCGGCGCGGGGTGATCGCCACCTGCAACTACGAGGCACGTGCCTATGGCGTGCGTTCGGCCATGTCGTCGCGCCATGCGCTGAAACTGTGCCCGGACCTGTTGATCGTGCGCCCGCGCTTCGATGCCTACCGCGAGGCCTCGCGGGAGATCCATGCCATCCTTCGCGACTTCACCGAGATCATCGAGCCGCTGTCCCTGGACGAGGCCTATCTCGATGTATCCGCGAGCCAGCACTTCAGTGGCAGCGCCACGCGCATCGCCCAGGAGATCCGCCGGCGGGTGTGGCAGGAGCTGCGCATCACCGTTTCCGCCGGAGTGGCGCCGACCAAGTTCCTGGCCAAGATCGCCAGCGACTGGCGCAAGCCCGACGGCCTCTTCGTGATCACGCCCGACCAGGTGGACGACTTCGTCGCCGAGCTGCCGGTGAGCAAGCTGCACGGCGTGGGCAAGGTGACGGCGGACAAGCTCGGCCGCCTGGGCGTGATCAGCTGCGCGGACCTGCGCGAATGGAGCCGCCTGGCCCTGGCTCGCGAGTTCGGCAGCTTCGGCGAGCGCCTCTACGGCCTGGCGCGCGGCATCGATGAGCGTGCGGTGCAGGTGGACAGCCGCCGCCAGTCCTTGAGCGTGGAGAACACCTACGACCAGGATCTGCCTGACCTCGGCGCCTGCCTGGCGCGCCTGCCGGAACTGTTCGAGGAGTTGCAGCGGCGCCTGCAGCGGCTCGACTCCAGCTATAAGCCGGACAAGCCCTTCGTGAAGCTGAAGTTCCACGACTTCTCCCAGACAACCCTGGAACAGGCCGGTGCCGGGCGTGACCTGGACAGCTACAAGCTGCTGCTGGGCGCGGCCTTCGCGCGGGGCGACAAGCCGGTGCGCCTGATCGGGGTGGGGGTGCGCCTGCAGGACCTGCAAGGCGTTGCCGAGCAGCTCAAGCTCTTCTGAGCGCGCCCCGCGTACTGCATGCGGGGCCTGGCATACGTCGGACTCAGCGTTCCGGCCACAGGCGCAGCGGCTTGCCTTCGGCGGGCCACAGGCGCAGTTGCTCGATCGCCGAGAAGTCCCAGCGCTGCACGCCCGGCAGGGCGTCGAGGAAGCGCTGCTCCTGCTCCATCAGCGCTGGTGCGCACATCTTGCGGGTGCTGCCGACCGGGCCGAAGCTGATCCTGTCGTCCTTCAGCTCGTAGGAGGCGAACCAGTGGTTGCAGCCGCCGTTGCCATAGGCACGGCCGTCGCGGCCCAGGGTGATGGTCAGGTGGCTGTTGTCGATCAGCGGGCGTTCGCCGATCCACTCCACCTGGTAGGTACGTTCGGTCTCGATGCTCGGGCCTTCGCTGGCGCAGCCCACCAGGGCCAGGGCGCCGACGGCGGCACTGATTGCGTTGCGGTTCATGGGGTCTCCTGACGGCATGTCGGGCAGAGGTGCTTGCCTTCCCTGTTCAACCAGCCCAGCTCGGCGATGCGGGCTTCCGCGGCCGGTGCCTGCGCGGGCTTGCCGAGGCTGGAATCGACGGCGAACTCGAAGTCCAGGCGCTTGGCGCAGGCGTCGCAGTCCACGTGCCAGTTGAGGATGGACAGCTCCTTGAAGACCGGGCCCTTGGCCACGGCCAGCCATTGGCCGGGCGGGTTGATCAGGTGGCGGACCTTCTCCACTTCCAGGCGCATGGCCAGGTCGCGGCTGCCCTTGAGGGTGACGACCAGGGTGTCGCCGTTCTGGATCGAGCCACCGGTGCCGGTGACCTGATAGCGGCCCGGCACGAGCGCACGGCACTCGCTTAGGGTGTGGGCGGGGTTGAGCAGGTTGTAACGGAAATCGTGTTCGGCCATAGGTCCTCCAGAAACGCCGCGCATCCTATCACGGCCTAGGCGTCGACCTGGTTGCACGGCCGCCCGGCGGCCCAGGCGGCGATGTTGTCCAGCGTGGTGCGGGCGATGGCCGCCAGAGCCTCGCGGGTGAGGAAGGCCTGGTGCGCCGTGACGATGACGTTGGGGAAGGTCAGCAGCCGGGCCAGAACGTCGTCCTGCAACGGCAGGTCGGAGCGGTCTTCGAAGAACAGGTTCGCTTCCTCTTCATAGACGTCCAGGCCCAGGTAGCCGAGCTGGCCGCTCTTCAGTGCCTCGATCAGCGCCGGGGTTTCCACCAGGGCGCCGCGTCCGGTGTTGATGAGCATCGCGCCGGGCTTCATGTGCTGCAGGCTGTCGGCGTTGATCAGGTAGCGGGTGGCGTCGTTGAGGGGGCAGTGCAGGCTGATGATGTCGCTCTCGGCGAGCAACTGGCCCAGGGGCAGGTAGCGTGCCCCCATGGCTTCCACGGCCGGGCTGGGGAAGGGGTCGTAGGCCAGCAGCTGGCAGCCGAAGCCGGCCATGATGCGGGCGAAGGTTTCGCCGATCTGCCCGGTGCCGACCACGCCCACCCGCTTGCCCACCAGGTCGAAGCCGGTGAGGCCGTGCAGGCTGAAGTCGCCTTCGCGGGTACGGTTGTAGGCGCGGTGCAGGCGCCGGTTGAGGGCGAGGATCAATGACACCGCATGTTCGGCGACCGCGTGGGGCGAGTAGGCCGGCACCCGCACGATGGTGAGGCCGAGCGCGCGGGCTGCCGTGAGGTCGACGTGGTTGTAGCCGGCCGAGCGCAGGGCGATCAGGCGCGTGCCGCCCGCCACCAGGTGCTCCAGCACCGGCGCGGACAGGTCGTCGTTGATGAAGGCGCAGACCACGTCGAAGCCATTGGCCAGCGCCGTGGTGTCGAGGGTCAGCCGTGCCGGCTGGAAATGCAGCTCGATGCCTGCCGCGGCGCCGAGGAAGCTGTCGCGGTCATGGTTCTGGCTGCTGAAAAGAATGGTGCGCATGGGCTCTCCTTTTATCCCCCGGCCATTCTAGACCGCCGGGCAATAGGCGCCCTGCATCAGATCAGTTCACGCGTTCACCCGCGTTTCCCCGGCGAGGCGGACGATGGCCACGTCGAGTTCGTCCAGCGCCTGGCGATAGGCCGGGTCGTTCTTCTTGAGCAGGGTTTCGCTGCGCTGGCAGGCCGCGCGCAACTGCGGCACGCCGCAATAGCGGGTGGCGCCGTGCAGGCGGTGGACGCGTTCCAGCAGGGTCGCGTGATCGTCGCTGTCCAGCGCCTGGCGGATGGCCTGGCGGTCTGCTGCGAGGGAGGCCAGCAGCATCGCCAGCATGTCGGCGGCGAGATCGGCCTTGCCGGCGGCCAGGCGCAGGCCTTCCTCCGGGTCCAGCACGCTCGGCTCATCCTCGCTGGCCGGGTGCTCGGCGCCGCGCTCGGGGGCCGGGCTGTGCAGGACCAGGCCGGTCCACTTGAGCACCACCTGGGCCAGTTGGCGCTCGCCGATGGGCTTGGTCAGGTAGTCGTCCATGCCGCCTTGCAACAGGGCGCGTTTTTCGTTGGCCAGGGCATGGGCGGTGAGGGCGACGATGGGCACCGGACTCAATTCGCTGCCGGCTTCCAGGCGGCGGATTTCCTCGGTGGCCTGGCGCCCGTCCATGCCCGGCATCTGCACGTCCATGAGGATCAGGTCGAAGTTGTGTTGCTGCGCGGCCTCGACGGCGGCATAGCCACTGTCGACTGCGGTCACCTGGGCGCCCATGTCGCCGAGCAGGGTCTCGACCAGCAGCAGGTTGGCCGGGTTGTCGTCGACGCAGAGGATCTTCGGCGCACGCGTGCTCTGTGGCTGCGGTGCCTCCAGGCGCGGCTGCTGGCGCGGGCTGACCAGGCCGGTGAGGGCACGGTGCAGCTTGCGCGTGCACGCCGGCTTGGCCTGCAACTGGTTGTGCGAGTCGGGCAGCACCTGGTGATACAGCGCCTGCTCGGTGGTGGGGCAGAGCACCAGGCTCTTGCAGCCCAGCTGGTCCAGTTCCCAGATGTACTGGCTGAGGCGATCCGGTGGCAGGTCGCGGGCGGTCACGCCCATGACCGCGAAGCCGATGGCGCGGGTGCCGTTGCGCTGGGTCTCGACCGCCTCCAGCAAGGCTTCCAGGCTCGGGTAGTCCTGCACCTCCAGGCCGCAGTCCTCGAGCTGGTGGTGCAGCGCCTGGCGGGCCAGTTCCTGGGGCTCGAACACCGCAGCGTAGCGCCCGGCTAGCAGGGCCTTGGGCAGGTCGTCGGCGTCGTCGCGGGCCTTGGGCAGGCTGACGCTGATCCAGAACTCCGAGCCTTCGCCCGGGGTGCTGGCCACGCCGATCTCGCCGCCCATCTGCTCGATCAGGCGCTTGGAGATGACCAGCCCCAGGCCGGTGCCGCCCGCCTGGCGCGACAACGAGTTGTCGGCCTGGCTGAAGGCCTGGAACAGGGCGCGCAGGTCCTCGTCGGAAAGGCCGATGCCGGTGTCCTGCACGCTGATGCGCAGTTGCACCAGGTCGGCATCGCTGTCGTCCTCGAGCATGGCGCGCACGGCGATGGTGCCCTCGCGGGTGAACTTGATGGCGTTGCTCACCAGGTTGGTCAGCACTTGCTTGAGGCGCAGGGGGTCGCCCACCAGCTGCAGCGGAGTGTCGCGGTAGACCAGGCTGACCAGCTCCAGGCGCTTTTCGTGGGCAGCGGGGGCGAGGATGGTCAGGGTGTCCTGGATCAGGTCGCGCAGGTTGAAGGGGATGTTCTCCAGCACCAGCTTGCCGGCCTCGATCTTCGAGAAGTCGAGGATCTCGTTGATGATCCCCAGCAGGTTGTCGGCTGACTTCTCGATGGTCGACAGGTAGTCCTGCTGGCGCGGCGACAGCTCACTCTTCTGCAGCAGGTTGGTGAAACCGAGGATGCCGTTGAGCGGGGTGCGGATCTCGTGGCTCATGTTGGCGAGGAACTCGGACTTGATCCGGCTCGCTTCCAGGGCCTCCTTGCGCGCCAGGTCCAGCTCGATGTTCTGGATTTCGATGGTCTCCAGGTTCTGGCGGACGTCCTCGGTGGCCTGGTCGATGTTGTGCTGCAGTTCTTCCTGGGCGCTCTGCAACGCCTCGGCCATGCGGTTGATACCCCCGGCCAGCTCGTCCATCTCGTGGTTGCCGAGCTGCGGCAGGCGGGTTTCCAGGCGGCCTTCCTTGAGCAGCGCGACGCCCTGCTTGATGCGCCGCAGCGGCTCGTTGATCTGATGGCTCATGCGCAGGGCGAGCAGCGCGGTGACGGCGAGGCCGGCGGTGATCAGCAGCAGGCTGGCGAACAGGCTGCGATAGCCCTTGAGCAGCGTGCCGTGGTGCGACATCTCCAGCTCGACCCAGCCCAGCAACTGGTCGTCGCCGAGCTTGGCAGTGTCGCCGGAGAGCACCCGATGGCGCTCGAACACCGGCTGCATGAAGCGCGTGGCATCGGTGTTGCTGGTCAGGCTGAGGTGGCTGCCGTCGCTGTCGGGCGTGCCGTTGAGCATGCTCGGCCCGGCATGGGCGAGGCGTGCGCGCTCCAGGCTGAGGAAACTCACCGCGCGCACGTCGGGCTGGTCCAGTGCGTGGTCGGCGATGCGCTCCAGCAGCACCGCATCGCCACGGACCAGGGCCGGCGCCGCCAGGGGGGCCAGTTGCTCGGCGATCATCTGGCCGCGTTGCAGCAGCTGCGCCTGCATGTCGGAAAGCTGCGCCCAGATGAAGTAGCCGCCCAGCACCAGGGCCAGCAGGCTGGTGGGCAGCAGGGTGAGCAGCAGAACGCGGCCCTTGATGCCTAGATCCTTGTACACGCTCGTTCCTTCGTCAGTGAATGCCGGAAGTGTAGCGATTCGGCCGGGCGGAATCCTCCCGCTTATAGGCGGGAAACCAGGCGGTGATATGGGAATCCAGGCGGCGATTTGCCAGAATGCGATTCTATTAACGAATAATTCGCATTTGCTGGTGATTCCATGAACGTCAGTATCCCCCCGAGCGCTCGCATCCTCGCCATCGAGGACGACCCCGTCCTGGCCTCCCATCTCTGCGATCACCTCGGTCGCCGGGGGTTCGAGGTGACCCTGCGGCGGGACGGCGAAGAAGCGCTGGGCCTGGCCTGCGCCGAGGATTTCGACCTGATCCTCATGGACATCCTGCTGCCCGGGCGCAGCGGCCTGGAGGTGCTCGCCGAGCTGCGCCGACGCCGCCGCGTGCCGGTGATCCTGATGTCCGCGCTGGGCGCCGAGCAGGACCGCATCGCCGGCTTCAGCCAGGGGGCGGACGACTACCTGCCCAAGCCCTTCAGCATGGCGGAGATGCAGGTGCGGGTGGATGCCGTGCTGCGTCGCGTGGCCTACGAACGGCGTGAGCCGGAACCGCCCAGCGAGGCACTGGAGCTGAAGTTCGACGAGGGGCGCGCGGACATCAGCTATCGCGGGCGCTGGGCCGAACTCACGCCCACCGAATACCGCCTGCTGGTGACCTTCTCGCGGCACATGGAGGAGGCGCTGAGCAAGGCCTTCCTCTATCAGCATGTGCTGCATCGCGCCTACTCGCAGCACGACCGCAGCCTGGACATGCACGTCAGCCACATCCGTCGCAAACTGGCGCGCCTCGACTATGCCGAGTGGCGGCTGGAGACCGTCTGGGGCAAGGGCTATGTGCTCACCAGCGGGAAAGGCTGATGCCCGGTCGCCATTCGCTGTTCTGGAAGCTGGCGATCATCCTCGTCTGCTTCTGCCTGGTGATGATCGCCCTGACGCTGTCGTTCGGGCAGATGATCGGCCAGCGCACCTCCTACCTGTCCGACGCGGCGCGTTCGACCTTGCGCGGGTACGCCCGTGAGGCCGAGCAGGCCTGGCGTGAGGGGGGGCGGGCCGGCGTCGATGCCTTCCAGGGCGACCTGGAGCGCCGCGAGGGCAGCTGGGTGCTGGTGCTCGATGCGCATCTGTTCCCCCTGGGCAGCCGCCCGGTCAGCGAGGAGCAGCGCCGTCGCCTGAGCTTCATGCGGCAACTGGATTGGCCGATGGGGCGGCAGACGCCGGACCCCCGCACGCTGAGCATTCCCTTCGAGGGCCAGGACGGGCAGCTGGTGATGCTCCTGCCGCAACGCTTCAGCCCCTGGGGCCCCCGGCCGCTGTTGTTCTTCATCGCCCAGAAAGTGGTGCCCGGGTTGCTCGCCCTGCTGCTGTGCATGCTGCTCTACCGGCTGTTCATCGCCCCGCTGACGCGCCTGCGCGAACAGGCCAATTCGCTGAAGGCGGACGACCTCGCCGCGCGTCTCGGCGAACCCTTCGTTTCCCGGCGGGACGAGCTTGGTGAGCTCGGCCGGGCCTTCGATCACATGGCCGATCGCCTGCAAGGCACCGTGCTCTACCAGCGCCGGCTGCTCAGCGACCTCTCTCACGAACTGCGGACCCCGCTCAGCCGCCTGCGTGCGGCCAGCGAGCGCGAGGACGACCTGCCGGCGCTGCGCCAGCGCCTGGAGCGGGAGATCGGCGTGATGCAGCAACTGGTGGAAAACACCCTGGAGCTGGCCTGGATGGATTCCGAGCGCCCGCATTTCCCCCAGGAGGCTGTGCCGTTGCGGCCGCTCTGGGACGTGCTCACGGAAGACGCCTGTTTCGAGACGGGATGGCCACGGGAGCAACTGCGTTTCGAGCTGGACGAGCGGTGCGTGGTCAAGGCCCACCTCAACAGCCTGGCCCAGGCCCTGGAGAACATGTTGCGCAATGCCATTCGCCATTCACCGGCGGGCGGGCTGGTCACGCTGTCCGGCCGCCAGGAGGGCGAGCACTGGCTGCTGTGTCTCCGCGACCAGGGGCCGGGGGTGGCGGAAGAACATCTGGAGCTGATCTTCGAACCCTTCTCCCGGCTCGACGAGGCGCGGCCCGGTGATGGCGGTTTCGGCCTGGGGCTGAGCATCGCCCGCAGCGCCATCGATCTTCAGGGCGGCCGACTGTGGGCGCGCAACCTGAATCCGGGGCTGGGCTTGCACATGCGCCTGCAAGCCTGGCCGGGCGGCGCCTGACGCCGCCCGACCGCAGGTTCAGAACCTGAAGTTGGCCGTCAGCTCGGCCGAGCGGCCGGGTGCCACGTTGGCGAAGATGCCGACGTGGGAGGCATCGTAGAGGGTCTCGTCCGCCAGGTTCAGTACGTTCAGCTGCAGGTCCAGGTTCCTGTTCACCTGGTAGCCGAGCATCGCGTCGTAGCGCCAATAGGACTCGAGCTTGCGGGTGTTGGCGTCATCCAGGTAGCGCTCGTCCATGTAGGTGGCGCCGCCGCCGACCGTCCATTTCCCGGTGAGCGCATAGGTGCTCCAGAGGCTGAAGCTTTCCGGTGCGATGAACTTCATCTGGTTGCCCGAGAAGTCGGTATTGCCGCTGCGGTACTTGCGGGTTTCCGGGTCGAGGTAGGTGTAGCCCGCCCAGACCTGCCAGGCCTCGGTGAGGTGCCCGGTGGCGCCCAGTTCGAAGCCGTCCACGCGGCTATCGCCGGAGAGGGTGACCTCTCCCGTGGTTGGGTCCTGGGAGCGGCCGTTGGTCTTCTCGGTGCGGAATAGCGCGGCGGTCAGCGACAGGCGCTCGTCGAGCACATCCCACTTGGTGCCCAGTTCCAGGCTGCGGTTCTTCTCCGGGTCGAGGTCGTTCACCGCCGCTCCCCCTGCCGCGCCGTCAGCGCCGCCGGCCTGGCCGACGGTCTCGCCCGCCGGGTTGGAGGAGGTGGCGTAGGTCAGGTAGATGCTGCCGTTGGGGAGGGGCTTGAAGACCACGCCAAGCTGGTAGTTCAGCATCTCGCTGGAGTTGGAGGCGCTGCCGTTTTCCACGTGGTAGTCGTCGTAGCGCAGGCCGAGGTTCAGGTCCCATTGCTCATGCAGCTTGAGGGTGTCGAACACGTAGAGAGCCCGCACGCTCTGCTTGGTTTCACTGGTGGCGCCGCTGCCACGGGTGACGGCAGGGAAGGGGTCGTGGGGGTTCGGGTCCTGGAGGTTGGCGTTGCTGCCCACCGGGGTGACATAGCGCGCCTTCTGGTCGATGGTCTCGCGGCTGAATTCCAGGCCGGCGGAATAGTTGTGCTGCAGCGTCCCGGTGAAGAACTCGCCGAACAGATCGGTCTGGTTGACCAGTGTCTGGGTCACGCTGTTGCGCGAGCGGCCGTCGCGTACCACCTGGCCGTTGAGCTCGCGGTTGATGGCCGCTGTGAGTTGGGCCGGTGTGTTGGTGCTGCCAAAGCTGGGGCGGGTCATCACGTAGTCGAGCAGGGTGCGGCCGCCGCGGGTGGTATTGCGCACGGACAGCGTTTCGCTGAAGTCATGGTCCAGCACGATGCTCGCGATGTCGGCGGAGGTCGTGCTGAAGTCGCGATCGACTAGGCCATAGAAGTTGTCACGGTCGACCTTCACCGGTTTGCCGGTGATGTTGGAGATCGGGTGGCCGAGGTCCGACAGGTCGTCGGTTTCCATGTGGTAGTAGCTGAAGGTGGCGCGGGTCGGGGTGTTCAGGCCGAAGGTCACGGTCGGGGCCAGGCCCCAGCGCTTGACGTCGACCTCGTCGCGGCCGGGGGTGTCGGCTTCGTGCTTCATGGCGTTGAGGCGCAAGGCCATGTTCTGTTCGGGCAGGTACTGGTTGACATCCAGCGTGGTGCGCCAGAGCTGGTCGGTGCCCAGGGTCAGGCTGCCGGCGACGAAGTCGGCCATCTGCGCCGTCTTGCTCACCAGGTTGATGCTGCCGCCTGTGGCTCCGCGGCCGGTGTAGGCGGACCCCGGGCCCCTGATGATCTCCACGCGCTCCAGGTTGAAGGCTTCGTGGGCATTGCGGCCGACATCGCGGACGCCGTCGATCATGATGTCGGTGCTGGCTTCGTAGCCTCGGATGAAGGGCCTGTCGCCGACCGGTGTGCCGCCTTCGCCCGCGCCCAGGGTGATGCCCGGGGTGGTGCGCAGTACGTCCTTCAGCGAGCTGGCGCCGCGTTCCTTGATCAGCTCCTCGGTGATCACCGTGACCGACTTCGGCGTGTCGCGCAGCGGAGCGGTGAATTTCGGCGAGGAGGCCTGGTCGACCTTGTAGCCATCGACGGCGTGGGAGCGGATGTCGGTGGCATCCAGTTCGAGGGGGCTGGCGGCGATGGCGCTTTCTTCGTCCTTCTTCGCTTCAGCGGCGAATCCCAGGCCGGCGAACGAGGCGAAGGCCAGGCCCACGGCAGAGCTGGAGAGGTTGGCCTGGGCGAGGTTAAGGCCCCGAGGCTTCTTGGCGGTCATCGGAATTTCTCCCTGAAAAAGATGAGCGGCCAAGCTAGTTGAGAATATTTATCAAACGAAACTGTTTTACATCTGCTTTACGGGTGTGCTGTTAGCAAATATTTCCCTTCCGCTCCACGCCGCTGCTGCCCTGGGCCAGGAAGCGGTGCTGGGCCTGGCGGTCGCTGTCGTCGCCGAGTTCGCTCGCGCGCTGGTGGAAGTCGCCGGCCAGGGCCCGTATGTGCGGATCACTGGCCTGAGCCAGGCTGGCACGGCTGGTGCGGAGGAAGTTGAGATTGCCGGCGGCCAGCGAGCGTCGCAGCCAGCCCAGGGCCTCGTCGATCCGCCCCTGGGCCGCCAGGACCGCGGCATAGCTGAACTGGCCACGAAAGTCGCCAGCCTCTGCCGAGCGCCGGTACCACTCCAGGGCGATTCCGGCATCGCGTGCCACGGCGATGCCCTCTTCGAAATAGCGCCCCACCAGGTTCATCGACTTGGCGTGCCCTGCCTGGGCCGCCTGCAGGTAGAGGGCGAAGGCGGCCGCCTGGTCGCGCTCGACGCCGCGTCCGGTGGCCAGAAGGCCCGCGTAGTTGTACAGGGCCCAGTCGAGCCCACTGGCGATGGCCTGCCGGTACTGGTTGGCGGCCTCCGCCAGGTCGACGTCACCGCCCCAGCCGTGCTCCAGGCAGCGGCCGAGCATGTTGCGCGCCATGGCGTCACCGTTGCTGGCGGCGATGCGGAACCAGGCGCGGGCCAGGGCCGGGTCTTTCTCGATGCCCCTGCCGTCGAGGAGGATCTGCCCCAGCAGCGTCTGCGCATCGGTCAGGCCGTCGCGGGCGGCACCGAGGATGATCCGTGCCGCCTGGCGCGGGTCGTTGGCCAGTCGCTCGCGCAGTTCTTCACCGCTGAGGGTTTCGGTGCGCCTGAGGGTGACGTTCATTTCAGGTGTCTGCCCAGCGCCGCAGCAGGTTGTGGTAGGTGCCGGTCAGTTGGATCAGCGCGGGGTGCTCGGGCACGTCGCGGGTCAGGCTCTGGATGGCCTGGTCCATCTCGTAGAGCAGGGTGCGCTGGCCGTCGTCGCGGACCATGCTCTGGGTCCAGAAGAACGAGGCGATGCGCGCGCCCCGGGTCACGGGCTCCACCTTGTGCAGGCTGGTGGAGGGGTAGATGACCAGGTCACCGGCGGCGAACTTCACGCGTTGGGTGCCGTAGGTGTCCTGGATCACCAGTTCGCCGCCGTCGTAGCTGTCCGGTTCGCTGAAGAACAGCGTGGCGGAGACGTCGGTGCGGACCTGCTCGGGGCTGCCCTGGATGCGGCGGATGGCGTTGTCGATGTGGTAGTCGAAGGTGCCACCGCCCGTATAGCGGTTGAACAGTGGCGGGAACACCTTCAGCGGCAGCACGGCGGAGACGAACAGCGGGTGGGTCCAGAGGCGCTGCAGCATCGCCGTGCTGATTTCCTTCGCCAGGGGATGGCCTTCCACCAGTTGCTCGTTGTGCTTGGCTTTCGCCGACTGGTGCCCGGCGGTGACACGGCCATCCGCCCAGTCGGCCTGTTCCAGCGCTTCGCGGATGCGGGCGGCCTCGTCGGGCGTGAATACGCCGGGTATGCGCAGGAGCATGGTCTGGGGCCTCCGGATGGAAAAAGGCGCAAATGATAGTGATTTACATTTGTTGCTTGCAAGGGGATTTGCCGGGCCCGCCGACGGCTTGCGCTGACGAATGTAAAGTTTGTAAAAAAGATGCAAATGAGAATATATGGCAATTGATAGTGTAAATGTTTTGAAATAAATTCCGCGACCTCTGAGATCCCTGGGGAGGGAAAACGATGTCGCGTCAGTCACTCGAATCCACCGCTTCTGCCCAGCGCCTGCTGGCATCCGCCATCGGCGTCGCCCTGTCGGCCGCTTCCCTGGCGCCGGTTGCCCATGCCGCGCAAGCGGAGAAGAAGGACAGCGAACAGGACGGCGTGATCTCGCTCGATGCCACCTCGGTGGTCGGTGAGCAGATCGGGAGCGAGGACTACCAGGTCCAGCGCTCCGCTTCGCAGAAGTACACCGCGCCGCTGGTGGACACGCCGCGCTCCGTGACCGTAATTCCGCAGCAGGTGATCAAGGACACCGGCGCGCTGAGCCTGCAGGACGCGCTGCGTACCGTGCCGGGTATCACCATGGGGGCGGGCGAGGGTGGCAACCCTCAGGGCGATCGCCCCTTCATCCGGGGCTTCGACGCCCAGACAGACACCTACCTGGACGGCGTGCGCGACACCGGCGCGCAAACCCGCGAGATCTTCGCCATCGAGTCGGTGGAAGTGAGCAAGGGCCCGAACTCCTCCTTCGGCGGCCGTGGCTCGGCTGGTGGCAGCCTCAACCTGGTGACCAAGAAGGCGCACCTCGGCGACTCCATCGACGGCGGCTTCACCTGGGGCTCCGACCAGACCCAGCGCTACACCGCCGACATCAACCAGCAGTTCCTCGACACCGCCGCGTTCCGCCTCAACCTGATGAGCCACGAGAGCAACGTCGCCGGCCGCGACAAGGTCAACTACGACCGCTGGGGCGTCGCGCCCTCGCTGGCCTTCGGCCTGGGCACCGACACCCGGCTGAACCTCGACTTCTATCACATGGAAAGCAACGACCTGCCGGACTCGGGCATCCCCTACGGTTACTCGGTAGGCACCACCCACACCGCCGCCAGCCCGGACAAGCCGGTCGATGGCGGTGACAGCAGCAACTTCTATGGCCTGACCAATCGCGACTTCCGCAAGACCCGTGCGGACGTCGCGACCATCGCCATCGAGCATGACCTGAACGACTCGCTGACCCTCAAGAACACCCTGCGCCACGGCAACAGCATGCAGGACTACATCCTGACCCAGCCGGACGACAGCCAGGGCAACGTGCGCCAGGGCAACGTCTGGCGCCGCGTCAACAGCCGCGTGGGCAACACCGCCACCACCACCAACCAGACCGACCTGTTCGGCGACTTCCAGCTGGCCGGGTTCAAGAATAGTTTCTCCACCGGCATCGAGCTCTCCCGTGAGAAGTCGGACCGCAGCAGCTACACCGTCAACACCGACACCACGCCGGCCACTCCCGGCAACAGCAGTACCAACTGCACCACCGGCATGATCGGTTCCGGCAGTGGCTACAACTGCACCTCGCTGGGCAATCCCAACCCGGACGATCCCTGGGCCGGCAGCGTCGCGCGCAACTACGCGGGCACCGTGACCACGGGCGACACCCGCGCGATCTATGCCTTCGACAGCATCGAGCTTGACCCGCAGTGGATCCTCAACCTGGGCTTGCGCTACGACAGCTTCGAGACCGACGCCAAGACCAAGGCGGCCTCGGGGGCCACCACCTTCAAAGCGTCCGACACGTCCGAGTTCGTCAACTATCAGGTGGGCCTGGTGTGGAAACCGGCCAGCAACGGCAGCATCTACGCCTCCTACGCCACCTCCGCGACCCCGCCGGGCGCCATGCTCGGCGAAGGTACCGAAGGCAACGCCCTGCCGACGTCCGTGGGCACGCCGACCAGTATCGTCAGCGACCTGGAGCCTGAAGAGACCGTCAACTACGAGCTGGGCACCAAGTGGGACCTGCTCGATGAGCGCCTGTCGCTGACTGCCGCGATCTTCCGCACCGAGAAGGAAAACACCCGCATCCTGGTGAGCAACTACACCTACGAAAACGCCGGCAAGACCCGTGTCGACGGCTTCGAGCTGAGCGCCAGCGGCAAGCTGACCGACAAGTGGCAGGTGTTCGCCGGCTACAGCTACCTGGACAGCGAGCTGGTCGACCCGGGCGCGGTGGGCAACCGTACCGGTGTGGTCACCAGCACCACCAACGCGGCCAAGGGCAACGAGATGCCCAACACGCCGAAGAATAGCTTCAGCCTGTGGACCACCTACCAGGTCCTGCCGCAGCTGACCGTCGGTGGTGGCGCCTTCTACGTGGACGATGTGTTCGGCGACAACAACAATTCCGTGTATGTGCCGTCCTACTGGCGCTACGACGCGATGGTCGCCTACAAGCTGACCAAGAACGTCGACCTGCAGCTGAACGTGCAGAACCTCACCGACGAGACCTACTACGACAAGGCCTATTCCACCCACTTCGCCAACCAGGCAGCGGGCCGTACGGCGCTGCTGAGCACCAACTTCCACTTCTGACCGGCGCGGCCCTGCCGCCTTGCCAGACACCAAGCCCCGGCCGCGAGCGCTGCCGGGGCTTCGTCGTTTCCGCCCACCGGTAGAAGAGGGAGGCGCGCCGCCAAGCGAATCGGCCCTGCAATAGCCGCCGGTTCCATGCATATAGCCTCATGGCATAACGCGACACCTTCCGGCGATATGGCCATCGCCGGTTTGCCGGTATCATGTGCACCCCCTGCGTCTGGATTGCGAACCCCGCCATGACCCTGCAGTACCCAACCATCGCCGACTGCATCGGCAACACTCCGCTGGTGCGCCTGCAGCGCCTGGGCGGAGCCACCAGCAACACCCTCCTGGTCAAGCTCGAAGGCAACAACCCCGCCGGTTCCGTGAAGGACCGCCCGGCCCTGTCGATGATCACCCGCGCCGAACTGCGCGGCGCCATCCAGCCCGGTGACACCCTGATCGAGGCGACCTCGGGCAACACCGGCATCGCACTGGCCATGGCGGCGGCCATCAAGGGCTACAAGATGGTCCTGATCATGCCGGACAACATGAGTGCCGAGCGCAAGGCGGCGATGACCGCCTACGGCGCCGAGCTGATCATCGTCAGCAAGGAAGAGGGCATGGAAGGCGCCCGCGATCTGGCCGAGCGCATGCAGGCCGAAGGCCGTGGCAAGGTGCTGGACCAGTTCGCCAACGGCGACAACCCCGAGGCCCACTACGTCGGCACCGGCCCCGAGATCTGGCGCCAGACCCAGGGCACCATCACCCACTTCATCAGTTCCATGGGCACCACCGGCACCATCATGGGCACCTCGCGCTACCTCAAGGAGCAGAACCCCGCGATCCAGATCGTCGGCCTGCAGCCCCAGGAAGGCTCGGCCATCCCCGGCATCCGTCGCTGGCCCGAGGAATACCTGCCGAAGATCTACCAGGCCGACCGCGTCGATCGCGTCGTCGACATGGCCCAGGTCGAGGCGGAGCAGACCATGCGCCGACTGGCCCGCGAGGAAGGCATCTTCTGCGGCGTCTCCTCCGGCGGCTCGGTGGCGGCCATGCTGCGCCTGTCCCGCGAGGTGGAGAACGCGGTGATGGTAGCGATCATCTGCGATCGCGGCGACCGCTACCTGTCCACCGGCGTGTACGACCCGATCCCGTGAGACTCGTCATTCCCCGTCCCGATGGCTGTGCAGGCCGCTACTCGCTGCGCGCCTATCGCATTCACTTGCACCCCGTGAGCGGCAATGGCCGGGGCATCGTCCTGGGCGCCGCTCCGGCCGTTTCCCGTTATGCGCCGTCGGTTTTGCTGCAGCGCCCCTGGTTCCTGCCCAAGAGTGTGAAAAATGGCCAAGCGTAGTGGCGGCCTGCGGTTCCAGCCCAGTGGCGGTTCGCGCCCGGCGCAGCAGGTGCCGACCGGCAAGAAACAGCGCCTGTCCATCGAGCGCCTGGCCAATGACGGCCGTGGCATCGCCTTCGTCGAAGGGCGTACCTGGTTCGTTTCCGGTGCGCTGGCGGACGAGCAGGTCGAGGCCCGGGTGCTCGGCGCCCGCGCCCAGATCGTCGAAGCCCGCGCGGAGAAGGTGCTGGTGGCCAGCCCGCTGCGGCGTGTCGAGCCCTGTGCCCATGCCGGCCATTGCGGCGGCTGCACCCTGCAGCACCTGCCCCATGCCGAGCAGCTCGCCCTGAAACAGCGCACGCTGGCCGAGCAGTTGTCGCGCGTCGCCGGGCTCGAGCCCCAGGCCTGGGCCGCACCGCTGGTGGGGCCGGAGTTCGCCTACCGTCGCCGTGCTCGCATCGCCGTGCGCTGGGACGCCAAGGCCGCGCGCCTGGACGTCGGCTTCCGCGCCGCTGCCAGCCAGACCATCATCGGCATCGATGACTGCCTCGTGCTGGTACAGCCCTTGCAGTCGATCGTCCGTGCGTTACCGCAACTGCTGCGCAGCCTGGAAAGGCCGCAAGCCCTCGGTCATGTCGAGCTCTTTCACGGCAATGCCTCGTCGCTGCTGCTGCGCCACATCCAGCCATTGGGTGAGGCGGACCTGCAGCGCCTGCGGCATTTCTGCGCCGAACACCAGGCCCAGCTGTGGTTGCACGGTGCGGGCGAACCGCACGCGGACGACCCGGCCATGCGCCTGGGTTACCGTTTGGAACAGTGGGGCCTGGAGCTGGAGTACCGCCCGGGGGATTTCGTCCAGGTCAACGCATCGGTCAACGAGGCGATGGTCGCCCAGGCGCTAGACTGGTTGGCACCGCAGGCGTCCGAGCGGGTGCTGGACCTGTTCTGCGGGCTCGGCAATTTCGCCCTGCCGCTGGCGCGCCTGGTGCGCGAGGTGGTGGCGGTGGAGGGTGTGGATGCCATGGTCGAACGCGCCCGTGGCAATGCTGTAATCAACGGCCTGGAGAATGCGCACTTTTTCCAGGCCGACTTGTCGAAGCCGCTGGCCGAGGCCCGGTGGGCCCGGCAGGGGTTCGATGCAGTGCTGCTGGACCCGCCGCGCGACGGCGCTTTCGAGGTCGCCCGCCACCTGGGCGGGCTCGGCGCGAAACGCGTGGTGTATGTGTCCTGCAACCCGGCGACGCTGGCACGCGACAGTGCCGAGCTGGTCCGGCAGGGTTATCGGCTCAGGAGAGCCGGCATCCTCGACATGTTTCCGCAGACGGCCCATGTCGAGGCCATGGCGTTATTCGAGGCGGGCTAGGATGCTCGCGTAATCCGACTGGCCCAGAGAGGCTGGCGAACATTCGGCGTGACGGGCGTACGTCGTAGGGAAGGTAAGGCAAGATGGTACAGGTCAGAGCGCAACAGCCGGTCAACACCGACGGCAGTATCAACCTCGAGGCGTGGCTGGACCATGTCCTCAGTCTCGATCCGGTGCTGGACCGCGAGGTGCTGAAACAGGCCTGCGAATTCGCCCGGGACTCCGAGCAGCAGGCCAACGCCGCGCAGAACCTCTGGGCCGAGGGCACCTCCAGTTTCCAGACCGGCCTGGAGATCGCCGAGATCCTCGCCGACCTCAAGCTGGACCAGGAGTCCCTGGTGGCGGCGGTCATCTACCGCGGCGTGCGCGAGGGCAAGATCCAGCTCGCCGACGTCAACCAGCGCTTCGGCCCGGTGGTGGCCAAGCTGATTGAGGGCGTGCTGCGCATGGCCGCGATCAGCGCCAGCCTCAACCCCCGCCATTCCCTGGTGCTGGGCACCCAGGCCCAGGTGGAGAACCTGCGCAAGATGCTGGTGGCCATGGTCGACGACGTGCGTGTCGCGCTGATCAAGCTGGCCGAACGCACCTGCGCCATCCGCGAGGTGAAGAACGCCGACGACGAGAAGCGCCACCGCGTCGCCCGCGAGGTCTTCGACATCTACGCGCCCCTGGCCCATCGCCTGGGCATCGGCCATATCAAGTGGGAGCTGGAGGACCTGTCCTTCCGCTACCTGGAGCCTGACCAGTACAAGCAGATCGCCAAGCTGCTGCATGAGCGCCGCCTGGATCGCGAGCAGTACATCGCCGATGTGATGAACCAGCTGCGCGAGGAACTGGCCGCCACGGGCATCAAGTCCGACATCAGCGGTCGTGCCAAGCACATCTATTCCATCTGGCGGAAGATGCAGCGCAAGGGCCTGCAGTTCAGCCAGATTTACGACGTGCGCGCCGTGCGCGTGCTGGTACCGGAGGTGCGCGACTGCTACACCGCGCTCGGCATCGTGCACACCCTGTGGCGCCACATCCCCAAGGAATTCGACGACTACATCGCCAACCCCAAGGAGAACGGCTACCGCTCCCTGCACACGGCGGTGATCGGCCCGGACGGCAAGGTGCTGGAGGTGCAGATCCGCACCCACGCCATGCACGAGGAGGCCGAGCTCGGCGTCTGCGCCCACTGGCGCTACAAGGGCACCGACGTCAAATCCAGCTCCAACCACTACGAAGAGAAGATCTCCTGGCTGCGCCAGGTGCTGGAGTGGCACGAGGAGCTGGGCGACATCGGCGGGCTGGCCGAGCAGCTGCGGGTGGATATCGAGCCCGACCGCGTCTACGTCTTCACCCCCGATGGCCACGCCATCGACCTGCCCAAGGGCGCGACGCCGCTGGACTTCGCCTACCGCGTGCACACCGAGATCGGCCACAACTGCCGGGGCGCCAAGATCAACGGGCGCATCGTGCCGCTGAACTACAGCCTGCAGACCGGCGAGCAGGTGGAGATCATCACCGGCAAGCAGGGGTCGCCCAGCCGTGACTGGCTCAACCCCAACCTGGGCTACATCACTACCTCACGGGCGCGGGCGAAGATCGTCCACTGGTTCAAGCTGCAGGCGCGCGACCAGAACGTCGCCGCCGGCAAGGCCATGCTCGAGCGCGAGCTGGCCCGCCTGGCGCTGCCGCCGGTGGATTTCGAGAAACTCGCCGAGAAGTGCAACCTGCGTACCGCCGAGGACATGCATGCCGCCCTGGGCGCCGGAGACCTGCGCCTGGCCCATGTGGTCAATTGCGCGCAGCAACTGGTGGAGCCGGAGCGTGGCAGCAGCGAACAGCTGGAGCTGATCCCCCGTCGCGTCGCCGGCCAGCACAAGCCGGGCAAGCGTGGCGACGTGCAGATCCAGGGCGTCGGCAACCTGCTCACGCAGATGGCCGGCTGCTGCCAGCCGCTGCCGGGCGACCCGATCGTCGGCTACATCACCCTCGGTCGCGGCGTCAGCATCCACCGCCAGGATTGCGCCTCGGCGCTGCAGCTGGCCGGTCGCGAGCCGGAGCGGATGATCCAGGTCAGTTGGGGCCCGGTGCCGGTGCAGACCTACCCGGTGGATATCGTCATCAAGGCGTACGACCGTTCCGGCCTGCTGCGCGACGTCTCCCAGGTGCTGCTCAACGAGCGCATCAACGTGCTGGCGGTGAACACCCGCTCGAACAAGGAGGACAACACCGCCTCCATGCTGCTGACCATCGAGATTCCCGGGCTGGATGCGCTGGGGCGTCTGCTGGCGCGTATCTCGCAGCTACCCAATATCATCGAAGCCCGCCGCAATCGCGCTGCCTGAACTACTGCGCTCGATCTGGCGTTGTTGGAACGGGGTCGGAAAATGCTCATTGGCAATAGCCAACTCCGCTTTTCTGGCCCATTCCGCCTAGCCAGTCCTTCGCTCGTGACGTTCAGGTCGTGCCGGGCATAAATCACTGGACCTGCCATGTACCGACTCGACGACCTGCTGCACCTGATGGCCCGGCTGCGTGACCGGCAGTACGGCTGCCCCTGGGACCTGAAGCAGGACTACGCGACCATCGTCCCGCACACCCTCGAGGAAGCCTACGAGGTGGCCGACGCCATCGAGCGTGGCGACTTCGAGCAGTTGCCGGGCGAGCTGGGCGACCTGTTGTTCCAGGTCGTCTACTACAGCCAGCTGGCGCGGGAGGAGGGCCGCTTCGAGTTCGCCACCGTGGTCGATGCCATCACCCGCAAGCTGGTGCGCCGCCACCCTCACGTGTTCCCCGATGGCGACCTGTACGGCGCGCCGGACATGGCGCGCCTGGAAGAGGCCGCCATCAAGCAGCGCTGGGAGGAGATCAAGGCCGAGGAGCGCGCGGAGAAGGCCGCAGCGCCCGAGCAGTTGTCCCTGCTGGATGACGTGCCTGCCGTGCTGCCTGCCCTGAGCCGTGCCGCCAAGCTGCAGAAGCGTGCCGCCCAGGTCGGTTTCGACTGGCCCGAGGCGCTGCCGGTGGTGGACAAGGTGCGCGAGGAACTGGACGAGGTGCTGGAGGCGATGGCCGACAACGACCCTGCTGCCGTGGCCGAGGAGATCGGCGACCTGCTGTTCGTGGTGGTCAACCTGGCGCGCCACCTGAAGGTGGACCCGGAAACCGCCCTGCGCTCGGCCAACGGCAAATTCGAGCGGCGCTTCCGATTCATCGAACAGGCATTGCGCGAAGCGGGTCGTCCCATTGAAGATTGCACCCTGGACGAACTGGATGCCCTGTGGGGCGAAGCCAAGAAACAGGAAAAAGCCGCCCTTGGCTGCTAAGCAGAGAGACTGAATTACCCATGAGCCTTTCCCTCCGTGACCAACTGCTGAAAGCCGGGCTGGTCAATGAAAAGCAGGTCAAGCAGGCCGGCAAGCAACAGCAGAAGCAGCAGCGCCTGGAGAAGAAGAACCAGGTCGAGAAGGACGATTCCCAGCGCCAGGCCGCTCTCAAGGCCCAGGCCGAGAAGGTCGCCCGGGACCAGGAGCTGAACCGCCAGCAGCAGGAGAAGGCCGAGCAGAAGGCCCGGTCGGCGCAGATCAAGCAGCTCATCGAGAGTTCGCGCCTGCCCAAGCTGACCACCGAGGACTACTACAACTTCGTCGACGACAAGAAGGTCAAGCGCATCGCCGTCAACGACATGGTTCGCGACAAGCTCAGCCGTGGCTCCCTGGCCATCGTCCAGCACGGCGGCGGCTACGAGATCATCCCGCGTGACGCGGCGCTGCGTATCCAGGAGCGCGATCCGCGCCGCATCCTGCTGCTCAACACCCCCACCGAGGAAGCGGATGCGGACGATCCCTACGCTGCCTACAAGGTGCCGGACGACCTGATGTGGTGAGTGCGGGACGGGTATGAAGGAAGCCGGGCGATGCCCGGCTTTTTCATGGGCGTCAGGTGAGGTGGGGGCGGGAATGAGTCCGCTTTCCGTAGCCCGGGCTTCAGCCCGGGAGGCGGCCTATCAGCAGATCTGGTTGCCCAGCAGTACCCGACCGAAGCTCGCGCCTTCGGTCAGCGGGGTGATGGCGGCGATGTGGTCCAGGCGCAGGCGCTCGCGACCGCCTTCGCCCTGGACGATGAAGAACTCTTCCTTCGTCGGCGTGGTCTCGGTACTCACCGCACGGGCTTCGAGGCTGGCGCCGTCGTCCAGCTCGATCAGCAACTGGTAGCGGTGCATGCAGGCGATCTCGATGAAGTCGTAGAGCTCGCAGGACAGGGGCAGGTAGTGGCTCATCTCGGTCTCCTCGGGCGGGAGTCTCGATCCAGGGTTCCGATCATCCTATACCCCCGCCAGCACGCTGCCAGCCCACCTTTTTAAGGGCATGAAAAAGCCGGGCATCGGCCCGGCTTCCCGGTGTCGCTTGCGCCTTACTGGGCGCCTTCGACCTTGCGACCATCGACCGTGCCGTCCTTGAGCATGATCTGGTATTCCTTGCCGTCCTTCTCCACCTGGTTCAGGCGCACCAGCAGGTAACCCCAGTCCTTGGCGAACCAGAGCATGGTCTTGCGGTTGCTCTGGGTGGGATCGCGCACGCGTTCGACCTTGATGGCATCGACCGTGCCGGCCTTGGTTTCCACCTTCTCCTCGCCGAGCACGCGGAAGTCGTAGGTCTCGACCTCGTCGCCGTCGATCACCTGGTAGCTCATGCTCTTCTTGCCGGCGGCGACGTCGTGCTGGAGCACCAACTGGTAGGTGGACTTGTCCACCAGGCCACGGTTGAGCGGTACGCGTACCTGATTGCCGCGATCGGTGCCGATCACCTGCTTCTCGCCCCAGTCGAAATCCAGCTCGATCTGCTTGCTCTTGCCCAGTCCGCTGCGGTTGAAGCGGTAGGTCTGGGGCAGGAAGGCATTGTTCTCCAGGCGGAACACGCTCGTTTCGGTGAGGCTGGCCACCAGCATGGAGGCCTCGAAATCCAGCTGCCAGCGGCCATCGTCCAGTTTCTTCAGGCTGCGCCCGGCGGTGCCGCTGATGGGCATCGTCTTCCAGTCGGCGGTGTAGCTGGCCTCGAAGGGCTTCAGCTCGGCCGCCGTGACCGGCAGGGTGAACAGGGCGAGGAGCAACAACAGGGCACGACGCATCGGCAAAATCTCCTAGTTACGCAGTTGCTGCCCGCAGGGGGGCAGCGCTTGGCCATCCAGTAGCGCGCCTTGCTCGCCCAGGCTCAGGCGACCTTCGGCGAACCAGCGCATGGCCAGCGGGTAGATACGGTGTTCCTCGGCATGCACCCGTCTGGCCAGGCTTTCCGGCGTATCGCCAGACTCTACCGGGATTACCGCCTGTACGACCAGAGGGCCTCCGTCGAGTTCCTCGGTGACGAAATGCACGCTGCAGCCGTGCTCCGCATCGCCGGCTTCCAGCGCACGCTGGTGGGTGTGCAGGCCCTTGTGCAGGGGCAGCAGGGACGGGTGGATATTGAGCAGGCGCCCCTGGTAGTGGCGCACGAAGCCGGAGGTGAGGATGCGCATGAAGCCAGCCAGCAGCACCAGGCGTGGCGCATGGGCGTCGATGGCCTCGATTAGCGCCGCATCGAAGGCTTCGCGGCCTGCGTACTGGGTGTGGTCGAGCACCTGGGTGGCGATCCCCGCCTGGCGGGCGCGTTCCAGCCCGTAGGCATCGGCGCGGTTGGATATCACCGCGCGGATGCGTGCCGGGCTGTCGGCGTTGGAGCTGCTGTCGATCAGGGCCTGGAGGTTGCTGCCGGAACCGGAGATCAGCACCACCACATCACAGCGGTCGGACATCAGTGGCTTTTCAGGTTGTTCAGGACGACGCGTTCGCTGCCTTCGGCGCCTGCGGCGATCTGGCCGATGACCCAGGGCTGCTCGCCGGCGGCGCGCAGGGTTTCCAGGGCCACGTCGACCTGCTCGGGGGCGATGCAGATGACCATGCCGACGCCGCAGTTGAGTACGCGGTGCATCTCGCGCTCGTCGACGTTGCCTTTCTCCTGCAGCCAGTCGAACACGGCCGGGCGGGTCCAGCTGGCGACGTCGATCACCGCCTGGGCGCCTTCGGGCAGGACGCGCGGGATGTTCTCGGTCAGGCCGCCGCCGGTGATGTGGGCCATGGCCTTAACCGCGCCGGTGTCCTTGATCAGCTTGAGCAGCGGTTTCACGTAGATGCGGGTCGGCGCCATCAGCAGGTCGGCCAGGGGCTTGCCGTCGAGCTGCACGTTCTCGATGTCGGCACCGCTGACTTCGATGATCTTGCGGATCAGCGAGTAGCCGTTGGAGTGCGGGCCGGAGGAGGGCAGGGCGATCAGGGTGTCACCGGTGGCGACCTTGGAGCCGTCGATGATCTCGGCCTTTTCCACGACGCCGACGCAGAAGCCGGCCAGGTCGTAGTCTTCGCCTTCGTACATGCCGGGCATCTCGGCGGTCTCGCCGCCCACCAGCGAGCAGCCGGCCAGTTCGCAGCCGGCACCGATGCCGGTGACCACGGTGGCGGCCACGTCGACGTTGAGCTTGCCGGTGGCGTAGTAGTCGAGGAAGAACAGCGGCTCGGCGCCACAGACGACCAGGTCGTTCACGCACATGGCGACCAGGTCCTGGCCGATGCTGTCGTGCCTGTTCAGGTTCAGCGCCAGGCGCAGCTTGGTGCCGACGCCGTCGGTGCCGGAGACCAGCACGGGCTGCTTGTAGCCGGCCGGGATTTCGCAGAGGGCGCCGAAGCCACCCAGGCCGCCCATCACTTCAGGGCGCGCGGTGCGCTTGGCCACGCCTTTGATGCGTTCGACCAGGGCTTCGCCCGCGTCGATGTCCACACCAGCGTCCTTGTAGCTCAGGGAGGGTTGCTTGCTCATAAATCCAGGCCTATAGGGGAAATTCGAGGATCGACCGGCACGTCTGGCTGCCGGTTTGCGAAGGCGCGCGATTTTATCAGGCTTGACCCACAGCGGCCATCGGCAGCGGTCGGTGTTGGCGAAAAGCGTTCAAATAAGTGCTCGCCCGGTATCCGGCCCGTTGCCGGTGAGGTTGGGCCTGTTTAAGGTATAGCCCTTCACTCGCGGCCAGCCGCCGTCCAACAGAATGTCGAGAGTCCCAATGCGCCTGATCGCCCGCCTGCTCATGGTCTGCCTGCCGTTGTCCAGCCTGCCGGCCTTCGCCGAAACGGTCGGTGGCCTCTACCAGGTGCGCGAACCTGTCGCCTCGCAGCAGCCGGCCGAGCGTGACCAGGCCCTGAACCGCGCGCTGGAGACCCTGGTCATCCGTCTCGCGGGCGATGCCAAGGCGCTGGATAACCCGGCCCTGGCCGAGGCGCGCAAGAATCCCCAGCAATTGATCAGCCAGTTCGGCTACGAGGGCCAGTCCCTGCTGGTGGACTTCGACCCGGTGACCACCGAGCGCACCCTGCGCCAGGCCGGCGTTCCGCTGTGGGGCGCCAATCGCCCGGCGATCCTCGCCTGGTGGCTGAACCAGGGCAGCGACGGCGCGAGCCTGGTGGGGGATGCCCAGGAGGCGGCCAAGCCGCTGCGTGACGCCGCCCAGCACCGCGGCCTGCCCCTGCGCTTGCCGCTGGCGGATCTCAGCGAACAACTGGTGGCCACGCCCGAGACCCTGGTGGCGACCGACCCCGAGGCGCTGCGCCCGGCCTCCGAGCGTTATTCCGCCGACGCCCTGCTCGCCGTGCTGGCCAGCGAGGCCGATGGCAAGTGGAAGGCCCAGTGGCACCTGTGGCTGGGCGACAACCGCGACCAGGGCAGCGTCGAGGGTGCCGACCAGGCCGCCGTCGCCGATGCCGTGCTGCTCGCCGTGAGCCAGCGCCTGGCGCCGCGCTTCGTCGTGGCGGCGGGTGTCGGCCAGAGCCAGGTCCTGGAAGTGAAGGGCGCCGATCTCGCGCGCTACGCCGAACTGTCCCGCGCGCTGGAGCCTTTCGGCGCCCGCCTGGTGCAGGTCGAGGGCGACCTGCTGCGCTACCAGATCAACGCCAGCAGCGAGCAGCTGCGTGCCCAGCTGGCCCTGAGCGGCCTGCAGGAGTCCGCTCCCGAAGCCGCTCCGGTGGATGCCGGCCAGGCTCCGGCCACCCCGGGGGCGCCGCAGGTGCAGCCGCGCGACCCGGTATTGCGATTCCATTGGTGAGGGCCCGGACGGCCGCTCCCGCAACTCAAGGCTGAGGTTTCTCCATGACCGATTCGCGTCGCTGGCTCTGGCTGGGGGGCGTCCTGCTCCTGTGCTGGCTGCTGTACCTGCTGCACCCGATCCTGTCCCCCTTCCTGATCGGCATGCTCCTGGCGTACCTGGGCGATCCGCTGGTGGATCGCCTCGAGCGCCTGGGCCTGTCGCGCACCTGGGGCGTGGTGGCGGTGTTCACCCTGTTCAGCCTGATCCTCCTCGCCCTGCTGCTGGTGCTGGTGCCCATGCTCGGCCGTCAGCTGGTGCGCCTCTACGAGCTGGCGCCGCAGATGCTCGACTGGTTGCAGAACAGCGCGCTGCCCTGGGTGCAGGCCAAGCTGGGCCTGCCGCAGGGCTTCTGGCGCTTCGACAAGCTCAAGGAAGTGATCAGCGGCCACCTGGGCCAGACCACCGACATGGTGGGCGTGCTGCTGGCCAGCGCCACCGCCTCGGGCCTGGCGCTGGTGGGTTGGGTCGGCAACCTGCTGTTGATCCCGGTGGTCGGCTTCTACCTGCTGCGCGACTGGGACCTGATGGTCGCCAAGCTCCGCGGGCTGCTGCCGCGTGCCCGCGAGGGGCTGGTGGTGAAGCTCGCCGGTGAGTGCCACGAGGTGCTCGGCGCCTTCATCCGTGGCCAGTTGCTGGTGATGCTGGCGCTGGGGACCATCTATGCCGTAGGCCTGATGTCCATCGGGCTCGATCTCGGGCTGCTGATCGGCCTGCTCGCCGGGCTCGCCAGCATCGTCCCCTACATGGGCTTCGTGGTCGGCTTCGGCGCCGCCGTGGCAGCCGCGCTGTTCCAGTACAGCGGCTTCGACCTGTACCCGCTGATCGGCGTCGCGGTGGTGTTCGGCGTCGGCCAGTTGCTCGAGGGCATGCTGCTGACCCCGTTGCTGGTGGGCGATCGCATCGGCCTGCACCCGGTGGCGGTGATCTTCGCCATACTCGCCGGCGGCCAGCTGTTCGGTTTCACCGGCGTGTTGCTGGCGTTGCCGGTTGCCGCCGTGATCATGGTTTTGCTGCGCCATGCGCATGATTTCTATAAACTTTCCCAACTTTACGGAGAGACCGGCAGCGGTTCCGACGAACCCAGCGACTCGGCATGAAACCCATTCAGCTTCCCCTCGGCATCCGCCTGCGTGACGACGCGACCTTTGCCAACTACTACCCCGGCGCCAACGCCGCGGCACTCGGCTATGTCGAGCGCCTCTGCGAGGCCGATGCCGGTTGGACCGAAAGCCTGATCTACCTCTGGGGTGGGGAGGGCGTCGGTCGCAGCCACCTGCAGCAGGCGGCCTGCCTGCGCTTCGAACAGCGGGGCGAGCAGGCGGTCTACCTGCCGCTGGCGGAGCTGGCGCAATACGGGACGGCGATCCTCGACAACCTGGAGCAGTGCGAACTGGTCTGCCTCGATGACCTGGATGCGGTAGCCGGACGCGCGGACTGGGAGGAGGCGCTGTTCCACCTCTTCAACCGCCTGCGTGATTCGGGGCGCAAGCTGCTGCTGGCGGCCAACACCGCACCGCGCGGCTTGCCGGTGAAGCTGCCGGATTTGAAATCACGCCTGACCCTGGCGCTGATCTTCCAGTTGCAGTCACTGTCCGACGAGGACAAGCTGCGCGCCCTGCAACTGCGTGCTTCGCGCCGTGGCCTGCACCTGACCGACGAGGTCGGGCGTTTCATCCTCACCCGCGGGTCGCGCAGCATGAGTGCCCTGTTCGAGTTGCTCGAACGTCTCGATCAGGCCTCCCTGCAGGCCCAGCGCAAGCTCACCATCCCCTTCCTCAAGGAAACCCTGGGCTGGTGAGCCCGGCGCGGCCCTTGGCCGCGCCGTTTCGCATTTCCCTTCAGCTTTCCCCGGCCAGCTTGCGGTTGTACTGGAAGCGCCAGCGCGTGTAGAGCAGCGCGGCGCAGAACAGCAGCAGGCTCAGCCCGCCCATCAGCCAGCCGAACAGCGCGCGGTTCGGGTCGGTGGCCGCCAGCACGCCCTGGATGAAGTACAGGTTGATCACGAAGCAGGCCCAGGCATGCGCGCGTGCGTTGCCGAGGACCATGCCCGGCGCCAGCAGCGCCAGCGGCAGCAGCTCGATGCTCAGTACCACCCAGGGACGGGCGCCGTTGAGTTCGGCGTACACCAGGGTCCAGACCACCAGCAGCAAGGCCAGGCCGAAGAAGGCGATGAGGCTGAGGGCCCGGCTGATGGCCAGGCGCGGGGCGAGCCACTCCAGTTCGGGGAGCACTTTGGGTTTCTTAGCCACGGGGCTTCTCCAGGCGGATCGCCGTCGTGGCCAGGCGTTGGCCCAGGGCGCGGCAAAGGGTGGTTTCGTGTTCGTCGAGGGCGCGCTTGCCGTCGGCACCGGCGTAGTGGCTGGGGCCGTAGGGGGTGCCGCCGCCGCTGGTGGATAGCAGGGCCGGTTCACTGTAGGGCAGGCCGGTGACCAGCATGCCGTGGTGCAGCAGCGGCAGGAGCATGGACAGCAGGGTGGTCTCCTGCCCGCCATGCAGGCTGGCGGTGGAGGTGAAGACGCCGGCCGGCTTGCCGACCAGTTCGCCACTGAGCCAGAGGCTGCTGGTGCCGTCGAGGAAATACTTCATCGGCGCGGCCATGTTGCCGAAGCGCGTCGGGCTGCCGAGCGCGAGGCCGGCGCAGTTCTTCAGGTCGTCGAGGCTGGCGTAGAGCGGGCCGTCGGCGGGGATGTCGCTGGCCACCGCCTCGCATTCGCTGGAGACGGCGGGCACGGTGCGCAGGCGCGCCTCCATACCGCCCAGCTCCACGCCACGGGCGATCTGCCGGGCCATCTGTTCGGTGGCGCCATGGCGGCTGTAGTAGAGAACCAGGATGTAGGGCGTGCTCAAGGCAGGATCTCCAGGACCTTCTCCGGTGGGCGACCGATCACGGCCTTCTCGCCGACCACCAGGATCGGGCGCTCGATCAGCTTGGGGTGGGCGTGCATGGCGGCGACCAGTGCAGCGTCATCGAGGCCGGCGTCGTCCAGGCCGAGGTTCTTGTATTCGTCCTCGCCAGTGCGCAGCAGTTGGCGTGCGCCGATGCCGAGGCGGCGCAGCAGGGTCTCGATCTCGGTGACGCCGGGCGGGGTTTCCAGGTAGCGCACGATATGCGGCGAGTGGCCTCGCGCCTCGAGCAGTTCCAGGGCGCCGCGGGATTTCGAGCAGCGGGGATTGTGATACAGCGTCATTTCGGTCATGGCGGGGGTCGCAAGGCCTTGTGGGAGGCGGCTATTCTAACCGCGTCCGGGCGCAGGCCTGAACCTTGCGTGTCGAGTCGGCCGGCGGACAGGGCACCCAGCATTAAGGAGATGGAATGCGCCAACGCATCAAAGACCTGGAAGAGTTCTGGCGCTTCCTTTTGCATCGCTTCATCAGCGACCACGGTTTCAACAGCGCTGCAGCGCTGACCTATACCAGTCTGTTCGCCGTGGTGCCGATCATGACGGTGACCTTCACCATGCTCTCGGCGATCCCGGCCTTCCAGGGCATGGGCGAGCAGATCCAGCGTTTCATCTTCCACAACTTCGTACCATCGACCGGCGAGGCGGTGCAGGAGTACCTGCAGGGCTTCACCCTGCAGGCGCGGCACCTGACCTGGGTGGGCGTGGCGCTGCTGGCGGTGACGGCCTTCACCATGCTGGTGACCATCGAGAAGGCCTTCAACACCATCTGGCGGGTGCGCCAGCCGCGGCGCGGGGTTTCCAGCTTCCTCCTGTACTGGGCCATTCTCAGCCTGGGGCCGCTGCTCTTGGGGACGGGGTTCGCAGTGAGCACCTACATCACCTCGCTGTCGATGCTTTCCAGCCTCAACGAGATCGCCGGCACCCGCATCCTCCTCGGCTTCACGCCGCTGCTGTTCAACGTCGCGGCCTTCACGCTGCTCTACGCGGCCGTGCCCAATGCCCGCGTACCGCTGCGCCATGCGTTGACCGGCGGTGCTTTCACCGCGCTGCTGTTCGAGTCGGCGAAGGCGCTGTTCGGTCTCTACGTGAGCTTCTTCCCGGGCTACCAGCTGATCTATGGTGCCTTCGCCACGGTGCCGCTGTTCCTGCTGTGGATCTATGTGTCCTGGCTCATCGTGCTGTTCGGCGCTGAGCTGGTATGCAACCTCACCAGTTCGCGCCATTGGCGGCGCCAGGCGATGCCGCGCCTGCTGGTGCTGATGGGCGTGCTGCGGGTCATGCACGACCGCCAGCAGCGGGGTCTGCCCACGCGGCATCTGGATGCACAACGTGCCGGCTGGCTGCTGCCGGAGGATGAGTGGCTGGAGCTGATGGAACTGCTCGAAAGCCAGCACCTGGCGTGCCGCGTGGGAGGTGGCTCCTGGGTGCTGTCGCGGGACCTGAATAACTACAGCCTGCACCAGTTGCTCAGCCATTGCCCCTGGCCGTTGCCGCGCTCATCGCAACTGCCGGCGCATCTGGACGAGGCCTGGTATCCACCGCTCAAGGCCGCGCTGGAGGCGTTGCACCAGGAGCAGCAGGCCCTGTTCGACGGCAGCCTGGCCGGCTGGCTGCGCCCTGCGGTCGAGTGACAAAAAAAGGCAGTTTGCGGCACATTGCCAGCGGCTCCCCGCTAACGGGGCCGCTGCCAGGGCCCGATGGCGCTGCTAGCAGAATGTGGCACGTTTCTGGCAATCTCAGGCAAAGTCTGCTGTCACTCTGCTATCAGACAGGGATTAGCCAAGGAAGTAAGAGTTCTATGAGCAAGGCCAAGGGCAAAGTCGTCCATCTTCATGAGCGTGATCCTCAGGAGGCGCTCGAGCGTCTGAACCGGATCACCGGCCTGCAGTTCTCGCAATGGCCCGAATCCCTGGTGCCGCCCACCCCCGTGCCCGAAGCTCGTCGGGACGAGGACCAGGAGCCGCCCACTCCGAGCAACGGCGCCGCGCGCGCCTGAGCCGAACGCCAATGAAAAACCCCGCGACTGGCGCGGGGTTTTTCGTTGCAGCCTGGCGTTCTCAGGCGAGGGCTTGGCGGCTGTCCGCTCCGGCCTGCTCGACGGCCTGCACGAAAAGCTCTTCCACCAGCAGGCCCTGGACGGGCACCGCCGATCTCAGGCGGACCTGCATGTCTTCGATCTTGTGCTTGACCGTCATGCGGGCGATGCCCGAGAGCAGGATCTTGCCGTGGGCGTTGACCTTGCCGTGGTCCACCGAGACTTCGCGGCGGATTTCGCCGTCGCGGTAGTTGATCAGCAGCGACACCGGCAGGTTGGCCAAGCCTGGCAGTTGCAGCCAGGAGGCGACGTTGAACTCGGCGACCCGCCCTTCATAGGGGGTGACGATCAGGCGAGCCGCCTCGACGATGCGGGAAGGCACGGGGCCGATCAGCTTGTCTTGGTTCTGGGACATTGGGCGATATTTCCAGGCTGATAGCGGTACGTTCGTACGGTTAGTGCGGGGAATTATAAGGAGGACGCGCGGACGAAACTGTGCGCTTGGCCGATGGGCGGCGTGACCCGTCTCGCACTTTCGCCGATCAGGCCATTTTCAGCGGGTAGCGCGTGACCATCGAGGTGCCGAGGTTGGGCTCGGGGAGCGGCAGGATGGCCTGGTTGTGCACGCTGGCGAGTTGCAGCCAGAGGTGTTCGCCGCTGACGAACTGGTTCTTCGGCAGCCACAGGCCGTGGTGCCAGCCGTTGCCGGGGGCGGGGGTGCTCTGCAGTACGCCGGGGTGGGTTTGCGAGTTGGGGGCGCGGCGCAGCCAGACCGGGCGCGGCAGGCCCTTGAGGTAGCGCAGGCCCAGGTGCAGGCCTTCCTGGTTGGTGTGGCGCCAGCGCACCAGTGCCAGGGTCGGCGTGCCACTGTTGAGCAGCAGGGTCAGTTGGCCCACCGGCAGTTGCGGACCCTGGTCGGCGTGGCACAGCAGGCGGGCACCGCCGGCGCTGGCGTCGAGCATCTGGGCATCGAGGCTGGCCGGGCGTTGCGCCAGCAGTTGGGCATGGATGGCGGGCAGGCCCACCACCATGCTGCAGGAGCCTTCGTATTCGGTGCGTGGGTGGCGGCGCTGCTGGCGTCCCTGCCAGTTCTGCCTGACGCGCTCCAGCAGGTCGTGCTCGGCGGTGCTGCGCAGCGGGGCGGGTTCGTGCAGGGCGATCAGCAACGGACCCAGTTCCAGGCGACGCAGGTAGGGACCGCCGGCCAGTGCCTGCAGGCGGTCATAAGGCACGTAGGGCTGGGCGTCGGTGAGATCGACGGTCGGGCCGTCGCTCTCGTCTTCCTGGTCCCAGGGCAGCAGGTGTGCGAGCCCGGCCAGGGGGGCGAGGGCGCCGAACAGCAGGGGGCACTCGCCCTCGGTGAGGTGGAAGGGGTTGCTCAGGGCAAGCAGCAGCACCTGCTGGTAGAGGCCGCGCAAGGTGCTGGCCGGAACCGGGCGGAAGGCGGCGGCGACCGGCTCGTCCAGGCAGCCTTGGTGCTCTCCGATCCAGTAGAGCAAGTGGCTGTCGCGCCACAGTGCGCCAGGTGGCTCCTGGTAGTGCTGGTAGTGGCGCATCAGCGTCTGCGCGATGAAGTGCTGGGCCATGTACAGGCACCAGGCCAGGTGCGGCAGCGAGGGCTGGCGCCCCTGGAGGATCTGCAGCAGCAGGCGCTTGAAGCCGGCGGCCAGTTCGCTGCACAGGCGCAGGAACAGCATCGGCGGCAGGGCGCCGTGTTCATAGGCCGTGGCGTAGTGGCGGTATTCCTCGCTGAAGCTTTGCAGCGCGCGCTGTCTTTCGAGTAAGGTCACCGCACTTCGATTGAGCCGGAACAACTGGCCGAGCACCTGCTGCAACGCGCCGTCCTGCGGCTGCTGGCGGGCGTCGGCGAGGAACTGGTTCAGGCCCGCCAGGATAGGGGTGTCCTCTTCGAGGATGTCCGGCACTTCCAGGCACAGGGCATCCAGCGTCATATCAACCCTGCATATACGAGGATCGATTGCATGGGATCACGACTCCAGGCTGTTTTCGGGGCGCTCATTCTCATGGGTGCCGGGCTGTTGCTGGGAGGCTGTTCGGACGATATCGGCCTCGACCAACATGGACAGAAGGTAGCGACTGCCGGCCTCGAAAACCAGTGGTTGGTGATTAATTACTGGGCAGAGTGGTGTGGCCCCTGCCGCACCGAGATCCCCGAGCTCAACGCGTTGGCCGGCCAGTCCGAGGGCAAGGGTGTACGCATACTGGGCGTGAACTTCGACGGCCTGCAAGGGGCCGAACTGGAGAAGGCCGCGAAGCAGATGGGCATCACCTTCACGGTGCTCGCCCAGGACCCTGCGGAGCGCTACCAACTGCCGCGCAGCGAGGCATTGCCGGTGACCTACATCATCGATCCCCAGGGCAAGGTGCGCGAGCGCCTGATGGGCGAGCAGACCGCCGCCGGGCTCAACGAGCGGCTGGTCGCTCTGAAGGAAGGGGAATGAGCATGGCGCGCATCTGTCTGCATGGCTACGTCAGCGGCAAGGTCCAGGGGGTCTCCTACCGTCAGTCGACCCAGGATCAGGCGGACCGCCTCGATCTGGATGGCTGGGTGCGCAACCTGGCGGACGGCCGCGTGGAGGTGCTGTTCGAGGGGGAGGAGCCGGCGGTACGCGAATTGGCTGCCTGGCTCGAACAGGGCCCCCGCGGGGCGAAGGTGACGGCGGTCGAGCTGGAAGAGCAGCCCTTGCAGGGAATCGCCGGTTTCATCGTGCGCCGCTAGGGGCGGACGTACCAGATGTCCTGCCACAACCCGACCACCTTGGCCGGGTACCAGCTTTCGCCGAGGCTGCCGTTGTAGCGCGCCAGTGCCCGGTTGATGTCACCCCGTTCCTTCTTCAGGTAGTAGCTCAGGATGGTGCAGCCGTAGCGCAGGTTGGTGGCGTTGTCGGTGAGGTTGTCCTGGGGGCGGCCCAGCTCGGCCTTCCAGAAGGGCATCACCTGCATCATGCCCTGGGCGCCCACTGCGGAGATGGCGAAACGGTCGAAACGGCTTTCCGTATGGATCAGCGCCAGCACCAGATCGGGCCTGAGGCCGGCCTTGCTCGCCTCGTGGTGCACCAGCCTGAGCAGTTCCAGGCGCTCGGCCGGGTCGGGTACGTAGCGCTTCAGGCGGGTGGACATGTCGAGCAGCCAGACTTCGGCGTCGAATCGATCACCGAAGCTGTCGGCCTCGGTGACCGTGCGTTGCAGCAATTGCCGCAGTTCGGGTTCCGGCGCCTGGCGCAGGCTGCCGAAGGCGGGGGCCGTCAGCGCCAGCAGGCCGCTCAGGAGCAGCGTTGGCCAGGGCGCGGGCATTGGTGGGTCAGTCGCTTTCGCCGGGGTCGGCAGCCAGGCGCCCTGCATCTTTCATCAAGGCCTTGAGGAATTCCTGCTGCAGCTCGGGGTCGTTGCGGGTCAGCTCGATCAGGCTCTGTTCCAGCTCGCTGGCTTCTTCTTCGAGGCCCAGCTCGGATAGGCGCTTGACTCGATGCACCCACTGCGGCACTTCATCGTCTTCCAGGTCCTCGAAGATCAGCGCGTGGGCTTCCTGCAGCTTGCCGCGCAGGGAGCGGCTGACCATCAGGCTGGATTCGGAGCGGGTGCCGTCGAGTGGGTCTTCCACGCTGAGCAGCAGCTTGCCGATGCGGCTGGTGTCCTGCTCGGCGAAGGGGCCATCGAGCAGGTTCAGGCGCAAGACGCCGTGGCGGTCGGTGAGCAGTTCGTTGCTCTGCTTGCCGGCGGTCACCAGTACCGGGCGCTCGGCCCAGGGCAGGCTGGAGTATTCGACGCGCTTGTCGCGCTGCTGCTCGTCGATATCGGCCAGGTTCTGTTCGGAGCGGCCATTGGACTCGACGTTCATGAAGGGGTTGAGGCCGGCGAAACCGTAGCTGATCCAGTCCTTGGTCGCGGTATCGGGCAGGCTGCCCAAAAGCACCACGTTGAGCACGTTGGCGCCGACACCGGCCACCACGGCCACGGCGCCCAGCGGGATCTCGTAGATCTCGCGCCAGGGCTGGTAGGGCGTGTAGCGATCGTAGCGACGGGTGACTTCGAACTCGGTCACCTCGAAGGTCTTCTGTTCGTTCACGCGCACGCGGCGTTGCGGCAGTTCCAGCACACGTGGCTCGCCGACGTCGATCTGCAGCTCATGGCTCAGCAGCTTGCGCTCGACGCGCTCCTCGTGTTCGGCCCGTTGGGGCAGGTGGTTGGCGCAGCCGCTGAGGAAGAGGGCGCCGCCGAGGGCGGCGCCGGTGAGGCGGATGGAACTACGCTTGAACATTTCTTCTCGATCAGCGACGGACGCGTGCTGTGATGTAGGACAGAACCTCGTCGACGGCGACAGCCTGGCTATCGGTCTCGCGGCGGCTCTTGTATTCCAGGTTGCCTTCGGCCAGGCCGCGCTCACTCACCACGATGCGGTGGGGGATGCCGATCAGCTCCATGTCGGCGAATTTCACGCCGGGGCTGGTCTTCTTGTCGCGGTCGTCCAGCAGCACTTCGATGCCGGCGGCGGTGAGGTCGGCATAGAGCTTGTCGGTGGCTTCCTTGACCGCCGGCGTCTCGTACTTGAGCGGCACCAGGGCGACCTGGAAGGGCGCCAGGGCGTCCGGCCAGAGGATGCCGCGCTCGTCGTAGCTCTGCTCGATGGCGGCGGCCACGACGCGGGAAACGCCGATGCCGTAGCAGCCCATGATCAGGGTGACGGGCTTGCCGTTCTCACCGAGCACGCTGAGCTTCATCGCCTCGCTGTACTTGGTGCCGAGCTGGAAGATATGGCCCACTTCGATGCCGCGCTTGATCACCAGGGTGCCTTTGCCATCGGGGCTCGGGTCACCGGCGACGACGTTGCGCAGGTCGGCGACTTCCGGCAGGGGCAGGTCGCGTTCCCAGTTGACGCCGAAGTAGTGCTTGTCGTCGATGTTGGCGCCGATGGCGAAGTCGCTCATCAGGGCTACGGAACGGTCGACGATGCAGGGCATCGGCAGGTTCAGCGGGCCGAGGGAGCCGGCACCGGCACCGATGGCGGCACGCAGTTCTTCTTCGCTGGCGAACACCAGGGGGCTGGCGACCAGGGCCTGGTTGGAGGCCTTGATTTCGTTCAGCTCGTGGTCACCACGGACGATCAGGGCGACCAGCGTGCCTTCCTCGGCGCCGTGGACGACCAGGGTCTTGATGGTTTTCTCGATGGGCAGGCCGAATTTCTCGACCAAGGCTGCGATGGTCTTGGTATCGGGGGTGTCGACCAGGCGCAGTTCCTCGGTGGCGGCGCCGCGAGCGGTTTCACGCGGAACGGCTTCGGCCTTCTCGATGTTGGCGGCGTAGTCGGAGCTGTCGCTGAAGACGATATCGTCCTCGCCCGATTCGGCGAGGACGTGGAATTCATGGGAGCCGCTGCCGCCGATGGAGCCGTTGTCGGCCTGCACGGGGCGGAAGTTCAGTCCCAGGCGGGTGAAGACCTTGCAGTAGGCGCCGTACATGACGTCGTAGGTTTCCTGCAGGGATTCCTGGGTGCTGTGGAAGGAGTAGGCGTCCTTCATGATGAATTCGCGGCCGCGCATCAGGCCGAAGCGCGGACGGATTTCGTCGCGGAACTTGGTCTGTACCTGGTACAGGTTGATCGGCAGCTGCTTGTAGCTGTTCAGCTCGTTGCGCGCGAGGTCGGTGATCACTTCCTCGTGGGTCGGGCCGACGCAGAAGTCGCGGCCATGGCGGTCCTTCAGGCGCAGCAGCTCGGGACCGTACTGTTCCCAGCGGCCGGATTCCTGCCAGAGCTCGGCGGGCTGGATAGCCGGCATCAGCACCTCGAGGGCGCCGGCGGCGTTCATTTCCTCACGTACGATCGCCTCGGCCTTGCGCAGCGCACGCAGGCCCATCGGCAGCCAGGTGTACAGACCGGAGGCCAGCTTGCGGATCATGCCCGCGCGCAGCAGCAGCTGATGACTGATCACCACCGCGTCGGTGGGGGTTTCCTTCAGGGTGGAGAGCAGGTACTGACTGGTACGCATGTTTGGCCGTTTCGTCGGTTGCGATGGGTTTTATTGGCTCGGCATTGTACGGCGCTCGTTGGGGCGCGTACAGGTTGCGGCCCGGTAATCGGAAAGGGGAGGGGCGATGGGCGGTTTGAGTGCTGGGCAGGTGGAGGCATTGATCCGCACGGGGGTGCCGATGGCGGAGGATATCGACTTGCGTATCGAGCGCCTGGACGCGGAGGGTGCACTGGCGCGGGTCCCCTTCCAGTCCAAATTGGTGCGCCCGGGCGGCACGCTTTCCGGTCCGACCCTCATGGCGCTGGCCGATGCGGCGATGTACGCGGTGGTGCTGGGTCGCCTCGGTCGGGTGGAGATGGCCGTGACCAGCAACCTCAACATCAACTTCCTGGCCCGGCTACAGCCGCTCGACCTGATGGCGGAGGCTCGGATACTCAGGTTGAGCAGGAGGCAGGCGGTGTGTGAGGTGTCGCTATATTCGCGGGGAATGGAGGAAGAGCTGGTGGCCCATGTCACCGGGACTTATGCGCTGCCAATCTGACTGGTGCGACAAGTTTTAGTTGGTGATGGCTTTCAACTACGCGTGCGTAGACATATATAAAGAAAGAGCCCGGCATAAGCCGGGCTCTTTGTATCGAAGTAACAGTTGGGCCTGTATTACAGGATGTCCAGCGGGTACTCGGTGATGACGCGGACTTCGTCAATAGCGCTGCTGCCGCTGGAGTAGAAGCCGCCCATGTCGTTGTTGGCGCGCCAGGTGGAGTGACGGATGCGAACCGAGAGATCCTTGGCCGGACCGTCTTGCACGACGTATTTGGCTTCCAGGTTGCGCTCCCACTCCTTGCCGTCTGAGCCAAAGGCGCCAGCGTACGCACCGTTCGGGTCTGCCTTGGTACCGTCTGCATCGGAGCCGGTGATGTAACGAGCCATGAAGCTCAGGCCAGGAACGCCGAGGGTGGCCATGTTCAGGTCATAGCGCAGCTGCCAGGACTTCTCGCCAGGAGCGTTGAAGTCGGAGTACTGCACGGAGTTGGCCAGGAAGATAGAGTCGCCGGAGTTGCCGCCATCCATGCCGATGTAGTCGAACGGCTCGTCGCCATTGACGCGCTGGTGGGCCAGGGTCAGCTTGTGAGCACCGATCGAGTAGGACGCGGCGAGAGAGAACGCGGTGTTCTCGATTTCGCCTGCTTTCGACTGGCCTTCGTCAAGGGTGCGATAGATGTTGAAGTCGAAACCGAGGGCTTGGTCTTCGGCCAGCGGAATGCTGTAGTTCGCGTTGGCGTAATACTGACGGTAGATATCTTCCAGCTCTGCACCGTAGAGGCTGACGGACAGCTGGTCGGAAATAGCGTAGGTACCGCCGATGTAGTCGGCGCTCTTGGCATCAATAACACCACCATAAGCAAGGGTGATGTCGCCGTCTTTGTTGGTGGAGAGGCTGCCGTCACGAATAGAGGTGAAGTGACCGGCGTCGACGGTCAGGCCTTCGAGCTCGCTGCTGAGAATTTGGAAGCCTTCAGCAGTGCCCGGGAAAAGGCGTGCGGTACCAGTGGCGAAGACCGGAGCGGTCGGAATCAGGTTGCCGTATTTCAGTTCGGTATTGGATACGCGAACCTTAACGGCACCGCCAGCGTAGGAGTAATCATCCTGGGCTTTGCCATCACTGCCGATAGGCATCAGGCCGGTACCGGAAGTGCCACCGCCGCTGTTGAGTTTGATACCCAGTGCGCCATGAGCATCAACCCCGAAACCAACGGTACCTTGGGTGTAGCCCGACTGGTAGTTGGCCAGGATGCCGTGTGCCCACTCGTTACGGTAGTTCTGGTTGGTAGCGCTGCCGCCGTTGTTGACGCCGTTGTTACGGAAGTCACGATAGAAGGCATAGTTCTTGTTCAGAACGGACAGCTTGCTGTCTTCCACGAAGCCCTTGGACTCGTCCTGGGCGCTGGCGAATGCCAGTTGGGTGGTACCGGCGGTCACGGCCAGGGCCAGTGCGCTCCACTTCATCACTTGCATTGTGATTGCTCCTTTGGTTTTGAAGATTCTCGCCGCTTTCTTATATATGGAAGGCGGTTCTTTCTTTTTGTGTCGGCGCTAACTTATAGCACGACGTCTATGTTGGCGATAGTTCAACTCTATTCCTTACGAATTCTTCACGGCCATGTCGCAAATTCGGTGTGAGCATGTCGCATATTCGTAGTTTTCGCCTTGCAATCCCTTCGTTTCGTATTTTTATGCGGTCTGGCCAGGCACTTAGGGCAACTAAGCCTGCACTTCCGTCCTTCATTCGATGCGCGCTTCCGATGGCTGTTCGACAGCCTCCTGTCGGCACTCCGGAGGCGGTGTGCATGCGAGCGTGGGTGCCTGCTGCGACCTTGTTCGGTGTAAAGCAACAACCGTGCTCAAAGTGGGGTCGTAGCCGGGAAAATTTATCGGTGTGAGACGGATGGCGTGTTCCGGGGCGACATCCTTATCCGGCTCGCTCTGCCGTGGTGGCTGGCGAAGGGCCTGTTGGGCGGCCTTTTTGTGCTTTCCGGGGGTTGCAGCGCCACGCCGTGTCGGTTAGGTCCGTGCTCCGCCGTGGTGCGAGTGTGAAGGTGGGTAACGATCGGGATGGTGGTGGGCGATTTTGGTGCGTCACGGTAACCGGTGCGCACTTTCGGAACGCATCGGCTGTGCCTCTATATAAAGGAGGGCGTTGCGATGATTCCGCTGCCCGGATTCCTTGGTTATCCTGCGCGCCGTTTTCCACCTCGTCGTTCGGCTTTGCCTGTCGCCGGGGCGGGATTAAGCTCGGGGCTCACCCCGGTAGAACAGGAGAGGTCGCTATGTTCGCCCTGGATCAGAGACTGCAGCAGGATTGCCTGCCGGTGGGAGATTTCCCCCTGTGCCGCCTGCTGCTGATGAATGACGCGCATTACCCCTGGTTCATCCTCGTGCCCCGTCGCGAGGAGGTCAGCGAGCTGTTCCAGCTCGACGCCGACGATCAGCTTCGCCTCTGGAACGAAACCACGCGCTTGGCGGAGGTGCTCAAGGACAGCTTCGGTGCCGACAAGATGAACGTCGCCACCCTCGGCAACGTCGTGAGCCAGTTGCACATGCATGTCATCGTGCGGCGTCGCGAGGATGCCGCCTGGCCGGCTCCGGTCTGGGGCCGCCATCCGGCACAGCCCTATTCGCCGGAGCAGGTCGCTGAGGTGATGGCCAGGCTGCGGCTGGTGCTGACCGGAGATTTTCGCTTCGCGGAGGTCGAGCCATGAGCCTGGAAGCACGTATCAACGAACTGGAGACCCGCCTGGCTTTCCAGGACGACACCATCCAGGCGCTCAACGACGTGTTGGTAGCGCAACAGCGGGTGGTCGAGCGTTTGCAGCTCCAGCTTGCCGCGCTGGCCAAGCGCCAGGAGGAACTGCTCGGTCAATTCGGCGGCGGTGAGGAAGAGGCACCGCCTCCTCATTATTGAAGGCATGAAAAAGCCCGCCATCTGGCGGGCTTTTCTTTACAGCCGGACTCAGCGACGGCCAGGTAGCGCGGCGATCACATCCTCGGCTTGCAGGCCCTTGTCGCGCTGCATGACGGAGAATTCCACGCGCTGGCCTTCGATCAGCACCCGGTGGCCTTCGCCGCGAATGGCACGGAAGTGCACGAAGATGTCATCCCCGGAGTCGCGGGAGATGAAGCCGAAGCCTTTGGACGTGTTGAACCACTTCACCGTGCCCGTCTCGCGGTTGGACATGTCCTGGGGCAGCGGTGCGGCCTGGGTGACCTTGCGCAGGTTGATCGCCAGGTGCAGCAGAACGGCGGCGATCACCGCCAGCAGGCTGAGCAGGATGGCGGGCTGGTCGCCGATGGTGGACAGCGGCGCCAGCAGGATGAGGGTCTGCAGTACGACGGCCAGGACCAGCAGGGCGGAGACGACGCCCTGCAGCTGGCTGTGCAGGCCCTTGGCCCATGTAGGCACTACAGGTGCGAGTAGCAGGTTGAGCGCACCGAGCATCGCCAGGTAGATGGCATCGGGTTGTTGCAGGTAGGGCAGGGCATCGGTTCGCAGGCTGGGAATGAAGGACAACAGCAGGGCGGCAGCGCCCGTCAGCAGATGGACGATCTTCAACATGTTCAATGGACTCACCTTGATAACGCTCACGTCGGAAAGACCGTCCAGGTAGCGTATCCAGGTGAAGGGAGGGCTGGGCTGGGCGGTCGTTTCCGGGCCTCGGCAACTTGAGGCCGGGAGCACCGGGCCGTATTTAACAGCAAAGAGGAGGGCTACTCAAATCAAGCGGTTAGGGCCGCTTCCGGGGCCCGCGGATGGACCTGGTTGCGGCCATTGCGCTTGGCCTGGTAGAGCGCGTCGTCCGCGCGGGTCAGGAGGCTTTCGAGGTTGTCGCCGGGCTCTGCCAGGGCTAGGCCGAAGCTGGCGGTGATGGTGTCGAGGATCTGATCCGTGCGGCGTACCTTCACCCGCAGGGCCTGGAATTTCTGGCGCAGGGTTTCGGCGAACTGGTGGGCGGTGGCCAGGTCGTGGCAGTCCCGCAGCACCACGCAGAACTCCTCGCCGCCGTAGCGTGCCGCCATGGCACGGGGAGGCAGGAGTTCGCGCAGCAACTGGCCGACATGCTGCAGCACGCGGTCCCCCAGCGGGTGGCCGAAATGGTCGTTGAACTGCTTGAAGTGGTCGATATCCAGCATCACCAGAGCCAGCCCTTCGTGGGTGCTGGCCAGGGCCTGTTCGAGCAGTCGGGTGAAGGCGTGGCGATTGAACACCTGGGTCAGGCTGTCCAGGGTCGCCGCCATCTGCGCTTTCTCCAGCTGGTTGCGCAGGTTCTGGATCTCCGACTGGGCGGCACGCAGGCGGTAGAGGAACTGCTCCTGCTGCTCCTGCATCAGTTGGGTGCTCTGCTGCAGTTCGCCGAGGACGCTGGGCAGGTCGTCGATGATCGGATCGTGCAGCGCGGCGAGGCCCAGGGTGAGGCTGTGCTGGTAGGCGGTGCTGCCCACCACGCTGCGGCTGACGCCGGACTCGATGTCGTCGACCAGTTCGATGACCTGTTGCTGCCCGGCGCGGGCGGCGTCGAGTTCTCCGCGGATGATGTAGTCGCGGAACAGTTTGATGGCCGAGTCGGGCGGGAAGCTGTCGAAGTCCTTGACGATCTTGTCCAGGCGCCGGTTGAGGTCCGGCTCCAGGCCTTTGCTGTAGGTGTACCAGAGCGCGTAGTGGACGGGATTTGGCGGAATGTCGTGGCGCACCATGAGGGGTACCGCCTGCTTGAGCAACTCGGCTGCCTCGCGGGTTTCTTCGGGGAATAGCTCGATGAGCAGGGGAGGTTTCGGCGGCTGACTCATTCGCGTCACTGTGTCGGGAGCGGATTGCCAGAGCATAGTTCAGGCAGGCTTTTGCGCATAGCGAAAGGCCCGGAGAACCGGGCCTTTGCACACGTCCGTCGGGGTCAGCTGGCGAGCAGGCTGCGCAGCATCCAGGCGGTCTTCTCGTGGACTTGCATGCGCTGGGTCAGCAGGTCGGCGGTCGGCTCGTCGCTGACCTTGTCCAGCAGCGGGAAAATGCCGCGAGCGGTGCGCACGACGGCCTCCTGGCCCTGGACCAGTTGGCGGATCATGTCGTCCGAAGACGGCACGCCTTCCTCCTCCTTGATCGACGACAGGCGCGCGTAGGCGGCATAGGTGCCGGGTGCCGGGAAGCCCAGCGCGCGAATGCGCTCGGCGATGGAGTCCACGGCGAGTGCCAGCTCGGTGTACTGCCCTTCGAACATCAGGTGCAGGGTGTTGAACATCGGCCCTGTGACGTTCCAGTGGAAGTTGTGGGTCTTGAGGTAGAGGGTGTAGGTGTCCGCCAGCAGGCGGGACAGGCCCTCGGCGATCGCGGCGCGATCCTGTTCGGCGATTCCGATATTGATTTCCATGCCTTTACTCCTCTCAGTGGCCGGGGCCTGGCTGGGGCCCGTGATGCGGCAGAGCCTAGCATAGAGCGCCCCAGGGTCGATCCTGGCGTGTATCAATCGTTGCGATGCTTTGAGGCTATCGGTCGCCGGGAGGTTCAACGGCGGCCGAGCAGTCTTGCCAGGACGCGCGGGTAGCCGGCCGGTAGCAGTCGCTGGATGCGGTCGAGCAGGCGCGCGTCGGCCCCGATGAGAATGCGGGGGCGCTGCCGGCGAATGCCTTCGATGATCACCCGGGCCGCTTCCTCGGGCGTCGTGCGGGCCACCTTGTCGAACTGCGCGGCGGCGCGGGCGGCGTCCTGGCGCCCATCCGGGCCCTGGTAGAAGCGCGCGGCCCTGGCGATGTTGGTGCGGATGCCGCCGGGGTGCACGCAGCTGGCGCGTACGCCGGTGTGCGCCAGTTCCTGACGCAGCGCTTCGGTGAAGCCGCGCACGGCGAACTTGCTGGCGTTGTAGGCACCCTGGGTGGGCAGGCTGACGATGCCGAAGATGCTGGAGACGTTGACGATCTGCCCTTCGTTGTTCCTCAGCAGGTGGGGCAGGAAGGCCTTGGTGCCATGCACCACGCCCCAGAAATTGATGCCCATGATCCATTCGAAGTCGTCGTAACGCAGTTCCGCGACGGTCTGCGAGAGGGCGACGCCTGCGTTGTTGATCACCAGTTGCACGCTGCCGTGCGCCGCGAGCACCTCGTCGGCGAAGGCATAGACCGCCGCGCGCTCGGCCACGTCCAGGGGGTGGGTCGTGATCCTCAGGTCTTGGCGATCGAGTTCCCGGGCGACTTCGGCGAGCTTTTCCCGATCGAGATCCGCCAGCGCCAGGTGGCAACCCTCGGCAGCCAACTGATGGGCCAGTGCCCGTCCGATGCCCGATCCTGCTCCCGTCACCACCGCGACCTTCCCTGCTAGCGCCTGCATCTGGACTCCTCGATTCATTCTGCCCCGCCGCGAGTGGTGGGGCCGCGTGGGCAGCTTAGTCAGGCGCCGTGGGGGCGACAACCGAGTCAAAGGTGGGCGAGGGTGGGGTCTTCCTGCAGGCAGAGATTGAAGATGTCGACCCAGTAGGCGCTGAACTGGCTGCCGCCCAGGCCGTTGATTTCGAGGATGGCGCGCAGCAGCGGGCGCTTGCTCAGGGTCTGGTGGGCCCGTTCGTGGGTGCGCGCGTCGAAGGTATCGACGATGTTCAGGATCAGCGCGCCGGGGCTGATCTCCGTTTCGCGCAGGCCCTTGGGGTAGCCGCTGCCGTCGGCGTGCTCCTGGTGCTGCAGGATGATTTCGGCGGCGTCCTCCCATTGCGGCATGCGCTTGAGCAGTTCCGCACCCATGCGCGGGTGGGATTGCATGCGCCGGCGCTCGTCATGGTTCAGGGGCTCCTGCTTGTGCAGCAGTTCCAGCGGCAGCAGCGCCATGCCCAGGTCGTGCAGGCACACGGCGGCGGCCAGCTGACGGGGCGATACGGGGCGCCCGGCGCGCTCGTTCATCGCCAGGGCGAGCTCCAGCTGGCGCTGGCCACGGCCCTGCCAGAAGCGCGAGCGGTTCTCCGCCGCCGCCATGAGCTCGACGAAGAAACGCAGGTCGGGCTCGTCCTCCAGGTCGTGGCGGGCCAGGGGGCCGCTGCTCTTCGCCTCGGGCTCCGGGGGGAGCAGGCGGGTGCTCGGGTCCAGCCGGTGCAGCAGGGCGCTGCGCAGTTCCGCCTGGCGCTGGGCGGGCGCGCTGGCCAGGGTCCTGAGGGCCTTGCTCAGCGGGCGTACATCCTCCTGCTCCCCGGTGTCGCCGCGCAGTGCCTGTTCGATCTGCGCGCGCAGACGGTCCTGCAGTAGCAGGAGGATGTCGCCCAGCAGGCTGTCGAAGGCCAGGCTGCCTTCGCGCAGCCTGGCGAGTACGTCCTCCAGGGCCTGAGGCAGGATGTTCAGGCGGTCCAGGCCGACGTAGCCGAGGTTGCCCTTGAGCGTGTGCACCAGGCGGAACAGCTCGCGCAGGCGTTGGTCGTCATCGGGGTGACGTTCCAGCTCGATCAGCAGGTGCTCGCAGCGGGAGAACTGTTCGCGGGTTTCCTGGCGGAAGTCATCCAGCAGGTCTGCGGTGATGTCGACGGGGCGCGGCGTGGCCATGGGCGTCCTCCACGGGCTTGGGCTCTTGAGTATAGAAAGGCTTCCGGCGGGCGGCTGCGCGGTATCGATTAACCATATATAATCCGCCCCTTTGCCACCGGTCCCCGGCCTGCGGCAGTGTGGTCCCGATGCCCGGCGGCGAGTCACCGCCCGTCCGCGGTCATCGACGGCACGCACACTGGCGGCCCGACGAATTCAAGACTCAAGAGAAGCGAAACACGACCATGATGCGCAGCCACTATTGCGGCCAACTGAACGAGAGCCTGGACGGCCAGGAAATCACCCTTTGCGGCTGGGTCCACCGTCGCCGTGACCACGGCGGGGTCATCTTCCTCGACATCCGTGACCGTGAAGGCCTGGCCCAGGTCGTGTTCGACCCGGATCGCGCCGAGACCTTCGCCAAGGCCGACCGCGTGCGCAGCGAATACGTCGTCAAGGTCACCGGCAAGGTGCGTCCGCGCCCGGCTGGCGCCGTCAACGCCAACATGGCGTCCGGCGCCATCGAAGTGCTGGGCTACGAGCTCGAGGTCCTCAACCAGGCCGAGACCCCGCCCTTCCCGCTGGACGAATACTCCGACGTCGGCGAGGAGACCCGCCTGCGTTATCGCTTCATCGACCTGCGCCGCCCGGAAATGGCCGCCAAGCTGAAGCTGCGCGCGCGCATCACCAGCAGCATCCGCCGCTACCTGGACGAGAACGGCTTCCTCGATGTCGAGACGCCCATCCTCGGTCGCCCGACTCCGGAAGGCGCGCGTGACTACCTGGTACCGAGCCGTACCTACCCGGGCAACTTCTTCGCCCTGCCGCAATCGCCGCAGCTGTTCAAGCAACTGCTGATGGTTGCCGGCTTTGATCGCTACTACCAGATCGCCAAGTGCTTCCGCGACGAAGACCTGCGTGCCGACCGCCAGCCGGAATTCACCCAGATCGACATCGAAACCAGCTTCCTCGACGAGAGCGACATCATCGCCATCACCGAGAAGATGGTTCGCCAGCTGTTCAAGGAAGTCCTCGACGTCGAGTTCGACGAATTCCCGCACATGCCCTTCGAAGAGGCCATGCGCCGCTACGGTTCGGACAAGCCCGACCTGCGCATCCCTCTGGAACTGGTCGATGTCGCCGATCAACTGAAAGACGTCGAGTTCAAGGTCTTCTCCGGTCCCGCCAACGATCCGAAGGGCCGTGTCGCCGCACTGCGCGTGCCGGGCGGCGCGAGCATGCCGCGCAAGCAGATCGACGACTACACCAAGTTCGTCGGCATCTATGGCGCCAAGGGCCTGGCCTACATCAAGGTCAACGAGCGCGCCAAGGGCGTGGACGGCCTGCAGTCGCCGATCGTCAAGAACATCGCCGAGCCTAACCTGAACGTGATCCTCGACCGCGTCGGTGCGGTCGATGGCGACATCGTGTTCTTCGGCGCCGACAAGGCCAAGGTCGTCTGCGACGCCCTGGGTGCGCTGCGCATCAAGGTCGGCCATGACCTCAACCTGCTCACCAAGGAGTGGGCGCCGATGTGGGTCGTGGACTTCCCGATGTTCGAAGAGAACGACGACGGCAGCCTGACCTCGTTGCACCACCCGTTCACCGCGCCCAAGTGCACCCCGCAAGAGCTGGAGGCCAACCCGGCCGGTAAGCTGTCCCGGGCCTACGACATGGTGCTCAACGGCACCGAGCTGGGCGGCGGCTCCATCCGTATCCACGACAAGGCCATGCAGCAGGCGGTGTTCCGCGTGCTGGGCATCGACGATGCCGAGCAGGAAGAGAAGTTCGGCTTCCTCCTCGATGCGCTGAAGTACGGCGCCCCGCCGCACGGCGGCCTGGCCTTCGGCCTGGATCGCCTGGTCATGCTGATGACCGGCGCCGCCTCGATCCGCGAAGTGATCGCCTTCCCGAAAACCCAGAGCGCCGGTGACGTCATGACCCAGGCTCCGGGCACCGTGGATGGCAAGGCACTGCGCGAGCTGCACATCCGCCTGCGCGAACAGCCCAAGGCCGAGTAAATCGTTCCACCCCGACGGCGGCGCCCGATGCGCCGCCGCCACTAGCAAGCACGGAGTCAGTTATGGCGGGTCATTCCAAATGGGCCAACATCAAGCACCGCAAGGAGCGTCAGGACGCCAAGCGCGGCAAGATCTTCACCAAGCTCATCCGTGAGCTGACCGTCGCTGCCAAGCACGGCGGCGGCAACCCGGCGGACAACCCGCGTCTGCGCCTGGCCGTGGACAAGGCGCTCACCGCCAACATGACCCGCGACACCATCGATCGCGCGATCGCCCGCGGCGCCGGTTCCAACGAAGCCGACAACATGGTCGAGCTGAGCTACGAGGGTTACGCGCCAAGCGGCGTGGCGATCATCGTCGAAGCCATGACCGACAACCGCAACCGCACCGCCGCCGAAGTGCGCCACGCATTCAGCAAGTGCGGCGGCAACCTCGGCACCGATGGTTCGGTAGCCTACATGTTCGACCGCAAGGGCCAGATCAGCTATGCCCCCGGCGTGAACGAAGACGCCCTGATGGAAGCGGCCCTGGAAGCGGGCGCCGACGACGTGGTCGCAGCGGACGACGGTTCGGTCGAGGTCTACACCTCGTTCGCCGACTTCCTCAGTGTCAACGAAGCGCTCACCGCCGCCGGTTTCAAGGGCGATGAGGCTGAAGTGGCGATGATCCCCTCGATCACCGCGCCGATCACCGACCTGGAAACCGCGCAGAAGGTGATGAAGCTCATCGACATGCTCGAGGACCTGGACGACGTGCAGAACGTCTACAGCAACGTGGACATCCCCGACGACGTGATGGCCCAGCTGGGCTGACACGAAAAAGCCGGAGCGGACGCTTCGGCTTTTTTACTTGGGCACCTGATATAGAGCTGCAATGACCCTCATCCTCGGTATCGACCCTGGTTCGCGCATCACCGGTTACGGCGTGGTCCGCGACACCGGGCGCGGTTGTGAATACGTCGCGTCCGGCTGCATCCGTACCGGCAGTGGCGAGCTGCAGGAGCGCCTGCTGATCGTCTTCCGTGGCGTGCGCGAGGTCATCCAGACCTACGGGCCGGTGACCATGGGCATCGAGAAGGTGTTCATGGCGCGCAACGCCGACTCCGCGCTCAAGCTGGGCCAGGCCCGTGGCGCCGCCATCGTCGCCGCGAGCGAGGAGGGGCTGGAGGTCGCCGAGTACAGCGCCAGCCAGGTCAAGCAGGCCATCGCCGGCACCGGTGGCGCCGACAAGCAGCAGGTGCAGATGATGGTCATGCACCTTCTCAAGCTGGTGCAGAAGCCCCAGATCGACGCCTCGGATGCCCTGGCCATCGCCCTGTGCCATGCGCATCACCGGCAGAGCCTGATCCCGCACGGCCTCGCCACCGCCAAGCGCCGCGGCGGACGGCTCCGTTTGTAACCCCATATAAGGACGCACTTCGTGATTGGACGTTTGCGTGGCACCCTGGCGGAAAAACAGCCGCCGCACCTGATTCTCGATGTCAATGGCGTCGGCTACGAGCTGGAAGTGCCCATGACCACCCTCTACCGCCTGCCCTCGACCGGCGAGCCCGTGACCCTGCACACCCACCTGGTGGTGCGCGAGGATGCGCACTTGCTCTACGGCTTCTTCGAGAAGCGCGAGCGCGAGCTGTTCCGCGAGCTGATCCGCCTCAATGGCGTCGGTCCCAAGCTGGCCCTGGCGCTGATGTCAGGGCTGGAAGTGGACGAGCTGGTGCGCTGCGTGCAGGCCCAGGACACCTCGACCCTGGTGAAGATCCCGGGTGTCGGCAAGAAGACCGCCGAGCGTCTGCTGGTGGAGCTGAAGGACCGCTTCAAGGCCTGGGAAACCATGCCCAGCATCTCCACCCTGGTGGTCGAGCCGCTCAACGCCAAGGTCTCCAGTGCCGAGAGCGATGCGCTGAGCGCCTTGATCTCCCTGGGCTTCAAGCCCCAGGAAGCCAGCCGTGCCGTTGCCGCCATCAAGGAAGAAGGGCTGTCCAGCGAAGAACTGATCCGCCGCGCCCTGAAAGGAATGGTGTAACACCGCATGATCGAAGCAGACCGCCTGATAACCGCCAGCAGCCGTGACCGCGACGAGCAGCTGGACCGCGCCATCCGCCCGCTGAGCCTTGCCGACTACGTGGGCCAGCCCACCGTGCGCGAGCAGATGGAGCTGTTCATCCAGGCGGCCCGCGGGCGCAACGAGGCCCTCGACCACACGCTGATCTTCGGTCCGCCGGGCCTCGGCAAGACCACCCTGGCCAATATCATCGCGCAGGAGATGGGCGTGTCGATCAAGAGTACCTCCGGCCCGGTGCTGGAGCGCCCGGGTGACCTGGCGGCACTCTTGACCAACCTGGAGTCCGGCGACGTGCTTTTCGTCGACGAAATTCACCGTCTATCGCCCATCGTCGAAGAAGTGCTGTACCCGGCGATGGAGGATTTCCAGCTCGACATCATGATCGGCGAAGGCCCCGCAGCACGCTCGATCAAGCTCGACCTGCCGCCCTTCACCCTGGTCGGTGCCACCACCCGCGCCGGCATGCTGACCAACCCGCTGCGCGACCGCTTCGGCATCGTCCAGCGCCTGGAGTTCTACAGCACTGCGGATCTGACCAGCATCGTTACCCGTTCGGCCGGCATCCTCGGGCTGCACATCGAGCCCGAGGGAGCCTTCGAGATCGCCCGTCGTGCCCGTGGCACCCCGCGCATCGCCAACCGCCTGCTGCGCCGCGTGCGTGATTTCGCCGAAGTACGTGGCAAGGGCCAGATCACCCGGGTGATCGCCGACCAGGCACTGAACCTGCTGGATGTCGACGAGCGTGGCTTCGACCACCAGGACAGGCGTCTGCTGCTGGCGATGATCGACAAGTTCGACGGCGGCCCGGTGGGCATCGACAACCTGGCCGCTGCGATCAGCGAGGAGCGCCACACCATCGAGGATGTGCTGGAGCCCTACCTGATCCAGCAGGGCTACATCATGCGCACGCCCCGTGGGCGCGTGGTCACCCGCCACGCCTACCTGCACTTCGGGTTGAACCTGCCCAAGCGCATGGCCGAGTCACCCACCGACGATTTGTTCGGGGTGGGGGACGAATAGGGGAAATTGCTGTCGAACCGAGCGGCGGGCGCTGGGGGTGAAAAAACAGTGCACGGCCTGATTGGCAACCTTTGGAGTAAGCACTAGAGTATGCGCGCGCAAAATGGGGCCCAGCCTTTCGTGCATCGGAGCCGCGTCTATTACGAAGACACCGATGCCGGTGGCATCGTCTATTACGTCAACTACCTCAAGTTCATGGAGCGGGCTCGCACCGAGTGCCTGCGAAGCCTGGGTTTTGCCCAGTCCGAGCTGGTAGGGGAGAACCTGCTCTTCGTCGTGCATTCGGCCGAGGCGCGTTACCACGCTCCCGCCCGGCTCGACGACGAGCTGACCATCAGTGCCGAAGTGATCGAATTGAACCGTGCCAGCCTGCGCTTTCGTCAACAGGTGAGGCGGGCTACGGATGATGCGCTGCTCTGTGAAGGGCAGTTCCTGGTGGCCTGTGTGCGCGCCGACAGTTTGAAACCCCGGGCGATCCCCGAAGCGCTGCGTTCAGCCTTCGCCGCCGTACCGGGCCAACCCCCTGCAGGAGACTAAGCGTGGAAGCCAACGTCGTCGACCATACCTCCATGTGGAGCCTGATCAGCAACGCCAGCATCGTGGTGCAACTGGTCATGCTCACTCTGGTGGCCGCTTCGGTCACCTCGTGGATCATGATTTTCCAGCGCAGCAACCTGCTGCGCGCGGCGAAGAAGTCCCTCGAGACATTCGAGGAGCGTTTCTGGTCGGGCATCGACCTGTCCAAGCTGTATCGCCAGGCCGGCAGCAACCCCGACCCGGATTCCGGCGTCGAGCAGATCTTCCGCGCCGGCTTCAAGGAGTTCTCCCGGCTGCGCCAGCAGCCCGGCGTCGATCCGGATGCGGTGATGGAAGGCGTTGCCCGTGCCATGCGCGTTGCCATCTCCCGTGAGGAGGAGAAGCTCGAGCAGAGCCTGCCGTTCCTCGCCACCGTCGGCTCCACCAGCCCCTACATCGGCCTGTTCGGCACCGTCTGGGGGATCATGAACTCCTTCCGTGGCCTCGCCCAGGTGCAGCAGGCGACCCTGGCCACCGTGGCCCCCGGCATTGCCGAGGCGCTGATCGCTACCGCCATCGGCCTGTTCGCGGCGATCCCGGCGGTCATCGCGTACAACCGCTTCGCCGCGCGTGGTGAGACCCTGATCAGTCGCTACTACACCTTCGCCGACGAGTTCCAGGCCATCCTGCACCGCAAAGTGCACACCAGCGACGAATAAGACGCAGGTTCAATAGAGGACAGGTTTCACGCCATGGCCAGAATTCGCCAAAAACGCAAACCGGTCGCCGAGATGAACGTGGTGCCCTACATCGACGTGATGCTGGTGCTGCTGGTCATCTTCATGGTGACCGCGCCCATGCTCAACCAGGGCGTCAAGGTCGACCTGCCGAAGGTGTCCAGCGAGGCGCTGCCCCAGGACAACGACTCCCGCGTCCTGACCATCTCGATCAAGGCCGACAAGAGCTACTACTGGAACATGGGCGAGGAAGTGGACCCGGACCAGGGCAAGGCCAGCGAGACGTCCAGCACGCTGCCGCAGCTGGTGCAGGCGGTCACCGCGATCATGAGCCAGAACACCAGCCAGGGTAAGAAGGTCCAGGTCTTCGTCCGGGGTGACAAGGCCGTCGACTACGGCTCCGTGATGGCCGTCATGGGCGGCCTGCAGCAGGCCGGCGTGGGTAATGTCGGGCTGATCACCGAGGCGCCCTGATGCAGCAGCAGAGCGAACGCTCCCCATCGGAAAGCTATTTCTGGCCTGCGGTCTGGGCCATAGGCCTGCACGTGCTGATCTTCGGCACGCTGTTCGTCAGCTTCGCCTTCACCCCTGAACTGCCGCCAGCGCGCCCGATCGTGCAGGCTACGCTCTATCAGCTGAAGTCGCAGAGCCAGGCGACCACCCAGACCAACCAGAAGATCGCCGGCGAAGCCAAGAAGGCCGCAGCTCCGCAGTACGAAACCGAACAGATGGAGCAGAAGAAGGCCGAGCAGCAGAAGCTGGAGCAGCAGAAGGTCGCTGCGGCCAAGGCGGCGGAACAAAAGAAAGCCGAGGAAGCTCGAAAAGCGGAAGAGGCAGCCGCAGCGAAGAAGGCGGATGACGCCAAGAAGGCCGAGGAAGCCAAGAAGCAGCAGGCCGATATCGCCAAGAAGAAGGCAGAAGAGGAAGCCAAGAAAAAGGCTGCCGACGAGGCCAAGAAGAAAGCCGCTGAAGAGGCGAAGAAGAAAGCTGCAGCCGAGGCCGCGAAGAAGAAGGCTGCCGAGGATGCGAAGAAGAAGGCCGCCGCCGAGGCCGCGAAGAAAAAGGCAGCGGAGGAGGCCAAGCGCAAGTCGACCGAGGACAAGAAGGCCGCGGCACTCGCCGACCTGCTGTCCGACACCGTGGAGCGTGAGCATACCCTGGCCGATGAAGTGGGCGACCAGGTTGCCGGCAGCCTTGATGACCTGATCATCAAACTGATCAGCGAGAATTGGCAGAAGCCGCTGTCGACCCGTCCGGGCATGAGTGTCGAACTGCTGATTCAGATGCTGCCGGATGGCACCGTCACCAACGCCAGCGTCACCCGTTCAAGTGGTGATGGGCCCTTCGACAGCTCCGCGGTGGCCGCGGTACGCAGCGTCGGGCGCATCCCTGAAATGCAACAATTGGATCGCGCTACCTTTGACAGGATGTACAGGCAGCGTCGCGTCGTCTTCAAACCGGAGGATTTAGGTCTGTGAACACTCTGATACGTATCGTCCTGCTCGGCCTGACCATGCTGGTCGGTACCGTGCAGGCCGCTGATCCGCTCGTGATTACTGGCGGCCGGGACAGCGCAACACCCATCGCCGTCGTGCCCTTCGGCTGGCAGGGCGGCAACGTCCTGCCCGAGGACATGTCCGAGATCATCGGCAATGACCTGCGCAACTCCGGCTTCTTCGAGCCCATCCCGCGACAGAACATGATCAGCCTGCCGACCCAGGCCAGCGAAGTGATCTACCGCGACTGGAAGGCACTGGGCGCCCAGTACGTGCTGGTGGGCAGCATCGCCCCGGCCGGTGGCCGCCTGCAGGTGCAGTTCGCCCTGTTCAACGTCGCCACCGAGCAGCAGGTGTTCGCCGGTAGCGTCAGCGGCTCCACCGACCAGCTGCGCGACATGGCGCACTACGTGGCCGACCAGTCGTTCGAGAAGCTCACCGGCGTGAAGGGTGCGTTCTCCACCCGCATGCTCTACGTGACCGCCGAGCGTTTCTCGGTGAACAACACGCGCTATACCCTGCAGCGCTCCGACTATGACGGCCAGCGCGCCGTGACCCTGCTGCAGTCCCGTGAACCGATCCTCTCGCCGCGCTACGCACCGGATGGCCGCCGCATCGCCTATGTCTCCTTCGAGCAGAAGCGCCCGCGCATCTTCATCCAGCACATCGACACCGGTCGCCGCGAGCAGATCACCAACTTCGAGGGCCTGAACGGCGCGCCGGCCTGGTCGCCTGAAGGCAATCGCCTGGCGTTCGTGCTGTCCAAGGATGGCAACCCGGAGATCTACGTGATGGACCTGGGCAGCCGCCAGCTGCGTCGTGTCACCAACCACATGGCGATCGACACCGAACCCTTCTGGGGCGCCGATGGCCAGACCATCTATTTCACCTCGGATCGTGCCGGCAAGCCGCAGATCTACAAGACCAACATCAATGGTGGCGAGCCGCAGCGCGTGACCTTCGTCGGCAACTACAACGCCAACCCGAAGCTCTCGGCTGACGAGAAGACCCTGGTGATGATCCACCGCCAGGATGGCTTCACCAACTTCAAGGTGGCGGCCCTGGACCTGGTCCGTGGCGGTGCCCCGCGTATCCTCTCCGGCACCACTCTGGACGACTCGCCCACTGTTGCGCCAAACGGCACCATGCTAATCTACGCCACCCGCCAGCAGGGCCGGGGAGTGCTGATGCTCGTGTCCACAAACGGGCGCGTGCGACTCCCGATTCCAACCGTTCAAGGCGATATCCGCGAACCGTCCTGGTCGCCGTACCTGAACTGACGCGGTATCCACTTTTGTTTTGCTAAACACACTGGGGCTCATTAGGAGTTACATGATGGAAATGATCAAATTCGGTAAGTTCGCTGCTCTGGCTCTGGCCATGGCTGTTGCAGTTGGTTGCTCCTCCAAGGGCGGCGACGATTCCGGTCAGGGCGCTGTAGACCCGAACGCTGGCTACAACAGCGGCAACAGCGGTGTTGACGGCAGCCTGAGCGAAGAAGCCGCTCTGCGCGCCATCACCACCTTCTACTTCGAGTACGACAGCTCCGACCTGAAGCCGGAAGCCATGCGCGCTCTGGACGTACACGCCAAGGACCTGAAAGGCAACGGCGCTCGCGTCGTTCTGGAAGGCCACACCGACGAGCGCGGCACCCGCGAATACAACATGGCTCTGGGCGAGCGTCGTGCCAAGGCCGTTCAGCGCTACCTGGTTCTGCAGGGCGTTTCCCCGGCTCAGCTGGAACTGGTTTCCTACGGCGAAGAGCGTCCGGTTGCCACTGGCAACGACGAGCAGTCCTGGGCTCAGAACCGTCGCGTCGAACTGCGTAAGTAATTCGATATGCGTAAGTGCCGTCGTGCTTTGACTGTATTGGCCCTCAGCAGCCTGCCCCTGGCTGCCTTTGCTGAGGTTCCCGTGGTGGACGGAAACGATGCCGGTTACGGCAACAGTTACCCGCCCGCTGGTTATGGCACGACTGGCGCCTATGCCGGATCCGGGGCTTCGGCCCCGGTGTCCGCGCAAGGCGAGCTGTTCATGCAACTGCAGCAGATGCAGGAGGAGACCGCCCGCCTGCGTGGGATGGTCGAAGAACAGCAGAACCAGATCGAGCAGCTCAAGCGCGAGTCGCTGGAGCGCTATCAGGATCTGGACAGCCGCTTGAGTGCGGGCGCAGCGGGCGCACCAGCCGCACAACAGAATTCCCCTGCCGATGGCGCGATCAACGCCGCCGGCACTCCCTCGGCACCGGCCCAGCAGCCGGCCGCCAGCGCCGAACCGGGCGATCCGGCGAAGGAAAAGCTCTACTACGACGCCGCCTTCGACCTGATCAAGGCCAAGGACTTCGACAAGGCCAGCCAGGCCTTCGGCGCCTTCCTGCGCAAGTACCCCAGCAGCCAATACGCCGGCAACGCGCAGTACTGGCTGGGCGAAGTCAATCTTGCCAAGGGCGACCTGCAGGGCGCCGGCCAGGCCTTCGCCAGGGTCAGCCAGGTCTATCCGCAGCACGCCAAGGTACCGGACTCCCTCTACAAGCTCGCCGACGTCGAGCAGCGCCTGGGCAATACCGACAAGGCCAAGGGCATCCTCAAGCAGGTCGTCGCGCAGTACCCCGGCAGCTCCGCCGCCCAGCTGGCGCAGCGGGATCTCCAGCGCCTGCCCTGATCCACGCCCCGAGCATCGAGAAACCCGCGCCTGACGCGGGTTTTTTCGTTAGAATCGCCGCCCTCTGACTCTTCTTCCAGCAACGGAGGCGGATGGCCTGTTTAGCCGTTACGCCCGTGGCCCCTATGCAACAGACCCTGCGACTGACCGAGATCTTCTACTCGCTGCAGGGGGAAACGCGTACCGCCGGCTTGCCGACGGTATTCGTACGCCTGACCGGCTGTCCCCTGCGCTGCCAGTATTGCGACACCGCCTATGCCTTCAATGGCGGCCAGCTCCACACCCTGGACGGCATCCTCGCCCAGGTGGCTGCCTACAGGCCCCGCTACGTCTGTGTGACGGGCGGCGAGCCGCTGGCGCAACCCAATTGCATCCCGCTTCTGCAACGGCTCTGCGACGCCGGCTACGAGGTGTCGCTGGAAACCAGCGGTGCCCTGGACATCTCGGCCGTGGATACGCGCGTCAGCCGTGTTGTCGACCTGAAGACGCCCGGCTCTGCCGAGCTCGCCCGCAATCGCTACGAGAACATCGCCCAACTGACTCGCAACGACCAGGTGAAGTTCGTCATCTGCTCCCGCGAGGACTACGACTGGGCCGTCTCCAAGCTGATCGAGTACCGGCTGGAGCAGCGCGCGGGTGAGGTGCTGTTCTCGCCCAGTCACCAGCAGGTGAGCGCGCGGAGCCTCGCGGACTGGATAGTGGCTGACAACCTGCCGGTACGCCTGCAGCTGCAATTGCACAAGATTCTCTGGAACGACGAGCCGGGACACTGATATGAGCGACAAGAAAGCGGTAATCCTCCTCTCCGGCGGCCTGGACTCCGCCACGGTGGTAGCCATGGCCCGTGCCGAAGGCTATGCCTGCTACACCATGAGCTTCGACTACGGCCAGCGTCATCGTGCCGAGCTGCAGGCGGCCGAGCGCGTAGCCAGGCAACTGGGCGTGGTGGAGCACAAGGTCATCGGCCTTGATCTGAATGGCATCGGCGGCTCGGCCCTGACCGACAGCAGCATCGCCGTACCGGAAGCACCTACCGAAGGCATCCCGGTCACCTACGTGCCGGCGCGCAACACCGTATTCCTGTCTCTCGCCCTGGGCTGGGCGGAAGTGCTCGGTGCGCGGGATATCTTCATCGGCGTCAACGCGGTGGACTACTCCGGCTACCCGGACTGCCGCCCCGAGTTCGTCGAGGCCTTCGAGCGCATGGCCAACCTGGCGACCAAGGCCGGCGTGGAGGGTGATGGCTTCCGCATCCAGGCGCCGTTGCAGAACCTCAGCAAGGCGCAGATCGTCCAGGCGGGCGTGAGGCTCGGCGTGGACTACGCTTTGACGGTGTCCTGCTACCAAGCCGATGACGAGGGCCGCGCCTGCCGCAAATGCGACAGCTGCCGGCTGCGTGCGGATGGCTTCGCGGCCGCTGGCGTGCAAGATCCTACGAGATATTTCTGATTTTTTTACGGTGGGGTGTTGAATTCCTGAATAAAATCAGTATTATGCGCTCCGCGTCGGGTCGTTAGCTCAGTCGGTAGAGCAGTTGGCTTTTAACCAATTGGTCGTAGGTTCGAATCCTACACGACCCACCATACAAGGCTCCGCAAGGAGCAACGGAAGCGGGAAGATCGAAAGGTATTCCCGCTTTTCGTTTGCCTGCAGGAAAGTCGAGCCCGGTGACCGGAGGGCGCAGCCCCTCCCGCTGCCATGCCCAATGGCGTTAATCTGCGCTATCATCCGCGCCCCGATCCGCGAGGCCCCTGGCCCGTCGGGCGGTGACCCAACAGGCTTTCGCGCAACGCGCCCGCAGGTCCAGCAGACATGTCCCATCTCTCCGAACGTTTTCTCGTCCAGGCCCATCTCGCCGCGAAGCAGCCCCGGCAACTGACTGCCGATGAAGAGGCACAGCTCCGGGCGCAGATCGCAGCCGAACTGAAGGCGCAGAACGCCGTTCTGGTGGCCCACTACTATTGCGATCCGGTGATCCAGGCCCTGGCCGAGGAAACCGGCGGTTGCGTGTCCGATTCCCTGGAGATGGCCCGCTTCGGCAACCAGCATGAGGCGCAGACGGTCCTGGTGGCCGGCGTACGCTTCATGGGCGAGACCGCGAAGATCCTCAACCCCGAGAAGCGGGTGCTGATGCCGACCCTGGAAGCGACCTGCTCCCTGGATCTCGGCTGCCCGGTGGATGAGTTCTCGGCATTCTGCGACCAGCACCCGGAGCGTACCGTCGTCGTCTATGCCAATACCTCCGCGGCGGTGAAGGCGAGGGCCGATTGGGTGGTGACCTCCAGCTGCGCATTGGAGATCGTCGAGAGCCTGATGGACAACGGCGAGAAGATCATCTGGGCGCCGGACCAGCACCTGGGGCGCTACATCCAGCGCGAGACCGGTGCCGACATGCTGCTCTGGGACGGTGCCTGCATCGTTCACGAGGAGTTCAAGGCCAAGCAGCTCGAAGACATGAAGGCGCTCTATCCGGAGGCAGCCATCCTGGTGCATCCGGAATCGCCTGAGGCGGTTATCGAACTCGCCGATGCGGTGGGCTCCACCAGCCAGCTGATCAAGGCTGCGCAGACGCTGCCGAACAAGATGTTCATCGTCGCCACCGATCGCGGCATCTTCTACAAGATGCAGCAGCTGTGTCCGGACAAGCAGTTCATCGAGGCCCCCACAGCCGGCAATGGGGCGGCGTGCCGCAGCTGCGCGCACTGCCCCTGGATGGCCATGAACACCCTGGAACGCACCCTGCAGTGCCTGCGCGAGGGCAGCAACGAGATATTCGTCGATGCCGCGCTGGTGCCGCGTGCCGTCAAGCCGCTCAAGCGCATGCTCGACTTCACCCAGGCCGCGCGCTTGAAGCTCGCCGGCAACGCCTGATCGGCACGCACAAAAAAGCCCGGACATGTCCGGGCTTTTTCATGGGCGGCGTTCGTCAGCGCATCATCTTCTTGATGGTCTTCTGCTGCTCGATCATTTCCTGCTGGCGTGCATCGATGCGCGAGGCGAGCGGGAAGTTGTTGGTCGCGCGGCGCTTGGCGAAATCCAGCTGCTCGATGGCCTGGTCGTAGTCGCCGACCAGGGCGAAGAACTCCGCGCGCGCCTGGTGCAGGCCGATGGTGTTGCCGGCGAGGCCGCGCACCTCGGCCACCTGGTACCAGACGTCCGGATCGTTCGGGCGACTCTTGATCAGGCCGTCGAGGATCTTCTCCGCTTCCTGGGGCTTGTTCAGCTTGAGCATCAGGTCGCTGCGCGCCTGCTTGAGCGGGTAGTTGTTGGGGTACAGGCCGAGCAGCCGGTCGACGCGCTGCTGGGCGTCCTGCAGGCGGTTGGCGGTGATGTCCAGGTCGACCTGGGCCAGGTTGTAGACGATCTCGTTGGGTGCCTTGGCCAGCAGCTGCGCAAGGGCTTCACGTGCTTCGTTGAGCTGTCCGTTCTTGATCTGCGCGATGGCCAGGCCGTAGCGCGCGGCATCCAGCTTGGGATCGGCATCGAGCTGGGCGCGGAAGCGCTTGGCCGAGATCCCCGGGGTCTCCTCGAACATCAGTTGCACACGGGCGCGCATCAACTGGTAGCGCAGGCTGTTCTCGACGCCGCCCGGCGGCAGCTGTTCTGCGCGGTTGCGGGTGTCGGCGATACGCGATTCGGTCACCGGGTGGGTGAGGAGGAATTCCGGCGGCTTGGAGTCGTAGCGGTACTGGCGCATCAAGCGCTCGAACATGTTCGGCATGGCCCGGGGGTCGTAGCCGGCCTTCTCCAGGTTGAGCAGGCCGATGCGGTCTGCTTCCTGCTCGTTCTGCCGGGAGAAGCGACGTTGCTCCTGGATCGCCGCGGCCTGGGTCGACATGATCGCCGCCATACCCGCGTCCCCGGCGCCGGCCGCCGCCGCGACGATGCCGGCAAGCATCGCCGCCATCACCGGGATCTGCATGCGTTGCTGGGCTTCGATACCGCGCGCGAAGTGGCGCTGCGAAAGGTGCGCCAGTTCGTGGGCCAGCACCGAGGCGTATTCGGCTTCGTTGGGGGCATAGAGGAACAGGCCGCCGTTGACCCCGACGATGCCGCCCGGGGCGGCGAAGGCGTTGAGCTGCGGGCTCTTGAGGAGCACGAATTCCAGGCGGCGGTCCTGCAGCTGGCTGGTCTCGGCCAGGCGGTAGACGCTGGTTTCGACGTAGTCCTTGAGCTGCGGGTCCGAGAGTTGTTCAACCTGGCCGCGCAACAGGCTGAGCCAGGCGCGGCCCAACTGATGTTCCTGCTCCGGAGAGACGATGGCCGAACTGGAGTCGCCGAGGGACGGCAGGTCATCGGCCATCACGGGCGATGAGAGGAGGCAGGCAAGCGTCAGCAGAGTGGGGCGCAGCGGATTCATGCACAGGGCTCTTGTCGGCAAAGCGCTAACTGTAGCCTCCTGCCCGGTCGGCTGGCCAGGGTTGTGCGGCCTTCTGTATCCTAGGCGCCCTCCTGGAGAACACTCATGACTGACGCCGCCGGCCGTCCCGATACCTTCGACGCCGAGCTGGACGCCAGCGGGCTGAATTGCCCGTTGCCGCTGCTCAAGGCCAAGCTGGAACTCAACCGCCTGCCCAGCGGCGCGGTACTCAAGGTCACTGCTACCGATGCCGGTTCGCAACGCGATTTCCGTGCCTTCGCCCGCCTCGCCGGCCACCTGCTGCTGCACGAGGAAGAGCAGGGCGGCACCTATCGCTACTGGCTGCGCAAGGCCTGAATCTCCCTGCTTACGCTTACCAAGGAACTCCGATGTTCAAGGTGCTTCGCGACTGGGTGCAGCGCTACTTCTCCGATGAAGAAGCGGTGGTGCTGGCGGTCTTCCTGGTCCTGGGTTTTACCCTGGTCCTCACCCTCGGCAATATGCTGGCGCCAGTCCTGGCAGGGTTGGTGCTGGCCTTCCTGATGCAGGGGGTGGTGAACTTCCTCGAACGCCTGCGCATGCCGCAAACGCTGGCCGTGTGGCTGGTCTTCGCGCTGTTCATCGGGGCCCTGGCGCTGTTCCTGGTGGTGCTGATGCCGCTGTTGTGGCAGCAGCTCAGCACCCTGTTCAAGGAGCTGCCGCGCATGCTCGGCGAGTGGCAGTCGCTGCTTCTGTTGCTGCCCGAGCGCTACCCGCACCTGTTGACCGACGAGCAGGTGCTCAACGCCATCGAGGTGACTCGCAGCGAGGTCGGCAAGTTCGGCCAATGGGCGCTGACCTTCTCCCTCTCCAGCCTGCCGCTGGTGGTCAACCTGATGATCTACCTGGTACTGGTGCCGATCCTGGTGTTCTTCTTCCTCAAGGATCGCGAGCTGATCCTGCGCTGGCTGAGCGGCTACCTGCCACGCGAGCGAGCGCTCATGACCCAGGTGTGGCAGGAGATGAACCAGCAGATCGCCAACTACATCCGCGGCAAGGTGATCGAGATCGTCATCTGTGGCGGTGTCACCTACGTCGCCTTCGTATCCCTCGGGCTCAACTATGCGGCGTTGCTGGCATTGCTGGTCGGCTTGTCGGTAGTGGTGCCCTACATCGGCGCGGTGGTGGTGACCGTCCCGGTGGCGCTGATCGCGTTGTTCCAGTGGGGCTGGGGCGACCAGTTCATCTACCTGATGGTGGTCTACGGGGTGATCCAGGCGCTGGATGGCAACATCCTGGTGCCGCTGCTGTTTTCCGAGGCGGTCAACCTGCACCCGGTGGCCATCATCTGTGCCGTGCTGCTGTTCGGAGGTCTCTGGGGATTCTGGGGCATCTTCTTCGCGATTCCCCTGGCGACGCTGTTCAAGGCCGTGCTCGATGCCTGGCCGCGCAGCGGACCACTGAGGGAAGGGCCGTCACCCTTGATGTGACGGGCATGAAAAAGGCCGCTTTCGCGGCCTTCGTTCATGGCGGCGGGGCGGGTCAGCCCTTGTTCAGCGCCTGGGCGGCCGCGAGCACGGCATCCACGTGGCCCGGAACCTTCACGCCACGCCACTCCTGGCGCAGCACACCGTTCTTGTCGATCAGGAAGGTGCTGCGGTCGACGCCCATGTATTCCTTGCCATAGAGCTTCTTCAGCTTGATCACGTCGAACAGCTGGCAGAGCGCTTCATCCTTGTCGGAGATCAGCTCGAAGGGGAACTCCTGCTTGCACTTGAAGTTCTCGTGGGACTTCAGGCCGTCGCGGGAGATGCCGAAGATCACGGTGTTGGCGGCGGCGAAGGCTCCGTGCTGGTCGCGGAAACCCTGGCCTTCGGTGGTGCAGCCGGGGGTGCTGTCCTTGGGGTAGAAATACAGGACGACCTGCTTGCCTTTCAGGGCGGAGAGCGTCACCTGCTGGCCGCTGGTGGCGGGGGCGGTGAAGTCGGCTACCGGTTGGTCGATTGCTACGGCCATGTCTTGCTCCTTACGGGTGTTGCGGGCGCCAGGGCTCGATCAGGGCGTCGAGGTTCAGCGCATCGGCGAAGTCGAGGAACTGGTCGCGCAGCCAGCTGATCTGGGTGCCCGCCGGCAGCGTCACGGTGATGGTGGCGTTGAGCATGGTGCTCATGGTCTGCGGCGCCTGGTAGGTGTCGCAGGTGAGGTTCTCCAGCTCGACGCGGTGATCGATGAAGAATTGGCACAGCTCATTGAGGATGTCCGGGCGGTAGGCCGCGCTGACGTAGGCCACGTAGGGCAGGGATTGCGGGCGGGGCTCCAGAGCGCCGCTGCGGGTTACCTGGGTGGTGAATTCGTGGCGCTTGGCCAGGGCCGGCAGGCCAGCTTCCAGGCGGGCCAGCGCATCCCAGCTACCGGATACCTGCAGCACCAGAGCGCTGTACTCGCCGTGGCGAGTCAGGCGGCTGCTGACCACGGCGCAGCGGTTTTCCTGGCTGGCTCGGCACAGCACGTTGGTCAGCTCCATGGGGTTCACGCCGAGGGCGCTGATCACAAGGAATTGTTCGCGGGGCGGGGTGGTGGACATGCAGCATTCCTAAAGCGAGGGGAGGGCGGCCAAAGCCGCGTCGATCAAAGCGGAGAGGTTAGCGAAAAGCGCTGCCGAGGGGAATGCTTGAGGCGCCCTCGTCAGCTTGTGCTGGGCAATGGGCACCAGTACCATTACGGCTCTCTTTTTCCGGCAGGAGCGGTTGCATGATTGCGGGCAGTATGGTGGCACTGGTCACGCCCATGGATGCACAAGGTCAACTGGACTGGGCGAGTCTGACCAAGCTGGTGGATTTCCACCTGCAGGAAGGCACCAACGCCATAGTCGCAGTCGGCACCACGGGTGAATCCGCGACGCTGGATGTGAACGAACACATCGAAGTCATCCGCCGCGTGGTGGATCAGGTCAATGGCCGCATCCCGGTCATCGCCGGCACCGGTGGAAACTCCACCCGCGAGTCCGTCGACCTCACCGCCGCCGCCAAGAACGTGGGCGCCGATGCCTGCCTGCTGGTGACCCCGTACTACAACAAGCCGACCCAGGAAGGCCTGTACCAGCATTTCCGCCACATCGCCGAATCCGTCGCGATTCCGCAGATCCTCTACAACGTCCCTGGCCGCACCGTCTGCGACATGCTGCCCGAGACCGTCGAGCGCCTGGCGAAGATCTCCAACATCATCGGTATCAAGGAAGCCACCGGCGACCTCAAGCGCGGCCAGGAGGTCCTGGATCGCGTGAGCAAGGACTTCCTCGTCTACTCCGGTGACGATGCCACCGCCGTCGAACTGATGCTCATGGGCGGCAAGGGCAACATATCCGTGACCGCCAACGTCGCGCCCCGCGAGATGGCCGACCTCTGCGCCGCCGCCATGCGTGGCGATGCCGAGACCGCTCGCGCGATCAACGACAAGCTGATGCCGCTGCACAAGGCGCTGTTCATCGAATCGAACCCGATCCCGGTGAAGTGGGCCCTGCACGAGATGGGCCTGATGCCCGACGGCATCCGCCTGCCGCTGACCTGGCTCAGCCCGCGTTGCCACGAACCGCTGCGTCAGGCGCTCCGCCAGTCCGGTGTATTGGCTTAATCCGAGGAATTACTACGCATGAAGCGACTGGCCGGACTCTCCGCTCTCGCCCTGATGATCTCCAGCACCAGCGGCTGCGGCTGGCTCTGGGGCGAAAATGGCTACTTCCGCGACCGCGGCAACGACTACCTGGAAGCGCGCCAGACCGCGCCCATGCAGTTGCCCCCGGATGCCCAATCCAAACGCCTTGACCCCTTGCTGCCGGTGCCTATGAACGTCGCCGACAGCCGCAGCGACGCCGACTACGAAATTCCGCGCCCACAGCCCCTGCAGGTCAAGGGTGAAGTCAGCGACTACAGCCTGCAGAAGAGCGGCGACTCGCGCTGGGTGGTTGCCCAGCGCATCCCCGCCGAGGTCTGGCCGGTGGCTCGCCAGTTCTTCGAGGACGGCGGCTTCAAGGTTGTCGACGAGCGTCCGCAGACCGGCGAGTTCAGCACCGCCTGGCAACGTCTCGACCAGCTTTCCGCGCCCCTCGCGCGCCGTCTCGGCAGCCGTGTGAGCGGTGTCGAGCCCGACAGCGAAGTGCGTGCCCGTGTGCGTATCGAGCCGGGAGTGCAGCGCAACACCAGCGAGATCTTCGTCCTCACCACCACCCGCCCGGCAGGCAGCAGCGCCGATACCGGCTGGCCGAGCCGCTCCGACAGCCCCAGCCTCGAGGCTGCGCTGATGGACGAAATGCTCGCCAGCATGGCGCGCAGCGCCGAGCAGGGTGGTTCCGTTTCCCTGCTGGCTGCTCGCGACTTCGATGCGCCGAGCCGCGTGACCCTGTCCGAAGATGGCAGCGGCAACCCGATCCTCAACCTGGGTGCCGACTTCGACCGTTCCTGGTCCAGCGTCGGTCGTGCCCTGGAAGTGGCGGACGTTCGTGTCGACGACATCAACCGCAGCCTGGGCGTGTACTACATCAACCTCGCCGAGGGCGCGGAGAAGGACCAGGAGCCTGGCTTCTTCAGCCGCCTGTGGGGCAGCGCACCGAGCAAGGAAGAGATCGAGGCCCGTGCCGAGCGCTACCAGGTTCGCCTGACCCGCGTCGGTGACAGCGTCCAGGTGACCGTTGAGAAGGACATCAACACCGTGGCACCCGCCGATGTGGCGCGCCGCGTGCTGGGCCTGATCCAGGAAAACCTCGGCTGAGGCCGGACCGACCGGGTGGCGGTTGACCTCCACCCGGCTCCAGCCGACGCGCCGCAGGGCGCGGCGGCAAGACAATAGGCGAAACCCCGCAGGTTTCGCCTGTTTCGTTTAACAGAGGCGGAAAATCGACATGACCACTCCCAGCACCCTGAGCCTGAAGAAGATCTACTCCGGCAAAGTCCGCGACCTCTATGAGATCGATGCCAAGCGCATGCTCATGGTCGCCACCGACAGGCTCTCGGCCTTCGACGTCATCCTCGAACAGCCGATTCCGGACAAGGGCAAGATCCTCACCGCCATCTCCAACTTCTGGTTCGACAAGCTGGCCGACGTGGTGCCCAATCACTTCACCGGCGACAAGGTCGAGGACGTGGTGCCCGCTGCCGAGCTGCCGCTCGTGGAAGGCCGCGCCGTGGTCGCCAAGCGCCTCAAGCCGGTGGCCGTCGAAGCCATCGTGCGCGGCTACATCGTCGGTTCGGGCTGGAAGGAATACCAGAAGACCGGCACCGTCTGCGGCATCCAGCTGCCCGCCGGCCTCAAGGAAGCCTCCAAGCTGCCCCAGCCGATCTTCACCCCCTCGACCAAGGCCGCTGTCGGCGACCACGACGAGAACATCTCCTTCGAGCAGTGCGAGGCCATCATCGGCAAGGAACTGGCCGCCAAGGTCCGCGATACCGCCATCGCCCTCTACAGCACCGCTGTCGAGTATGCCGCCACTCGCGGCATCATCATTGCCGACACCAAATTCGAATTCGGCATCGACGAAGACGGCACCCTGACCCTGATGGACGAAGTGCTGACCCCTGACTCCAGCCGCTTCTGGCCGGTGGAAAGCTATGTCGAAGGCACCAACCCGCCCAGCTTCGACAAGCAGTTCGTCCGCGACTGGCTCGAGTCCACCGGCTGGAACAAGGAGCCGCCAGCCCCCGCCGTACCCGCGGACGTCGCACAGAAGACCGCCGACAAGTACCGCGAGGCCCTGACCAAGCTGACCGCCTGACTCCGGCGGCGGGGCTTCCGGCCGGGGCAATACGCAAGCATCTGAATGCACGCGAAAAAATTGCCTCGGCGGGCTTCGCCAAACGCCTTTCAGCTGGTATCATGCGCGCCGTTCGGGAAGATGCCGGAGTGGCCGAACGGGACGGATTCGAAATCCGTTGTGTCAGCAATGGCACCTAGGGTTCAAATCCCTATCTTCCCGCCATATACAACAAAGCCCCTGGTTCGCGAGAGCCAGGGGCTTTGTGCTTTCAGGCATGCCCGTGCGCGCCTTGCGCTAGCAGGGTGCGCTGCACCAGCACCTTCATCCGGCGGATGTCTGAACAGAACAGCTCATCCGGGAACGGGCCCGGCTCCAGCGCGTCCTTCTGGGTGGAGGCAACCACGACCGTTGGCGAAGCGTCAGCAAAGGCGCGGTAAGAGTCAGCACGGAAGAGATCGACGTGCTTGTGAAGGCCTATCCCCAGTACGCGTTCTGGCTGGCTTGCGGCCAGATTGCACCCGAGATCGGGCAGACAAGCCCGGCCTATGACGACACCCATCCAGATTTATCGCCCTCCAGCGCTGAGTGACCACGGACCGTGTCCCGCACCCAGCGCTGCATCGCTTCTTCCTCAGCGCCTGGCTTCCCCTGTCGTGCTCCCCAGCAGTTGGGACCGGACGAACGCCAGTGCATCTCGGAATGGCGGATGCCATGCCTCGCCAGGTTCATGGGCAAGGGGATGCCAGAAGAACCGGAACACATGGCCGCCGTCGTCCTCCGTGCGGTGTGTCCATGCATCGGGCAGCGCCGAGCAGGGTTCGCATTGGTGAAACGCCCAGACCTGCTGCGCAGAAGGGTTGAAGCAGAGCCCAAGGTCTCGAACAGCCTCGGCTCGAATCCCAGCCTCTTCAAACAGTTCCCGGATGGCTGCCGCCTGGGTGGACTCCCCTGGCTCCAGGCGGCCTTTGACCAGTTGCAAGCCAGCCAGTGGATGCTCAAAGGCGAGAACCTCCAGCCCTCCGCTCTCGCGCAGGACCACAGGGCAGGCCCTGTCCACCCCTGCGCTGCTCATCGCCCCACCTCGCACTCCATCGGATAGTCGAACGGCTCCCGCTCCGCCTGCTCCGGCCACAACCACTGCGCATCCACACAACCCTGACGGCGGTAGAACAGCACCGTCTCCCGTGCCGAATGGGAGGAGACGTACAGGCGCTGGAAGCCCTTGCGGCGGGCCTCTTCAAGGCAGCAGGCAAATAGCAGGCGCCCGATGCCCCGGCCACGCACGCTGGCCTCGACATGGAGTTCCTTCAGTGGCCGGTAGCGCCCGGTGGGTTCTACAGGCGCGCCGTCCACGCAGGCGAAGCCGACGACCCGCCCCATGCGGGTCGCCAGGCAGACCAGGCCGCCGTTGGCCAGTGCGACCCGCAGCGTGTCCTTCACCTCCTGGCGTTCGGCCGGGGACCAGTCGTCGATGAAGGGATCGGCGCTCTCCACCGCGTGGCCCGCCTGCATGCGAATGACCCGCTCCACCTCCTGCCGCCGCTCGAAGGTGAAAACGAAGTCGAGGTCCGAATCTACCGGTGCGGTGTGAAGGGTGATGTCCGGGGTGCTGCTCATGGGCTTCCTGCATTTGATCCAGGGTGTGGGGCCGGGATGGTAGCCCGTCATTCGATGGGCTGCTGGGGAAAGGGCCATGCACCGTGCAGCGCTCTAGAGCGACTGTTTCGGTGGTTGCTCACAGTGAGGAGGGTTGGAAATTGGGACGCACGTCTATATCCTGCGTGGTCCGATAATGGCTACTTGCAATCATCTGTGAAGGACCACTTCCATGGCTCTGCTCCAGTGCTTCGAATGTAACAATCCCGTCAGCTCCACCGCCGCCGCCTGCCCCAGCTGCGGTGCCCCCGTCAAACAGCAGGCGCCTGCCGTGTCGGCAGCCGCACCGCAGCGCACCATGGGCTTCTGGATGATCATCGGCGTGCTCTTCATGCCGTACATCTTCGCCTGGTTCCTGTTGCGCAAGGGGTACCCTCGCACCGCCCGCGTGGTCGGCTTCTCCTGGATGGTTGTCTGCCTGCTTAGCCTGATACTCAACAAGGTGCCCCACACCAAATCCCCTGTCGTCGACCCGGTCGCGGCTGCCCAACAGCGCGCCCAACTGAAGGCCGAGCAGGAAGCCCGAGAGATTGAGGCACTGCCACTGTACAAGGCCTCTGATCTGGCCCGCGCCTACGCTGACAATACCGTCGCCGCCGACCAGGAGTTCAAGGGCCAGCGCTTCAAGGTGACGGGCACCGTGGTGGCGATCAACACCGACTTCCTCGGCAAGCCCTACGTGAGCCTGAAGGGTGGGGTGAACCAGTTCATGGAGCCGCAGTTCGCTTTCGACAAGGACCAGGTGGATGACCTCGCCGAATTGCGCAAAGGCATGAAGGTGACCTTCGTCTGCACTGGTCGGGGCGATGTGGCCAAGACGCCCATGTCCCGCGACTGTAAGCTGCTCTGATCTCACCACAAGGCCGCTCTCAGGAGCGGCCTTGTGGTATCTGCCCCCTGGCACTGTTGGCCATAGCCAACTTCCCAGCTTCACCGAGGGGGATGATTACTCGATAAACCCGGATCTTGGCGGTGCTAGGGTCTGCTTCCTGGGCCCCCTGCCTGGCCCCGTAAGAGGTCGGCCATAATGCCCTGCTACATTTGTCCCTCCAAACCATGGAGGGTAAACAATACGTGCTTTTTCCCTGGGTTCCTTTCCGGCTGTCCTGATGCCTTTGACTGCATTTGCGCTCGATGTCGGCGGCACTCTGAAAGTAGTCTCGGTCGAGCTGTTAGCTGATTTCCAGTAGGCGATCAAACTCGACGATGGGGGCGGTAGAACCGAATCCCTGTGGGTCGATTGCGCTTTGGGTGAGCGGGCCTACGAAGGGGTGGAAGCTGGAGCTCCAGTCAGACCTGACGAACGGTCCCAGGCGATTGCTTATCGCGCCTGTATGGATGCGGCTGACAAGTCACCGTTAGTCCTGCAGCCCGGAGAGTGGCGTTAACCAAAGCTCCACTCTGGCCGCTGTTTACCCGCAATCGCCACAGCGAGCAGTGGGTCTTCACGACGTTTCTTCAGGATGATGACCGGGATGTGGCCGGATTCGACCAGAGGCTCCGTCGCTGTGGGGGTTCTGGTGGGTAGGTGAAACATTTCCACAGAATGGTTCTTCGTGAAGCGAGGCCCCTGAATCCTTCTTCGGTGCTCCGTGATCCCACGAAACCGTTGCCGCGTCGCTCACCCCCGCACCGCTCCCCAAGTGATGGCTACAAGCTATTTTATTGATATCAAATTGGGTTCGTTTACCGTCACGTTCGTCGCGACTTGCGCCTTTTTGTATCGAAAAAGCGACAAGGTGCACGTTTTTCCCGTCACGCGCGAAGAACCCCGGCTACACCCTCCAGTCTAGGTTTTAGGCCGTCCGCAGGATGAAGTACCGGACAGTGGCGCAATGCCATTTCAGGCCTGCCTACAACCACTTCAAAAGGATTGGAGTCAGCATGAAAAATAATTTCAGACGTGTTGTCGGTTCCCTCGCGTTCGCCGTTTCCACGGCATCCCTTGCAAGCCCCGCCGCAGACGCCGAATTCAAGGAATTCTGGAGTCCCGGCAAACCCAACCCCTCCATCTGCAATTCGCCGCTGCTGGTGGGCACGCCGCTCGGGCTGCCGCGCTGCCTGCAGGCGAGCAACGTCTTCACTCGGCTCCAGGCGCTGCAGGACATCGCCAGCCTCAACGACGGCAATCGGGCTGCCGGTCAGCCGGGCTACCAGGCGTCCATCGACTACGTGAAGAAGACCCTGCAGAAGGCCGGCTACCAGGTGACGGTGCAGCCGTTCCCCTTCACCGCCTACTACCCCAAAGGGCCGGGCACCCTGAATGCGATCACGCCGACCCCTGGCAGCTATGTCTGGGAGACCGACTTCACCTACCTCTCGCAGAGCGAGGCCGGTGATGTGAGTGCACCGGTGGTGCCCGTGGACGTGGCGCTGGGGGCGGGCAACACCTCCTCCAGCGGGTGCGAGGCGGAGGACTTCGCCAACTTCCCCAGCGGCTCCATCGCACTGATCCAGCGCGGTACCTGCAACTTCGAGATCAAGGCCGAGAACGCCGCGGCGGCTGGTGCAGCGGGGGTGATCATCTTCAACCAGGGCAACACGGATGACCGCAAGGGCCTGGAGAACGTGACCCTGGGCGATGGCTACGAAGGTGGCATCCCCGTCATCTTCGCCACCTACGACAACGGTGCGGCCTGGGCCGGCACGGCAGGCCTGCAGCTGCGCATGGTCGTCGACGTGGTGCGCTCGAAGACCCAGACCTACAACCTGGTCGCCGAGACCCGCTACGGCAATCCGAAGAACGTCGTGATGGTGGGCGCGCACCTGGACTCGGTATTCGAGGGCCCCGGCATCAACGACAACGGTTCCGGCAGTGCCGCGCTGCTGGAGATGGCCGTGCTGCTGCGCAAGGCCTATCCGTTGAACAAGATCCGCTTCGCCTGGTGGGGCGCCGAGGAGTCCGGGCTGGTGGGCTCGACCTACTACGTCAACAACCTCACGCCTGAGGAGAAGAAGAAGATCAAGGCCTACCTGAACTTCGACATGATCGGTTCGCCGAACTATGCGAACTTCATCTATGACGGCGACGGTTCGTCCTTCGGTCTGCAGGGCCCGCCCGGTTCGGCCGCGATCGAGCACCTGTTCGAAGCCTACTTCAAGCTGCGTCGCGCGCAGTTCGAGGGGACCGAGATCGACTTCCGCTCCGACTATGCGCAGTTCTTCGAGGATGGCATCGCCTTCGGTGGCCTGTTCACCGGCGCCGAGGACATCAAGACCGAGGAGCAGGCGCAGAAGTATGGCGGTGCGGCGGGCCAGCCCTTCGATCCCTGCTATCACAACGCGTGCGACAACACGGCGAACATCGATCTGGACGCGCTGGAGATCAACGGCGACGCCATGGCCTTCGCCACCAGTTGGCTGTCGATCTCGACCAAGATCATCGATGACGAGATCGCTGCTGCGAAGAAAGCCCAGGGCACCGCGCTGCGTAAAGCCAGCGTGCGCGACGTCGAACGCTGGGGTGATGCCTACATCAAGTAACGCCTGACGGAGCTTGCGCCGGCCTGCCGGCGCAAGATCCCCGTTGACGAAAACCGGGCGCACAAATACTGTATATAAAAACAGTATCAGGAGGCGCCGCCATGGGTAATGTCCGCATCATCGGCCGTCTGGGGCCGTCATTCAGCAAGCTCCCGCTCTATACCCTCGGCATCGATGAAAACGATGCCAAAGGCCCGGTTCGCCTGCGCCTCGACGGCTGTACAAGCCTGGACGAGTTGCTGGGTATCGATATCCCACAGACCTTAACCGTCCGTCTGGAAGACGACAGCATGGAAGGCATCGGCCTCGCCGCCGGGGACCTGCTGCTGGCCGATCGCGCACGTGTAGCAACCGATGGCAGCCTGGTGGTGGCGGTGATCGATGGGGATTTCTACATACGCCGCCTGCGTCACGAGGAGGGCCGGCGCGTGCTCGTGGCGGAGAACGCCCGCTATCCGGCGCTGAGGCTGTCGCCCGGGCAGGACTGGATGATCCGGGGTGTCGTCACCCACAGCTTCCGCCGTCCGGAGCGCTGGCAACCCCTGGCATGACGCGGGTGCGAGCAGATAGGGGCTTAGTGATGCGGAGCGGTCGCCTGCCTGACCTTGTGCTCGCTCACCGGGCGCTGCACGGGCTGGCGAGGCGCTCGGGTCGTGGGGTGATGGTGGTGGTGGGTGATTCTGAGCATGGCCCAGAGCATCGCAACGGCTACCAGCAGCCAACCCAGGATCAACAACACGATAAAGGCTTCAGGACTCATCGCTAACCGCCTCGGTGCCCGCAAATGGGCACACAACTGGAGTTTAGTCCGGCATCCGTGACGCTTCCCTGACAGGCCCCGCCTTCGGTCGGCTGGCCGGCTTCTCCATCGGACGGGATGCGCGGGTGCTTGAAAACTTCGGCAGCGCGAGCGGCATAAAGTGCTGGTCGGATGACGTGCGGTCAGGGCGGGTTCAGTTGCAGAAGCGCTCCACGTTCTGCCGCGCCTTCTCGTTGGGAGCATTGCGCAGCTGGGCGGTCCAGAACTGGCATTTGGGGCTGGCCAGGCGTTCAGCCTCTTCGATACGGGCATTGTCGCGCTGTTGGGTCGCGCTCTGGTTCTGCTGGTAGCGCTTGAACATCTGCGCATTGTCCTGAGGGGCGGGAGCAGCCTGTGGGCCTGTCGGCGAGCCCAGGGGCGCCGTGGTGCCCTGGCCTATCTGCTCCCAGGCTGCACTCACCAGGTGCCGATAGCCGAACCAGGCCGTGGTGGCGACGGCGAGGCAGCCGAGCCAGATGCCCAAGGCGATGCACAGCACCAGTTTCACCGGGTCGAGGCTGATGTGAAGCGTGCGTTTGCGAGTGGGCATGGAACCTCCTCATAGGGGCAATGGAGCGATCAGGACGTGGCGCGTTCGCTCTCAGTGGGCGTCGATCACCTCGTACCATTGCTCGGCGCCGCCGATCGCCAGGGTGATCTCGGCTCCGGCGCCCTTGCCCAGCAGAGCCTGGCCGAGGGGGGAGCGCGGGGTGATCACGGTGATGTCCCCATCCTCGGTCGCAACCTTCAGGCCGGCGGCTTCCGGGCCGAGAAAGAGTAGTTGCTCGCCGCCGTTTTCCGCGCCCAGCCGCACCAGAGCGCTGAGCTGGATGCCCTGTGCCGGGTCGTGATCGCGCAGCGCCAGGCCCCGGAACAGGCTGATCGCCTGCTTGATCTCGGCGGCGCGGCGGGCCTGTCCGGTCGCGAGGTACGACGCCTCCAGCCCCAGCGTGTCGTACTTGTTCTCGGCGACGTTCTCTTCATGGGTCGCCGCTTCGTAGGCCGTCTGCGCAGCACGTTGCAGCAGCTCCAGGTCGTCCGAGAGCTTGGCGATGATCAGATGCTGGATACGGGCTTTGTCCATGGCGAGGACCCTTGTGGCAAAGGCCGCATTCTACGGTCGCGGCCGCCGGAATAGGAGAGGATCGTAATTTGTGTGTTTGCATCATATTTGCTTTATATTGATGCAAACGCACGGAGGAAATCCATGAGCGCCCTCAGCCGTCCCACTCTCGATCCCGATGCCGTACTGGCCAAGGCCCTGCTCAATACCCGCGAGCAACTCGGGCTGACCCAGCAGCAACTGGCCGACATCGTCGGTGTGCACCGTACCGCCATCACCCGCTGGGCGGACAGCGGCGGCATCCGTCCGCAGAGCAAGACCGGCGAGCTCGCGCTGCTGCTGATCCGTGCCTACCGCGCGCTGTTCGCCCTGTTCGGCGGCAATCTCGACGACATGCGCCACTTCCTGCGCACCGAGAACCGCCACCTGGGCGCCGTTCCCCTCGAACTGATGGGCCAGGTGCAGGGGCTGGTGAGGGTGGTGGAGTACCTGGACGCCATTCGCGGCAAGATCTGATCGTCCCTGACAACAACAACGAAGGAAGGCTGGACATGGATATCTGGACGACCTGCCAGGGCCCGCAGCACATCGGGCCCCTGCGTGGCCGCCTGGTGCGGTTGGTGGAGAGCCAGGAGCAGGTGGCGACCCTGCAACTGGTGGACAATCTCGCCGAACAGGCGTTGCTGGAGGAACTCATCGAAACCAGCAAGCCGCCGTTGCCCAGAAGCGCCGAGCCGCTGCACTACCTGCTCAAGACCCCGTTCCGCTACCCGCCGCTGCGCTGGGGATCGCGCTTCGGCACCGTCCATGAGCCGAGCCTGTTCTACGCTGCCTCGCGCCTGGAGACCGCCATGGCCGAGGGGGCGTTCTACCGCTTCGTCCTGTGGAGCGGCATGGCCGTGCCGCCTCCCAGCGGGCGCATCCTTTCCGAACATTCCTCCTTCGAGGCGCGCTTCCAGGTGGAGCGTGGCGTGCAACTGCAATTGCCGCCCTTCGAGCACCACGCTCAAGCACTGGCCGACCCGGTTGACTACCGAGCCAGCCAGGCGCTCGGCGCGGCCATGCGTGCCGCAGGCGTGGAGGCCTTCGAGTACCGATCCGCCCGCTGCCCGCTGCAGGGCACCAACATCGCCCTGTTCACCCCCGAGGCCTTCACCGAGCGGCGACCGCGCAACCTCACGCCCTGGCTCTGCGAGACCACCGCCGAGTATGTCGCCTTCAAGCATGCGCAGGCGCCGGATACGCCGCGCCTGTTCCGCATGACGCAGTTCCTCGTCGACGGCCACCTGCCACAGCCGGCATGACCGAGTCCTGGCCCCAGCGGTTGCTGGCCCTGGTCGCATCGCCCACCGGTATCGCCGCGAGCTACGTCGAGTCGCTGCTGCCCGCCGCCGGCGAACGCGGCCTGGATGTAGACGCGTTGCTGCGGGCGGTGGATATCCAGGCGGAACAACTGGCGCTGCCGGGCTACCGCCTGCCGCTGTTCAAGGCTTTCGCCCTGCTGCTTCAGGCTGAGCGTCTCGCCGGTGATGCGCTGATCGGCATGCGCCTGGGGTTGGCCGTGCGCCCGCGCTCCTTCCAGGTGCTGGGCTACTCGGCCATGAGCTGCGCCACCCTGGGCGAGACCATCACGCGCCTGCAGCGCTTCGAACAGCTGGTCTGGGACATCGGGGAAACCCGGCTGGAGGAGGAGGGCGAGTTCGTCGCCCTGGCCTGGCGGCCACGCGCGCTGCCCTGGGTGCCTCGCCAGGCCGTGGAGATGGCCCTGGCCGGCTGGCTGGCGTTCGGTCGCTGGTTGAGCGAGGAGCGTGCGCAGCCGGAGCGGGTGGAGTTCCGTCACCCCCTCGAAGCCGGGAAGGAGGCCTACGCCGACGTCCTGGGTTGCCCCGTGCAGGGCGGTTGTGCACGGCATGCCGTGGTGTTCCACAAGGCCCTGTTGCAGATGCCGTTGCGCGACGCCGACCCGCATTTGCGCGCCTTGATGGATGCCCAGGGTGATGCCTGCCTGGCCGCCTACCGTCTCGACGCCAATCTCGCCAACGAAATCCGGGCTGCGCTTTGCACCGGCCTGGCGCAAGGACAGGTCGGCCTCGATGATGTGGCGAGGCGCCTGGGGCTCAGCACGCGCGTCCTGCGTCGCCGGCTCGGGGAATCGGCGCTCGCCCTGCCCACCTTGCTGGACGAGGTTCGCAAGGACCTGGCGCAGCTCTACCTGCAGCACACCGACTTCGCCTTGCTGGAGATCGCCTACCTGCTGGGCTTCGCCGAGCAGAGCTCCTTCTCCCGAGCCTTTCGTCGCTGGACGGGTACAGCGCCTACGGACTTTCGCCGGCAAAAATGCGCCGCGGCGCCCTGAAACGGGGCATCCAGGGGGTTGACAGGAATGAGTTGTGCACAATAGCGAAGCACCTTGTCATTTCGCAGTCACATTCGCCCGTAAACGCTTGATTTTTCGTACCGCTTTTTTAAAGCAATGAAAAATAAAGGGTTTTCAGGTTGGTGAAAAAATCGCCAATTTGCAGGAGGCGCCCGTTTCATCGGGTTCGAAGAGCATTTCAATGAGCTTTCCCACAGAGTTATCCACAGCTTCTGTGGATTGTCCCAAGCGCTTGCTCTAGAACGCCACTCACGCGCTTGGCAAGACTTTACCTGTGGAAAAAAAGGAGTAGAGTTGCGCGCCTTTCCGGCCTCCACACCCTTTACATGAAGTCCAGAGCTCTCGCCGAAACGTCCCAGCACAACCAGCGCCTGCCCTTGCGCGTGGCTCTCTGGTTGCTCGACAACCCGCGCCTCGGCCAGACCGCCAGCGTCAAGCGCCTGGCCGGCAAGCTGCTCAAGCAGCCCGCTCGCCAAGGGGTGGTGGCCGCCCAGAGTCGCCTCGGGCAGATGCTCTGCCGCGACTGCGGCAACACCCGTGACCGCCGCATCGGTTTCGACATGCTGCGCCAGGCCGCCCGCGCCGGTGATCGCCGCGCCCAGCTCGAACTGGGCCGCCTCTATGTGCAGCCCCGTACCCAGGACATGCAGCAGGCCTGCCACTGGCTGGAGCAGGCTGCCGCCCAGGGTTCCCACGAAGCCAAGCGCCTGCTGAGCCGCCTGCCCGGCGCCTGACCGCCGCGTGGGCGCTGGGTATACTGCCCGGCACCCTCCCGCGGAGCCTTCCATGCCCCTCGACTTGCCCAATCTGCTGATCGGCCTCGCGCTCGCCGCCGTGCCCCTGTTGGGCCTGGCCTGGCACCTGCAACGCCGCATCGCCGCCGCCGACGTCGAGCGCATGCTCCTCGACGAACGCCTCGCCATCGCCCAGATGGCCCAGGACGGGCTCGGTGCCCAGCTCGACGACAGCCGTGCGGAAATCCGTGAACTGACCCAGCACAACGCCGCCCAGCAGGCCGAGCTGGCTGCCTTGCGCCGCGAGTCCGAGCTGCTCGGGGCCGAGCGCAAGGCGGGCCGTGAGGCGCTGGCCGCCTGGAGCGAGGAGCGCGAGCGCAAGGAAGGCGAGTTGCGCCGCCTGGACAGCGAGCGTGCCGCCCTGGCCGCCGAGCTGCGTGAACAGCAGGAATCGCACGCCCAGCGCCTGGCCGACCTGCAGGCTGCCCGCGATGACCTGCGTGCGCAGTTCGCCGAGCTGGCCGGGAAGATCTTCGATGAGCGTGAGCAGCGCTTCGCCGAGAGCAGCCAGCAGCGCCTGGGGCAGATGCTCGACCCATTGAAGGAGCGCATCCAGGCGTTCGAGAAACGCGTCGAGGAGAGTTATCAACAGGAGGCGCGCGAGCGCTTCTCCCTGGGCAAGGAGCTGGAGCGCCTGCAGCAGCTCAACCAGCGCCTGGGGGACGAGGCTACCAACCTCACCCGCGCGCTCAAGGGCCAGAAGACCCAGGGCAACTGGGGCGAACTGGTGCTGGAGCGGGTGCTGGAGCATGCCGGCCTGGAGAAGGGCCGCGAGTACCAGACCCAGGTCAGCCTGAGCAGCGCCGATGGCCAGCGTTTCCAGCCCGACGTGCTGATCCAGCTGCCCGGCGACAAGCAGGTGGTGGTGGACGCCAAGGTCAGCCTCACCGCCTACCAGGCGCTGATCGCGGCCGAGGACGAGGCCGTCCGCGCCCAGGCGCTCAAGCAGCACGTGCTGTCCTTGCGCAACCACCTCAAGGGCCTGTCGGTGAAGGACTACCAGCGTCTGGAGGGGCTGCACAGCCTGGACTTCGTGCTGCTCTTCGTGCCCATCGAGGCCGCTTTCGCCGCCGCCCTGCAGGCCGATCCCGGGTTGTTCCAGGAAGCCTACGACCAGCACATCGTCATCGTCAGCCCGACCACGCTACTGGCCACCCTGCGGGTCATCGACAGCCTGTGGCGCCAGGAGCGGCAGAGCCAGAACGCCCGCGAGATCGCCGAGCGCGCCGGCGCCCTCTACGACAAGTTCGTCGCCTTCGTGCAGGACCTGGACGAGGTGGGCAGCCGCCTGCAGCAGCTGGACAAGGCCTACTCCGCCGCCCGCAACAAGCTGGTGGAGGGGCGCGGCAACCTCGTCAGCCGCGCCGAGAACATCAAGCTGCTCGGTGCCCGCGCCAGCAAGAGCCTGCCCGGCGACCTGCTCGAGCGCGCGGCAGGGCTGCCGCTGCTTGATGAGCTGGACGAGTGATGCCTCCGCTCTGGCCCGGATGCCGGGCCTCGTTCCTCGGCCAATCTTGGGGGCGTGCGAGCGGTCGGCTAAGAGGCCAGCTCCGCCGCCGCACGCCGGGCTGCCGGCGAGCGTTCCAGGTAACTCAGCGCCACTGACAGATCCCCTTCGGTACGCGGGTGGAAACCCGGTTCGTAATAGCGCAGCACCGCGCGGCCGATGCTGCCGGGCGTGGGCAGCTTGTCGCGGGCGCCCAGGCGGCGCCAGTGGCGGAGGAAGCCGGGGCGCTTGGAGGCCGCCGGGTCCTGGCGCATGAGGCTGGCGGAGCCGACGCTGAACAGCGTGATCAGCGCGATGCAGGCCACCACCATGTAGAACCCCCGCGCCAGCGGGCTGCCGCCCAGGTGCACGTGCAGGTCATGGGCGACGCAGCGGTGCTCCACCTCCTCGGCGCCGTGCCAGCGCAGCAGGTCGAGCATCACCGGGTCGGCCTGGTCGAGGCCGCGGGTGGTGATGATCCAGTTGCCCAGCACACAGGTGAAATGTTCCACGGCGGCGATCAGGCCGACGCGCTGGCGCAGCCACCAGGGTTGCAGCCACCGGCTCAGGCGATGCTCGCCCAGCGGGTGGTCGCAGAGCACCTTGTCGAACAGGCGGTAGATGCCGGCGGTCACCGGTGTCGGGTCCAGCCCGTGGCGTTCCAGGTAGGGTTTCAACGCGCTGTCATGGGCGCGTGCGTGTTGTGCCTCCTGGCGCACGAAGCCGCGCACGTCCTCGGCCAGCAACGGGTCGCTCACCAGCGGCAGGGCCTTGTTGTACACGCGGCAGAACCAGAATTCACCGGCCGGCAGGATCAGGTGCAGGCTGTTCATGATGTGCGAGGCCTCGGGCTCGCCCGGCACCCAGTGCAGCGGTGTATCGGCGAAGTCGAAGCGCACCTTGCGCTGTTCGAGGCGGTGATGCGGCAGGTTCATGAGGCCCTCCTGGCCGGTTCCTCGCGGTCGACGAATTCGCGGAGCCACAGCGCCAGGCGCTGGGGCTCGGCCAGCAGTTGCCAGTGCCCGGCGCGCACTTCGCGGCGCCACAGGGTCGGTGCCCAGCGGGTCAGTTCGTCGAACAGCTGCGGCCGCACGAAACGGTCGCGGGTCGGGATGACCAGGTGCACGGGCACGTCCGTGTGGCGTTCGCGCGGGCGAAACAGGCTGCTGATGAAGTTGGCGCGGTAGAGCCTGACCCCGCGCTGGCCATCCTGGAGCTGGGTAGTGCTGACATGGGGCTTGGCGATCCCCTCGACGCGGCGCAGCAGGCTCGGCCAGGCGCGGGCCAATCCGAAGCGCCAGGTAAGTTCCGGCAGCAGCGGGGTGTGGAAGAAGGCGATGTACCAGGAACTCAGCAGTTGCCCGAGCATCTGCAGGTAGGCGCCGGCGCGCCTCTCCCGCAGCCTGCTGCGCATCCAGTGGCCGACGTGGTCGAGGCAGGGGCCGGAGATGCTGGTGTAGGAGGCCAGCAGCGGCTGGATGCGCGGTTCGGTCACAGCCTCCCAGCTCTGGATCGACCCCCAGTCGTGGGCCACCAGGTGCACCCGGCGATCCGGGCTGAGGGCACGGATCACCGCTTCCAGGTCGTTGGCCAGGCGCGGCAGGCGGTAGTCGCGGATACGCGATGGCACTTCGGATGCGCCGGCACCGCGCACGTCGTAGGCGATGATGCGATAGTCCGCCGCCAGCTCGCGCACCAGCGGCAGCCAGACTTCGTGGCTGTCCGGGTAGCCGTGCACCAGCAGCAGGGTCGGTCCCCTGGCGTTGCCCCATTGATAGGTGGCGAGGCGCACGCCATCGCCCTGCACGGTGATGCGCCGGGGTTCGAGGCCGAGGGGGGCGTTCATGACTGAGCCTCCTGGTGCGAGGGCGGGGTGGGCGTGGGGAGGGCGGGCATGGCGAATCTCCTGCTGGCCGAAATCGTTACATCGTTCGATGTCATCGATTGTCGGCCAGGGAGACGGGACTGGCCAGACGCCCAGCCCTGATCCGCAGGGTGGCTGTTACCGCGTTACCGTCGCGCGCAAAGCGCCGTGGCAGGCGGCTCGAAGGGCCGAAAGCGGCTTTCGGCGGGGACCGTCGGCCAGCATGTCCAGCCATAGGTTGGGCTTCCGGCCGCGCTGTTGTTGGCCGCCGAGGCGCAGGGATATGATCCGCCCATGAAGAATCCCCCTAGCTTCCTGCAGCGGCTGCTGGCCCAGGCGCCGCACATCCCCGAGCCCGTTCCGGGCGAGGAGTACACGGTCGACGAGCTCGCTCGCGAGGCCGGTACCACCGTACGCAACCTGCGTGCCTACCAGGATCGCGGGTTGCTGCCGCCGCCCGAGCGCCGCGGGCGCGTGGGCATCTACAGCGGCGAGCACCTGGCGCGCCTGCGCCTGATCGGCCAACTGCTGGAGCGTGGCTACAGCATCGCCAGCATCCGCGAGCTGTTCGAGGCCTGGGACCAGGGCCGCGACCTGGCCCACGTACTCGGCCTGGAGCAGGCCATAGTCGGCGACTGGGCACAGCTGGAGCCCACGCCCCTGGGCTTCGACGAAGTGCAGGTGCTGTTCGGCGACGAGCTCACCGATGAGGCCATGGACATCGCCCAGGCGCTGGGCCTGATCGAGTTCGCCGGTGACCACCTGCGGGTGCTCAACCCGCGCATCTTCAACGCCGGCGTACAACTGCACCGCTCGGGCATTCCGCTGCTGGTGCTGCTGGAGCAGTTCGCCACGATCCGCCAGCAGGTGGAGCCGGTGGCGGAGGGCATCGTGCGGATGATCGTCAATCACCTGGTCAACCCGCTGCTCAGCACCAGCCTGCCCCACGTCGCCGAGCTGGAAGGCCTCAACCGCCAGTTGCTGGCGCTGCGGCCGCTGGTGGAACAGGTGGTGGACAGCGAGTTGGCGCGCGGGCTGCAACTCTCGGCCAACCAGGAGCTGGGCGGCCGGGTGGGCGAGTTGCTCAGGGGCTTCCTGAAGAGCTGAGGGGCTGCCTCAGGTGGCTGACGCGAGGAGGGTCGATTGCCCGCGGAAGGCTTCCACCCGGTTGCGACCGCCGTGCTTGGCGGCGTAGAGCGCCACGTCCGCGTTGCCCACCAGGGCTTCCTCGCTGATCGCCGTACCCTGTTCGGTGGAGGCGACGCCGATGCTCACGGTCAGGTAGCCGCGCTCGGCCCCGGCATGGGGCAGCTGCAAGGCTTGCACGGCCGCGCGGATGCGTTCGGCGATGGCGCAGGCGGTTTCCAGGTCGGCCCCCGGCATCACCACGGTGAATTCCTCGCCGCCGAAGCGCGCGACGAAATCGCAGTGTTCACGGATGCTGGCGCGCATCGCCTCGGCCACCTGGCGGATGCAGGTGTCGCCGGCGAGGTGGCCGTAGCTGTCGTTGTAGAGCTTGAAGTGATCGATATCGAGCATCAGTACGCCGAGGTACTCGTGGTTGCGCGCGCAGCGGTGCCATTCGCGCCTCAGGGTCTCGTCGAGGTGGCGCTTGTTGGCGATGCGGGTCAGGTCGTCGGTGCGGCTGAGGATCGCCAGCTCCTGGTTGGCCAGGGCGTACTTGTGCGCCAGCACCTGGTGCTCCCAGGCCAGCTTCAGGGCCTCGTTGAAGCGGATCTGCAGGCGCCGGCCCATCTCGGCGATGAAGGGACAGACCACCCAGGCGGAGACGGCGAGGTACATCGCCTGGGGTTCCGGGTCACGCCCGTAGGCGATGCCGAGGAAGAAGAACATCGGCACGTGGAAGGCCAGGTGCGCGGGCCAGTAGGAGACGTTGCTCATCGCCACCATCACCGAGGCGAGGGCGATGCAGCCGAAGATCACGTCCTCGTAGGGCGTGCCGTAGCCCATCAGCCAGATGGCGCCGATGCCCCAGGCGAGGCCGACCGCGCCGCACTGGCACATGGTCATGCGTGCCCAGGTCAGTGGCGGGAAGCGTTGCGGGTCGCGGCGCCAGGCGCGCACCAGGGACAGGCGCACGACCATCAGCACCACCAGCACGGCGAGCCAGACGCAAAGCCCGCGCAATGGCGCGCTGGCGTGGTAGACGCCGAACACCATGGAGCCGGAGAAGACGTTGCCGACCGCCGTCGAGGGGCTGGTGGAGAACAGCGTGGCGACCCGCTCGGCGAGGTAGTCCTCGGCGGGGCGCTCGGGAAGGTGGGTCGGCACCGGGCCCGACCCACTGGAAAGATTCATTGCGATGGCTCCTGGCATGACGGCCTGGCGGCAGGGTGCGCCAGGGGTTCCTTATACCGTCCCGCATCGCCGAGGAGAACAGCGGCCCATCGACTGTTGCCACTGTCGAACCGGCGAGTCCCCGACCAGGCTGCGCAGGAGGCTGGAGCGAAGCGAAACCCGGCGTTGACCGTGCCCCGTCGCCTCCGACGCTCCGGCCTCGCGCTCAGCGCAGTACCAGGTGTCGGCTGAGCAGGGCGCGCAGGGCGGCGGGCTTGACCGGTTTGGCCAGGTAGTCGAGGCCGGCGGCGTGGACTTCGGCGATCAGTTCGGCGCGGGCGTCTGCACTGATCACCACGCCGGGCACCGGGGCGCCGAGGCGGGTGCGCAGCCAGGCCATCAGCTCGGTACCGGTCTCGCCTTCGTCGAGGTGGTAGTCCACCAGCGCCAGTTGCGGGCGCACGTCTTCGGCCAGCAGGTGTTCGCATTCCAGACGGTTGCGTGCCGTCCACACCTGGCAGCCCCAGCGCGAGAGCAGGCTGTGCATGCCGGTGAGGATGCTGTCCTCGTTGTCGATGCACAGCACCTGGGTGCCGTCGAGGGCGTGGCCGTTGGTTTCCTTCGGCACCGCCACCGGGGAGGGCGCCGGGGTGCGCGCCAGGGGCACGCTGACGCTGAACACGCTGCCCTTGCCCGGCCAAGAGCGCACTTGCAGGGGGTGGCCGAGCACGCGGCAGAGCCCGTCGGCGATGGCCAGGCCCAGGCCCAGGCCTTTCTCGGCGCGGGTCTGGTGGCTGTCCAGGCGCTTGAACTCTTCGAATATCACCTTGCGCTTGTCTTCGGGGATGCCCGGGCCGCGGTCCCAGACTTCCAGGCGCAGCAGGCCGCCTTCGCGGCGCACGCCCAGCAGCACGTGGCCCTTGGCATAGCGGAAGGCGTTGGTGAGGAAGTTCTGCAGCACTCGGCGCAGCAGCTTCATGTCGCTCTCGATGCGCAGCTTGCTGCCGCTGACGCGGAAGTCCACGCCCTGCTCCTGGGCCAGTGCCTTGAATTCGGCACCGAGGGCGTCGTACAGCGTGGCCAGGGGGAAGGCGGCACGGTCGGGGGTGATGCGGCCGCTTTCCAGGCGCGAGATGTCCAGCAGGTCGGTGATCAGGTCCTCCGCCGAGCGCAACGCGCTGTCGAGGTGGCCCACCAGCTCGCGGGATTCAACCGGCAGCGCGTCCTGCTGGTGGGCGAGGGCGGCGGAGAACAATCGGGCGGCGTTCAGCGGCTGCATCAGGTCGTGGCTGACGGCGGCGAGGAAACGCGTCTTCGACTGGTTGGCCGCCTCGGCGGTGCCCTTGGCTTCGATCAGCGCCTGGTTGAGCTGGGACAGTTCGAGGGTGCGGTCGATGACCCGTTGTTCCAGGCCTTCGTTGGCCTCCTTGAGCGCCTTCTCGGCCTCGCGGAACGCGGTGATGTCGGTGAAGCTCATGACGAAGCCGCCACCGGGCATGGGGTTGCCGATCAGCTCGATGACCCGGCCATTGGGGAACAGCCGCTCGGAGGTGTGGGCGTTGCCCTGGCGCATCCAGAACAGCCGGCGCGAGACGTGGGCCTCGGCATCGCCCGGCCCGCACAGGCCGCGTTCGGCGTTGTAGCGGATGATGTCGGCGATCGGCCGGCCGACGCTGATCAGGCCTTCGGGATAGTCGAACAGCTCCAGGTAGCGGCGGTTCCAGGCGACCAGGCGCAGGGATTGGTCGACCACGCTGATGCCCTGGGTGATGTTCTCGATGGCCCCCTGCAGCAACGCGCGGTTGAACTGCAGCACCTCGGAGGCTTCGTCGACGATGCGCACGACGTCCTCCACCTGCATCTCGCGGCCTTCGATGGCGGCCTTCACCACCGCGCGCGCGGAGGAGGCCCCGAGCACGCCGGCGAGCAGGCGCTCGGTGTGGGTGATCCAGTCCTGGTTGGCGTTCTGCACCGGGTTGAAGCTGGTGCCCTGTCGGTAGGCGAAGCGCACGAAGCTCTGCCGTGCGCGCTCCTCGCCGACGAAGCGCGCGGCGAGCATCAGCAGGTCTTCCACCTGCACGGCCAGCAGCGAGCGGCTGCTCGGTCGCACCGAGACGATCTGGCCGATGAAGCGGCTGGCCTGCCAGTGCTCGGAGACCCGGGTGCGGGAGAACACCGAGACCCAGGCGAACAGCAGCCAGTTGCCGGCCAGCGACAGCACCACGCCCTGGGTCTGCGGGTCGATGGGCAGGTTCAGCGGGTTGGCCATCAGCCCGGCGAGGCCGGGGAAGGCCTCCAGCGGCCAGCCGAGCCCGCGCGCCACCTGCGGCAGTACCAGGGTGTAGGCCCAGAGCAGGGCGCCGGTGGCGAGGCCGGCGAACACGCCGCGACGGTTGGCCTGCTTCCAGTACAAGGCGCCGGCCATGGCCGGGCCGAGCTGGGCGATGGCGGCGAAGGCGATCTGGCCGATGGTGGCCAGGCTCGCCGTGGAGCCGAGCAACCGGTAGCTGACGTAGCCCAGGAGGATGATCACCACGATGCTGATGCGGCGCACCGAGAGCATCCAGTGGCGGAACACCTCGAAGGGGCGTTCGGCGCTCTGCCGGCGCAGCAGCCAGGGCAGCAGCATGTCGTTGGAGACCATGGTCGAGAGCGCCACGGCCTCGACTATCACCATGCCGGTGGCGGCCGAGGCGCCGCCTATGAACGCCAGCAGGGCGAGGGACGGATGGGCCTCGGCGAGCGGCAGGCTGATGACGAAGGAGTCCGGCATCACGCCGACGGGCAGCAGCATCTTGCCGGCCAGGGCGATGGGCACCACGAACAGCGCCGCCAGCCCCAGGTAGAGCGGGAACACCCAGCGTGCGGTGCGCAGGTCACGGGGCTCGATGTTCTCTACCACCGAGACGTGGAACTGCCGGGGCAGGCAGACGAAGGCGATCATCGCCACACCGGTCTGCACGACCAGGGTCGGCCAGTCCACCGGCTGCAGCCAGAAGCTCTCCAGGTGGGTGGCCTGCATGGCGCGCATCGTCAGGTCGTCGAAGCCGTCGAACAGGCTGAAGCTGACGAAGGTGCCCACCGCGAGGAAGGCCAGCAGCTTGACCAGCGACTCGAACGAGATGGCCAGGACCATGCCCCGGTGGTGCTCGGTGGCGTCGAGGTTGCGGGTGCCGAAGAGGATGGTGAACAGCGCCAGCACCAGGGACACGATGAGCGCCGTGTCCTGGGCACGGGTGCCGGTGGATTCCGCGCCGGAGCCGATCAGCAGGTTGACGCCGAGGACGATGCCCTTGAGCTGCAGGGCGATGTAGGGCAGCACGCTGACCAGGCAGATCAGCGCCACCACCACCGCCAGGGCCTGGGACTTGCCATAGCGGGCGGCGATGAAGTCGGCGATGGAGGTGATGTTCTCCTGCTTGCTGATCAGCACCATCTTCTGCAGCACCCAGGGCGCGAACACCATCAGCAGGATGGGCCCCAGGTAGATGGGCAGGAAGGCCCAGAGCTGGCCGGCGGCCTGGCCGACGGCGCCGAAGAAGGTCCAGCTGGTGCAGTACACCGCCAGCGACAGGCTGTAGACCAGGGCACGGCCCTTGGGCGGCATCGGCGCGCTGCGGCGGTCGCCGTAGAAGGCGATGGCGAAGAGCACGGCCATGTAGAGAAGGGCGACCGCGGCGATCAGCCCGCTGGACAACGACATGCAGACTCCGGAGTGAAGGCGGCGGACGGGGGCGCCCGCCTGTGTCCCGAGGCGGCAGTTTCGCACCAAAGCCGGTTGTCCGTCAGGCGGCTGCGACCAAGGTCGCAGGCGGGGTTGAGCACCGCAGGCGGGGCTGCTAGCTTGGCAGCCTCGCCGGCGGACCTCCAGGTGTCCGGGCCGGCGCCCTGCAAGGCACTTCCGGGTGCCAGGACGTTCTGATCAGCAGGGATCTTTCGCCTGAGGAGGCGCAGATGTTCAATCCGCAACCGGTCATCCTGCAGCGCGGCGCCTTGCGCCTCGAGCCGCTGGGGGAGGCCGACATCACCGAACTCTCGGCGCTGGCCGAGGCCAATCGCGATGAGCTGGTCTACATGAGCGGCCCGTTGCGCCCGGACTGGTACCGCCAGGGCCTGGCCGAGCAGCGTGAAGGCCAGGCCGTGGTGTTCGCCATCCGCCTGGGCGACCGCCTGGTGGGTACCAGCCGCTTCGCCGATTTCATGCCCGCGCTCCCGGCCGTGGAGATCGGCTGGACCTGGCTGGCCCGCAGCGAGCACGCCAGCGGCCTCAATGCCTCGATCAAGTACCTGATGCTGCGCCATGCCTTCGAGGAGTGGCAGGTGGTGCGCGTGCAATTGAAGACCGCCGGCAGCAACCTGCGCTCGCAGAGGGCCATCGAGAAGCTCGGTGCCCAGCGCGAAGGCGTGCTGCGCAACCATCGCCGCCTGGCGGACGGGCGCCTCGACGACAGCGTGCTCTACAGCATCACCGACCATGAATGGCCGGCTGTGAAGCAGGCCCTGGAAGCCGCTTTCGGCCAATGAGCACGGGGGGCGAGCGGACGCGCTTCTGGCAGGCCAGCGCGCTGGGCGGGGTCGAACTCCTGCACGCGCGCTACATCGAGCAGCGTTTCTCGCCGCATGTGCACGAGGGCTACGTGTTCACCGTCCTCGAATCCGGCGCCCAGCGCTTCCGCCACCGCGGCAGCGACCACCTGGCTGCCGTCGGCAGCATGGTGCTGATCAACCCGGACGAGCTGCATACGGGCTCCAAGGCCCACGAGGAAGGGTGGCGCTACCGCGGCTTCTACCCCGACCTGCACCGGGTGACCGAGGTGCTGGACGAACTGGAGATCGCCACCGGCGGCCTGCCCACCTTCGCCGACAGCGTGCTGCACGACCCCGAAGTGACGCGCCGCTTCCTCGACCTGCACTGCCTGCTGGAGCGCAATGCCACCGCGCTGGAGCAGCAGGTGGCCTGGCGTGAGGCGATCCTGCTGCTGTTCAGCCGCCACGCGCGCATCGGTGCGCCTCGGCCGGCAGGGCAGGAGCCCCATGCCGTGGCGCTGGCCCGCGAGGTGCTGGCGGCGCGCCTGGCCTCGCCGCCGTCCCTGGAGGAGCTGGCCGCCCTGGTTGGGCTATCGCCGTTCCATTTCGCCCGGGTGTTCCACCGGGCCACCGGGCTGCCGCCCCACGCCTGGTTGAAACAGCGTCGCCTGGAGCAGGCTCGGGCGCTGCTGCGCGAAGGCTGCGCGCCGCTACCGGTGGCGATGCAGCTGGGCTTTGCCGACCAGAGCCACCTGACCCGCCAGTTCAAGCAGGCTTATGGCGTTGGCCCGGGGGAGTACCGCAGCGCCTGCGCAAGATCGTTCAAGACCGGCTGAACCCCCGGCTGGCAGAGTGGGGGGACAAGGAGAATCCCATGTCCCGCTCTACAGAATTCGTCCGCGGCGTGCGCGACATCGTGCCGATGCTCATCGGCGCCATGCCCTTCGGCATCATCTACGGCACCCTGGCCGCCGGGGCCGGGCTCGACGCCTGGCAGACCCTCGGCATGTCGTTGCTGGTGTTCGCCGGCTCGGCGCAGTTCATCGCCATCACCCTGCTCAGCGGGGGCGCTGGGGTGGCGGTGGTGCTGCTGACCACGCTGGTGGTGAACCTGCGCCACGCCCTCTACAGCGCCACCCTGCAACCCTTCGTGCGTCACCTGCCGCGGCGCTGGCGCCTGCCCCTGGCCTTCTGGCTCACCGACGAAGCGTTCGCCGTGGTGCAGCACCGCTATGCCGAGGAGGATGAGTCGCCGCTCAAGCACTGGTACTTCCTCGGCGCTGCGCTGGCGATGTACCTGAGCTGGGCGTCCTACACCCTGGTGGGGGTGGTGTTCGGCCAGGCCGTGCCCAATCTCGCGGCCTGGGGGCTGGATTTCGCCATGTTGGCGACCTTCATCGGCATCGTCGTGCCCATGCTGCGCAACCGACCGCAGGTGGCGGCGGCACTGGTGGCCGGGGCCGTGGCGCTGCTGTGCCACGCACTGCCCTACAAGCTCGGGCTGATGGCGGCGGCGCTGAGCGGCATCGTCGTCGGCGTGGTGCTGGAGCGGCGCTATCGCCTGGGCCAGCTCGAGGAGGTGCTCTGATGGAAACCTGGCTGCTGATCCTCGGCATGACCGCGATCACCTTCGCCATCCGCTACAGCCTCTTCGCCTGGCCGGACCTGCGCTTTCCGCCGCTGGTGCGCCAGGGCCTGCACTACGTGCCGACCGCTGTGCTCACCGCCATCGTGGTGCCCGGCATGGTGATGCCCGACGGCGAGCATGCGGCACTGGCGCTGGACAACGCCTACCTGCTGGCGGGGCTCGGCTGCATCCTCATCGCCGCCATCACCCGCCACCTGCTGGCGACCATCCTCGGCGGGCTGCTGCTGTTCTTCGCCCTGCGCTGGGGGCTGGGGCAGCTGCCGATCTGAGGGGAAGGGGGCGCCGCGAAAGGCGCCCTTTTTGCGTGGGGATTCGGCATTTTTCGTCTCAAGGTGTGGCCTGGAGCTGGCCAGTTGCTGTCAAATCAGCGACGTGCCTCGCGCACCGGCTTCACCCCAGCCACTACCAGGTACCAAGGAAGATGAGCCAACATTCGCAATTCGCCCTGCTGGGCACGCGACGTTTCCTGCCGTTCTTCGTGACGCAGCTGCTCGGCGCCTTCAACGACAACATCTTCAAGCAGTCGCTGATCCTCGCCATCCTCTACAAGCTGGCGATCTCCGGCGACAAGACCATCTACGTCAACCTCTGCGCCCTGCTGTTCATCCTGCCGTTCTTCCTCTTCTCCGCCCTGGGCGGGCAGTTCGGCGAGAAGTTCGCCAAGGACTCGCTGATCCGCGCCATCAAGCTGGCCGAAGTGGGGATCATGGCGGTGGGCGCACTGGGCTTCTTCCTCGATAACCTCTGGCTGCTGCTGGCGGCGCTGTTCGCCATGGGCACCCACTCGGCGCTGTTCGGCCCGGTGAAGTACTCGATCCTGCCCCAGGCCCTGCGTGAGCAGGAGCTGGTGGGGGGCAACGCGCTGGTGGAGATGGGCACCTTCCTGGCCATCCTCGCGGGCACCATCGGTGCCGGGATCATGATGTCCACCGAGCGCTACGAGCCGATCGTCGCCACTGCCATCCTGATCACCGCGTCCCTCGGCTACCTGGCCAGCCGCGGCATTCCCCGCGCGGCGGCGGCGATGCCGGAGCTGAAGCTGGACTGGAACATCTTCAGCCAGTCCTGGGTGATCCTGCGTCTGGGCCTGGGCCAGCGTCCCTCGGTGTCGCGCTCGCTGGTGGGCAACTCCTGGTTCTGGTTTCTCGGCGCCGTGTACCTGACGCAGATTCCGGCCTATTCCAAGGACCTGCTGTTCGGCGACGAGAGCGTGGTGACGCTGATCCTCACCGTGTTCTCGATAGGCATCGCGATGGGCTCGATGCTTTGCGAGCGCCTGTCCGGTGGCAAGGTGGAGGTGGGCCTGGTGCCCTTCGGCTCCATCGGCCTGACCGTCTTCGGCATCCTGCTCTGGTGGCATTCGGGCGGCTTCCCGCAGGCCGCTGCGCCCCATGACTGGCTGGCGGTGATCAGCGTGCCGCAGGCCTGGCTGATCCTCGCCGACATCTTCGGCATCGGCCTGTTCGGCGGCTTCTACATCGTGCCGCTGTACGCGCTGATCCAGTCGCGCACCGCCGAGAACGAGCGCGCGCGGGTGATCGCCGCCAACAACATCCTCAACGCCTTGTTCATGGTGGTCTCGGCCATCGCCTCGATCCTGTTCCTGAGCGTCGCCGGGCTGTCGATCCCGCAGCTGTTCCTGGTGGTGTCGCTGATGAACATCGCGGTGAACAGCTACATCTTCAAGATCGTCCCCGAGTTCAGCATGCGCTTCCTCATCTGGCTGCTGGGCCACTCGATGTACCGCGTCGAGCACAAGGGCCTGGAGGCCATCCCGGAGGAGGGCCCGGCGGTGCTGGTGTGCAACCACGTGTCCTTCGTCGATGCGCTGCTGATCGGTGGCGCGGTGCGGCGGCCGGTGCGCTTCGTCATGTACTACAAGATCTACAACCTGCCGGTGCTCAACTTCATCTTCCGTACCGCCGGCACCGTGCCCATCGCCGGGCGCAGCGAGGACCTGCTGGTCTACGACCGCGCCTTCAAGAAGATCGACGAGTACCTGAAGGCCGGTGAAGTGGTGTGCATCTTCCCCGAGGGCAAGCTCACCACGGACGGCGAGATCAACGAGTTCAAGAACGGTGTCGAGCGCATCCTCGAACAGAACCCGGTACCGGTGATCCCGATGGCGCTGCAGGGGTTGTGGGGCAGCTTCTTCAGCCGCGATCCGGGCAAGGGCCTGTTCAAGCGCTTCTGGTCGCGCATCAACCTGGTGGCCGGCGCACCGCTGGCGCCGGAGACGGTCGACCGCCTGAGCCTGCAGGCCCAGGTCGCGGCCCTGCGTGGCGATCTGCGCTAGGCCGCATCGCAACGAAAAAGCCCGCCGGAATGGCGGGCTTTTTCATGGGGGCGCGGCTGTGATCAGGTGCTGACCTTAAGGCCGATCAGGCCGCAGATGATCAGCGCGACACTGCCCAGGCGCATCAGCGCGACGGATTCGCCGAAGAGGATCACGCCGGCGATCACGGTGCCGACGGCGCCGATACCGGTCCAGATCGCATAGGCGGTGCCCAGCGGCAGGTGCTTCATCGCCAGGCCCAGCAAGCCGAGGCTGATGGCCATGGCCAGCACGGTGAGCGCGGTGGGCAGCGGGCGGGTGAAGCCTTCGGTGTATTTCAGGCCTACGGCCCAACCCACCTCGAACAGGCCGGCGAAGAACAGGATTATCCAGGACATGGTGACCTCCAAAGGTACGACGGATTGGATCGGGGCCGTCCCCGGTATGGTCACTCGGCGAGTGGCAGGGCCGTCCCTGCACTGCGCAGTATTTTGCACATCCTGGCCGCCCGGACAAGTTGTGCGGGACGGGCGGCCTGACAGACGTCAGTCGGTGGGCTTGTCGGATTCATCCTTCATGCGCCGGAACAGGGCGGCGAGCAGTGAGCCCGAGAGGTTGTGCCAGACGCTGAACAACGCGCTGGGTACGGCCGCCAGTGGCGAGAAGTGTGCGCTGGCCAGGGCGGCACCGAGACCGGAGTTCTGCATGCCGACCTCGATGGAGAGCGTCTTGCGCTGGGCCAGCGGCATACCGAAGAGCTTGCCGGCGAGGTAGCCCAGGGCCAGGCCGAATCCGTTGTGCAGCACCACCACGGCCATGATCAGAAGGCCGGATTCGGCGATTTTCGCCTGGCTGGCGGCAACCACCGCAGCGACGATGATGACGATGCTCACCACCGACACCAGGGGCAGCACCTCCACCAGGTGGCGCACACGGACGCCGAGCAGGCGCTGGGCGATGAGGCCGAGGGCGATGGGCAGCAGCACCACCTGGAGGATCGACATGAACAGCGCGCCGAACTGCACCGGTAGCCAGGCCGAAGCCAGCAGCCAGATCAGCGCGGGGGTGACCAGCGGGGCGAGCAGCGTGGTGACCGCGGTGATGGCGACGGACAGGGCCAGGTCGCCACGGGCGAACCAGGTCATCACGTTGGAGGCGGTGCCGCCGGGGCAGCAACCCACCAGGATCACGCCAACGGCCACCTCCGGCGGCAGGCGCAACACCTGGCACAGCAGCCAGGCGAGCCCGGGCATGATCAGGAACTGGGCGAGCACGCCGATCAGCACGCGCAGGGGGCGGCGCGCCACCTCGCGGAAGTCTTCGGTCTTCAGGGTCAGGCCCATGCCGAACATGATCAGGCCGAGCAGCGGCACTATCCATTTCGCCAGGGGCAGAAACCAGGCCGGCTGATAAAAGGCCAGCAGGGCGAACAGCAGGATCCAGAGGGCGAAGGTATTGCCGACGAAGCGGCTCAGGGCGGCCAGTGCGCGCATGCTCGTTCCTTAGGGGAAAAGGCGCCCGGCAGAGGCCGGGCGCGGGGCGGCGTCAGACGCCCTGGGGGATCTCTTCGCCGCCGAGGGCTTCGATCAACTGGGGCAGGAACTCGACGAGGGTCAGCATCATCAGGGTGAAGCTGGCGTCGAGCTGGCTCAGGGAGTCGTCGCCGCCGTCCTGCTCGGCCTTCTCCTGCAGCAGGTCTTCGAATCGCAGGCGCTTGACCACCAGCTTGTCGTCGAGCACGAAGGACAGCTTGTCCTGCCAGGCCAGGGACAGCTGGGTGACCAGCTTGCCGGAAGACAGGTGCAGCTGGATCTCGTCGCTGGTCAGGTCCTGGCGCTTGCAGCGGACCACGCCGCCGTCTTCATCGGTGTCGCGCAGCTCGCACTCGTCGAGCACGTAGAAGTCCTTGGCGGCTTCCTGGGTCTTGACCCACTCGGTAAGGGTGGCGGTGGGGGCGATCTTCACCGAGACCGGGCGCACCGGCAGGGAGCCGATGGCCTCGCGCAGGGTAGACAGCAGGTCCTCGGCACGCTTCGGGCTGGAGGCGTCGACCAGGATCAGGCCCTGCGCGGGGGCGATGGCGGCGAAAGTGGCCGACTTGCGGATGAAGGCGCGGGGCAGGAAGGTCTGGACTATCTCGTCCTTGAGCTGGTCGCGCTCCTTCTTGTAGACCTTGCGCATCTGCTCGGCTTCGATCTCATCGACCTTCTCCTTCAGCGCGTCACGCACCACGCTGCCGGGGAGGATGCGTTCCTCCTTGCGTGCGGCGACCAGCAGGAAGCCTTCACTGACGTGCACGAGGGGGGCATCGGCGCCTTTGCCGAAGGGGGCGACGAAGCCGTAGGTGGTCAGTTCCTGGCTGGCACAGGGGCGGGCCGGCTTGGTGGCCAGCGCGGTTTCCAGGGCCTCGGCGTCGAAGGGCACATCCTGGGTGAGGCGGTAGACGAGCAGGTTACGGAACCACATGGGGGAATTCTCTCCGGACACAAAGCGCGCATTATTCTCCCCCGGAGCACTCAGGCCAACCCTGCGCTAAGCCTTTGGAACGGCTAGCAAATTTTTTTTCAAAAGGGGCTTGCCAGGGTAGGGATACCTCTCTAGAATGCGCCCCACTTCGAGAGTGAAGGGTGATTAGCTCAGCCGGGAGAGCATCTGCCTTACAAGCAGAGGGTCGGCGGTTCGATCCCGTCATCACCCACCAATCTCGCAGTAACGCGCAGCGGTAGTTCAGTCGGTTAGAATACCGGCCTGTCACGCCGGGGGTCGCGGGTTCGAGTCCCGTCCGCTGCGCCATATACGGAAAGCCCTCAGGTAGCGATGCCTGAGGGCTTTTTCTTTGCCCGCGAAAAAGTCCCGTCCCCGACCCTTGCCCCGTTGCGCAAACATGCAGGTATTTCATGCGTTTTCCTGCCGGGCAGCGCTGAACTAATTGCCTGCCGATTGATCCTATATGCCCATAGCCACTGGTCGCGGGGGCCTGCTAAGCTCGCGGCTTCATAGAACAAGCCTTCACGGCGGACAGACAAGGAATCAGCATGAAACAACATCGTTTGGCGGCGGCTGTGGCTCTGGTGGGCCTGGTGCTCGCTGGCTGCGATTCGCAGACCAGCGTCGAGCTCAAGACCCCGGCACAGAAAGCCTCCTACGGCATCGGTCTGAACATGGGCAAGAGCCTGGCTCAGGAAGGCATGGATGACCTGGATTCCAAAGCTGTCGCCCAGGGCATCGAAGATGCCATCGGCAAGAAAGAACAACGCCTGAAGGACGATGAGCTGGTCGAAGCCTTCGCCTTCCTGCAGAAGCGTGCCGAAGAGCGCATGGTCAAGATCAACGAGGAATCCGCCAAGGCGGGCAAGAAGTTCCTCGAAGAGAACGGCAAGCGTGAAGGCGTGACCACCACCGCTTCCGGCCTGCAGTACGAAGTCGTGAAGAAGGCCGATGGCGCTCAGCCCAAGGCGACCGATGTGGTGACCGTCCACTATGAAGGCAAGCTGACCGACGGCACCGTCTTCGACAGCTCCATCCAGCGTGGCAGCCCGATCGATCTGCCGGTCAACGGCGTGATCCCGGGTTGGGTCGAAGGCCTGCAACTGATGCATGTCGGCGAGAAGTACAAGCTCTACATCCCGAGCGAACTGGCCTATGGCGAGCAGAGCCCGAGCCCGGCGATCCCGGCGAACTCCGTCCTGGTGTTCGACCTGGAGCTGATCGGCATCAAGGACCCGGCCGCCGCCCCGCAGCAGTAAGCCGAACGTCCCCTGAAACGCCCCGCCTCGTGCGGGGCGTTTTCATTTCTGCGGCGACATGGGATACCTGCTGTTGTACCCCGGTTGCAGAGCGAACCAGGGCCTGACTCATGGGTCTGAACGAGGGTGGTGGGCTTGGGCGGTGTTACGGTTATGCACATGACCGGGCAGCCACGGGCCTTGTCACTGCGGTGCGCTGTCGCAGGCTCTGGCTGATTTTCAACCAGTTGATTTCGTTGATTTTTTTGGCCTGGCCAAAAAATCGCCGATCTGTAGCAAAGCCAGGCATGACGGGCTTTCGCAGGTTTCGGCAATAATCTGTCAACAAGGTTATCCACAACTTCTGTGGGTAACCCCTGATAGCCCCGTTCCCATGCGGTTCAACGAGGAGCGACCATGAAAGCCCCCTGGAATCTGGAGCGTTACCTGCCCATTGCGCGTCGTTTCCTGGCGCGCGGGCGGCTGCCTGCACTGTTGCTCGCGGTGACCCGAAAAAGCGCGAGGCAGAGCGGTCGCCTGGGCGCGGTGAAGGAAGACCTGCAGGTGTTACTGGCACTGTGCGTGGCGCGCCTGCGTGGCCAGTACCGCGACATCAGCCCCAAGGCGTTTCTCTCGATCGTCGCCGGGCTGGTGTATTTCCTCACGCCTGTGGACGCCATCCCCGACTGGGTGCTGGGTGTCGGCCTGATCGATGACCTGGGCGTGCTCGCCTGGGTGCTGAAGACCTGGAGCGCCGAGCTGGATGCCTTCCGCTCCTGGCGCGATGCACAGACGCCTGATGTGACGGCGTCTCTCGATCGCATACCTGCTCGTGAAGAGGCCTTGGAAGACCTGCTCTGAGGTCGAAAAGCGCGCACGATCACGGTTTCGCTGCGTGCTCACTGATGGCCCCCGAAGGCCGATTCGCCCTGTTAATATGGCGATCTGCAAGGAAAGTGCTGAAGCTGTCGGCACTGCTGTCCACGGGAGTTGCAATGAACGTGCAAGTGATCATGCGTGACGGTGAAGCAGAGTACGCGGTGTTGCCCTGGGCTGATTACCAGGCACTGCTACAGGCTGCCGGACAAGCCACCCAGGCGCCCACCGGCGCCGTCTCCGCCCCTTCGTTCTCGCAGTTGCAGGCACTGCGTGAGGAGCTGGGGCAAAGCCTTGAACAAGTCGCCCGAGCGGTCGGCATCAGCCCCGTCTACCTGGGCCTGATCGAGAGCGGCGAGCGCGAGCCGGATGCCGCGATAAAGCGCTCGCTGGCACGCGTCCTCGGTGTCGCCGGCTGGGAGGCGGAATCTTGAGCGTTCGCATCAGCCGCCAGCACTGGCAGGCCCTGTTGGGTGAGCTGGAAGATGCCCGCCGGCAGCGTCATCTGCTGACCTACCGCGCCCTGGTGGAGCGCCTCCAGCTGCCTACCCCCGCCATGCAGACTCTTACCGCCGCCCTGGAGCACCTCGCCGCACTGGACGCCCGTGCCGAGCGTCCGCTACGCAGCTCCTTGGTGATCAGCCAGGGGGCCAGCCGTCTGCCGCGTACCGGCTTCTTCGAATGCGTGGTGCGCCTGGGGCGCTTCTCCGGGCCGCCGGACGGCATCGCCGCGGCGTCCTGGCATGCGGCCGAAGTGGTGCGGGTATTCGAGTTCACCTACCCCGAGGAAACCTGATGCTGCACTGGAAGATGCGCGCTCGCGTCGGCTATCTCGTTGCGCGCTGGCTGCTGCGTTGGCCTGCCTTGGTCAAGCAGCCGCGGGCCTGGAACTGGATGCAGGGTCAGTACGCGCGCATGGCCAATCTGGGGGATGTCGCCGCGCAGAGCTTCTACGGTCATCTCCTGTTGCACCGTGGGCAGGGCTTCGGAGCGCGGGAGGAGGGCATCCGCATGCTGCGCCTGGCGGCCCGCGCCGGTGATGGCAAGTCTTCCTACCAGCTCGGGGTGCTGGCGTTGGCAGGGGACACCCGCAACCCGCCCGATGCCGCCGAAGCGGCTTCGTGGTGGGCGCTCGCCGATTCGGCTGGGCATCCCCTGGCCGCCAAGCGCCTGGCTGATCTCTACCGCGAGGGTGGGCCGGGCCTGGCGCCCGACCCGGCTGCTGCCGAGCGCATGGCCGCCAGCGCCGCGCGCCTGGGCTTCTGATCCCGGCTTGCCCCGCGCACCGTTTCAGGCCGCATCGATGATGTGCAGGCTGTAGCCGGGCACCGCCTTGGCGTGGCGCTTGGCTTCCGAGGCGAGCGCCGCGAGCTGGCTGGCGTCCAGCTGGCTGCAGGCCTCGGCGCGCAGGTTGACCACACCGATCGACAATGACAGCAGCGGGAACTCCTCGCGCTCGCCATGGCGGTTGTGCGCGATGAAGCAGCCGGCCTGCAAGTGGTCGGTGCGGTAGAAACGCCGGCACTGCCCCTGGAAATCCTCCAGCAGGTGGTTGAGCTTGGCGCGCCAGTCTTCCGAGCCCAGTACCAGCATGAAGTCGTCGCCGCCGATATGGCCGACGAAGTCCCGTGCCGGGTCGACACGCTCGTTCAGGCATTGCGCCAGGCACAGCAGCACTTCATCGCCCTTGGCGTAGCCGTAGAGGTCGTTGAAGGGCTTGAAGCTGTCGATGTCCACGTAGCAGATCATCGCCGCACGGCCCTGCTGGAGCAGTCGCGCCAGGCATTGCTGGATGGGTACGTTGCCCGGCAGCAGGGTCAGCGGGTTGGCATGACGGGCCTGCTGGATCTTCATTTCGGTGATCAGCTTGAGTACGTCGATCACCCTTCCAAGCCCCTGGTAACGGCCTTCGGAGACGATGATGAAGTCCTCTTCGATGCGCTGGCGTGCGCGGCTGGTGAGCAGGCGGCTGACCTGTTGCAGCGATTGGCACAGCTCGACGGCGAGGAAGTCGTCGCTCATCAGTCGGCTGATCGGCTTGCGGGCGAACAGGTCGGTGGCGAAGGGCTTGAGCAAGGCATCGGAAAGCAGGTGGCGGTGGACGATGCCCACCGGCTGCTGCTGGGTGTCGAGCACGGCCAGGGAGTTGAGGTTGGCCTGGGCACGGAAGGCTTCCAGGACTTCGGCGATCGGGGTGTTCTGGTCCACTGCCGCCTGCTCGTTGAGCAGGGCCTGCAGGTCGGCGCCTTCCTCGGCGAGCGTGCCGCTGCTTTCCAGCTGCGGCAACAGCGGGCGGGCGTCGCGGGGAGGTTGTTCCTGGGGGCGGCAGAGCAGGTAGCCCTGCACCAGGTCCAGGCCCATCTCGGCGAGCACGGCCAGTTCTTCCGGCAGTTCGATGCCCTCGGCGATCACCTGGGCGCGGGAGGCCTTGGCCATCTTCAGGATGGAACCGACGAATTCGCGCTTCACCGCGTCCTGGTGGATGCCGTCGATGAAGTGGCGGTCGATCTTCACGTAGTCGGGACGCAGCTCCGACCACAGGCGCAGGCTGGAATAGCCGGCGCCGAGGTCGTCCAGGGCGATGGAGAAACCCATGGCGCGGTAGTGGTGCAGGGCGGTGTCGAGCAGGCCGAAGTCTTCGGTCGGGGCGTGCTCGGTCAGCTCGATCACCACCTGGCTCGGCGGGATGCCGAAGGCCTGCAGCAATTGCAGCGTGCGCCCCGGCTGGTGGGCGGGGTCGAGCAGGGATTCAGGGGACACGTTGAGAAACAGCTTGCCGTCGAGCTTGAGCTCGTGGAAGCGCGTACAGGCACGCTTGCGGCAGGCCATCTCGAGTTCGCTGAGGCGACCCGCGTGGCGCGCGACGGCGAACAGGGTGACGGGTGAGTGCAGGGGGCTGTTGGAGGGGCCCCGGGTGAGGGCCTCGTAGCCGAGGATGCGGCGTTCGGAAAGCGAAATGATCGGCTGGAAAAGGCTGTTCAGGTCGCCGTGAGCGAGGATATGGCCCAGTGCGCTCAACTGCTCGGTGACTGTCATGTTGGCTCTCGTGAATGCGGCTCAAAAGCAAGGGGCCGCATAAGCGGCCCCTGCATTTCACGACGATTTCGTGACGTTCTGATGACGTTCGGTCAGTGCTTGGCCACTGCGGAGTTCAGACCCAGGTAGTCGAGCAGGATCTGCCCGGTCTCGGTCAGGTAGGCGTCGTCTTCCGGCTTGGTCTTGTCATCGTCCAGCGGCAGCGCGTCTTCGTCTTCCTTCTTCAGCTCCTTCAGCGGCTCCTCGCCCTTGCCCTTGCGACGGCTGTTTTCCATCGCCAGCTGCTTGGACTCGATGTCCGCCTGCTGGGCACGGCGCTTGGCCTCGTTGAGGGTGATGGTGGTTTCCTTCATCAGCTTCTGGGCCAGGGCCAGGCGCTCGCGGCTGTAGACGAAGTCGGGATTGTGCGCGGTGCGCGAATCGTGACGGGCCTTGAGCTCGGCGAGGAAGGGCTTGAAGGGATCGACCTCGGGCTTGATCGCCGGGCGGATGCTGTCCCAAGGCATGGCCTCGGGCAGCGCGCTTTCGCCGATTTCCTTGGTGTCGACCACCGAGGGGTACTCGATGTCGGGGATCACGCCCTGGTGCTGGGTACTCTGGCCGGAGACGCGGTAGAACTTGGCCAGGGTCAGCTTCAGCTCGCCATGATTGAGCGGCTGGATGGTCTGCACGGTGCCCTTGCCGAAGGTCTGCCCACCGATGATCAGTGCGCGGTGATAGTCCTGCATCGCGCCGGCGAAGATCTCCGAGGCCGAGGCGGACAGGCGGTTGACCAGCACGGCCATCGGGCCCTTGTAGAAGATGCCGGTGTTCTCGTCGGCCAGCACGTCGACGCGGCCGTCGCTGTTGCGGACCAGCACGGTCGGGCCCTGGTCGATGAACAGGCCGGTCAGCTCGGTGGCTTCCTGCAGGGAGCCGCCGCCGTTGTTGCGCAGGTCGATCACCACGCCGTCGACCTTCTCCTTCTGCAGTTCGCCGAGGAGTTTCTTCACATCGCGCGTGGTGCTCTTGTACTCGGGGTCGCCGGCACGGAACGCCTTGAAGTCCAGGTAGAAGGCCGGCACTTCGATCACGCCGAGTTTGAAGGCATGGCCGTCATGCTCGAGGTTCAGCACGGATTTCTTCGCGGCCTGCTCTTCGAGCTTCACCGCTTCGCGGGTGATGGAGACGATCTTGCTGCTCTGGTCGTTGGGGGCGTTGTTCGCGGGGACCACTTCCAGGCGCACGACCGAGCCTTTCGGGCCGCGGATCAGTTTCACGACTTCATCCAGGCGCCAGCCGATCACGTCGACCATCTCACCGTTGCCCTGGGCGACGCCGACGATCTTGTCGGCCGGAGCGATCTGCTTGCTCTTCTCGGCGGGGCCGGCGGGGACCAGGCGCACCACCTTCACATGCTCGTTGTCGCTCTGCAGCACCGCACCGATGCCTTCCAGCGACAGGCTCATGTTGATGTCGAAGTTCTCCGCGTTGTCCGGGGAGAGGTACTGGGTGTGCGGGTCGTAGGTCTGCGCGAAGGCGTTGATGTAGGCCTGGAACACGTCCTCGCCACGGGTCTGCTCGAGGCGCGAGAGCTGGTTCTTGTAGCGCTTGACCAGCAGCTCCTGGATCGCCTTCGGCTCCTTGTTGGCGATCTTCAGGCGCAGGACTTCGTCCTTCACGCGCTTGCGCCAGAGGTCATCGAGGGCGGCTCGGTCCTTGGCCCAGGTGGCTTTCTCGCGATCGGTCTCGAGGCTCTCGTCGACGCTGAAGTCGATCTTGTCCACGCCCTTGTCGAGCATGGCCAGGGCGAAGTCCAGGCGCTCCTTGAGGCGGTCCAGATGACGCTTGTAGATGGTGAAGCCCGGGTCCAGGTCGCCGCTCTTGAGGAAGTCGTCGAATTGCGTCTTCCACTGGTTGAATTCGGCGATGTCGCCGGCGGTGAAATACATCTTCGCCGGGTCGAGAAGCTTGAGGTAGCCCTCGTAGATCTTCACCGAGCGCTCATCGTTGAGCGGCGGCTTGTTGTAATGATGGCGCTTGAGCAGCTCCACCACGTTGAGGCTGGCTATCACCTGCTCACGGTCGGGCTGGATCGAGTCCCAGCTATCGCTTGCCGAGGTGGTGGACGCATGCAGCGGCAGGACGCTGATGCTGAATACAAACGCAAGGGCGGAGCAGATCAGTGAACGCTTCATGCTGAGTCGACGTCGGGGGAGGTGATAACGCATATTAGGCCGTATTTGAGGGCGCCGGGTTCCATCGGCGCAAAGCAAAAGCCCGGCGGTCAGCCGCCGGGCGAGTCCTGGGTCACTATGGAGGCAGCGTGAAAGCATTGCAAGGCGTTGAAGGGCGCGTGGAATGGGCTGAACGCCCGGTTCCTGACTGTGATGTGGGGCAGGTCCGCATTCGTGTGGCGGCAGCGGGTCTGAACCGCGCCGACCTGTTGCAGGCAGCGGGGCATTACCCGCCGCCGCCGGGTGCCAGCGACATCATCGGCCTCGAATGCTCCGGGGTGATCACCGAGGTGGGCGCGGGTGCGGCATGGCAGGTCGGTGACCGTGTCTGTGCGCTGCTGGCCGGCGGCGGCATGGCCGAGGAAGTGGTGGTGGATGCCGGCCACGTACTGCCGGTTCCCGAGGGCCTCAGCCTGGCCGAAGGGGCCGCGCTGCCCGAGGTCTACGCCACCGCCTGGCTCAACCTGTTCCAGCTGGCGGGCCTCAAGCCCGGCGAGAAGGTACTGCTGCACGCCGGTGCGAGTGGTGTCGGTTCCGCCGCCATCCAGCTGTGCAAGGCGTTCGGCAGCCCCGCCTGGGTCAGCGTCGGTTCCGCCGAGCGCCTGGCCTATTGTGAAAGCCTTGGCGCCCAGGGTGGCGCGTTGCGTGGCGAAGCACTGGAGAGCCTGCGCGACTTCGCCCCCTTCGACGTCATCCTCGATCCTGTCGGTGGCAACTATGCGGCGCTGAACCTGGAGCTGCTGGCCCGCGACGGTCGCTGGGTCAACATCGGCCTCATGGGCGGGCGCAAGGCCGAGCTGGACATGGCGCTGGTGCTGGGCAAGCGCATCCAGCTGATCGGCTCCACGCTGCGCAACCGCGACGACGCCTTCAAGGCCGACCTGCTGCGCGACCTGGGGCAGCACGCCTGGCCCCTGTTCGCCGAGGGCCGCCTTAAGCCCCAACTGGAGCGCAGCTTCGCCGCCAAGGATGTGGAAGCGGCCTTCGCGGCGCTCGGCAGCAACCAGGTTTCCGGTAAAGTAGTCGTCCTGCTCGACGAGTCCCTGGCCTGAACCAGGCTCACCTCGCTCCGGTAGCCGCGCGCAAGGCCGCGTGGCTACTGGGCTGTAGCGGCTTTCCAGGATCGATTTAGGAAAGCAATGATGGCGATGCCCTCAATCAATAAGCTCTTTACGGGCTGACCGCCTAGTATTCGTCGGGTAAATTCTTGACCCGAACTTCCAACCCCATAGATAGAGGACCACTCGATGTCTCTGATCAACACCGCAGTTCAACCTTTCAAGGTCAACGCTTTCCACAACGGCAAGTTCATCGAAGTCACCGAAGAATCCCTCAAGGGCAAGTGGTCGGTACTGATCTTCATGCCGGCAGCCTTCACCTTCAACTGCCCCACCGAGATCGAAGACGCCGCCAACAACTACGCCGAGTTCCAGAAGGCCGGTACCGAGGTCTACATCGTGACCACCGATACCCACTTCTCCCACAAGGTATGGCACGAGACTTCCCCGGCCGTCGGCAAGGCCCAGTTCCCGCTGATCGGCGACCCGACCCACCAACTGACCAACGCCTTCGGCGTGCACATCCCGGAAGAAGGCCTGGCCCTGCGTGGCACCTTCGTGATCAACCCGGAAGGCATCATCAAGACCGTTGAAATCCACTCCAACGAGATCGCTCGTGACGTCGGCGAGACCCTGCGCAAGCTGAAAGCTGCCCAGTACACCGCCGCCCACCCGGGCGAAGTCTGCCCGGCCAAGTGGAAGGAAGGCGAGAAGACCCTCGCTCCGTCCCTGGACCTGGTTGGCAAGATCTAAGCAGTACCCGCAGTACCTCCCCCCGGTGGTCGGCCCCAGGCCGGCCACCCTGCAAAAGCCCGAATCCGAGCGAGCAGGGCGGGCGCGCATGCGCTCGCCGCGGGGTCCCCTTTGCCCGAAACAAGCAGGAGCCGAATCATGTTGGACGCCAATCTTAAAACCCAGTTGAAGGCCTATCTGGAAAAGGTCACCCAGCCGTTCGAGATCGTCGCGTCCCTCGATGACAGCGACAAATCGAAGGAGCTGCGCGACCTGCTGCACGACATCGTCGGCCTGACCGACAAGATCACCCTGCGCGAAGACGGTGGCGACGCCCGCACGCCTTCCTTCTCGCTGCAACGCCCCGGCGCGGACATCAGCCTGCGTTTCGCCGGCATCCCCATGGGCCACGAATTCACCTCCCTGGTACTGGCGCTGCTGCAGGTCGGCGGCCACCCCTCCAAGCTCGAAGCCGACGTGATCGAGCAGGTCAAGGGCATCCAGGGCGAGTTCAACTTCGAAACCTATTTCTCGCTGTCCTGCCAGAACTGCCCGGACGTTGTCCAGGCGCTGAACCTGATGGCCGTGCTCAACCCCAACATCCGCCACGTCGCTATCGACGGCGCGCTGTTCCAGGATGAGGTCGAGCAACGCCAGATCATGTCGGTGCCGAGCATCTACCTGAACGGCGAACTGTTCAGCCAGGGCCGCATGGGCGTGGAGGAAATCCTCGCCAAGATCGACACCGGCGCCTCCGCCCGTGACGCCGAGAAGCTCAATGCCAAGGACGCCTTCGACGTCCTGGTGATCGGCGGTGGACCGGCCGGTGCATCGGCTGCCATCTATGCCGCGCGCAAGGGCATCCGCACCGGCGTCGCGGCCGAGCGTTTCGGCGGCCAGGTGCTGGACACCATGGCCATCGAGAACTTCATCTCCGTGCAGGAGACCGAAGGCCCGAAACTGGCCCGCGCCCTGGAAGAGCACGTCAAGCAGTACGACGTCGACATCATGAACCTGCAGCGTGCCAGCCAGCTGATCCCGGCCAAGGCCGAAGGCGGCCTGCACGAAGTGAAGTTCGAGAGCGGTGCCAGCCTCAAGGCCAAGACCGTGATCCTCTCTACCGGTGCCCGCTGGCGCGAAATGAACGTGCCCGGCGAGCAGGAATACCGTGGCCGTGGCGTGGCCTACTGCCCGCACTGCGACGGCCCGCTGTTCAAGGGCAAGCGCGTGGCGGTGATCGGTGGCGGCAACTCCGGTGTGGAGGCGGCCATCGACCTGGCCGGCATCGTCGCCCATGTGACGCTGATCGAGTTCGACAGCCAACTGCGTGCCGACGCCGTGCTGCAGAAGAAACTGCGCAGCCTCTCCAACGTCGACATCGTCACCAGTGCACTGACCAGCGAAGTGAAGGGCGATGGCCAGAAGGTCACCGGCCTGACCTACAAGGACCGCAACTCCGACGAGTTCAAGGCTCTGGAACTGGAAGGCATCTTCGTGCAGATCGGCCTGCTGCCCAACAGCGATTGGCTCAAAGGCACCGTAGAGCTGAGCCAGCGTGGCGAGATCATCGTCGACGCTCGGGGCGAGACCTCGCTGCCCGGCGTGTTCGCCGCCGGTGACGTGACCACCGTGCCCTACAAGCAGATCGTCATCGCCGTGGGCGAAGGTGCCAAGGCCTCCCTGAGCGCCTTCGACCACCTGATCCGCACGAACTGATCCACCTCGCTCCAAAAGGAAAGGCAGCCCTCGGGCTGCCTTTTTTCATGGTCGTTCTGACCTTGTAGCCCGGGCTTCATCCCGGGACGGTGGTGTCCGCCGTTCACCCCTCCCGCTTGAGGTAGTCCACCGGCACCCGCGCGGTCAGCCACACGCCGTTCTCCGCCTGGTGGAATTCGAAACCGTCCTCGTGCATGGCGCTGGCGGCGATTTCGAGGATCACCGGCTCGCCATAGCGCTCGCCTACCTGGGTGGCGGTTTCGCGGTCTTCGGAGAGGTGCACGTGGTGGCGTGAGCCGGCGATCAGGCCCTTCTGCAGGATGCTGTCGACAAAGCGGCTGGCGGTGCCGTGGAACAACCGCTGCGGCGGCACCACGGCCTTGTACTGGCGCTGTACCGAGGCGGTCGAATGGCCCTGTACCGCGCGGATGCGCCGCCCGTCCTCGGAAATGGCGAAGCGCTTCTTGTTGTTGTTCGCCACCACGCGGCGGATCGCCAGCTCATCGAGCTCCTTGCCCGTGCGTGCGGCACCGGTGATCAACGCCTCGATATCGGCCCAGCCTTCGCTGTCCAGCTGCAGGCCGATGGCCTCGGGCTTGTGCCTCAGTACAAAGCTGAGGAAGCGGCTTATCTCGACATCCGGTCCATTGCTCATGGTGAGTTCCTGCGTCCTGCGTGATTGAGGGGCAGATTCTGCCACGACGGCACGACCGACCAAATACCTCGAACCTTCATCGGCCACCTCCCTCACAAATGCTGACGACCACGAAAGCAGGAGGTGGAGCATGCCCGTCAAACATGACCTGAGCCAGGACATCGGCATCGCAGCAGTACGGCACCTGAGGGAGGACGCGCCATGATCGACAGCGACCCCAGCGTCACCGAAGACGGCGAGTTGCCCGAGATCACCCCCGGCGCAGACGCGGAGATCGACGCCGAGGTGGAGCGCCTGCAGCAGCCCCGCGACCCCGAACCCGACCTGCGCCCGCGTCACCATGAACCAGAACTGCCCGGCGAGGGCGACAACACCGTGCCTTGAGCGTCATTCGGCCCGATGGCAGCACACGCACAGCTTGTTGCCATCCGGGTCGCGGAAATAGGCGCCGTAGTAGTCGGGGTGGTAGTGCGGACGCAGGCCGGGGGCGCCTTCGCAGCGTCCTCCGTTGGCCAGTGCCAGGGCGTGGCAACGGTCCACGCTGGCGCGATCCGGTGCCAGCAGCGCGACCATCTGGCCGTTGCCCGCCGCCGCTGCCTCGCCATCGAACGGCGCGCCCAGCACCAGCAGGGGGCGTGGCGCATCCGCCGGTATCCAGCCGGCCCAGGGCCGAGCGGGATCGCAGAATTTCCGCGGCAGGCCCAGCGCTTCCATCAGCGGTGTGTAGAACGCCAGGGCGCGAGGGAAATCATTGGTGCCGATGCAGACGTGAGACAGCATGGGAGGTCCTCGGGGGCGGGTTGCGAGCGCCGATTATGCGCGTTCCCCTTTCCTGGGCACCATGGCGGGCCTAGGATGTCCGCCCTTGCGCCCAGGCGCTGACACTCATCACAAGGAGCCCCCGTGAGCCTTCACATCCGCGAAGCCGCGCGCAGCGACGCCGGCCAGATCCTCGCCTTCATCACCGAGCTGGCCATCTACGAGAAGGCCGAGCACGAGGTCGTCGCCAGCGTCGCCGACATCGAGCGGAGCCTGTTCGAAGGGCAGACCCCGGCCCGCGCGCTGATCTGCGAACTGGATGGCCAGCCCATCGGTTTCGCCGTGTATTTCTACAGCTACTCGACCTGGCTGGGCCGCAAGGGCATGTACCTGGAAGACCTCTACGTCTCCCCCCAGCAACGCGGCGTGGGCGCCGGCAAGGCCCTCCTGCGCCACCTCGCGCGCCTGGCCTGCGACAGTGGCTGCGGCCGCCTGGAGTGGAGCGTGCTGGACTGGAACGAGCCCGCCATCCAGTTCTACCGCTCCATCGGCGCCAGCCCCCAGGACGAATGGGTGCGCTACCGCATGGCCGGCGACGAACTCAAGGCCTTCGCCCACGGGGACAGCTGAGTTCTCGGCAAACCAGGCACGCGGGTTTCACCCGCCCTACGGCATGTCGCAGGGCGGGTGGAGTCAGCGCCATTCGAGGATCGGCCAGCCGGCCTGTTCGGCGTGTTCGCGCAGGGCCGGGTCGGGGTTGACCACGCGGGGGTTGCTGACCAGTTTGAGCAGCGGCAAGTCGTTGCGTGAGTCGGAGTAGAAATAGGCGCCGTCGAGGCTTTCGCCCTCGGCCGCCAGCCACTCGTGCAGGCGGGTGACCTTGCCTTCGCGGTAGGTGAGCACGCCACGGGTGTTGCCGCTGTAGTGGCCGTGTTGCTCTTCCAGGTCGATGGCCAGCACTTCGTCGATCTTCAGCCGTGCGGCGATGGCGCTGACGAGGAAATGCGCCGAGGCGGAGATCACCAGGATGCGGTCGCCGGCCTCGCGGTGGCTGGCCAGGCAGCGGGTGGCGTCGCTGTGGAAGATCGGCTCGATCACGTCCTCGACGAAGGGCTCGACGACGAAGGCCACCTCCTCGGGCGTGCGACCCACCAGGGGCGACAGGCTGAAGGCCATGTAGTCCTCCATCGCCAGCTTGCCCTCGGCATAGAGGGCCATGAGCTCGTGGTCCTTCCTGACGAAGGATTCGCCGTCCACCCAGCCGATGGCGGCCATGTGCTCGCTCCACAGGCTGGCGCAGTCGCCGTCGATCAGGGTGTCGTCGAGATCGAATATCGCCAGGGTCATCACGCCACCTCCCGGATCGCGCTGTCATCGATGGCAAGGCCGATGCGCTGGCCCGTGCCATGCAGGTCGTCGGCGCTGCGGTTGAGCACATCCACCACCAGTTCCACGCCCCGTGCTTCCACGCGGTAGCGGATGACGTTGCCCAGCAGGCTGTGGCCGCGTACGTGTGCTTCGATGGCACCGTCGCGGCTCAGCGAGATGGCTTCCGGGCGGATGGCGACACGGCTGGCTATCGGGCGCGCCAGCAGGCGCGTCGCGTCTTCGGCCTCCAGCAGGTTGTAGTTGCCGATGAAACCGGCGGCGAAGGCGTCCACCGGGGCGGTGTAGAGGGTCTCGGCGTCGCCGCTCTGGATGATGCGCCCGGCGTTCATCAGGAAGATGCGGTCGGACAGGGTCAGCGCCTCCTCCTGGTCGTGGGTGACGAAGATAGTGGTCAGCCCCAGCTCCTGCTGGATGCTGCGGATCTGCTCGCGCAGATGCTTGCGAATGCGTGCGTCGAGGGCCGAGAGCGGTTCGTCGAGCAGCAGCAGGCGCGGGCGGGTGACCAGGGAGCGGGCCAGGGCCACGCGCTGGCACTGGCCACCGGAGAGCTGGTGCGGGTAGCGGTCGGCGTACGTGTCCAGCTCGACCATGGCCAGCGCCTCCTGCACGCGGCGGGCGCTGTCTTCCTTGCTGGTCTTCTGCATGCGCAGGCCGAAGGCGACGTTCTGCGCGGCGGTCATGTTGGGGAACAGCGCATAGCTCTGGAACACCATGCCGATGCCGCGCTTCTGCGGCGCCAGCGGCACCAGGTCCTGGCCGTCGAGGAGGATCTGCCCGCCGTTGACCTCGGTGAGGCCGGCGATGCAGCGCAGCAGGGTGGACTTGCCGCAGCCGGAAGGGCCGAGCAGGGTGACGAACTCGCCCTGGCCGATCTCACAGTCGATGTCGCTGAAGATGGGGGTCGAGCCGTAATGCTTGTGCAGGCCCCGGATGCTCAGGAAGCTCATGTCTTGTCCTTGTTCAGGCGGTTGGCTGCCCAGGTGAACAGCAGCACGAAGAAGAAGTAGGAGATCACCAGGGCGCTGTTGAAGTGGCCGCTGCTGTTCTTCATGTTGTTCAGGTAGACCTGCAGGGTCTCGTAGCGCGTGCCCACCAGCAGGTTGGCGAAGACGAACTCGCCGAACAGGAAGGAGAACGACAGGAACAGCGAGACCATCAGGCCCTTGCGCAGGTTGGGCAGCACCACCAGCAGCGCGGCCTTCCAGGTGCTGGCGCCCAGCAGGTGCGCGGCGTCCATCAGATCGCGCAGGTTGATCGCCTGGAGGTTGTTGGTGATGGCCCGGTACATGAACGGCAGCGCCACGGTGAAGTAGCAGCCGATCAGGATCCACGGCGTGCCGACCATGGCCAGCGGGCCCGAGCCGTAGAGCTGCAGCAGGCCCACCGAGGACACCACCGGCGGCACCGCGAAGGGCAGCAGGATGAGGATGTTCATCAGCGCGTCCAGCTTGGGGAAGTGGTAGTGCACCACGAACAGCAGCGGCAGGATCAGCACCACCGACAGCGCCAGGGCGCCGAAGCACACCAGCAGCGACTGGCCGAAGGCGGTGAGGAAGCGGGCGTCGCTCCACAGCGCCAGGTACCACTTGAGGGTCAGGCCGTCGGGAAGGATGGTCGCCGACCAGCTGGTGGACAGCGAGTAGAGCAGGGTGCCGGCCAGCGGCAGCAGCAGGATCAGGAACAGCAGCCAGACCACGATGCGGTGGTAGAGGCTGGCGGCAGGGGCTTCAGCGCGCGACATGGTAGCTCCTCTTCAGCAGCCACTGGTGGACGATGGTGATCAGCGCCATCAGGCCCACCAGCACCATGGCCAGGGCGCTGGCGAGGTTGGGGTTGAGCGCGATGTCGCCGGCGACCATGGCGGCGATGCGGATCGGCAGCACGTTGAAGTTGCCGGTGGTCAGGGCGTAGACGGTGGCGTAGGCACCCAGGGCGTTGGCCAGCAGGATGATGAAGGTGCCCAGCAGTGCCGGGGTCAGCACCGGCAGGCCGATGTGCCGCCAGAAGTCCCAGGTGCTGGCACCGAGCAGCGAGGCGGATTCGCGCCAGTCCTCGCGCAGGGCGTCGAAGGCGGGGTAGAGCAGCAGCACGCCGAGGGGGATCTGGAAGTAGGTGTAGAGCACGATCAGGCCGGTCTTGGAGTAGAGGTTGAAGTCCTCGATCAGCCCGCTCTGCTTGAGCAGCAGGGTCAGCGCGCCGTTGAAGCCCAGCAGGATGACGAAGGCGAAGGCCAGGGGCACGCCGGCGAAGTTGCTGGTCATGTTGGAGAAGGCCATGACGAAGTCGCGCAGGCGGCTGTCCACCTGGCGCAGCGAGTAGCTGCCGAGGATGGCGATGAGGATGCCGATCAGGCTCGACCAGAAGGCGATCTGCAGGCTGTGCTTGATCGCCTGCAGGTAGAACTTCGAGGCGAACACCTTGGCGTAGTTGCCCAGGCCCCAGCCTTCGGGGCTGTTCAGGCTGTTGATCGCCACCCACGCCAGCGGGGCGATCTGGAAGGCGACGAAGAAGAGGGCGAATGGCAGCAGGCACAGCAGGGCCAGCCATTTGCCGCGGTGGGCTGAATTCACTTCAACAGCTCCCGGCAGAAGGGTTTGTCGTGGGGCACGCCGAGCAGCTCGCAGAGGGTGCCGCAGAGCTCGGTCTGTTTCGGTTGCGCGCCGGTATCGAGGCTGAAGGCGTCACCGAGGACGAACAGCGGCACCTCGCGCTCCTCCGGCAGCAGGCCGTTGTGGGAGCGGTCGGTGTTCATGCCGTGGTCGGCGGTCACCAGCACCTGGTAGCCGGCGTCGAGCCAGCGTTGCAGGTATTCGGCGAGGATCACGTCGGCCATGCGCGCGGCATTGCGGTATTGCGGGGTGTCGAGGCCGTGCTTGTGGCCGGCGTCGTCGATGTTCATCGGGTGCACCAGCAGCAGGTCCGGCGTGTGGCGCAGGCGCAGGCTCTCGGCATCGGCGAACAGGTGCGCGTCCGGGTAGTGGTCCGCCCAGTAGAAGTGGCCGTGCTGGATGGGCAGCTCGGGTGCTTCGGTGTGGCGGTCGCGGGCGGGGTCGAAGGGGCTGCGGTTGTACAGCTCGCTGACCCAGTGGTACGCGGCGGCGGCAGTGCTGCGGCCGGCAGCGCGGGCGTAGTGGAAGACGCTGCGCTGGTTGGACAGGCGCGCGACGTCGTTGTGCACGATGCCGCTGTCGATGGGCGGCACCCCGGTGAGAATGCATTCGTAGAGCGGGCGGGACAGCGCGGGCAGCTCGCATTCGAGCCGGTAGTAGGCGGCCCGGCCGGCGGCGCAGTAAGCGTGCAGGTGGCCCATCGCGTGACGGGCGACGCTATGGCCGAGGCCGTCGAGCAGGACCAGTATGGCTTTTCGGTTCATGGGCGGGCCCCGGAAGCGACGAGGCGCCGGCAGAGGCCGGCGCCCGGTTGTCGCTCGTTATTCCATGTTGATGATGACGTTTTCCTGCCACAGGCCCGGCAGTGCCTTGGAGGTTTCTTCCCAGGCCTTGGCGTCCTTGATCGGCTTGACCTTGGCGTACTGCTCGTTGGGCAGCAGCTTGGCCTGCACCTCGGCCGGCAGGGTCAGGTGCTCGGCGCGGATCGGACGGGCGTTGCCCTTGGCCAGGTTGATCTGGCCGGCATCGCTGAAGATGTACTCGCGGGCCAGCTTGGCGGCGTTCGGGTGCTTGGCGTACTTGTTGATGATGGTGGTGTAGCCGGAGATCACCGAACCGTCGGAGGGGATCAGCACCTCGAAGCGGCTGGGGTCGATCTGGTCGCGGTAGGACAGGCCGTTGAAGTCCCAGACGATGCCGACTTCCACTTCACCCTTCTCCAGGGTCTGGATGGTCGGGTTGGACAGGGACAGGCGGCCCTGCTCGGCGATCTTGGCGAAGAGGTCCAGGCCCGGCTGGATGTTCTTCTCGTCACCGCCCTTGGCGATGGCGGCAGCGAGGACGCCGTTGACCGCCTGGGCGGCGGCGCTGACGTCACCGATGGCGACCTTGTACTTGCCTTTCTCCAGGTCGGCCCAGGATTTCGGCGGCTCCTTCACCAGCTGCTTGTTGATGATGAAGGCGATGGAGCCGGTGTAGGCGAGGGCCCAGTGGCCATCCTTGTCCTTGGCCCATTCGGGGACCTGCTCCCAGGTGCTCGGCTTGTAAGGCTGGGTGACGCCCTGCTGGGTGGCGATGGGGCCGAAGGCTGCGCCGACGTCGCCGATGTCGGCGGTGGCGTTGTCCTTCTCGGCCGCGAACTTGGCGATTTCCTGCGCCGAGCTCATGTCGGTGTCCATGTGCTTGAGGCCGTACTTCTTCTCCAGGTCGACCCAGGTGTCTTTCCAGTTCGCCCAGCTGTCGGGCATGCCCACGCTGTTCACCGCGCCTTCCTTGCGGGCGGCCTCTTCGAGGGTCTTGAGCGCAGCGTCATCCGCCATGGCCTGGGTGCTCAGGGCCAGGGTGGTTCCAATCAGTGAAGCCAGCAGCAGGCGTTTCATATGAAGCTCCTTAGCAGGGTGGGGTATTGGTCTAGATCAGCAACAACCAGGCCAATCTAAAGGCCCTAGATGACGGTTTGATTGCACCGCGCGATGCCGCGGGCCCCGTTCTTGTGGCGACAGCAAGCGTAGACCATGGCCGGAGGTCCTATGCGGCGGGCGTCACAAGGGGGCGCTGGCATGCGGCATGCAAGTCACGCGTGCTGTCACGGGACAGTCATCTAGGCTGCATAGCATGGTCACACCACCGCCAGCGTCGCACTTTTATGGTGCTGGTCTATTCCAGATTGGAGTCTTTCGATGCGCGATGAGGCGCCCCGTACCGTTACCGCCATCTGCCGCGCACTGCAGGAGCAGATCGAGCACGGCCTGCTGCCCCTGGGTGGCAAGCTGCCGGCCGAACGCAAGTTGAGCGAGCTGTTCGACACCACCCGCATCACCCTGCGCGAGGCGCTCGGCCAGTTGGAGGCGCAGGGGCTGATCTACCGCGAGGAGCGTCGTGGCTGGTTCGTCTCGCCGCCGCGGGTGGCCTACAACCCGCTGATCCGCAGCCACTTCCACGCCATGGTCGGCGAACAGGGCCGGGTGCCGGCCACCGAAGTGCTGAGCGCGCGGCTGATGCCGGCCACCGTGGAGATCTGCGAGCTGCTGGAGCTGCCGGCACTGTCGAGCGTCTACCAGATCCGCCGCGCACGGCGCATCGACGGGCGCCTGGTGCTCTACGTCGAGCACTACCTCAACCCGCAGTACTTCCCAGGCATCCTCGAATTCGACCTGACCCGCTCATTGACCGACCTCTATGGCAGCGAGTACGGCATCCGCTACGGCCGCGTGCGCTTCGACATGGTGCCGACGGCGCTGCACCCGGAGGCCGCCTCGACCCTGAAGGTCGCCCCCGGCAGCCCGGCGCTGCGCATCACCCGCGTCAACCGCGACCAGCACGGACGGTTGATCGACTGCGACCTGGAGTTCTGGCGGCACGATGCGATTCACGTCAGTGTCGAGGTGCCGGAATAAGGGCAGCTGCAAGCGGCAAGTTTCAAGCTGCAAGTGGTGGAGCGAAGGGGAGGTTGCAGCAGGGTAGCCCGGGCTTCAGCCCGGGAACCGGAGGGGAGGGCGGGTTTGCTGGGCGAATGAATTCGCCCCTGCACGATCGTTCTTGCCGCTTGAAGCTTGTCGCTTGCCGCTGCTTCTAGACGTAATTTTCAGGCGCGAGCTTGCGTTCCACCAGCTCGATGAGGATGTGCACCACCTTGATGTGCAGCTCCTGCACGCGGTCGGCGAAATCGCCGCCGGGGGCGCAGATGCACACGTCGGCGAGGCCTTCGAGCAGCGAGCCGGGCTTGCCGGTGAGGGCGATGACCTTCACCCCCAGCGCCTTGGCGGCCTCGGCGGCCTTGATCACGTTGGGGCTCTTGCCGCTGGTGCTGAAGGCCAGCAGCACGTCGCCTTCACGGCCGTGGGACTCGATGTAGCGCGAGAAGATGTGGTCGTAGCCGAAGTCGTTGGCCACGCAGCTGATATGGCTGGCGTCGCTGATGGAGATGGCGGCGATGCCCGGGCGGTTCTTGCGGTAGCGCCCGGTCAGCTCCTCGGCGAAGTGCATGGCGTCGCACATGGAGCCGCCATTGCCGCAGGAGAATGCCTTGCCCTTGTTCTCGAAGCTTTCCACCAGCAGTTCCGCCGCGCGCTCGATGTTGCGCAGGGCGTGCTCGTCGGCGATGAAGCTGTCCAGCGCCGACCGGGCTTCCTCGAGGCTGTTGCGGATATGGCTGAGCATGCGGCTGTCTCCGTTCAAGGCAGGTCGTGGCTGGAGTAGAAGGCGGCCAGCACCTTCACCAGGTGGGCGAGGTCATGGCTGCCGGCCAGTTCGCGGATGGAGTGCATGGCGAAGGTCGGCAGGCCGATGTCCACGGTGCGCACGCCCAGCTGGCTGGCGGTGATCGGGCCGATGGTGGAGCCGCAACCCATGTCGCTGCGGGTGACGAAGCTTTGCACCGGCACTTCGTTTTCCAGGCACAGGTGGCGGAAGAAGCCGGCGGTTTCGCTGTTGGTGGCGTAGCGCTGGTTGCTGTTGATCTTGATCACCGGACCGGCGTTGAGCTTGGGCCCGTGGTTGCCGTCGTGCTTGTCGGCGTAGTTGGGGTGCACGCCGTGGGCGTTGTCGGCGGAAACCAGCAAGGACCGCTGGATGGTCCGGGCGAACGCATCGCCTTCGGGCATCAGGCGGCGCAGCACCTGCTCCAGGAAGGGGCCGTCGGCGCCACAGGCGGAGCAGGAGCCCACTTCCTCGTGGTCGGTGCACACCAGCACGCAGCTCTCGTCGCCCTCGGCGGCCAGCAGGGCCTGCAGGCCGGCGTAGCAGGAAAGCAGGTTGTCCAGGCGCGCCCCGGCGATGAAATCGCCGCCGAGGCCGATCACGGCGGCGCTCTGGGTGTCGTAGAAGCTCAGTTCGTAGTCCAGCACCGCATCCGCGTTGACGCCGTGTTCCAGCGTCAGTTGTTCGGCCAGCAGGTCGCGGAATTCGCGGGTCTCGCCGGTGGCCAGCTGGGCCAGGATCGGCGGCAGCTCGGTCTGCGGGTTGATCGCCCAGCCCTGGTTGGCCTCGCGGTTGAGGTGGATGGCCAGGTTGGGGATCACGGCGATGGGCACCTGGAAGTCCACCAACTGGCTTTCCACCTTGCCGGCGGCGCGGTAGGTGACGCGGCCCGCGAGCGAGAGGTCGCGGTCGAACCAGGGGGCCAGCAGGGCTCCGCCATAGACTTCGACGCCCAGCTGCCAGAAGCCCTGGCGATGCAGTTCGGGGTTGGGTTTCACGCGCAGGCAGGGGCTGTCGGTGTGGGCTCCGACCAGGCGCAGGCCGCCGTCGAGCATCGGGCGCCTGCCCAGCTTGATGGCGATCAGCGAGGAATCGTTGCGGGTCACGTAGTAGCGCCCACCGGCCTCGGCACGCCAGGCGTCGCGCTCGTCGAGGTGCACATAGCCCGCGGCTTCCAGGCGCTGGGCCAGGCTGCGGGCGGCATGGAAGGGGGTGGGGGAGGCCTTGAGGAAATCGATCAGGCCCTGGTTCAACTCTTCGCGCATAACGGACTCCAGGCGGCAGTGGGCCGGAGTTTATCGCATCGGGCTCGATGATTAGGAGGCGCAGGGCGGTGAATTTTCACTAAGGCGGCCATAGTGTCGGCCGGGCCAGGCTTCAGGGGTGCCGTGCGACCACCGAGAACAGGTGCCAGCGCTTGGTGCGTCCCCGGGCCGTGGAGCCTTCGCGGTCGATCACCTCGAAGTGCAGCAGCTCCCAGCCGTTGAACAGGCCGCGTACCTCGTCTTCGCCGAGGATGGTCAGGTCGGGGCCGGCCCAGTCGTCTCGTTCGCCAAAGAGGTTGCCGCAGAAGAGGCCGCCGCCTGCGAGGGCGCCATCGATGCGCTGCCACAGGGCGGGGAAGGCATCGGGGTTGCAGAAGGGCAGGGCGAAGGCGCTGTTGACGATGTCGGCGGGCGGCAGCTCGCAGTCCTCGAAACGGGCGCAGAGCGGCTGCAGGCGGGGCAGTTGCTCGGGCGACACCTGGCCGAGCAGGCGCTCGATGGCTTCGGGGGCGCGGTCGATGGCCAGCACGTTCCAGCCACGGCGAAGCATTTCCAGGGTGTCGCGACCCGCGCCGCAGCCCAGGTCGATGCCGCGTGTAGCCGGGCGGCCGAGGGCTTGGATGGCCATCAGCAACGCCGGCCAGGGCGGGGCGCCCTGGGTGCGCTCGTAGTAGAGGCTGTCGGTCATCGTCTCAGAACGGCGCCGGGCATTCGAAGCGCAGGCGCTCGCCGGTCACCGGGTGGCTGAAGGCGAGCATGCTGGCGTGCAGGCACAGGCGTTCGTGGGCCGCCAGCGCGTCTTCATGGGCGTAGAGGCGGTCGCCCAGCAATGGGTGGCCGATGGAGAGCATGTGCACGCGCAACTGGTGGGAGCGGCCGGTGATGGGGGTCAGCTCGACGCGGCAGTGGTTGCCGCAACGCTCCAGCACGCGCCAGAAGGTCAGGGCGTGGCGGCCCTGCTCGTGGTCGACGACATGGCGCGGCTTGGTCGGCGGGTCGTAGCGCAGGGGCAGTTCGATACGGCCGCTGTCCTGTTCGGGCTGGCCCCAGCAGAGTGCGGTGTAGGCCTTCTCGGTCTCGCGGTCGTGGAACTGGCGGGACAGCTCGCGGTGGCTGTCGGGGTCGCGGGCCAGGAGGATGATGCCCGAGGTCTCCCAGTCCAGGCGGTGGACGATGAGGGCTTCCGGGTAGCCGTTCTCCTGCAGGCGGGTGATCAGGCAGTCCTTGTTGTCATCGGCGCGGCCCGGCACGGAAAGCAGCAGGGTCGGCTTGTTGATGACCAGGAAGGCCGGGTCCTGGTGGAGTATCTGGATCTGCGAGAGGGGCATGGGTCTGTTCCGGAAATGACGACGGCGGCCGAGGCCGCCGTCTGGCACCGCAACCCGATCAGCGATCGGGCAGGGTGATGTTCAACTCGAGGATGGAGCAGTTGCCCTGGTCCTCGAGCATGACCTGGACCTGGTCCTGGTCGATGTTGACGTACTTGCGGATCACCTCGACCAGTTCCTTCTGCAGGGCCGGGAGGTAGTCCGGCTGGCTGCGCTGGCCGCGCTCGTGGGCGACGATGATCTGGAGTCGTTCTTTAGCGATCGAAGCGCTGTTCTGCTTCTTCCGCTCGCGAAAGAAGTCAAGAATATTCATTCACGGCCTCCAAAAAGGCGTTGCAAGAGTCCTTTCTTCTGAACGTCGAGGAACCGGTGGGGCAGTTCCTTGCCGAGCAGGCGATCGACAGCATCACTGTACGCCTGGCCGGCGTCGCTCTGCTCGTCGAGGATGACCGGAACCCCCTGGTTGGATGCCTTGAGCACCGCCTGGGATTCCGGGATGACACCGAGCAGGTGGATGGCGAGAATTTCCTCGACGTCCTCGACACCGAGCATTTCGCCCTTGGTGACGCGCTCCGGGTTGTAGCGGGTGAGCAGCAAGCGCTCCTTGATCGGGTCCTCGCCCTTCTCGGCGCGGCGCGACTTGCTGGCCAGCAGGCCGAGCATGCGGTCGGAGTCGCGTACCGAGGAGACTTCCGGGTTGGTCACGACGATCGCCTCATCGGCGTAGTACATGGCCAGGTGGGCACCTTTCTCGATGCCGGCGGGGGAGTCGCAGACGACGTATTCGAAGTTCTGCGCCAGTTCTTCGATGACCTTGCCGACGCCTTCGAGGGTCAGCGCGTCCTTGTCGCGGGTCTGGCTGGCGGCCAGGACGTAGAGGTTCTCGAGGCGCTTGTCCTTGATCAGTGCCTGGGTCAGGGTCGCTTCGCCGTTGATGACGTTGACGAAGTCGTACACCACGCGGCGTTCGCAGCCCATGATGAGGTCGAGATTACGCAGGCCGACGTCGAAGTCGACGATGACGGTTTTGTGCCCGCGCAGAGCGAGGCCGGTGCCGATGGCGGCGCTGGTGGTGGTTTTGCCCACGCCACCCTTGCCGGACGTGACAACGAGGATCTTGGCCAAGGTGATTCACCCCAAATAATAAGAAAATCGGGAACTTGCAGGCCTTTGATCGGCCGTCCTGGCTCCCGTTCAGGTCCCTGAAAATTCGCGGCAGTATCCGTTAAAGACGGGTGATGTTCAACACGTCTCCCGACAGGCTGACCTGCACCGAATGCCCCCAGAGCGGCTCGCGGCGGAGGTCTTCGGCGACCTTGTACTGGCCGGCCACCGAGACCAGTTCGGCGGCCAGTTGCTGGCAGAAAATCCGGGCCTTGGTGTCGCCCTTGATGCCGGCCAGCGCCCTGCCGCGCATGGGACCGTACACATGGATGTTGCCGTCGGCGAGAAGTTCCGCGCCGGGGCTCACGGGGGCGACCACCACCAGGTCGCCGCCGGGGGCGTAGATCTGCTGGCCGCCGCGCACCGGGGTGGTCACCACCTTGGTCGGTCGGCTCACGGGCTCGGCGGGTTTTTCCGGGGCCTTCTCGACCTTCTTCGCGCCCGGCTCCACCGGGTCGATGACCCGTTCGCGGGCGCCTGAGGGCGGCAGCACGGGGATGTCGAGGGCGTTGGCGGCGGCGATGTCCTGGTCGCGGTTGGCGCGAATGGCCAGGGTGCGCAGGCCGTGCCGGCGGCAGACGTCGAGGAGGGCGACCAGGTCCAGCTGGCCTTCACTGGCCGGCAGCTTGTCCAGGGCCATCACCAGCGGGGTGTTCTGGAAGAAGTTGGGGGCCTGGGCGACCTTTTCGGCCAGTTGCCGGTCGAGGCGTTCGAGGTCGTTGTGCGCCAGTTCCATCACGGTGATGGCGAGCATGCTGCCCTTGAGCTGGAACACGGGATCTTGGTCGAGGAGGTCAGCTTGGCTCATGGTCGTTCTGCAGGGTCAGGTGGGCAGGACTTATAGCGAGATCGCCGGGCCGTCGCAAGAAGCGCGGCCCGGGATGGGCGCCGGCCGACGGCTAATTCTGTAGAATGCGGGCTTTTGCCCACACAGCCCTACGGACCCACCGATGCAACGTCCCCGCTTCCGCGCTGCCTTCCTCCACCCGCGCTTCTGGCCCCTGTGGCTGGGCCTGGCGGTGCTGTGGCTGATCGTCCAGCTGCCGTACCCCGTCCTGTTGCGACTGGGTCGGGTCCTGGGCGCACTGATGCAGCGGGTCGCCGGTTCGCGTCGACACATCGTCCGGCGCAACCTGGAGCTGTGTTTCCCCGCGTTGTCCATTGCCGAGCGCGAGCGCCTGCTCAGGGAGAACTTCGCCTCCACCGGCATCGCCTTCTTCGAGATGGCCATGAGCTGGTGGTGGCCGGCCGCGCGCTTGCGCAAGCTCGCCCATATAGAAGGCCTTGAGCACTTGCGCCAGGCCCAGGCGGAAGGCCAGGGCGTGATCCTCATGGCGCTGCACTTCACCACCCTGGAGATCGGCGCCGCGCTGCTCGGCCAGGTGCACACCATCGACGGCATGTACCGCGAGCACAAGAACCCGTTGTTCGACTTCGTCCAGCGCCAGGGGCGTGAGCGCCACAACCTCGACGCCACGGCCATCGAGCGCGAGGACGTGCGTGCCATGCTCAAGGTGCTGCGAGCCGGCCGTGCCATCTGGTATGCGCCGGACCAGGACTACGGCCGCAAGCAGAGCCTGTTCGTGCCGCTGTTCGGCATCACCGCCGCCACCGTCACCGCCACCACCAAGTTCGCCCGCCTGGGTCGCGCGCGCGTGCTGCCCTTCACCCAGGAGCGCCTGGCCGACGGCTCCGGCTACCGCCTGGTGATCCACCCGCCGCTGGCCGATTTCCCCGGCGAGAGCGAGGAAGCCGATTGCCTGCGCATCAACCAGTGGATCGAGCAGGCGGTGAGCCGCCTGCCCGAGCAGTACCTCTGGGCCCATCGCCGCTTCAAGACCCGGCCGGAAGGCGAGCCGAAGCTCTACTGACCAGCGCCGCCTGCACGCGGGCCCTATACTCGCGAAAAAACCTCGGAAGCCCTCCATGAGTGAACTCGCCGCAGCCAAGCCCGTGACCGGTCTCATCCTCTCGGGCGGCGGTGCGCGAGCGGCCTACCAGGTGGGCGTGCTGGCGGCCATCGCCGACCTGCTGCCCGATGCCATGCACAACCCCTTCCCGGTGATAGTCGGCACCTCCGCCGGCGCCATCAACGCCGTGGGCCTGGCCTGCGGTGCCCTGCATTTCAGCGAGGCGATCCGTCGCCTCACCGCCGTCTGGCAGGGCTTCCACACCCACCAGGTGTACCGCAGCGACTGGCCCGGTGTACTGCGCCAGAGTGCGCGCTTCCTCGGTCACAGCCTGTTGGGGATGAACCGCCACGCACCGGTGGCACTGCTGGACAACACCCCCCTGCGCGGCCTGCTGGAGCGTGAGCTGGACTTCACCGGCATCGCCGCCGCCGTGCGCCTGCGTCAGCTGCGGGCGGTAGCGGTGACGGCCTTCGGCTACGAGTCCGGCCAGGCGGTGACCTTCTACCAGGGGCGCGCCACCATCGACCCCTGGTTCCGCCACCGCCGTGTCGGCGTGCCGACCCGCCTGGGCCTGGACCACCTGCTGGCCAGCGCTGCCATCCCATTGATGTTTCCGCCGGTACGGATCAACCGCGAATACTTCGGCGACGGTGCCGTGCGCCAGTCGGCGCCCATCAGCCCGGCATTGCACCTGGGGGCCAATCGCATCCTGGTGGTGGGGGTGAGCGGCAACCCACGGGTGGGCAACGTCAACGATGGCGTGGTCCGTGCCAACACCGGCAATCCGCCGAGCCTGGCGCAGATCGGCGGGCACATGCTCAACAGCACCTTCATCGACAACCTGGAAAGCGACATCGAACTGCTCGAGCGCATCAACCAGTTGAGCGAGGCGATTCCTGCCGGTCTGCGCCCGCGCAACCTCGGCCTGAAGCCGGTGGAGGTGCTGGTGATCTCGCCGAGCCAGCCGCTGGACACCATCGCCGCGCGCCATCGGAGGGAAATGCCACGGGCGATCCGCACCTTCCTGCGTGGGCCCGGGGCGACCAAGGCCAGCGGCGCCGGGGTGATCAGCTACCTGCTGTTCGAGCCCGGCTATTGCAACGAGCTGATCGAACTGGGCTACCAGGACGCCATGGCGCAAAAGGCCGAACTGCAGGCGTTCCTCGGCCTGGGAGCCATGTCGGCGTCTCCGGTGGAGGGGATCTACTAGCTCGCCAGACGGCCATCGCGGTAATCGCGCAGGGCCTGCTCGATCTCCTCGCGGGTGTTCATCACGAAGGGGCCGTACTGCACGATGGGTTCCCCCAGCGGGCGGCCGGCGAGCAGCAGCACCCGGGCGCCCCCGGCGCTGGCCAGTTCCACTGCACCCCGCTCGGACAGGCGCACCAGGCGACCCCTGGTGACCGGGTTGCCGTTGACGTGCACCTCGCCCTCGTAGACGTAGAGCATCACCCGCAAGCCATCCGCCAGGCGCGGGGCCACGCGTCCGCCGGCCTGCAGTTGCAGGTCGAAGAGTTGGGGATCGGTGTGCGGGCGTTGCACGGCGCCGTCCTGCAGCACATCGCCGTCGTCGAAGCGCCCGGCGATCACCAGGGCATCGACGCCGCCTGCGGTGCGCAGGCGCGGGATCTCCTTCGGGGCGAAGTCCCGGTAGCCCGGGTCACCCAGCTTGTCCTTGCCCGGCAGGTTGAGCCAGATCTGGAAGCCGCGCATCACGCCTTCCTCCTGCTCCGGCATCTCGCTGTGGATGATGCCGCGCGCGGCGGTCATCCACTGCACGCCGCCGTTCTCCAGCAGGCCGACGTTGCCCAGGTGATCCTCGTGGCGCATGCGCCCCTCGATCATGTAGGTGATGGTCTCGAAGCCGCGGTGGGGGTGGGGCGGGAAGCCCGCGACGTAGTCGTCCGGGTTGGCCGAGCCGAATTCGTCGAGCATCAGGAAGGGGTCGAAGCGCGGGATGCCCTGTTCGGCGAAGACGCGGATCAGGTTGACCCCGGCGCCATCGGAAGCGGGCTGGCCGGGGCGTTGTTCGATGATCTGGCGGTAGGTGCTCATGGGGCCTCCTTGGAAATGGATGAGGCGATGCTAATCCAAGGAATCGGATGAATGGTGCGTGATTTTGCGTGTTTCTGATCGAATCTCTGGATGGGTTTTAGCCGCTGCAGGCCGGCTTCACCCGGCCTGCAGCGCCACTGTCACTCGGCGATCTGCAGCTTGCGCGACTCGGTATAGACGTAGCGGATCTTCTCGTACTCGAAGGGTGAGTTGAGCTGGCCGTAGCGGAAGCTCGTGGTGTAGCGCTTGTCCACCGCCCGCAGCAGGCTGATCTCCGGGTGGTCGCGGCTGACCTCGGGCACGTTGAGGAAGTTGATCTGGTTGTCTGCCACGAAGTCCACCACCAGGCCGCCGGTGTCGCGCAGGTTGGAGGGGCCGAGGATCGGCAGCATCAGGTAGGGCCCGGCACCGAGGCCGTAGAAGCCCAGGGTCTGGCCGAAGTCCTCGCTCTGCTTGGGCAGGCCCATCATCGTGGCCGGGTCCCAGAGCCCGGCCACGCCGAGGGTGGTGTTGAGCAGCAGGCGGCCGGTGACCTCCATCGAACGCTGGCCCTTGAACTGCAACAGGCTGTTGAGCAGGTTGGGCACGTCCCCGAGGTTGCTGAAGAAGTTGCTCACGCCGCTGCGCACGAAGCCGGGGGTGACGTAGGTGTAGCCGCGCACCACGGGCAGGAACACCCATTGGTCGAAGCGGTAGTTGAAGTGGTACACGCGCCGGTTCCAGGACTCCAGCGGGTCGTACACCTCCAGGGCATCGAAGGTGGAGCGCTCGAATTCGCGCTGGTCGAGCCCGGGGTTGAACTGCAGCCGCTGGAGCGGCTCGGTGAAGCCGTCCGGCTCCTGGCGCTCATCGGCGAGAAGGGGGGCGCTGGCCAGCAGCAGGGCGAGGAGGAGGGCGTGCTTAGCCACGGAAGAACTCCAGCATGGCGTCGCTGTTGACGCGGTAGTTGAGGTTGCCGCAGTGGCCGCCCAGGGGGTAGACGGTCAGGCGGTCGCCGAAGGTGCGGCGCAGGAAGCCCAGGTCGCCGGGGCCGAGGATGACGTCGTCGGCGTTGTGCATGACGGCGATCTTCCGGCTCTGCTTCAGGTAGTCCTCCAGCGCGTACAGGCTCACCTGGTTGATCAGCTGGGTCAGGCTGCCGCCATCGAAGCGGGCGCGCCAGAAGGGGATCAGCTGCTCGGTGATGTAGCAGTCGAAGTCGCACTGCAATGCACGCTTGAAGAAGGGCGTGAGGCTGGTGCCCTCGGTGATCGGCAGCTTCACCGGGGTGATCAGGCCGCGGCGGTTGATCAGGTCCGAGGTGAAGGCGATGTCCGAGGAGGAGAAACGGAAGGAGGTGCCGATCAGCATCGCCATCTGCTCGTCCGAGAGCTTCTGCTTGGATTGCTGGAAGTCGTAGAGCAGGGCGTCGTTGAGGTCGACGTAGCCGCGCTGCTGGAAGTAGCGGGTCAGCTTGCCCAGCACCACCTGGTAGAAGGTGGTGTTGTTGTCGATGCCCTTGACCCGGGTCTGTACCAGGCGGTCGAGGTTGCTGATGGAGGTGTACAGGTTCACCGGCGGGTTGAGCAGCAGCACGCGCTTGAAGTTGAAGCTGCGGCGCGTCTCGTCGAGCTTGCTGACGAAGGCGGCGTTGAGGGCGCCAAGGCTGTAGCCGGTGAGGTGGTACTCGGTGACCGGCAGCTTCGGATGCTGGGCGCGCACGGCCTGCATCACCCGGTAGAGATCGTCGGCGTCCTCGTTGGAAAGACCCGGCGTGGCGAAGCGCGAGGCGGCGGCCATGAAGTCGTAGCTGGTGGGCGAGGACAGCTGCACCACGTGGAAGCCGGCGCCATAGAACAGCCGCTTCAGGTACTCGGTGAGGGTGCTGGAGTAGTGCGCACCGGTGCCGGCGATGATGAAGATCAGCGGGGCGGGGTGATCCTGCCGGGCCAGGCGGTAGCGCAGGGTCTTCACCGGCCAGAAGTTGTCCGGCAGCTTGAACTCGCGCTCGGGGCGCAGCTTGAGGTCGTAGTCGGCCTGGTCGATGTCGTCATCGGCGGGCAGGTCCGGGCGCAGCTCCGGCGGGGTGGTGGCGATGGTGGCTTCGAACGGGTTGGTCAGCGGGAAGCCATAGCCGGCGGCCTCTATATCGGCCGCCCACAGCGGGGCACTCAGTAGCAGGCTGCCCAGGAAGGCAGCGAGGCGGAAACGGAGCATGAGGTTCAAGTCCCTTTGCAGGATGTCGGGCTGAGGGGATACCGATGCTATGACAAGTGCGGGCTCGCCAAAGTGCCGCGAGGGAAGGCGAAATGCCTTCACCCGTGGCGCCGGACAGCATGCACCCGGCGCAACGGCGGGTCCAGATGTCTTGTTAGCGCTGTTTACAGACTTTGTCTTGCATAAGGCGAGCGTGCGTTTATCCTTGGCGCCGCTTTCAATTCTTCGGAGAGAACCATGTCACGCCGTCTGCCCCTGATCATCCTGCTGGTGGTCCTGTCGCTCTGGCTGGCGGCCAGCTATGGCCTGCGCTACGCACTCATGGAGGACGGCCAGTGGGTCGGCCTGTGCGCCGAGAACGCCCAGCGCTGGGAGTGCGAACTGCGCGCCGGCCTCGGCCTGCTGATCCATTTCCGCGTCATCGCCTGGAGCGCCCTGGTGCTGTCGCTGATCGCCTTCTTCGTGCCCGGCCGCGCCGGTTGGGGCCTGGGTGTGGCCGCCATGCTCTTCGCCTTGCCGGCCCTGGTCCTCTACAGCGCCAGCCTCGGCGTGTTCGCCATCGTCATCGCCGCCCTGCGTCTGGTGCGCGCCCCGCGTGGTGGGCTTAGCATCGCCTGAACCCTCGGTGCGGGATGGAAAAAGGACGCTTCGGCGTCCTTTTTTTCGGCTGTGGGTCGGGGGCGACAGGGCCGGGTTCGTCGGCTTCTTTGCGTCGGGCTGTGTAGGGTGGATGGCGCTCTTCTCATCCACCAGTCGGTGCTGCTGGAGGCACCCTGCAGTGGCAGCCCTGCGGCCTGCTTGGCGACTGAAGTCGCCCCTGCATTGCGTGGGTGAGCCTGTAGGTCGGGTGCAACCCGGTGTTTGTGTGCGGGATGCCCTGGGGCGTTACCGTGGGAGCGAACTCATTCGCGAAATGCCCTGCCCGCTGCATCGCGGTTGAAACCGCTCTCACGGAGGCGAACCGGTTTTCGCGGGCAATGAAAAAGGGATGCCGAGGCATCCCTTTTTCGTTGCATCCGGCTTAGCGGCCGAGGCGCAGGCTGCGTACCAGGGCGAGGGTCAGCAGCAGGGCGGTGGCGGCCCAGCCGATCGCCTGGATGTTGCCCAGGGTCTCCTCGACCAGCTGCGGGATGATGCCCAGGCCGACGAACAGCGCCAGCAGGGCGATCTCGCGACGCGGCGCCTTCACCGGGCGGCACAGGTAGACCACCGCCGGCAGCAGCAGCGCGGCGCTGGGGAAGCTGCGGTAGCGGGCGTCGAACACCAGGGCCAGCATCAGCACGGCACCGGCGAAGCCGGCGGCGCACAGCCACCAGGCGGCGCGGGCGTCGAGCCAGGCGAACAGGCGGCCACGGACACCTTCACGGGTCGACAGGGCCAGGGCGCCATGGGCCAGCACCACCAGGTTGAGGCCGACGATGAAGGCCGCCCAGGCCCATTCCCCGGCGAAGCGGGCGGTGATGCGCGCCAGTTCCGCCCACATGCCGATGCAGCCGGCGCCGAGCGCGGCCAGCAGGGGCAGCAGCAGGGCGGCGCGGCTGGAGGCGGGGCGCCCGGCCAGGGCCAGGGTGAAGACGAAGATCAGCCCGCTGACACCCAGCCACAGCGGCCAGTTCGGCAGGTTGGAGACGGGGCCGGCGAGCACGCCCTTTTCCGTGCGGTCGGCGCTGAACAGCCCCCAGTAGCCGCCGACGGCGCCTTCGCTCTCGCGCTTCCAGGGCTGGTCGAAGGCTTCGATCAGGTTGTAGCGCCAGCCGTTCTCCTCGGCCATGTGCACGAAGCCACGGATGAACAGGGCTTCGTTGACGCGGCTGGGCAGGGCGGTCTCGCGCTGGCGGCCTTCGCTGGGCCAGCCGGTCTCGCCGATCATGATGTCCTTGGGGGCGAAGCGCTTGCCGAACTCCTCGCGGATGTCCCGCACGTGTGCCAGTGCCTCGTCGATGCCGGCCGGGTCGTCTTCCCAGTAGGGCAGCAGGTGGATGGTGAGGAAGTCCACGGCCGGGGCGACCTCGGGGTGCTTGAGCCAGAACTCCCACACGTCCGCATAGGTGACCGGCTGCTGGACCTGGGCCTTCACCTGGCCAATCAGCCTGGCCAGCTGGGCGCCGGTGACTTCCTTGCGCAGCAGGGTCTCGTTGCCGACGATCACCGCCTCGACCACGTCGGGGTTGGCGTTGGCGGCCTTGATCAACGCATCGATTTCCTTGCCGGTGTCCACCGGGTTGCCGTTGACCCAGGCGCCGAGCATCAGCTTCAGGCCGTGCTTGCGAGCCAGCTCCGGGATGGCCTCGAGGCCGGTCATGGAGTAGGTGCGCACGCAATGGAAACGGGTGGCGAGCAGTTCCAGGTCCGCGTCCATGCGCTCGGGGCGCAGGACGAAGGGCTGGTCGAAGGGCGACTGGTCCTTGTCGAACGGGCTGTAGGAGGCGCATTGGAGCTTGTGCGTCGGGGTCGCCGCGTCAGGCAGGATCACCGGCTTGCCCTGGCCGTACCAGAGGGCGGCGAGCAGCAACAGGGCGGCGATCGAGGCAAGCAGGTAGGGCAGAACGGGGAATCGGCTGGTCGGGCTCATTGGGCTAGGTGCGCGTGGCGACAAAGCCGCGCATCTTAGCGGATTCAAGGGTTCGGTAGGAATGCGCTGACCCCCTGTGAACTGGTTTCAGCGCATTACTGGGCCGCCGCCCACGTCAGGCGTGCTGGTGCAGCCAGGTGTGCCGCCGCGTGCCGGTGCCTTCGGCCTTGGTCTTCTCGAAGCGCTTCCAGAGTTTTTCGTGGAAGTGGAAGCCCACGGAGTTGACCAGTGGCTCGACGATGGCCACCAGCCCGCCGATGGCCACGCTGCCGGTGAGTGCGTAGGCGACGCTGAAGGCGATGGCGAAGTGCATGACGGTGAAGGTGACGGTCTTGAGCATGATGGGCCTCCCCTCAGATGGGAATGATTCCTGGTTGCGTGCAGATTAGGTGGGCTCATCCATGCAAGGAAGTTTGTATTGGAGATGGTGCTGATAGATTCGCTTTATGAGTCACCTACGACCTTGGTCGAGAAAGCGCCGGCGCTACGACTAAGGTCGTCTGTTGCCTGTGTACGAGCGTTCTAGAGTTGTTTTCACCACTAACGTGCTGTGTAGAGGACAACAACAATGAACGACAGCATCTACCAGCGGATTCACGAGAATCCGCGCTTCCAGGAGTTGGTCGCCAAGCGCGAACGCTTCGCCTGGATTCTCTCCGCCATCATGCTGGGCCTGTACCTGGCCTTCATCCTGCTCATCGCCTTCGAGCCCCAGGTACTCGGCACCAAGCTCAGCCCGGGCTCCTCCATCACCTGGGGCATCCCGATCGGTGTCGGCCTGATCGTCTCCGCCTTCGTGCTCACCGGCATCTACGTGCGCCGCGCCAATGGCGAGTTCGACCGCCTGAACCGTGAAGTCCTGAAGGAGGCGCAGCAATGATCGCGCGCATTCTCTCCATCTGCGGCATCGTCGGCCTGATGGCCGTGGCCCCGGCCCTGTGGGCCGCCGGCGCGCTGGAAGGCGACGTGCAGCGCCAGCCGCTGAACGTTTCCGCCATCGTCATGTTCGTGGCCTTCGTCGGCTTCACCCTCTACATCACCTACTGGGCGTCCAAGCGCAGCAAGTCGACCGCCGACTTCTACACCGCCGGCGGCAGCATCACCGGTTTCCAGAACGGCCTGGCGATCGCCGGTGACTACATGTCCGCGGCGTCCTTCCTGGGTATTTCCGCCCTGGTCTACACCTCCGGCTACGACGGCCTGATCTACTCGATCGGCTTCCTCGTCGGCTGGCCGGTGATCCTCTTCCTGATCGCCGAGCGCCTGCGCAACCTGGGCAAGTACACCTTCGCCGACGTTGCCTCCTACCGCCTCAAGCAGAAGGAAATCCGCACCCTGTCCGCCTGCGGTTCGCTGGTGGTGGTGGCTTTCTACCTGATCGCGCAGATGGTCGGTGCCGGCAAGCTGATCGAGCTGCTGTTCGGCCTGAACTACCACGTGGCCGTGGTGCTTGTCGGCGTGCTGATGGTGCTGTACGTGCTGTTCGGCGGCATGCTGGCCACCACCTGGGTGCAGATCATCAAGGCGGTGATGCTGCTGTCCGGTGCCTCCTTCATGGCGATCATGGTGCTCAAGCACGTCAACTTCGACATCGGCATGCTGTTCAGCGAGGCCATCAAGGTCCACCCGAAAGGCGAGGCCATCATGAGCCCCGGCGGCCTGGTCAAGGACCCGATCTCGGCGATCTCCCTCGGCCTGGCGCTGATGTTCGGCACCGCCGGCCTGCCGCACATCCTGATGCGCTTCTTCACCGTCAGCGATGCCAAGGAAGCCCGTAAATCGGTGTTCTTCGCCACCGGCTTCATCGGCTACTTCTACATCCTGACCTTCATCATCGGCTTCGGCGCGATCCTGCTGGTCAGCACCAACCCGGACTTCAAGGACGCCACCGGCGCACTGCTGGGCGGCAACAACATGGCAGCGGTGCACCTGGCCAACGCCGTGGGCGGCAGCCTGTTCCTCGGCTTCATCTCGGCCGTGGCCTTCGCCACCATCCTCGCGGTGGTCGCCGGCCTGACCCTGGCCGGTGCCTCGGCGGTCTCCCACGACCTTTACGCCTCGGTGTTCAAGAAAGGCAAGGCCAACGAGAAGGATGAGCTGCGCGTATCGAAGATCACCACCGTCGCGCTCGGCGTCCTGGCCATTGGCCTGGGCATCCTGTTCGAGAAGCAGAACATCGCCTTCATGGTCGGCCTGGCCTTCTCCATCGCGGCGAGCTGCAACTTCCCGGTGCTGATCCTCTCCATGTACTGGAAGAAGCTGACCACCCGTGGCGCCATGATCGGCGGCTGGCTGGGCCTGGTCACCGCGGTTGGCCTGATGATCCTCGGCCCGACCATCTGGGTGCAGATCCTCGGCCATGCCGAAGCCATCTACCCCTATGAGTACCCGGCGCTGTTCTCGATCCTGGTGGCCTTCGTGGGTATCTGGTTCTTCTCCATCACCGACAAGTCCGCCGCTGCAGACGAGGAGCGCGCACGCTTCTTCCCGCAGTTCGTCCGTTCGCAGACCGGCCTGGGGGCCAGCGGCGCCGTCGCCCACTGATCCACGCAAGACTCCGTGCACATTGGGCAGCCTTCGGGCTGCCCTTTTTGTTTGGCGCGCGGTCTGGCCAGGGGCGACAGGGGCCGCCTGCGAGGACGCTCGTTCAGGGATGGGGTGGCGAGAGGTGCCGATGATTTGCGAGTGCGGCAAAGGGCTTGCGAGGGAAGGGGGTGAAGAGAGCAGTGGGGGAGGTCGCTCGCCCCACAGACCACATCCGCCAACGTGGCCCGTGAGAGAGCGGTCGTCAGATCCTGCCCAGTATCATCAGCACCAGCAGGATGATCAGCAGGGTACCGATGATGCCCGAGGGGCCGTAACCCCAGCCACGGGAGTGGGGGAACACCGGCAGGCCGCCAATGAGCAGCAGGATCAGGATGACGAGCAGAATGGTACTGATACCCATGGTGGAACTCCTTCTATGGACCTTGTTCTTGGACGTCCCGGTGCGGCCGCACGGCGCGTGCATCGCTGCATGCAAAACCTGTGGCCGCTCCTGTAGATTCCGACTTCGCCTGATTTGCAAAGGTTCATGAAAGATTCTTGCGTGGGCGCTTTTGACCAGCAAAAACAATGGCTTGCCGACTATCGGAAGTTAGGGTGGCCAGATGACACGGAGGCAGCAGGATGCTCTACCGGATCGCCGCGGACGCGGTGGTGCTCTTCCACCTGGGGTTCATCGTCTTCGTCCTGCTGGGGGGGCTGCTGGTGCTGCGCTGGCCGAGGCTGGCGCTTGTGCACCTGCCCGCCGCCTGCTGGGGCGTGACCGTCGAATGGCTGCACCTGATCTGCCCGCTCACGCCGCTGGAGAATGCGCTGCGCCGCGCGGCCGGTGAGCAGGGCTACCAGGGCGGCTTCATCGAGCACCACGTGCTGCCGGTGATCTACCCGGCGGGCCTGACGCCGGGCATCCAGCTCTGGCTCGGCGGCATCGTCGTCGGGCTCAACCTGCTCGTTTACGGCCTTCTCCTGGCGCGCGTGCTGCGTCGTTCGCGCTAGCGCCTGGCGAGGGGCTGCGCAAGGCGTCGATGCATTGATTTGCCCCCGTCATTCAGCGCCCTGATTTCGCGCTGCGGTGCAGGGTGCCTCGCTAAACTGCGGGCACCAACGCACATACCAAGAAGGCAACCTCACCATGCAGAACCGCATCATGATCACCGGCGCTGGCTCCGGTCTGGGCCGTGAGATCGCCCTGCGCTGGGCCCGCGAAGGCAGCAAGCTGGCCCTTTCCGACGTCAATGAGCCCGGGCTCGCGGAAACCCTGGCACTGGTTCGCGAAGCGGGCGGCGACGGCTTCACCCAGCGCTGCGACGTGCGCGACTACAGCCAGCTCACCGCCTTCGCCCAGGCCTGCGAGCAGAAGCTCGGCGGCATCGACATCATCGTCAACAACGCGGGTGTCGCCTCCGGCGGCTTCTTCGAGGAACTGTCCCTGGAGGACTGGGACTGGCAGATCGCGATCAACCTGATGGGCGTGGTCAAGGGCTGCAAGGCCTTCCTGCCGCTGCTGCAGCGCAGCAAGGGCCGCATCGTCAACATCGCCTCCATGGCGGCGTTGATGCAGGGCCCGGCGATGAGCAACTACAACGTGGCCAAGGCCGGTGTGGTGGCGCTGTCGGAAAGCCTGCTGATCGAGCTCAAGCAGGAAGGCATCGGCGTCCACGTGGTCTGCCCGTCGTTCTTCCAGACCAACCTGCTGGACTCCTTCCGTGGCCCGACCCCGGCCATGAAGCAACAGGTGGGCAAGCTGCTGGAAAGCTCGCCGATCAGCGCTGCCGATATCGCCGACTACATCTACGACGAAGTGGCTGCCGGCACCTTCATGATCCTGCCCCACGAGCAGGGCCGCATGGCCTGGGCGGTGAAGCAGAAGAACCCGCAGATGCTCTACGACGAGATGGCCAGCATGTCGGACAAGATGCGCGCGAAGGGCCGCCAGCAGGCCTGAGCCCGCCCGACCCGGCTCCACAGCCCGTGGAGCCGGCTTTCTCGCCCGCTGGGTTCCACCCGGGGGGGGATGATTTTCTGTCCGCTCGGTCAGATTATGCGTGCCGACGTCTTGCCCGGCTGCGCTTTCGCAGAGTAGGGTTGCACCCCCCGGCGTAGATGCCGACGACCTTCTGGACTGTCTGTGAAACCTGCTTCCCGAGCCCTTTTCATGCTGGCTCTGGTGCTGGCGGCGATCAACCTGCGCCCCGGCATCACCTCCCTCGCTCCCTTGATCGAACGCATCGCCAGCGAACTCGACCTAAGCCGTGGCCTGATCAGCCTCACCACCGCGCTGCCGGTGCTGTGCATGGGCCTGCTGGCGCCCCTGGCGCCGCGCCTGGCCATGCGCTTCGGCCTGGAGCGGGTGATCGCCCTGTGCCTGCTGCTCATCGTCATCGCCTGCGGCGTGCGCGTCGCCGGTCACGCCAGCGCGGTGCTGATCGGCAGCGCGGTGCTGCTGGGGGCCGGCATCGCCATTGCCGGGCCATTGGTGTCGGGCTTCATCAAGCGCCACTTCCATGACCGGGTCGGCCGGGTGGTCGCCTGGTATTCCCTGAGCATGACGATCGGTGGCGCGTCCGGCGCGGTACTCACCGAGCCGGTGACCCAGGCGCTGGCCAACCAGTGGTCGATGGGCCTGGCGTTCTGGGCCTTGCCGGCGCTGGCGGCGACCGTGCTCTGGCTGTTCCTGCCCAACCGCGCGGAGACGGCCAGCGAGGCCGGTGGCTCCGGCGGGCTGCCCTGGGGCGAGCCGCGCGCCTGGCTGATCACCGCCTTCTTCGCCATCCAGGCCGGGCTGTTCTACGCCCTCACCACCTGGCTGGTGGCGCGCTACCACGAGGCCGGCTTCAGCGTGCTGCGCAGCAACAGCCTGTTCAGCCTGTTCATGCTGGTGGGGCTGCCCAGTGCTTTCATCCTGCCGTGGCTGGCCCAGCGCTACGACAATCGCTACTCGCTGCTGCTCGGCTGCGGCATCACCAGCTCGCTGTGCCTGGGGATGATCACCTTCGCCCCCGGCCTGTACCCCGAGGTCTGGGCGGTGCTGCTGGGGCTGGGACTGTCCGGCTCCTTCGCGCTGTCCATGGTGCTGCCGCTCTATGAGGTGCACACCTCGCTGGCGGTGAGCCGCTGGACGGCGATGATGCTCTTCGCCGGGTACAGCCTGGGCAGCCTGACGCCGGTGCTCGCCGGCCTCGGCCGCGACCTGGGGGGCAACTACCGGTTGCCCTTCATGGTCTTCACCGGCCTGGCGGTGACCATGTGCGTGCTGGCCTGGTTGCTGGGGCGCCGCAAGGCCTGATCGCGGAAATCGGCGGCAATTCCTTTCCTGCCTGGCAGCCCTGTGATAGAAGGCTGCCACTGTTTTCCTGGAGTGCTCGCGTGGACTCTGAATCCATCGTCTATGGCTGCATCCGTGACTGGCCGTCGGACGACGACGAGGTGCGGCAACTGCGTCGCGCGACCAACCGCCGTGTGATCGAAAGCCTGCCCGCCGGCGACATCTGGCCCTTCCTCGGGCGCGAGATGTTCTCCTTCAGCGTCCACCCCGGGCAGGGGCTCTACCAGACCCAGGTGATCCATTTCGGTGCCAGCTACGCCGCGGTGGAGTACGAGTGGAACCTCTGGGTGCAGCAGTTCGAGGCCCTGCTCAAGCAACTCTACTGGGGCAGCGCGGTGGTGCACCTGGAAACCGAACTCAACGGCACCCACACCTTCCGCTGGGAAAGCGAGCAGGGCTTCCACAGCCCCCAGGAAGCCAACCTGCGCGTGCGCTGCGCCTGGGAGCGCGAGGGCGCGTTGCGCGGCTGAGAGAATGCGCGTGCTGCGCCGCACGGCACCATCGGATTCGACGGGGACATCGTCCATGCTCAACTACCTCTGGTTCTTCCTCGCCGCGCTGTTCGAAATCGCCGGCTGCTACGCGTTCTTCATGTGGCTGCGCCTGGACCGCAGCGCCTGGTGGATCGCCCCCGGCCTGTTCAGCCTGCTGTGCTTCGCGCTGTTGCTGACCCGCGTCGAGGCGGCCTACGCCGGGCGCGCCTATGCGGCCTACGGGGGCATCTACATCATCACCTCGCTGCTCTGGCTGGGCCTGGTGGAGCGCACCCGCCCGCTGGCCAGCGACTGGCTGGGTGCGGCGCTCTGCGTCGCGGGGGCGTTGGTCATCCTGCTGGGTCCGCGCTTCTCCCAGAGTTGAGGCGACCCGTGCTTTCGTCGAATCCTGATACAGATGGGGGTGGCAAGGCGCACCCGGGCTGCTAGATTTTCGTCCTCGGTGTCGATCATCCTTTCGCCAGGCCCGGCTACCCAACAAGAACAGGACGGACCCGCCATGGATACGTGTCAGAGCATTTCCGCTGCTGAACTGAAGAACCTGGTCCACCAGCAGCTGCACGACTGTTCCCCTGCCCAGCAGGTGGTGTTCGCCGCCTGTCGCGTTCCCTTCTATGCCCAACCCCGGTTGCGTTATGGCGAGCTGGAGCAGGTCCTGGTGGTTGCCGAGCTGCCCGGCGGTTTCCTTTTCTTCGAGGAGACGAACGAAGCCTTCGGCCTCGGCGTGGTCGACGAACACGGCGTACTGCATTGCCAGGGTCATCATCCGCTGGCGCTCAACCTGGCGCTGACTCGCGCCGGCTTCTAACGCCGCTGCACCCGATCTTCATCATTCACTGGCCGCCCGCGAAGGTGTGCGCCCGTGCGCAATCGCGTAGCATCGCGCCTCCGTAGTGGCACTTTGAGATCCCGTGCCCCTGCCGCGTCATTTCTGCCTGCCCCGGCACCGCTGGCTAAGCTTTCTGTCTGATGCCCCGACGCCGTCGCAACCACCCGTAACGACAGACACCCGGTTCTGCCGGCCCATAGAGGAGCGAGGGATGGAGAAAGTAGAAGCCAAACGCCTCGCGCCGTTCCTGCGAACGCGCCTGGCCCTCTGGCTGGCCTACTTCCTGATCCTGTTCGGTGGCGCGGTGGCCATCGGCGTCAATCTCTACCAGGTGCTCGACTCCCGCGCGCACTACCTGTCCGAGGCGGACAAGTCCAACGCCAACCTCGCCTACTCGGTCTCCCAGCACGCCGAGGAAACCATCAAGGAGGCCGACCTGATCCTCAGCGGCCTGGTCTACCTGCTGGAGAGCCGCGACGCCGGCGACCGCCAGGGCATCGACGGCCTGATCAGCGCCTACAAGCTGCGGGCCCAGCAGCTGTCCGGCATCTACGTGTTCGACCGCGACGGCCGCTGGAGCCACTACACCAGCGCGCCGCCGTCGCCGACCACCCGCAACGCCGACCAGGAGTACTTCCAGCATCACCTCAACTCGGTGAGCCGCGACATCGAGGTCAGCTCGCCGGTGCAGAGCCGCTCCACCGGCGAATGGGTCCTGCCCATCTCGCGGCGCATCAACGGCCGGCATGGCGAATTCGACGGCGTGGTGCTGGCGACCCTCCGCATCAGCTATTTCAACGCCTTCTACAAGGACTTCGACATCGGCCGCAACGGCGCCATCCTGCTCGCCGAGAACGACGGCACGCTGGTGGTGCGGCGGCCGTTCATGGAGCCGGGCACCGGCAACCTGCTCGACAGCCCGCTGTTCATGGATGACCTGAAGAACTCGCCGGTAGGCACCGGCTCCGGCCTTTCCAGCCTCGATGGCCGTGAGCGCGTGTACGCCTACCGGGTGCTGGACGGCTACCCGCTGCTGGTGGTGGCGGCGATGCAGAAGAGCGAAGTGCTCACCGAGTGGCGAGACAAGGCGGTGGTGCTGGTGACCCTGGTGACGGCGCTGGTGCTGGCACTGGTGATCATCGGACTGGTGCTGGTGCGACGTACCCGGGAACGCCTGCTGGCGGCGCGCAGCATCCAGCTGGAGAACGAGGAGCTGTCGCAACTGGCCGCCATCGACGCGCTCACCGGCATCGCCAATCGGCGGCAGTTCGACAAGACCCTCTTTGAGGAATTCCAGCGCGCGGCGATCATCCGCCAGCCCATCTCGCTGCTGATGATCGATGTCGACAACTTCAAGCTGTTCAACGACACCTACGGCCACCGCGCCGGCGATCTCTGCCTCAAGGCGGTGAGCGAGGCGCTGAAGGTGATCAAAATCCGCTCGACCGACCTCATCGCCCGCTATGGTGGCGAGGAATTCGCCATCATCCTGCCGCACACCGCGCCGGCCGGCGCCCAGGTGATCGCCGAGAGCGTACGCGAGGCCGTGGAGATGAAGCAGATCGAACACCTCAGCGCCCAGGCGGGGGTGGTCACGGTGAGCATCGGTATCCACAGCATGATCCCCAGGCCCGGCGACCTCCCGGAAACGCTCATCCAGAGCGCGGACTCGGCGCTCTACGCCGCCAAGCATTCCGGGCGCAACAAGGTCCGCAGCTTCGGCTGAACTCGCCTCGCGCCTCCAATCCCTCGCCCCGATGCGCCTCGATCCCGGCGCCAGGCCACGCCATGCGTGCTTATGCCCGGAATCTGGCGGGCCTATTCCCAATTCTTCTTGAAATAAATATTGCGCGCAAAATAAAAGCGCACTAATGTTCGCTCCATGGAATCGCTTAGCGCACAAATCTACAGCGAACCAAATAAACCCGGATCACTCTCACGAGGAACACACCATGAGCATCGAAAACGTCCTGTACCGCGCCTATGCAGAAGCCACCGGTGGCCGTGAAGGCCGCGCCATCTCCTCCGACGGCGTCCTCGACGTCTCGCTGACCACCCCGCGTGAGCTGGGCGGCGCGGGCGGCGCAGGCACCAACCCCGAGCAACTGTTCGCCGCCGGCTACTCGGCCTGCTTCCTCGGCGCGATCAAGTTCGTCGGAGCCCGTGACAAGTACGCGGTCCCGGCGGACGCCTCCATCGAAGGCATCGTCGGCATCGGCGCGATTCCCACCGGTTTCGGCATCGAGGTGGAGCTGCAGATCAGCCTGCCGGGCATGGACAAGGACCAGGCGCGTGAGCTGATCGACAAGGCCCACATCGTCTGCCCGTACTCCAACGCCACCCGCGGCAACATCGACGTCACCCTGACCCTGGTCTGAGGCGACGGTGGAATGCAAAAGGGCCCCTCGGGGCCCTTTTTGCGTTTGGGAGAAACAGCCTTCGAAGATGGGGCGAGCGGTCAAGCCTCGGGCTCGATGAACAACTGCTGCACCACCGAGAAGTCCTGGCGGCCCTTGCCCTGTTTCAGCAGCATCTTGTAGAGCTGCAGCGCCAGGGCGCCCATGGGGGTGCTGTTCTGGGTGAGCTGCGCGGCCTCCTGGGCCAGGCCCAGGTCCTTGGCCATCAGCTCGGCCATGAAGCCGCCCTGGTAGCCGTTGCTCGCCGGTGCATTGGCCATCACGCCGGGCCAGGGGTTGTAGCGCTCCAGCACCCAGTTGCCGCCCGAGCTCTGGCGCATGATCTCCGCCAGCGCGCTGGGGTCGAGGCCGTTGGCGACGCCCAGGGCCATGGCTTCGGCGGTGGCGATCATCTGCACCGCCAGCACCTGGTTGTTGCACACCTTGGCCACCTGGCCGGCGCCTTCGGGACCGGCGTGGAAGATGTTCTTGCCCATGGCCGCCAGCACCGGCCGGGCCTTCTCCAGGGTCCTGCCGTCACCGCCGACCATGAAGGTGAGGGTGCCGGCAGCGGCGCCGGCGGTGCCGCCGGAGACCGGCGCGTCCAGCAGGTCGATGCCCAGCGCCTTGGCCCGGGCATGCACCTTGCGCGCGGCGTCGGGGGAGATGGTCGAGCATTCCAGCACCAGGGTGCCGGCGCGGATGAAGGCGAGCAGCCCGTCGTCGCCCAGGTACAGGCCCTCCACATGGCGGCTGGCGGGCAGCATGCTCACCACCAGGTCGACGCCGGCGACCGCGTCGTGGGCGTCGTTGGCAGCCTTGGCGCCTTCGGCCACCAGTTCGTCCACTGCAGCCTGCACCAGGTCGAAGACCTTGAGTTCATGGCCGGCCTTGAGCAGGTTGCGGGCCATCGGCAGGCCCATGTTGCCGAGGCCGATGAAGGCGATCTTTTTCATTGTTGTTCTCCTTGGCCGTTGCCAGTGGGCTAGAGCGCTGCGAGTGGATGCGGGCCATCCCAGACCGGTGCGAAGTGCGCCTCGATCACCGCGCGGGGAATGGCGGCGACATCGGGCCAGTGCCAGCGTGGTGCGTTGTCCTTGTCGATCAGCCGTGCGCGCACGCCTTCGGGGAATTCCGGGTGGCGGCAGCAGTTCAGGCTCATGGCGTATTCCATGCGGAAGACATCGCCCAGGGACAGGTAGCGGGCGCGGCGGATCTGCTCCCAGACCAGGTGCGCGGTGAGCGGGCAGCCGCCGGCGAGGGTCTTGGCGGCGCGGGCGAGGAGGGCGTCGTCATCGTGCTGCAGCGCGGTGATGGCCTTCCAGGCGGCCGGCAGGTCGGCCACATCCAGCAGGGTGTCGATGCGGGCGCGGCGCGGCAGCCACTGGGCGGCCGGCAGCTGGTCGCGGGCCTGGTGCTCTAGGGACTGCAGCAGGCTGGTGAGCTGCGCGCCGGGTTGCTCGCGCCAGTTCAGTTGCACCAGGCCCTCGAGCAGCGCGGCCTGCTGGTCGTCCAGCAGGAAGCGGTCGGCCAGGTCCAGGTCCAGGGCGTCACGGGCGTTGATGGCGCTGGCGGTGAGGCCGAGGAACAGCCCCAGGCGCCCGGGCAGGCGGGCGAGGAACAAGCTGCCGCCCACGTCCGGGTACAGGCCGATGTTGATCTCCGGCATGCCCAGGCGGCTGGACGGGGTGACGATGCGGATGGACGCGCCCTGCATCAGGCCCATGCCGCCACCCAGCACGTGGCCGTGGGCCCAGCAGATCAGCGGCTTGGGGTAGGTGTGGATGCGGTGGTCGAGGCGGTACTCGTCGGCGAAGAAGCGCGCCGCCAGCGGCGGCACCTCGCCAGGATGCTCGCGGCAGGCCTCCACCAGCTTGCGCACGTCGCCGCCGGCGCAGAACGCGCGCGGGCCATTGCCGCGCAGCAGCACGCAGACGACTTCCGGATCGTCCTGCCACTGGTGCAGCTTCGCCTCGAGGGCCTCGATCATCGGCAGGCTCAGGGCGTTGAGGCTGCCCTCGGCGTCGAGGCTGGCGATGCCGATGCGGGCGCCGTGCAGGCCGACGCGTTCTTCGAACTGGATATTCATCGTTTCTCCCTACCTGGGGCTCGTCGCGTGCCGCTCAGCGGTTGCGCCATTGCGGGTCGCGTTTCTCGAGGAAGGCGTTGACGCCTTCGCGGGTGTCCTCGGCGTCGAACAGGTCGACGAAGCGTTCGCGCTCCTCCGGCAGCCAGGTGTTCGGCCCGCGCTGGCGCGCGCCTTCGATCAGCGGCTTGATGGTGCGCACCGCCACCGGGCTCTGCCGCGCCACCTTGGCGGCCAGCAGCAGGGCCGCGCCGCGTGCTTCGCCGGTGTCCACCACCTGTTCCACCAGGCCGATGCGCAGGGCGGTTTCCGCGTCCACGCGCTCGCCGCAGAGAATCATGCGCTTGGCCCAGCCTTCGCCCACCAGCCAGGGCAGCGCCTGGGTGCCGCCGGCGCAGGGCAGCAGGCCCACGGTGGCCTCGGGCAGGGCCATCATCGACTGGCGCTCGGCGATGCGGATGTCGCAGGCCAGGGCGCATTCCAGGCCGCCGCCCATGGCGTAGCCATTGATCGCGGCGATGGATACGCCACGGAAGTCGCGCAGGGTCTCGAAGGCTTCGCCGAAGCGCCGGGCCATCTCGCGGGCGCGGGCCTTGTCGCCATCGGCGAAGAGGTTGAGGTCGGCGCCGGCGCTGAAGAACTTCGGCCCCTGGCCGGTCACCACCAGGGCGTAGATGTCGTCGTCGTGGTTGAGGTGCTCGATCACCTGCTTGAGGCCGATCAGCGAGTCGCGGTCCCAGGTGTTGGCCGGCGGATGGTTGATGGTGATCAGCGCGGTGTGGCCGTGCTTCTCCACGGTCAGCTTGTGGGTCAGGTCGAAAACGCCGGGTTGGTACGGCTCTACGGCAGTGCTCATGGAGTGCTCCTTACAGCAGGCGGTCGAGTGTGCCGCCCTGTTCCAGTAAACGGCGCGCCACGATGACGCGCATGATCTCGTTGGTGCCTTCGAGTATCTGGTGGACGCGGGTGTCGCGCACCCAGCGTTCCAGAGGGTAGTCATTCAGATAGCCATAGCCACCATGGAGTTGCAGTGCATCGTTGCAGATGTCGAAGCACTGGTCGGTGGCGAAGCGCTTGGCCATGGCGCAGTAGAGGCTCGCCTCGGCGTGGCGCTGGTCCAGGCGATGGGCGGCCAGGCGCACCATCTGCCGGCTGGCGGTGAGCGCGGTGAGCATGTCGGCGAGCTTGAACTGCAGGGCCTGGAACTCGGCCAGGGGCTTGCCGAACTGCTTGCGTTCCTCGACGTAGCGCAGGCTCTGTTCCAGCGCCGCCTGGGCCGCGCCCAGGGAGCAGCTGGCGATGTTCAGGCGCCCGCCGTCCAGACCCTTCATGGCGTAGACGAAGCCCTGGCCTTCCGGGCCGATGCGGTTGCCGGCGGGGATGCGCACGCCCTCGAAGGCGATGGTGCGGGTCGGCTGGGCGCGCCAGCCCATCTTGTCTTCGTTGCGGCCGTAGCGGATGCCCTCGGCATCGGCCGGTACCAGGAAGCAGGAGATGCCCTTGGCGCCGTCCTCGCCGGTGCGCGCCATGACGATCAGCACCTGGGTGCTGCCGGCCCCGGAGATGAAGCACTTGCTGCCGTCCAGCACGTAGTGCTCGCCATCACGGCGCGCACGGGTGCGCAGGTGGGCGGCGTCGGAGCCGGCATCCGGCTCGGTGAGGCAATAGGAGGCCAGCTGCTCGCCGCTGATCAGCCCCGGCAGCCAGCGCGCCTTGAGTTCGGCGTCACCGAAGGAGGCGAGCATCCAGGCGGCCATGTTGTGGATGGTCAGGTAGGCGGTGGTGGCGACACAGCCGGCGGCCAGTTGTTCGAAGATCAGCGAGGCGGACAGGCGCGAGAGGCCCAGCCCGCCGTCGTCCTCGGCGATGTACAGACCCAGGTAGCCCTGCTCGGCGGCGCGGCGGATCACCTCCACCGGGAAGTGGTGGTCACGGTCCCAGTCCGCTGCGTTGGGCGCCAGTTCGTGGCGGGTGAAGGCGGCGGCACTGTGTACCAGCAGGCGCTGTTCATCACTGAGTTCGAAGTCCATGGCGTCTCATTGCAAGGTCGGGGGTTGGTTGCCGGCGCGCCGTTCGGCCTGCCAGTCGGCGAGGCTGGGGAGGGCGGCGCTGGCGTCGAGGCGGTCGACGATTTCGAAGTAGTCCTGCTTGAGCGGGTCCTTGAGCACCTCCTCACGGGTCTTCACCCGCACGGCATAGACCGTCTGCAGGTTCTGGTGATCGAAGGCGCGCCACTGCTGTTCGTCCTTCAGCAGGCTGTAGCGATGCCCTTCCAGCGCCTTGATCAGTGCCTCGCTGTCGAGGCTGCCGCTGCGCCTGGCGGCATCGGCCCATTGCTGGACGATGCTGTAGGCCGAGGCGGCGGAGCTGGAGGGGTACATCTGGTAGCGCGCCTTGAAGGCTTCGACGAAGGCCATGCCACGCTGGGATTTCTCCAGGGCCGGCACGCGCCAGGTCCAGGGCTCGGTGCCGAGCACGCCCTGCATCAGGTCGGGACCGGCCTGCTCGATGATGCCCTGGGTGAGGTTCGGCGCGACGATCTGCATGCGCATCGTCAGGCCCATGTCCCGGGCGATACGCATGGCGCGCACCAGGTCCTCGCCGAACAGCACCAGGGCCAGCACCTGGGCGTCGCTGGCGGCGGCCTGGGTCAGGGCGTCCTGGTAGTCGGTCAGGCGTGCGCCGGGGAAGGGCACCCGCACGCCGGCATGACGGGCAGTGTCTTCGCTGGCGGTGGCCTGGCGCAGCGAGGCCTCGGTGGTATGGCCCCAGGTGTAGTCGGCAGTGACGTAGAAGTAGCGTTTGTCGGGCAGGGTCTTGTTCAGGTACTGGCCGAGCACCTTGGCGCTCATCCAGGCGTTGTTGCACTCGCGGAACATGTAGCGGTGGCCGTTCCTGCCGGTGGTGTCGTTGGAATAGGTGAGGGTGCCGAAGTACAGCAGGCCGTGGTCACGGGCGCGCTCGCCGGCGGCGATGGCCACCGCACTGGACGCGCCGCCGAAGAGCATCACCGCGCCTTCGGCGGCCAGCTTGTCGACGTTCTTCACCGCCTTTTCCGGGCGCGAGGCGGAATCCTTGCCGGACAGGCGCAAGGGCCGGCCGAGCACACCGCCGGTGGCGTTGATTTCGTCGATGGCCAGCAGGGCTCCACGCATCTGCGCCAATCCCTCTTCCTTGTATGAGCCGGTGCGCGGGTAGTTGAGCCCCAGGGTGATGGGCTCGGCAGCCTGCGCACAGGCGGTGATCCCGGCCCAGAGGGCCAGGGTGGCAGTCAATCGGCGCATTGCAGTTCTCCTTGTTGTTGTTCTGCAGGGAACCTTTTACGCCGCTCGTTTTTAAGGTGAGATCATCTTTTGGTCTAACAGGGCCGACGCACTTCTCACTTCAACTGAATGGTCATGTTCGGCCCGCTCACGGGGCTGTCGTCGAACCAGCGGCTGGTGACCGTCTTGGTCTCGGTGTAGAAGCGCACCGCCTGCTTGCCGTAGGCATGCAGGTCGCCGTAGAAGGAGCCCTTCCAGCCGGTGAAGGAGAAGAATGGCAGCGGCACCGGGATCGGCACGTTGATGCCCACCTGGCCCACCTCAACCGCATGCTGGAAGTGCCGCGCGGCGCCGCCGGAGCGGGTGAAGATGCTGGTGCCGTTGCCGTAGGGGCTGGCGTTGACCAGCTCGATGGCCGCGTCGAGGTCGTCCACCTCCATGCAGGCCAGCACCGGGCCGAAGATCTCCTCGCGGTACAGGCCCATCTTCGTGGTCACGCCACGGAACAGGGTCGGACCCAGCCAGTTGCCGTCGGGGAAGCCCGCCACCTCGCAGTGGGAGCCATCCAGCAGGCAGTCGGCGCCCTCGGCCTTGCCCTCGGCAATCAGCCGCTGCACGCGCTGCTTGGCCTGCTGGCTGATCAGCGGGCCGTAGGCGGCGTGGGCGTCCTGCCAGTGGCCGGGCTTGAGCTCGGCCATCTGCGCGGCCAGCTCGGGGATCCACTCCCGCGCCGCGCCGACGAACACCGCCACGCTGATGGCCATGCAGCGCTGGCCGGCGGCGCCGCAACTGGCGCCCAGCAGGTTGCTGAGGACCTGGTCCTTGTTGGCGTCGGGCATGACCACCATGTGGTTCTTGGCGCCGGCGAAGGCCTGCACGCGCTTCAGGTGCGCGGTGCCGGTGCGGTAGATGTGCTGGCCCACCGGCACCGAGCCGACGAAGGAAATGGCGCGGATGTCCGGGTGGGTGAGCAGGGCGTCCACCTGTTCGCGGCCGCCGTGCAGCACCTGCAGCACGCCCTTGGGCGCGCCGGCCTCGAGGAACAGCTCGGCGAGGCGGTTGGGGGTCAGCGGGTCCTGTTCGGAGGGCTTGAGGATGAAGGTGTTGCCGCAGGCGATGGCCAGGGGAAACATCCACAGCGGGATCATCGCCGGGAAGTTGAAGGGGGTGATGCCGACGCATACGCCGAGCGGCTGGATCCAGCTGGCGGTGTCGATCTCGCGGGCCACGTTCTCCACCGTCTCGCCCATCATCAGGCTGGCGATGTTGGCGGCGTGCTCGGCCACCTCGATGCCGCGCCAGACGTCGCCCTTGGCATCGGCGAAGGTCTTGCCGGTTTCGCTGGCGAGGATCTCGGCCAGTTCGTCGTGGTGCTCCTTGAGCAGGTGCTGGTAGCGCAGCATCAGCCGTGCCCGCTCCGGCACCGGCACCTCGCGCCAGGTGGTGAAGGCCTGCTTGGCGCTGGCGATGGCCGCCTCGATTTCCTCGGGCGTCGCCTTGGGCGCCAGGGCCAGCACGGCCTGGGTCGCGGGATCGGTGACTTCGATCAGTTCGCGGGAGCGGCTGTCGCGCCATTCGCCATCGATCAGTTGCGCAATCGTCTTGGTCATCTCGTCCTCCACCCGTGCCGGGCGTCTTGTTGTTTTCTTGTCGTTATAGCGGCGTGCACGGCGGATGTGGATTGACGATCTTGTCGCCTGGATGGACGATCTTGTGATTGCAGGCCGACACAAGAACAACCATGAGCCGCTCCGTCGAAACCTCCAACTGGCCGCTGCCGGCCAATGGCGTGCGCTTCACCACGCCACCGCGCCTGCGTCGCATGCTGGCGCGCAACCCGCTGACGGCGGGCTGCTACCCCCTGGCCCTGGGCTTCTATCCGGAAGCCGGCGGGCACCGCATGCTGCGCCTGGCGCCGGACGATCACCTGCTCATCTACTGCCGTGCCGGGCAGGGCTGGCTGGAGACCGGGGATGGACGATTCGACGTGGTTGGCGGCGACCTGCTGCTGCTGCCCCGTGGGCGCATGCACGCCTATGGCGCCGACCCGCAGCGGCCCTGGAGCATCTACTGGGTGCACTTCGAGGGGGAGCTGGTGGAGGATTTCCTGCGCCCGCTGGGGCCTGCCGGCCTGCGCCGCATCGGCGCCCAGCCGCGCCTGCTGGCGGACTTCGACGCGTTGCTGGGGCTGCGCCGCCACGGTCTCGCCCCGCTGCATTTCGTGCATGCCGCGCACCAGTTGCAGACCCTGCTGACTTCGCTCGCCGTGTTGCCGGCGCGCGGGGTGCTCAAGTCCGGGCGGGTGCTGGACATCGACGCGGTGCAGGCGGTGATGCGCGCGCACCTGCACGACAGCCTCAACCTCGACCAGCTGGCCGCGCAGTTCAAGCTGTCGCGCTTCCACTTCGCCAAGACCTATCGCGCGCTCACCGGGCACGCGCCGATCCAGGATTTCATCCAGTTGAAGATGGCCCATGCCTGCCGCCTGCTCGACGAGGGTGACCAGGGCATCCGCCAGATCGCCGAGCAGCTGGGCTACGAGGACGTCTATTACTTCTCGCGGCTGTTCCGCAAGGTGGTGGGCATGGCGCCCAGCCATTACCGGGCGCTGCACCAGGGCTGATGCGGTTCAGGCGTGGCCCTTGCCGCCGAGCAGCTTGAACCAGAAGCCCACCTCGCTGGCGAGCTCCGCGCGTACCGCCTCCGGCGGCAGGCTGTCGAGGCGTTCGCCCAGCAGGCGCTGCCAGGCGGGCAGCTGCACCAGCTGCTCATCGTCGAGTTCCCGCGCGGCCAGCTGGCGGGCGACCTGCACCACGTCCACCAGGTCCGCCGTGCCCTTGTGCGCGCGGCACCATTCGCTGCGGTTGCGCGCGCAGTCGATGAGCTGCGGCGGCAGCTTCCAGCTGGTGAGCACGATCACCCCGACATCCGCAGAAAGCTGGTCGCAGAGGCGTTGCAGGTCGTCCTCGGCGCGTGAGACCTCGGGCCAGCGCTCCAGCTCGTCGAGCAACGGCAGGCTGCCGATGTCCTGCACCAGGCCGGCGAGCAGCGCGTCTTCCAGGGGCAGGCGCGTCAGCAACTGGGCCAGGCAGGCGCTGTGGGCGGCGCAGAGCAGGGCGGCGTTCCAGCGGGTGCGGAAGACCTTCTGCAGGGCCGGGTCCTGGCTGGTGAACAGGTGCTGGATGGCGAAGCTGAGCACCAGGTTGTTGAGGCGCTGCATGCCCAGGCGCGCGATCACCTCCTGCAGGTTCACGCCCTGGCGCAGGTTGCGCAGCATCGGGGTCTCGGCGAATTGCAGCAGGTAGGCGGCGAGCGGCGGGTTGCTGTGCAGCAGACGGGTGACCTGTTCCAGTGAGGCGTGCTCGGACGCCAGCAGCTTGCGCAGGCGCAGGGACGTCTCCGGCATCTGCGGCACCTTGGCGTTGCCCTTGAGGAAGCTGCTGTAGAGCGAGAACTTCAGGCCATCGTGGCGGTTGTCCATCGGATGCGATCTCCATGTTCCACCTTGATTGACAAGAGTAGAGGGCATTTTTTAGGGTGCCCGACCATTGAGCGGCCTTCGCCCGCCTCATCCGCGCCGCAAGGCGCCAGAGAACTGGAAGAGACATGACCGAGACCGTTGATCGGATAAAGCTCGAAGCGGGCTGGAAAGAAGCCCTGCGCGAGGAGTTCGACAAGCCCTACATGAAGGCGCTGGGTGAGTTCCTGCGCGCCGAGAAGGCCGCCGGCAAGGTGATATTCCCGCCCGGCCCCTTGATCTTCAACGCGCTGAACTCCACCCCGCTGGACGAGGTGAAGGTGGTGATCATCGGCCAGGACCCCTACCACGGCCCCGGCCAGGCCCATGGCCTGTGCTTCTCGGTGCAGCCGGGCGTGCCCATCCCGCCGTCGCTCCTGAACATCTACAAGGAGCTCAAGCGCGACCTGAACATCGACATGCCCGACCACGGCCACCTGCAGAGCTGGGCCGAGCAGGGCGTGCTGCTGCTCAATACCTCGCTGACCGTGGAGCAGGCTCGCGCCGGCTCCCACGCCAACCAGGGCTGGCAGCCGTTCACCGACCGGGTGATAGAGGTGGTCAGCGCGCACCAGCCGAACCTGGTGTTCCTGCTGTGGGGTTCCCACGCGCAGAGCAAGCAGCGCCTGATCGATTCCACCAAGCACCTGGTGCTGCGTTCCGCCCACCCTTCGCCGCTGTCGGCCTACCGCGGCTTCCTCGGCAACGGCCACTTCAGCCGCTGCAACAAGTTCCTCGAACAGCACGGCCTGGCGCCCATCGACTGGCGCGTGCCGCCGCTCTGACGGCACTGGCGCATGGCGTCGCGCGCTTTGGCGTGAGCCGCCATGCGTCGGATCAGCCCTCGCTATAGCCTGCCGGGCATCCCCAACGGCCCAAGACAGGACGCCCCATGCCCGCTTCCACCCCGATGCTGATCCTCCATGTCGGCGGCGAGCTGCTGCTGGCCAGCGCCTGCCTCCTGGCCGCCTGGCTCCACGGGCGCGAGCGCCAGGGCTGGCGCGCGGCGGGCTTCGTCTCGATGGCGCTGGCGGCGCTTTTCGGGGCTGCGCTCTATGCGGGGCTCGGCGCCCTTGACGAGGCGCACCGCCAACTCGCGTTCATCTCTTCGCGCATCGGCCTGCCGCTGATCGCCTTCGTCTGGCTGCGGGGCGCGACGCGTCACCTGGTGATGCTGGGCCTGGCGGCGGCGATGCTGCTGGCGCCGCCCGCCGTCGCGCTGGCGGGCAATGCGCTGGCCCTGGCGACGCTGGCCTGGCCGGGGCGTTCCCGGCGCTGGGGGCTGGCGGTGGCCGGTTCGCTGGCGTTCCTGTTGGCGGGGCTGGTGATCGGTACCCAGGGCGACTGGCTCGGGATTCCCCGGGTCGACCTGTTCCACCTGTGCCTGGCCACGGCAGTGCTGGCCTGGATCGGCGCGCGCCTGCGCGGCTGAGGCGGGCTCAGGCCGTCGGGCACTGCAACTGCTGGATGTCCTGCCGCAGGTCCTGCAGCCGGGTGCGCAGGCGCTCGCGCTGGCTGGCGCTGGCGTCGTTGAACAGGTCGGCGAGTAGTTGCGACAGGGCGACCTGGCCCCGCTCGAAGTGGACCCGGTAGGCCTCGCTCCAGAACGCCTCCCGCTCCTGCAGCAGGGCGGCGATGCGCGGTGCGAAGCCCGCGCCGTCGCGTTCGGCGAGGGCGTTGCGCAGGGCTGATTGCCAGCGCTTGCGGTTGTCCACCCACAGCGCATTGCTGTCGCCCAGGCTATCGGCCCAGGCATCGACCGTCGCCTGTTGTTGCGCGGAGAGCTTGCCGAACCAGGGCTTGAGGCGTTTCTCCATGCGTTCGCGGCGTTGCTCGATCTGCTCGTCGCGAGGGATCAGGTGTTCCCGGCGCAGCGTGCGCTCCTTCTCGTCCAGCGAGGCGTTCAGCTCCTCCACCTGCCCGGCGCTGAGGCCCTGCAGCAAGGTGACGGTGGTCGGGGTGATCTCCACGGCGACGGCGTCGACCGCCTCCTTGAAGAGCTGCATGTGGCCGAGCAAGGCGTCGGCGTCCAGCTGGTCGGCCTGGCCCAGGCGCTCCACCTCCTGCAGCCAGGCGGCGTAGCGCGGCAACTGGGTGCTGCAATGCCAGCGCAGGTGCGCCTGGATGCGCGGTTCGAGCCAGGTGCGCTGGCTCCTGTCGAGGCTGACGTAGTCGGCGATGGACCAGGGGATCAGCCAGTCGAGGTTGCGGTAGGCGAGGTCCAGCCGGCTGCAGGCGCCGAGGGTCAGCAGCAGCGCCAGGAGCGTCAGCCAGCGGGTGGTGCGGTGGAGGCGCGGACGTGGCATGGGGGATTACCGTCGGCGGCAGGCGATGGGCAGAGGATAGGGCAGGGCCCCCGCCAAGCGGAGCGTGGGGACATATCCGTTAATCAAATGGCCGCTCCTCGTGGGAGCCAATCCATTCGCGATACGGCCTCGCTGTACTGGGTGCCAACCTACGGGCGGGCGCGCTGGCGCCAGCGGCGGTAGATGGGTTCGGCGAGGAACAGCACCAGCAGCAGGCGCAGCACCTGCAAGGCGGTGACCAGGGGGACGGAGAGCTGCAGGGTCTCGGCGGTGAGGCTCATCTCGGCGATGCCGCCGGGCATCATGCCCAGGGTCAGCGAGCGGATGTCCAGGGCGGTGAGCCAGCCCAGGCCGAGGGCGCAGAGGGTGGCGGCGCCGATCATCAGCGCGGTGCCCAGCAGGGTGCGGGCGAGGAAGCTGGGGGCGCGGCGGAAGAAGGCGCGGTCGAAGTGGCAGCCCAGGCCGCTGCCGATCAGCAACTGGCCGACCTGGCTGGCGCCGGGCGGCAGGCCCAGGTGCAGGTCGTAGAGGATGCTGGCGCCGGCGCTGACCAGCAGCGGGCCGAACAGCCAGGGATTGGGTTGGCGCAGGCGTTGCCAGAGCAGGGCCAGCAACCCGCCGGCGGGCACTAGCAGGGCCAGCCAGGCCCAGTCCACCGGCGCCGCCGGGTGCAGCGCCGGGCCGTCGCCCAGCAGCAGCTTGAACACCGCCGGCACGCAAAGCACCACGGCCACCACGCGCAGGCTCTGCCCGGCCGCCACGCGGCTGGGGGAGGCGCCGTTGCGCAGGCCGAGGTTGACCATTTCCCCCGAGCCGCCGGGCATGCTGGAGAAGAAGGCGGTGGCCGGGTCTTCCCCGGTGCGCCGCAGCAGCCACACGGCGGCGACGCTGGAAAGGGTGGTGAACAGGGCACCGAAGAGGATCAGCCAGAAGTGCGCCAGCACCTGCTCCACCACAGCGGGGGAGAAGTGCAGGCCGATGCCGATGCCGATGATCCATTGCCCGGTCTTGCGGCCCCCCGGCAGGTCACGGATCTGCCAGGGGGTGGTGCAGCGGAACAGGATGACCGCCACCAGGGCGCCGATCATCCAGGGCAGCGGCCAGTGGGCGAGGCTAGCCAGCAGCCCGCCCACCGCGCCCACCAGCGGGGTGGCCCACCAGGCGCGCCAGCCCTCAGGCACCGGCCAGCGCCTTGCGCTGGGCGCTGCGGCGGCGCCAGATGCGCACCAGCGGCAGGGCCAGCATCACCAGCACCAGGGCCCAGGTGCCGAGGGTGATGGGGCTGGACCAGAGGATGCCCAGCTCGCCGTTGGAGATCGACAGCGCACGGCGCAGGTTCTGCTCCATCAGCCCGCCGAGGATGAAGCCCAGCAGCAGCGGCGAGAGGGGGAAGTCCAGCTTGCGCAGGATGTAGCCGAAGATGCCGATGGCGACCATCAGGAACAGGTCGAAGGTGGTGGCGTGCACGGCGTAGACGCCGATGGAGGTGATGATGGCGATCACCGGCACCAGCACCCAGTTGGGCACGTTGAGGATGCGGGTGAACAGCCGGATCATCGGGATGTTGAGGATCACCAGCATGAGGTTGGCGATGAACAGCGAGGCGATCAGGCCCCAGACGATGTCCGGCTGCTGCTGGAACAGCATCGGGCCGGGGGTGATGTTGTAGAGGGTCAGTGCGCCGATCATCACCGCGGTGGTGCCGGAGCCGGGAACGCCCAGGGTCAGCATCGGCACCATGGCGCCGCAGGCGGAGGCGCCGATGGCGGTTTCCGGGGCGGCCAGGCCGCGCATGTCGCCCTGGCCGAACTTGCCGGAGTCGCCGGCCAGCTTTTTCTCGGTCATGTAGGCCACGGCGCTGGCCAGGGTGGCGCCGGCACCCGGCAGCACGCCGAGGATGAAACCCATCACCCCGCAGCGCAGGTTGACCACGGCCACCGAGGCGGCTTCCTTGACGTTGAACAGCATGCGCCCGGTGGCCTTCACGGCAACGTGGCCGTGATGGGTCTTCTCCAGCAGCAGGAGGATCTCGCTCACCGAGAACAGGCCCAGCACCAGCACCACGAACTGGATGCCGTCGGCGACGTGGATGCTGTCGAAGGTGAAGCGGTAGACGCCGCTGTTGGCGTCGATGCCGATGGTGGAGAGGAACAGGCCGAGCAGGGCGGCGATGAAGGTCTTCATCGGCCGGTCGCCGGCCATGCCGCCGAGGGCGACGATGGCGAACACCATCAGCACGAAATATTCCGCCGGACCGAAGGCGATGGCCCATTTGGCCAGCAGCGGGGCGAACAGCACCATGCCGCAGGTGGCGATGAAGGCGCCGATGAAGGAGCTCCAGGCCGACAGCGACAGGGCGACACCGGCCAGGCCCTGGCGGGCCATGGGATAGCCGTCGAGGGTGGTCATCACGGTGGAGGCTTCACCGGGGATGTTGAGCAGGATGGAGCTGATGCGCCCGCCGTACTCGCAGCCCAGGTAGACGGCGGCCAGCAGGATCAGCGCCGACTCCGGCGGCAGGCCGAGGGCGAAGGCGACGGGGATCAGCAAGGCCACGCCGTTGATCGGGCCGAGGCCCGGCAGCAGGCCGACGATGGTGCCGATGAGGGTGCCCACCAGCGCGGTGACCAGGTTGTAGGGGGAAAGGGCAACGCCGAAGCCCTGGCCCAGGTAGCTCAAGGTTTCCATGTCATCACTCCAGGAAGTCGAGGACGCCCAGCGGCAGCGGCACGTCGAGGGTCTTGTCGAACAGCAGGTAGAGGCCGACGCTGATCAGCAGCGCGGCGATGGCGCTGGGCAGCCAGCGACCGCCGTAGAGGCGCGCCATGAAGACGCCGACGAGGCTGCTGGAGAGGATGAAGCCCAGCGGCTCGAAGAGCGCGGCGTATACCAGCAGCAGGGCGATGCAGGCGGCCACCTTGCGCAGGCTGGCGGCGTCCAGCGGTTGCTCGTCGTGCTTGTGCGCCACCGGGGTGGGGCGCAGCGTCAGCCAGAGCAGCGCGGCGGCCATCAGCCCCAGCATCAGCAGGGGGAAGGCACGCGGGCCGACCGGCTCGTAGGAGAAGGCGGCGCGGTAGTCCCAGGCCAGCACGGCAAAAACCAGGCATGCAGCGAGCCAGCCCAGACTGAACAGGCGTTGAAAAAGCATGGTGAATTCCTCGCGGGTCGAAGGCGCGGAGGGCCGGCTGGCGGGGCGCTCAGCCGGCTGCGGAGGTGAGCCTTACTGGGTCAGGCCGAATTCCTGGGCCATCTGCTTGTACTGGGCGACCCGCGTCTTCACGTAGGCGTCCAGCTCCGGGCCGGTCATGGCGAAGGGGAACAGCTCGCGCTGGTCGCGCAGCTTGATGAAGTCCTCGGAGGCCAGCAGCTGGTCGAAGGCGGCCTTCCACCAGGCGTAGTCCTCGTCGCTGACCTTCGGGCCGAGGTAGAAGCCGCGTACCACCGGCCAGGTGATGTCGTAGCCCTGCTCCTTGGCGGTGGGGATGCCCGACTTGTCCTCGCCCGGCAGGCGCTCGTCGGAGAGCACGGCGAGGATGCGCATGTTGCCGGCGAGGATGTGCGGCATGGAGTCGGAGATGTCGGTGCTGCCGACCTGGATGTGCCCGCCGAGCAGGGCGGTGGCGATTTCGCCGCCGCCTTCCAGGGCCACGTAGCGCAGGTTGCGCGGGTCGATGCCGGCGGCCTTGGCCAGGAGGGCGGTCTGCATCCAGTCCTGGCTGCCGACGGTGCCGGAGGAGCCGATCACCACCTTGCCCGGGTCGGCCTTGAGGGCTTTGACCAGGTCGTCGAGGTTCTTGTAGGGCGAGTCGCTGCGCACGGCGATGGCGCCGTAGCTGGTGCCGATGCCGGCGAGCCAGCGCACGGCGTTCTCGTCGAAGCGGCCGAACTTGCCCTGGGCCAGGTTGAGCAGCGAGCCGCTGGACCAGGCGGTGATGGTGCCGGCGTCACCGGGGCGCTGGGCGACCACGGCGTTATAGGCCACCGCGCCGACGCCACCGGGCATGTAGGTGACGCGCATGGGCTTGCTCAGCAGCTTGGCGTCCATCAGGGCGCTCTGCGCCAGCTTGCAGGTGAGGTCGAAACCGCCGCCGGGCGCGGCCGGGGCGATGCACTCGGGGCGCTTGGGCTCGGCCAGCAGCTGGCTGGAGAGCAGCAGGCCGGTGGCGAGGAGGGCGAGGCGGGTGAGGGCGATCTTCATCGGTGTTCTCCTGTGGAGTCTTATTGTGGATCACCAGATCGGCAGGGCGTAGCTGACGATCAGGCGCAGCTCGTCCGCGTCACGGGCGAAGGTGGAACGGAAGCCGGCGTGGCGGGCACGGAAGGTGAGGTCCTTGAGCGTGCCGCTCTGCACCACGTACTTGAACTCGACGTCGCGCTCCCAATCGCGGCCTTCCTCGGCGCTGGCGGTGACCTGGGCGTTGTCGCTGGTGATGTAGCGGGTCATGAAGCTCAGGCCGGGCACGCCCATGGCGGCGAAGTCCAGGTCGTAGCGGGCCTGCCAGGAGCGCTGGTCGGCGTTGGCGAAGTCGTTGATCTGCACGAAGTTGACCAGGAAGGGGTCGGTGCCATCGACGTAGGCGAAGCCGGTGTCGCCGCTCATGCGCTGGTAGCCGAGGCCGACCTTGTGACTGCCCTGGCCGTAGCTGACCATGCCGTTGAGCGCGCGGTTGTCCACCTTGCCGGCGGCGGCGCGGCCGCTGTCGTCGCTGATGGCGTAGCGCAGGTCGGCGCTGAGGGTGCCGGCGCCCAGGGGCTGGCTGGCGAGCAGGCCGAAGAAGTGCTGGCGGTAGACGTCGTCCAGCTCGGCGAAGTAATAGCGCCCGGTGAGCTGCTTGCTGAAGGCGTAGTCGGCACCGGCGAGGTCGAAGTGCGAACCGCTGGCAGCGCTGGCGAAGCGGCGGTTCTTGTTGTTCAGGGCGATGTCCTCGGAGTTGGTCGAGGCGCGGTCCTTGACCTCGCGCAGGCGACCGCCGTTGAAGGTCAGGCCTTCGATCTCCCTGGAGGTGAGCAGGCCGCCTTCGAACACCTGGGGCAGGATGCGGCTGTCGCTGGCCTTGACCACCGGCAGTTCGGGGATGTGGCTGCCCAGGCGCAGCTCGCTCCTGGAGAAGCGCACCTTGGCGGTGAGGCCGAGCTTGCCGTATTCGTCCGGGGTGCCGCCGTCGTCCTGCACCGGCAGCAGGTCGGTGCCGCTCTGGCCGCGACCGGAGTCGAGCTTGATGCCGAGCATGCCGAGTGCGTCCAGGCCGAAGCCGACGGTGCCTTCGGTGTAGCCGGACTCGATGTTGAGGATGAAGCCCTGGGCCCATTCGTCGCGGCGGGACTGGCCGTCGCCGTCACGGAAATCGCGGTTCAGGTAGATGTTACGGGCTTCGAGGGTCGCCGAGCTGTCCTTGAGGAAGTCGGCCTGGGCGAAGGGGGCGAGGGTGCAGCCTGCGAGGGCGAGGGTGAGGGTGCGAACAGGCGGCAGCGCCTGCCGGGAGGCAGTGAGCATCGTTGGTCTCCAATTCTTGTTTTTGTTAGCGCGGGCCCGACCAGGAGCCTGCGTCTGTGGGTGGTTCTTGCCACCCTGGCCGGATGCTAGGGCCTGAAACTTTCGCCAGGCTTTCAACGTGAAAGAAATCTCCGGCGTCATTCACAGCGGCTTTCCGGCCGTTACACTTCAGCCCGATCGCCGTTCTCCGGAGTACACCGCCTTGCGAATCCTGCTGGTCGAAGACCACCCCCAACTGGCCGAGAGCGTCGCCCAGGCCTTCAAGGCCGTGGGCTGGACGGTGGACGTGCTGCACGACGGCGTGGCCGCCGACCTGGCCCTGGCCAGCGAGGACTACGCCCTGGCGGTGCTCGATGTGGGGCTGCCGCGGCTGGATGGCTTCGAGGTGCTGGCGCGCCTGCGCGGGCGGGGCAAGACGTTGCCGGTGCTGATGCTCACCGCGCGTGGCGAGGTGAAGGACCGGGTGCACGGCCTCAACCTCGGCGCGGACGATTACCTGGCCAAGCCCTTCGAGCTGTCCGAGCTGGAGGCACGGGTCAAGGCGCTGTTGCGGCGCAGCGTGCTCGGCGGTGAACAGCAGCAGCGCTGCGGTCCGCTGCTCTACGACCTGGGCACCCGGCGCTTCAGCCTGGACGAGGAGGTGCTGACGCTCACCTCCCGCGAGCAGTCGGTGCTGGAGGTGCTGATCGCCCGGCCCGGCCGGGTGATGAGCAAGGAGCAGCTGGCTTCCCAGGTGTTCGGCCTGGACCAGGAGGCGAGCCCGGACGCCATCGAGATCTACATCCATCGCCTGCGCAAGAAGCTGGAAGGCAGTGCGGTGCGCATCGTCACCTTCCGTGGCCTCGGCTACCTGCTGGAACACCAGGATGCGTGAGGCCGGCAGCCTGCGCGGGCGGTTGCTGCGGCGCCTTGCGGCGCTGCTCGCGGTGCTGCTGGTGATCGGCAGCCTGACTGCCTACTTCAACGCCCGCGATGCCGCCGACACCGCCTACGACCGCACCCTGCTGGCCTCGGCCCGAGCCATTTCCGCCGGGCTCTACGAGGCTGACGGACGGCTCAAGGCGGACGTGCCCTATGTGGCCCTGGACACCTTCGCCTACGACAGCGCGGGGCGGATCTTCTACCAGGTGACCGATATCGAGGGGAAGCTGGTTTCCGGCTACGAGAACCTGCCCGGCCCGCCCAGGGGGACGCCGCGCACCGACGACTACCCGGCCCTGGCGCGCTTCTACGATGCGCGCTACGACGGCGTCGACGTGCGTGTGGTGAGCCTGCTGCGGCCGGTGAGCGAGGAAAGCATCAACGGCATGGCGGAAATCCGCGTGGCCGAGACCGAGGAGGCCCGCGAGCGCCTGGCGCGGGGCCTGCTGGTGGATACCCTGTGGCGCCTGGCGGTGATGTCGCTGGCGGCCCTGGCCCTGGTGTGGATGGTGGTGAGCGCGGCCCTGCGCCCGCTGAACCAGCTGCGCAACGCCGTGGAGGAGCGCCAGGCCGATGACCTGCGCCCGCTGCCGGTGGTGGCGGTGCAGACCGAGCTGAAGCCGCTGGTGGATGCGCTGAACCAGTTCACCGAACGCCTGCGCGGGCTGTTCCAGCGCCAGGCGGATTTCATCGCCGATGCCTCCCACGAGTTGCGCACGCCGCTGGCGGCGCTCAAGGCGCGGGTGGAGCTGGGATTGCGCGAGCGGGAGCCTGCGCAGTGGTATCGCACCCTGGAGGACACCGCCGCCAACACCGACCGGCTGACCCATCTGGCCAACCAGCTGTTGTCCCTGGCGCGCATCGAGAGCGGCGCGCGGGCCATCGCCGAGGGCGGTGCCGAGCGCATCGAACTGGGCGCACTGGCCCGTGAACTGGGCATGGCCCTGGCGCCGCTGGCCCATGCGCGGGGCATCGCCCTGGCCCTGGAGGCGGAGGATTTGGCCTGGGTGATGGGCGAGCCGACGCTGCTCAACGAGCTGCTCAGCAACCTGGTGGACAACGCCCTGGCGCACACGCCCAAGGGCGGCAATGTGACCCTGCGGGTGCTCGCGCCGGCGGTGCTGGAGGTGGAGGACGATGGCAGCGGCATTCCCGCCGAGGACCGCGACAAGGTGTTCGAGCGCTTCTACCGGCGATCGTCGCAGGTCAGCGGCGCGGGGCTGGGCCTGGCGATAGTCGGGGAAATCTGCCGGGCGCACCTGGCGGACATCAGCCTGCATGACGGTGTCTCGGGTGGCTTGCGGGTGCGGGTCAGCTTTCCGCCGGCCTAGGGCAGCATGCTCAGCGGTTGCTGGGCTTCGAGCAGGTAGCGGGCGACCTTGCCGCTTTCGCGCAGGTGTGCCAGGCCTTGGTTGAAGCGGGCCATGCGCTCGGCGTTGGCCGGGTCGGCGCGCGACAGCAGCAGGTGCAGGGTGTCGCTGCGCAGCGGTTGGGCATGGAAGCTGACGCGAGCGCGCTCGGCGCTGGTGAAGTTGTCCTGGAGCATGGCGATGGCGACGATCTTGTCCACCGGGAACACGTCGATGCGCCCGGCCAGCAGCATGCGCAGGCCCTGTTCCTCGCTGGGCAGGCGCTGCACCTGGAGGTGCCCCTCGGCCTCGGCGCGCTGGAAGGCTTCGCCATAGTCGTAGCCGAGGGTGGCGCCGAGGCGCAGGCCGGCGAGGTCCTCGACCCGCTGCCAGTCGAGCGGGAGGTCCTTGCGGTGGAACAGGTAGTAGCCGCTCTCGATCACCGGGTCGCTGACGAAGAAGCGCGCCTCGCGTTCGGGATTGCGCAGCCAGACCGCGCTGCCGTCGCGTTCGCCGCGTTCGGCCAGGCGCAGGGCGCGGGCCCAGGGATAGAACTCCCAGCGCACGTCGATCCCTTCGAGGGCGAACGCTTCGGCGACGATGCGCGAGGCGACGCCCTGGTGAGGCAGCTTCGCGCCGAGATAGGGCGCCCATTCACCATTGGTGAGGCGCAGTTCCTGGGCGGCGCAGGCGCCGCTCAGGCAGAGGGAGAGGAGCAGGAGTAGGGCGCGCATCCGTGACTTCCTTGGACTCCGGAATGACCGGAGTCTAGCGACGTTTTCGCGGATGCGCGTTGCAGCAGTATTACTGCAGCATGCCCATGGCCGCTTCCATGGCGGCGGAGAGGTCTTCGTCGGCCTGCATGTCCACCTGCGGGTCGAGGCCCAGCTTGGCGAACGCCGGGATCTGGCTCCAGTCGAGCTGGGTGTAGGGGTGCTCGCTGCCCAGGTAGCTCTGCAGGGTGGCGACCTGGACGATGTCGACGTAGTCGGCCTTGGGCGAGTTGCGGGTGAAGTCGAGGAACTGGCTCGGCACCTGGGCGATCGGTTCGGGGAATTCCCAGGCACGCAGGATGCGGTCGCCGATGATCGGGTGGATGCGCTCGATCACGTGGTTGAGGCTGATGGAGTCGGCCAGCAGCTCGTAGTGTTCCTCGGCGTAGGTGAGGATCGGCAGCACGCCGATCTGGTGCACCAGGCCGGCCAGGGTCGCCTGGTCCGGGGCGAGGCGGGTGTAGTGGCGGCAGAGCACGTGGCAGATGCCGGCGATCTCGGTGCTCTTGTTCCACACTTCGCGCATCTTGCGGTCGACCACGTCGGAGGTGGCCTGGAACATCTGCTCCATGGCAAGGCCCGTGGCCAGGTTGCAGGTGTAGTTGATGCCGAGACGGCTGATGGCCATCTGCAGGTCGGTGATTTCCTTGTTGGTACGCAGCAGCGGGCTGTTCACCACCTTGATGATGCGCGCGGTGAGGGCGGCGTCGTTGCCGATCACCTTGGACAGGGCCGGGATGCTGACATCCGGGTCTTCGGCAGCTTCGCGCACCTTGAGCGCGACTTCGGGAAGGGTGGGCAGGACCAGCTCATCGTTGTCGATGGCGTTGATCAGGTCTTGTTGGACGCGTTCTGCAAGCTTGCTCATGGATGCTCTCTTGAAAAGGGGACGGGCCGGTGCTGTCTAGCGCTGAATCTCGCGGTCGGCATCCAGGGTATAGGGCAGTGTCAGCAGGTCGAGGGTAGGGCCATCGGCCGTCCCCAGGTGGATCCGTCCGTCATTCACCGCATCTTCCTGGAGTACGGCGAGCAATTCGAATCCCTGGCCTGTCGGTGCGGCCAGCACCACCTCGCCCACGCTGCTCGAATGCACGGGCGAGAAGAGTTCGGTGCCCGGCGCCGGGCGTTCTCCGGCGGACAGGGCGAGGCGTTGCAGGCGGCGCTTGAGCTTGCCCAGGTACTGCATGCGGGCGACGATTTCCTGCCCGGTGTAGCAGCCCTTCTTGAAGCTGACGCCGCCGACGGCCTGGAGGTTGATCATCTGCGGGATGAACAGCTCGCGGGTGGCGGCGAAGACCTGGCCGACGCCGGCGCGGACCTGGGCGAGCAGCCAGGCGTCCAGGGGCGCCTCGGGCAGGTGCGCGGCGATGCGGGTGCGCAGGGCCTCGGCTTCGGAACGTGGGGCCCAGAGTTCACTGCGGCCGTCGGACAGGCGCAGGGCAATCAGGCCGTTGGCGCGGGCGACGCTGTCGGCGTCCTGCGGCAATTCGAGGCCCAGGCCCTGCAGCACGTCGTCGCCCTGGGCGAGGCCGAAGCGCACCCAGTCGGGGCTTTCGTCACCGAGGGTAGACTTGGAGAACACGGCGTATTTCTTCAGGTCGGCCAGTTGCGCTTCCAGCAATTGGGCATCGAGCGCCAGCAGGAAGCCGTCGCCTTCGGCGAGGATGCGGAAGCTGGAGACCATGCGGCCCTTGGGGGTGCAGCGGGCGCCGAGGCTGGTGGTGCGCTCGTCCAGGTAGGCGAGGTTGCAGGTGACCTGGCCCTGGAGGAACTTGGCGGCGTCCACGCCACGTACGGCGAGCAGGCCTTCGTGGGTGAGCGGGCAGAAGAATGCTGAGTCGGCCATCGGTGATCGCAGGAATTGGGGGCTGGGGCGTCATGATAGAGCCCGCCATGCCGGTTGTCAGCGGGTGCCGCATGCGGCTCGGGTCGTTATAATGCCGGCCTCTTCCCTGGAGGCGCTCTGATGGCCGACGCAACTGAACTGAACCGACTCTTCTGGCACAGCCGCCGCGGCATGCTGGAGCTCGATGTGCTGCTGGTACCTTTCGTCCGGGAGGTGTACCCGAGCCTCGATGAGACGGACCAGGCGCGCTTCCGCAAGCTGCTCGAATGCGAGGACCAGGACATGTTCGGCTGGTTCATGCAGCGCGGTGAGCCGGAAGATTCCGACTTGCGGTACATGGTGAAAATGATCCTGGACCGTGTCCAGCCCAAGTAGCGCCTTCGAATGCCACTGGCGCCCTTCGCGGCGCCTGCTGGTGCTCTACCTGTCGCTGTTGTCCCTGGCGTTGGTCGCCGTGGCCTGTGCCGAGCTGCCCCGGTGGGTGCAGCTGGCTTGCCTCTTTGCCTGCCTGGCTCATGCGGCCTGGACCTTGCCGCGCCAGGTGCTGCTGGCGTCTGCCTCATCCATCCGTGGTTTGCGCCTGGACGCCGACGGCTGGCGTCTGCGGCGCCACGACGGGCAATGGTGCGCCGTGCGCCTGAGCCCGGACAGCCTGGCGCTGCCCATGGCGGTGCTGCTGGTCTATCGCCCCGAGGGCGCGATCATGACGCGGGGCCTGTGCATCCCCGCGGATTCACTGGATGCGCGGAGCCACAGGCGCCTGCGCGTGCACCTGCGCTTCAATCGCCATAGATGGGTGGCGCCAGGATAGTGTCGCGGGCCTCGGGCAGCTGGTCGGGATAATCGAGCGTGTAGTGCAGGCCGCGGCTTTCGCGGCGTTGCATGGCCGACTCGATCATCAGTTCGGCGACCTGGGCCAGGTTGCGCAGCTCGATCAGGTCGCGGCTGACCTTGTAGTTGGAATAGAACTCGTCGATCTCGCTGAGCAGCAGGCGCACCCGGTGCTGGGCGCGCTGCAGGCGCTTGTTGGTGCGCACGATACCGACGTAGTCCCACATGAATCGCCGCAGTTCGTCCCAGTTGTGCGCGATGATCACGTCCTCGTCCGAGTCGGTGACCTGGCTGGCGTCCCAGGCCGGGAGGCGGGCGGGCAGGGGGATGGTGTCGAGCTGGGCGAGCATGTCGTGGGCGGCGGCGCGGGCGTAGACGAAGCATTCCAGCAGCGAGTTGCTGGCCATGCGGTTGGCGCCGTGCAGGCCGGTGAAGCTGGTCTCGCCGATGGCGTAGAGGCCGGGGATGTCGGTGTGGCCATCGCGGTCGACCACCACGCCGCCGCAGGTGTAGTGGGCTGCGGGGACCACGGGGATCGGCTGGCGGGTGATGTCGATGCCGAAGTCCAGGCAGCGCTCGTAGACGGTCGGGAAGTGGCTTTTGACGAACTCGGCCGGCTTGTGGCTGATGTCCAGGTAGACGCAGTCGATGCCCAGGCGCTTCATCTCGTGGTCGATGGCGCGGGCGACGATGTCGCGCGGGGCCAGTTCGGCACGGGGGTCGAAGCGCTGCATGAAGCGTTCACCGTTGGGCAGCTTGAGCAGGCCGCCCTCGCCACGCACCGCTTCGGTGATGAGGAAGCTCTTGGCTTGCGGGTGGTAGAGGCAGGTGGGGTGGAACTGGTTGAACTCCAAGTTGCCCACCCGGCAGCCGGCGCGCCAGGCCATGGCGATGCCGTCGCCACAGGCGCCGTCGGGGTTGCTGGTATAGAGGTAGACCTTGGCCGCGCCGCCGGAGGCGAGGGCGGTGAAGCGGGCGCCGTAGGTGTCGACTTCGCCACTGGCGCGGTTGAGCACGTAGGCGCCGAGGCAGCGATGCCCCTCGAGGCCGAGCTTGCGCTCGGTGATCAGGTCGACGGCGACGCGTTGTTCCAGCAGTTCGATGTTCGGGCGCCGGCGGGCCTGTTCCAGCAGGGTGTTGAAGATGGCGGCGCCAGTGGCGTCGGCGGCATGGATGATGCGTCGATGGCTGTGGCCGCCCTCGCGGGTCAGGTGGAATTCGAAGCCACCGTCTTCGCGGGCGTTTTCGTCCTCACGGGTGAAGGGCACGCCCTGGTCGATCAGCCACTGGATCGCCTGGCGGCTGTTCTCGACGGTGAAGCGCACGGCGTCTTCCCGGCACAGGCCGGCGCCAGCGACGAGGGTGTCCTGGACATGGGAATCGACGGTGTCGGTGTCGTCCAGGACCGCCGCCACACCCCCTTGTGCCCAGTAGGTTGACCCGTTGGAAAGGTCACCTTTACTCAATACCGCGATGCGCAGGTGCTCGGGCAACGTCAGCGCCAGGGTGAGGCCGGCGGCACCGCTGCCGATCACCAGGACGTCGTGCTGAAAGTGTTGGCTCATGTCGGGATCCCGCGTAAATGCGGCCACTAGTATATAGAGGGGGTGGGCGGCACAATAGCGGGCTTATGTCCGGCAGAGAATCCCGGGAACTTTCTTAGTCCCCCTGGTTTCTTACATCCGTCGCACATGAGGTGACGTGCTTGCTGAGTTGTGCCGCGGAGCGTTTCCTGCGTTCCTGGCAGCGGCAAATCAGGCGAAAAATTATCCGCGCAGCAGTGGCCAGTGCTCTGCTGCGCGATTCCGTGCAAGACGGAAACAGTCTTGTAGGAAGCTTGCTTGGAGGGGAGAACTTTTGCGCAACGCCCGAGTCTATTTTGGCAAGCCGATCCAGTGGCTGGCGCAGTGCCCCTCGAGCTCCAACGAGGAGTGTCCATGCTAACCCAGGAACAGGATCAGCAACTGGTCGAACGGGTGCAGCGAGGCGACAAACGAGCTTTCGATCTTCTGGTGCTGAAGTATCAGCACAAGATTCTGGGTTTGATCGTGCGATTCGTCCACGACGCCCAGGAAGCTCAGGATGTTGCTCAGGAGGCCTTCATCAAGGCCTATCGCGCACTCGGGAATTTTCGCGGTGACAGTGCTTTCTATACATGGCTGTACCGCATCGCCATCAACACGGCGAAGAATCATCTGGTGGCGCGCGGTCGGCGCCCGCCGGATAGCGATGTGAGTGCCGAGGATGCGGAGTTCTACGATGGCGACCATGCCCTCAAGGACAACGAATCACCGGAACGTGCATTGCTGCGGGATGAGATCGAAGGCACCGTCCATCGGACCATCCAGCAACTGCCGGAAGATTTGCGTACTGCGCTGACTTTACGTGAATTCGATGGTCTGAGTTACGAGGACATTGCCAGCGTCATGCAATGCCCGGTTGGTACGGTTCGCTCGCGTATTTTCAGGGCGCGAGAAGCTATCGATAAAGCCCTGCAACCTCTGTTGCAGGAATCCTGAGACAGCGGCGACAGCTAAGAGAGGAATCGCCATGAGTCGTGAAGCCCTGCAGGAATCGCTGTCCGCGGTAATGGATAACGAAGCGGATGAACTGGAGTTGCGACGTGTGCTCGCGTCCAGCGGCGATGAGGAGCTCCGTTCCACCTGGTCTCGCTACCAGATAGCGCGTGCCGTCATGCACAAGGAACTGATCGAGCCGCGCCTCGACATCGCTGCTGCGGTTTCCGCCGCGTTGGCTGATGAGGCGGTGCCGGCACAGGCCGCTCGTGGTCCTTGGCGCAGCCTTGGGCGCCTGGCGGTTGCCGCTTCGGTGACGCTGGCCGTGCTCGCTGGTGTGCGCATGTATAACCAGGACGAGGTGGGTGCTCAGCAGTTGGCCCAGCAAAGCGCTCCGCAGCCGGTGATCAGTGCGCCGCAAGCCAGCAAGGACACCGTTCTTGCCGGTTACAGCACTGACTCCCAAGGCGTGCGTCCGCCGCTGTCCGGTGCCGCGCAAGCGACCTCGGGTTGGCACGATCAGCGCCTGCCGGCCTATCTGCGCCAGCATGCCCAGCAGGCCGCCATGAGTGGGTCTGACAGTGCGCTGCCTTATGCGCGCGCCGCCAGCCTGGAAAGCCGCTAAGGAGAAACATGCGCGCATTTCCACTCTTCGTGTTGCTCGGCGGTGGTTGGCTGGCTCAGGCCGCCCACGCCGCCGATGCACAGGACTGGCTGAAGCGTCTCGCTGACGCCGAGCAGCGGCAGAATTTCCAGGGCACCTTCGTCTATGAGCGAAGCGGCAGTTTCTCCACTCACCAGGTCTGGCATCGCGTCGATGCCGGCAAGGTGCGTGAGAGGCTGCAGCAACTCGATGGGCCCGCCCAGGAAATCCTCCGTGTGGATGGACGTACCGAGTGTGTGAGTGGGGCGCTTTCCGACCAGATGGTCGATGGCCAGGTCTGGCCGGCCCGCGATCTCGACGTCGCCCAGGTGGCAAAGTCCTATGACCTGAGCCTGGTGGGTGAGTCGCGGGTGGCGGGGCGCCAGGCCGTGGTGCTTTCCCTCAACCCGCGCGACCAGCATCGGTACGGCTTCGAATTGCATTTGGACCGGGAGACCGGCCTGCCGCTCAAGTCGTTGATGCTCAACGAGAAGGGCATGTTGCTCGAGCGTTTCCAGTTCACCCAGATCGACACCACGCAAGCACCCAGCGACAGCCAGCTTCAGGCGGGGCAGGGCTGTGAGCCCGTGCGCTACGCCGAGGCGCCGAAGGCCCTGGCCAACAGCTGGCGCTCCGATTGGCTGCCGGAAGGGTTCGCCCTCACCAGTGCTGTCCAGCGTCGTAGCCCGGTGTCGTCGGATCCGGTCGCTTGCCTGCTCTATGGCGATGGCCTGGCGCGCTTCTCGGTCTTCCTCGAGCCCCTGCACGGTGCGTCCGTGGAAGATGTGCGGGTCGAGCTTGGTCCGACCGTTGCCGTATCCCGTCGGCTCGGCACCAGCGAAGGTGACGTGATGGTGACGGTGGTGGGCGAAATCCCCGTGGGAACTGCGGAGCGTATCGCGTTGTCTATGCGTACGGCCGGAACCGCAGCCCCCCAGGCGGCCCAGTGAATTGAGCGACGCCGGGGCGGAGCGGCCATGTCCATGCGAGCCCGTCTGGGTTCATGGTCTGAGCGCTCCTCGGCGTTGGTCCCCGCAAGCGAATTCTTGGTTATGGTGTATCGGGCTGGGGGATTTCCCCGGCCCGAATTGCGTTTGCCCGCCGGGCCGTTCGGCTCGTCACGGGTTCACATTCCTCGTTTCATGACGGGAGCTGTATGTCGATGCTAAGCATGAAATCCTGCATGTCCGCGGTCGCGGCCCTGCTGCTGCTCGGTCAAACCCTTGTCGCCCGGGCAGAGCTGCCCGACTTCACCCCGCTGGTGGAGGAGGCCTCTCCGGCGGTCGTCAACATCAGTACGCGGCAGAAGCTTCCGGATCGCGCCGTTGCCGGCAACCAGGCCATGCCCGACCTGGAAGGCCTGCCGCCCATGCTTCGCGAGTTCTTCGAGCGCAGCATGCCGCAGATGCCGCGTAACCCGGGCGGTGGTCGCCAGCGCGAGGCGCAGTCCCTGGGCTCGGGTTTCATCATTTCCAAGGACGGTTACGTCCTGACCAACAACCATGTGGTGGCCGACGCCGACGAGATCATCGTGCGCCTGTCCGACCGCAGTGAGCTCGAAGCCAAGCTGATCGGTGCCGACGCGCGCACCGACGTGGCCCTGCTCAAGGTCGAAGGCAAGGACCTGCCCATCGTCAAGCTCGGCAAGTCCGACGCCCTGAAGGTCGGCAGCTGGGTGCTGGCCATCGGCTCCCCCTTCGGCTTCGACCACTCGGTGACCGCCGGTATCGTCAGCGCCAAGGGGCGCAGCCTGCCGAACGAGAACTACGTGCCCTTCATCCAGACCGACGTGGCCATCAACCCGGGTAACTCCGGTGGCCCGCTGTTCAACCTGGACGGCGAGGTCGTGGGCATCAACTCGCAGATCTTCACCCGCTCCGGCGGCTTCATGGGGCTGTCCTTCGCCATCCCGATCGACGTTGCCATGAGTGTCGCCGACCAGCTCAAGGCCGAGGGCAAGGTCAGCCGCGGCTGGCTCGGCGTGGTGATTCAGGAAGTGAACAAGGACCTGGCCGAATCCTTCGGCCTGGACAAGCCCGCCGGTGCCCTGGTGGCCCAGGTGCTCGACGACGGTCCCGCCGCCAAGGGCGGCCTCCAGGTCGGCGACGTCATCCTCAGCATGAACGGCCAGCCGATCGTCATGTCCGCCGACCTGCCGCATCTGGTCGGTGCCCTCAAGCCGGGTAGCAAGATCGACCTCGACGTGGTCCGCGAGGGTTCGCGCAAGAAACTGGCGCTGACCATCGGTTCCCTGCCCGAAGATGGCGAGGAAGTGACCTCCACTGGCGCGCCGCAAGGTGCCGAGCGCAGCAGCAACCGCCTGGGCGTGCTGGTCGCCGAACTGTCCGCCGAGCAGAAGAAGAGCCTCGACATCAAGGGCGGTGTGGTGATCAGGGAAGTTCAGGACGGTCCCGCCGCCCTGATGGGCCTGCGTCCGGGTGACGTGATCAGCCACCTGAACAACCAGTCCATCGACTCGGTGCAGACCTTCGCCAAGGTGGCCAAGGAACTGCCGAAGAATCGCTCGGTGTCCATGCGCGTGCTGCGCCAGGGCCGTGCCAGCTTCATCACCTTCAAGCTTTCGGAGTAATCCGATGCACTGAAAAAGGGCGACCCGGGTCGCCCTTTTTCATGTCTGCGCTCCGCCATGCGGACGTGACGCCCGCGCTGCCGATCAGGTAAACTCCCCGGCTATTTTTCGGCAAGCAACCGGCTTGCGGCTTTTTTCGAGTGTCGACCCCGTGAGTGACCTGAGTCATATCCGCAATTTTTCGATCATCGCCCACATCGACCATGGCAAGTCGACCCTGGCCGACCGCTTCATCCAGATGTGCGGCGGCCTGTCCGATCGCGAGATGGAGGCCCAGGTGCTGGACTCCATGGACCTGGAGCGCGAGCGCGGCATCACCATCAAGGCCCACAGCGTGACCCTGCACTACAAGTCGCAGGATGGTAAGACCTACCAACTGAACTTCATCGATACCCCCGGCCACGTCGACTTCACCTATGAAGTCAGCCGCTCGCTGGCCGCCTGCGAAGGCGCGCTGCTGGTGGTGGATGCCGGCCAGGGTGTCGAGGCGCAATCGGTCGCCAACTGCTACACCGCCATCGAGCAGGGCCTGGAAGTGATGCCGGTCCTGAACAAGATGGACCTGCCCCAGGCCGAGCCCGAGCGGGTCAAGGAAGAGATCGAGCACATCATCGGCATCGACGCCTCCGACGCGGTGCCGTGCAGCGCCAAGAGCGGCATGGGCGTGATCGACGTGCTCGAGCAGCTGGTCAAGGTCATCCCGCCGCCCGAAGGCGAGATCGACGCGCCGCTGCAGGCGCTGATCATCGACTCCTGGTTCGACAACTACCTGGGCGTGGTCTCCCTGGTCCGCGTCAAGCACGGCCGGGTGAAGAAGGGCGACAAGATCCTGGTGAAATCCACCGGCAAGATCCACCAGGTGGACAGCGTCGGCGTCTTCACCCCCAAGCACACCGAGATGGCCGACCTCAAGGCCGGTGAAGTGGGCTTCATCATCGCCGGCATCAAGGACATCCTCGGTGCCCCCGTGGGCGACACCCTGACCCTGTCCAACACCCCGGATGTCGATGTGCTGCCGGGCTTCCAGCGCATCAAGCCGCAGGTCTACGCCGGCCTGTTCCCGGTCAGCTCCGACGACTTCGAGGACTTCCGCGAAGCGCTGCAGAAGCTGACCCTGAACGATGCCGCCCTGCAGTACGAGCCGGAAAGCTCCGAGGCCCTGGGCTTCGGCTTCCGCATCGGCTTCCTCGGCATGCTGCACATGGAGATCATCCAGGAGCGCCTGGAGCGCGAGTACGACCTGGACCTGATCACCACCGCGCCCACCGTTATCTTCGAAGTGGTGCAGAAGAACGGCGAGACGATCTACGTCGACAACCCGTCCAAGCTGCCCGACCTGTCGTTCATCGAGGACATGCGCGAGCCCATCGTGCGTGCCAACATCCTCGTGCCCCAGGAACACCTGGGCAACGTCATCACCCTGTGCATCGAGAAGCGTGGCGTGCAGCGCGACATGCAATTCCTCAGCAGCCAGGTTCAGGTTTGCTACGACCTGCCGATGAACGAAGTGGTACTCGATTTCTTCGACCGCCTGAAGTCCGTGAGCCGCGGCTATGCGTCCCTGGACTACAGCTTCGACCGTTTCCAGTCGGCCAACCTGGTCAAGCTGGACGTGTTGATCAACGGTGAGAAGGTCGATGCCCTGGCGCTCATCGTGCACCGCGATCAGGCCCACTACAAAGGCCGCGCGCTGACCGAGAAGATGAAGGAGCTGATCCCACGGCAGATGTTCGACGTGGCGATCCAGGCGGCGATCGGTGGTCAGATCGTCGCGCGTACTACCGTCAAGGCGCTCAGGAAGAACGTTCTGGCCAAATGCTACGGCGGCGACGTGAGCCGTAAGAAAAAGCTGCTGGAAAAGCAGAAGGCCGGTAAGAAAAGGATGAAGCAGGTCGGCAGTGTGGAGATTCCACAGGAAGCCTTCCTCGCAGTGCTCAAAGTGGATAGCTAGGGTCTATGTCGATCAATTTCCCGCTTCTGTTGGTTCTCGCCGTGGCTGTCTGCGGCGTGCTCGCTCTCATCGATCTGGTTCTGCTGGCTCCGCGCCGGCGCTCCGCGATTGCCGCCTACCAGGGGCAAGTCAGCGAGCCCGACCCGGAGGTGATGGAAAAGCTCGACAAGGAGCCCTTGCTGGTGGAATACGGCAAGTCCTTCTTCCCGGTGCTGGCCATCGTGCTGGTGCTGCGGTCGTTCCTGGTCGAGCCTTTCCAGATTCCGTCCGGGTCGATGAAGCCGACCCTGGAGGTGGGGGATTTCATTCTGGTCAACAAGTTCGCCTACGGCATACGCCTGCCGGTGGTGGACACCAAGGTGATCGAAGTCGGCGACCCGCAGCGTGGTGATGTCATGGTGTTCCGCTATCCCAGCGATCCGAACATCAACTACATCAAGCGCGTGGTCGGCCTGCCGGGCGACCGCATCGCCTACAGCAGCGACAAGCGCCTGACCGTCAATGGCGAGCAGGTGGCCGAGAAACTGGTCGGCGACGAGCCCGGCACCCTGGGCAGCTCCCGCCTGTACGAGGAGAAGCTGGGCGAGGCCGAGCACCTGATCCGCAAGGAAATGAAGCGCTATCGCATGGAGCCGGGCAAGGAGTGGGTGGTGCCGCAAGGGCATTACTTCATGATGGGCGACAACCGCGACAACTCGAACGACAGTCGCTACTGGAACGACCCCAACATTCCCAAGGACCTGCTCGGCATGGTTCCGGACCGCAACATCGTCGGCAAGGCCTTCGCCGTGTGGATGAGCTGGCCGGACCCGAAGATGAACAACCTGCCCAACTTCTCCCGCGTAGGCCTCATTCACTGAGGCCAGCCGACTTTCGCTTTTGCGGCGCTGTTCAACGCAGCGCCGCCCGCTATATATAGTCTTGCAACGGGCCAGCCGGCCCGCATAACAACACCGACATTGAGGTCATCATGACGTTTGCGCATTCGCAGAGGGGCTTGTCGATACTGGGCTGGCTGGTTGTCCTGGCCATCGTGGCGTTCCTGGCCAGCACTGCTTTCAAGGTCATACCGCATTACATGGACTATTACGCGCTCGAGAAGCTCATCAAGTCCGTGGAGAACGAAAAAGGCCAGGCCATCTCCACGCCGCGCGACTTCCTGGACTACGTGCGCAAGGGCATGATGGTCAACAGCATCCGTGACATCGACCTGGAGAAGGCCCTGCAGGTCAAGGTCGAGAACAACGACTTCTATGCCACGCTGAAATACGAAAAACGCGAGCCGCTGATCGAGAACCTCGACCTGGTGGTGCATTTCGACAAAGAATTCCGTGTGCGAGTCCCGTGAGCGTATCCCTCAGCCGTCTCGAGCGTCAGCTCGGCTACACCTTCCAGGACCAGGGTCTGATGACCCTGGCCCTGACCCATCGCAGCTTCGCCGGGCGCAACAACGAGCGCCTGGAGTTCCTCGGTGATGCCATCCTCAACTTCGTCGCCGGCGAGGCGCTCTACGAGCGCTTTCCCCAGGCGCGCGAAGGCCAGCTCTCGCGCCTGCGCGCCCGCCTGGTCAAGGGCGAGACCCTGGCACTGCTGGCCCGGGGCTTCGAGTTGGGCGAGTACCTGCGCCTGGGCTCCGGCGAGCTGAAGAGCGGTGGTTTCCGCCGCGAGTCCATCCTCGCCGATGCGCTGGAAGCGCTGATCGGGGCCATCTACCTCGATGCCGGCATGGATTGCGCGCGTGAGCGCGTGCTGGCCTGGCTGCACAACGAGTTGGAAGGCCTGACCCTGGTCGATACCAACAAGGACCCCAAGACCCGCCTGCAGGAATTCCTCCAGTCGCGGGCCTGCGAACTGCCCCGCTATGAAGTGGTGGATATCCAGGGCGAGCCCCATTGCCGCACCTTCTTCGTCGAGTGCGAAGTCGCCCTGCTGAATGACAAGACCCGAGGCCAGGGTGCCAGCCGACGTATCGCCGAACAGGTGGCGGCGGCGGCAGCACTGGTGGCCCTGGGCGTGGAGAACGGCCATGACTGAATCGAACAACCCGCGCTGCGGCTACGTGGCTATCGTCGGGCGTCCTAACGTCGGCAAGTCCACGCTGCTCAACCACATCCTCGGGCAGAAGCTCGCGATCACCTCGCGCAAGCCCCAGACCACCCGCCACAACATGCTCGGCATCAAGACCGAGGGCGAGGTCCAGGCCGTCTACGTCGACACCCCCGGCCTGCACAAGAACAACGAGAAAGCGCTCAACCGCTACATGAACAAGACCGCCTCGGCCGCCCTCAAGGACGTCGACGTGGTGATCTTCGTAGTGGACCGCAACCGCTGGACCGACGAGGACCAACTGGTGCTCGAGCGCGTCCAGTACGTCCAGGGCCCGGTGATCCTGGCCATCAACAAAACCGACCGCCTGGACGACAAGGCCGACCTGATGCCGCACCTGGCCTGGCTCCAGGAGCAACTGCCCAACGCCGAGGTGGTGCCCATCTCCGCCCAGCAGGGGCACAACCTCGACACCCTCGAGCGCCTGGTCGCCGAGCGCCTGCCCGAGGGCGAGCACTTCTTCCCCGAGGACCAGATCACCGACCGCAGCAGCCGCTTCCTCGCCGCCGAACTGGTGCGCGAGAAGATCATGCGCCAGCTGGGTGCCGAACTGCCCTACCAGATCACCGTCGAGATCGAGGAGTTCAAGCAGGAAGGTCGCATCCTCCATATCCACGCGCTGATCCTGGTGGAGCGCGACGGCCAGAAGAAAATCATCATCGGCGACGGTGGCGAGCGCATCAAACGCATCGGCCAGGAGGCGCGCAAGGACATGGAGGTGCTGTTCGACTCCAAGGTCATGCTCAACCTCTGGGTCAAGGTGAAGGGCGGCTGGTCGGACGACGAGCGTGCCCTGCGTTCCCTGGGCTACAACGACCAGTAACCGATGCAGACCAGTGCGCAACCGGCCTTCGTGCTGCATAGCAGGGCCTACCGCGAAAGCAGCGCACTGGTGGATTTCCTCACCCCGGAAGGTCGCCTGCGCGCCGTCCTGCGGGGTGCGCGGGGCAAGGCCGGTACCCTGGCCCGGCCCTTCGTGCCGCTTGAGGTCGAATTCCGCGGCCGCGGCGACCTGAAGAACGTGGGGCGCCTGGAAGGCGCCGGCATCCCCCACTTCCTCACCGGCGAGGCCCTCTTCAGCGGGCTCTACCTCAATGAGCTGACCATCCGCCTGCTGCCGGCCGAAGCGCCGCACCCCGCGATGTTCGACCACTATGCCGCGACCCTCCAGGCCCTGGCCGCCGGCCGACCGCTGGAGCCGCTGCTGCGCGCCTTCGAATGGCGCCTGCTGGACGAGCTGGGCTATGGTTTCGCGCTGGACCTCGACCTCAGCGGCGCGCCCATCGTCGCCAGCGGCATCTACCGCCTGCTGCCCGACGCCGGCCTGGAGCCCGTCGGTCAGTTGCAGCCCGGCCTGTTCCAGGGCGCCGAGCTGCTGGCCCTGGCCGAGGCCGACTGGAGTGCCCCCGGTGCCCTCGCTGCGGCCAAGCGCCTGATGCGCCAGGCCCTGGCGCCCCATCTCGGCGGACGGCCGCTGGCCAGCCGCGAACTCTTCATGACGATCAAGGAACTTACCCGTGACTGAAGCCAACCGTGTTCTGCTCGGCGTCAACATCGACCACGTCGCCACCCTGCGCCAGGCCCGCGGCACCCGCTATCCGGACCCGGTGAAGGCCGCCCTGGATGCCGAGGAGGCAGGCGCCGACGGCATCACCGTGCACCTGCGCGAGGATCGCCGACACATCCAGGAGCGCGACGTGCGCGTACTCAAGGAGGTCATGCAGACCCGCATGAACTTCGAGATGGGCGTGACCGAGGAAATGCTCGCCTTCGCCGAGGAAATCCGCCCCGAGCACGTCTGCCTGGTGCCGGAAACCCGCCAGGAACTGACCACCGAAGGCGGCCTCGACGTTGCCGGCCAGGAAGCGCGGATCAAGGCCGCGGTCGAGCGCCTGGCCCGCCTGGGCAGCGAAGTCTCCCTGTTCATCGACGCCGACCCGGTGCAGATCGAAGCGTCCCATCGCGTCGGTGCCCCGGCCATCGAGCTGCACACCGGCCGCTATGCCGACGCCCACACCCCGGAGGAGGCTGCCCGTGAGCTGCAGCGCATCCGTGAAGGCGTGGCCCTGGGCCTGAAGCTGGGCCTGGTGGTCAATGCCGGCCATGGCCTGCACTACCACAACGTCGAGCCGGTGGCCGCCATACCCGGCATCAATGAGCTGAATATCGGTCACGCCCTGGTGGCCCACGCGCTGTTTGTCGGCTTCAAGCAGGCGGTGGTCGAGATGAAACAGCTGATCCAGTCGGCGCAAGCGTCACGAGCTTGAAGCTTGAAGTGCCGTGTAGGGTGGGTCGGGCGGCGTTCCGTGAGCGTAGCGAAACCCACGTGGTCGCGGTTCGATATGACTCCGAAAGGGTGGACCGGTGAAGCGGGGTCCACCCTACGCCCAGGCTGTGAAAGCAGATAAGCCCGGGGGTTGACGATCTCCACCGATCCCCCAGGCTCTTCCAGCTTCCAGCTTCCAGCTTCCAGCTTCCAGCTTCCAGCTTCCAGCTTCCAGCTTCCAGCTTCCAGCTACGGCTTGCGTGCCACCACCACCGCCCGTGCCGGGGCAGGGAGCCCCTCGATCGTGCGGCTGTGGTCGGCGGGGTCGAGGAACTCGGGCAGCGACTGGAAGCGCATCCACTCGGTGCTGCGCTGCTCGTCGACGCTGGTGACGCTGACGTCCACGCAGCGCACATCGACGAAGCCTGCACGGCGCAGCCACAGTTCCAGCGCCGGCACCGATGGCAGGAACCACACGTTGCGCATCTGCGCATAGCGGTCCTCGGGCACCAGCACCTGCTGGGCGTCGCCTTCCACCACCAGGGTTTCCAGCACCAGCTCGCCGCCACGCACCAGGCAGTCCTTGAGGTCGAACAGGTGGTCGATGGGCGAGCGGCGGTGATAGAGCACGCCCATGGAGAACACCGTGTCGAAGCCCTCCAGCCTGGCCGGCAGCTCTTCCAGGGCCAGGGGCAGGTGCCAGGCGGGCAGGTCCGGCAGGAAGCGCTTCATCGCCAGGAACTGGCAGAAGAACAGCCAGTTGGGGTCGATACCCACCACGCTCTCGGCGCCGGCGCCGAGCATGCGCCACTGGTAGTAGCCGTTGCCGCAGCCCACATCCAGCACCCGCTTGCCGCGCAGGTCGAGGTGCGGCGAGACCCGTGTCCATTTCCAGTCCGAGCGCCATTCGGTGTCGACGTGCACGCCGAACAGCTCGAAGGGCCCCTTGCGCCAGGGGATCAGCCCCTGCAGGGCCGCCTTCAGCGTGGCGCGGGTGGCGTCGTCGCAGGGGCCGTCGAGGGCGAAGCGCCGGGCCAGCTCCACGCTGGTCGGGGTCAGCGCGGGCAGGGCCTCCACCGCCGCGCCCCAGCGCGCCAGGTCACCGTGGCCGACGGCCAGCTTGGCGTCGAGCTGGGCGGGCAGGTCGGCGGCCCAGTCCTGCAGCGGGCTGCCCATCAGCGTCTGCTGCAGGGCGTCGAGATCGAGCGTACGGATCATGGCAGGGCGATCAGCGAGGCGAAGTTGAGGCACTGGAACCAGGGCACCACGCGGGAGAAGCCGGCCGCCAGCAGGCGTTCGCGGTGCTCCTCCAGGCTGTCCGGGCGCATCACGTTCTCCAGGGCGCTGCGTTTCTGGGCGATTTCCAGCTCGCTGTAGCCGTTGGCGCGCTTGAAGTCGATGTGCAGGTCGGTGAGCAACTCGTGCTCCGCCGCGTCGTTGAAGCGCAGCTTCTCCGAGAGGATCAGCGCGCCGCCCGGCAGCAGCGCCTGGCGGATGCGCGCCAGCAGCGCCTGGCGCTCCTCGCGGGCGACGAACTGCAGGGTGAAGTTCATCGCCACCAGGGATGCGGGCTCGAAGTCCAGAGCGAGGATGTCGGCCTCCAGGACTTCCACCGGCAGCAGCTCCTGGTACATCGAGTCCTGGGCATGCAGGTATTCGCGGCAGCGCTCGACCATCGCCGCGGAGTTGTCCACGGCCAGCACCCGGCAGCCTTCGCTGCGCACATGGCGACGCAGGGCCTGGGTCACCGCGCCGAGGGAGGCGCCGAGGTCGTACAGGCGAGTATTGGGTTGCGCGAAGCGGGCGGCCAGCACGCCGATGTTCTCGACGATGGTCGGGTAGCCCGGCACCGAGCGCTTGATCATGTCCGGGAACACCTTGACCACGTCCTCGTTGAACGCGAAGTCGGTGACTTGTGCCTGAGGCGTGGCGTAGATGCGGTCGGGGTTGTGCTTCACGGGGCCGGTACCAGCTGGTGGAAAGGCCGGCATTCTAGCCAAGACCGCGCCCGGCCAGAATCCCGGCGTGCCGATCGGTCGAAAATCAGCGTCGCCCGTGCAGCACCGCCGAGGCGACGATGCCCAGCTGCCCCAGCCAGTAGGTGAGCATGATGGCCAGCCCGGCCGCCTCGAAGGGCGCCACGAAGCGGTTGATTCCCAGCAGGCTGTCCGAGACCACGAAGCACAGCGCCCCCGCCGCCGCGACCCGCACCGAACGCCGCCCCGGCTCGCTGGTGCCCAGGCGGGCCAGGGCGCGCCAGAGCATCGCGCTGATGGTCAGGGCATAGAGTGCCACCGGCACCAGCAGGCCGCCGAGGCCGCCCCGGGCCAGCACCGCGAACATACCGATGCCGAACAGGGCCGCCGCCAGCAGCGCCAGGGGCGCCAGGCGCCGGGTATCGGACAGGTAGGCGCCGATATAGGCCAGGTGGCCGAGCAGGAAGGCCGCCAGGCCGAAGACGAAGAAGTCCGGCGACCCCTGCAGGAGCATGTCGCCGGCCAGGCACAGCAGCAGGCCCAGCACCACCCAGCGTCGATAGTGGCCGGGTGGGGCGCTGCGCGACAGCCAGGCGAGGAGGGCGAGGATGGGCACCGGCTTGGTCAGCAGGCACAGGGTCGACAGGTCGTTGGCATCTCCATACAGGTAGGCCAGCGCACCGGCCTGCCCGATCAACAACCACGGCATGGAGAGCTCCTCGTGCTGGGGGGAGGGCGCCGTGCGGCGGCCCGGCGGGCTTCATGGCCCTGCGCCAGTCTGCGCATCGACGCGATCGGGCTCCAGGCGCAAAACGCCAGGTGCAGTCGCCGATTGCGCCGCTAGACTGAAAACGCACCCCGCTACGAGGACAACGATGTGATGAAGACGGTGACTCGTCTGCAGGCCGGATTCCTGCTGGCGATCGGCATGCTGGCACTCAATATCGTGCTGCCGCTGGCCACCACCCGCTGGGTCGGCAGCGCCGAGCGCCAGCTGGAGCGGCATGAACACACCGCGCGCGAGCTGACCGACCTCCTGTCCTCCCTCAAGGACGGAGAAACCGGCCAGCGCGGATTCGCCCTGACCGGCCGCGACGACTACCTGACCCCGCTCTACCAGGGCTACGGCGATGTCGACAAGGACATGGCTCGCTTCCGCGTCACCCTGGCCGGCGACGAACTGTTCGACGACCTGCAGCTGCTCGCCAGCCTGATCGCCGAGCAGCGCGCGTTCTTCGCCCGGGTCATCGAGCTGCGCCGGAGCGACGGGCTGGCCGCCGCCAGCGAGCTGGTCGGCACCGGCAAGGGCAAGCAACTGATGGATGCGATCCGCCTGCGCCTCGGCGAGATGCAGGGGGTGGTCGAGCAGCGCGTGCTGCTGGCCAAGCAGGAGATCGACTGGCGTGGCTGGGCCGGGATGGCGATGCTGGGGCTGATCACCCTGCTGGACCTGCTGGTGATCGCGCTGCTCTTCCATTTCACCTTCCGCCTGCTGCGCGAGGGCCGCGAGGCCCGTCTGGCCCAGAACCTGCTCAGCGAGCAGCTGAGCCTGGGCATGCAGCGCGTGGAACTGCGCAACCACCAGATCTCGTTGTTGAGCCGCATGGCTGGTGCCCTGCATTCGGTGAACGAGTTCGACGAGTGCTTCGGCATCATCAGCCGCTTCGCCGGCCAGCTGTTCCCGCAGAGCGATGGTTGCCTGCACCTCTACCATCCCTCGCGGGACGTACTCGAAGAAGCCGGCCGCTGGGGCGGCTGGGAGGCCGGCAGCGTCGAGCTGTTCGAGCCCGACGACTGCTGGGCCATCCGTCGCGGGCAGAGCCACCTGGTGCTGGACGTGGACAAGGACCTGGTCTGCCCGCACCTGCACGAACGTCACCTGGCCCGGAACGGGTCGCTTTGCGTGCCCCTCATGGCCCAGGGCGAACCCCTGGGGGTGATGACCCTGTGTGGCGGGGGCACCGACCTGGAGCTGGCCGAAGCCTTCGCCGAGCAGGTGTCCCTGGGCGTGGCCAACCTCAGCCTGCGTGAGAGCCTGCGCCAGCAATCGGTGATGGACGCCCTGACCGGCCTGCACAACCGCCGCTTCCTCGACGAGACCCTGCGCCGCGAATTGCTGCGTGCCGGTCGCAAGCAGTCGCCGGTGATCGTCGTGCTGCTGGATGTGGACCACTTCAAGCGCTTCAACGACACCTTCGGGCATGAAGCCGGCGACCTGGTCCTGCGCCACCTGGCGCTCGAAATGAAGCGCCACGTGCGCTCCAGCGACCTGGCCTGCCGCTACGGGGGCGAGGAGTTCGCCCTGGTGATGCCGGAGATCAGCCTCGAAGATGCCATCGATCGCTGCGAGGCGCTCCGTCTCGGGGTCACGCGCCTGCAGATCCGCTACGGCGGCCAGCCCCTGGGGCCCATCGCCATTTCCCTGGGCCTGGCTTGCTTCCCGGCCGATGGCGAAAGTGCCGATGCACTGCTGCACGCAGCCGACAGCGCGCTGTACCAGGCCAAGCGCGCCGGTCGCAACCAACTGTGCCTGTACCAGGGCATGCGCGGCCAGCACAGCGTCACCGCCGAGCCCTAGGCGTGGCGGTGGACTGCATGGGGATTGTGAGCGTTTCGCCAGCAGGGCCCGCCAGGTCGCGGGCCCGCGCGGTCAGTCGACGCTGACCTGGCAATCGAAGGTCTGCTCCGGCGCCACATCGGCTTCCCAGGGGCGCTGGTAGACCAGCAGCAGACGGCCTTCGCCGCTCTGCGCGGCGTTGAAGCGCCAGGTGGATTCGCCGGCGCCGCCTACCAGGCCGGCTTCCTCCGGCGTGTCGTACACCTCAGGGCCGAGGCTGCGCAGCACGCCTGGCGCGGCGTCCTTCACCACCCAGCGAAAGCCCGTGGTGGGGTTGCTCGGCAGGGTCAGGACCAGCAACTGGCCCTTGTCCAGCTCGATGGGGCAACTGCTCTGTTTCTGCACCACCAGGCTGGTGGATTCGTGGGCGCACGCGGCCAGCAGCATCAGGGCGGCGGGCAGCAGCAGGCGGGGAAGGCGGGCAGGTTTCATGGACGGCTCCGTCGTTCAAGGGCCGGAGCAGCATATCCGCTGCTCCGGCCCCTGGGTAGGCACCGCAGGGCTCAGCCGAACAGCACCTTGGCGACATCCGAGAAGCGCCGGGCGAAATGCACCGTCATGCCCTCGCGCAGGTAGTCCGGCAATTCCTCGTAGGAGCCGCGGTTGGCCTCCGGGATGACCAGTTCGAAGATCTTCTGCCGCCGCGCGGCGATCACCTTCTCGCGCACCCCGCCGATGGGCAGCACCTGGCCGGTGAGGGTCAGCTCGCCGGTCATGGCCACGCCCTTCTTCGGTGCCTGGTCGCGGGCCAGGGAGAGCAGGGCGCTGGCCATGGTGATGCCGGCGCTGGGGCCATCCTTGGGCGTCGCGCCTTCCGGCACGTGGAGGTGGACGAAGGCCTGGTCGAAGAAACCGGCGTCGCCACCGAACTTCTTCAGGTTCGAGCTGATGTAGCTGTAGGCGATCTCGGCCGACTCCTTCATCACCTCGCCCAACTGGCCGGTGAGCTTGAAGCCCCGGTTCAGCGTATGGATGCGCGTCGCCTCGATCGGCAGCGTGGCGCCGCCCATGCTGGTCCAGGCCAGCCCGGTGATCACGCCGGTGCCCGAGAGCAGCTGCTCCTTGCGGAACGGCGGCATGCCGAGGAAGGGTTCCAGATCCTTCTGCGCGACCTTGATCCTGGTCGCCGGGTCCTCCAGCAGCCTGACCACCGACTTGCGGATGATCTTGCCCAGCTGCTTCTCCAGCTGGCGCACCCCGGCCTCGCGGGCGTAGCCCTCGATCACCGCGGTCAGCGCGCCGTCGGTGATCGACAGGCGCTCCTTCGGCACCCCGGTGCGCTCCAGCAGGCGCGGCCACAGGTGGCGCTTGGCGATGGCGTGCTTCTCCTCGGTGATGTAGCCGGACAGGCGGATCACCTCCATGCGGTCCAGCAGGGGCCCGGGGATGGAGTCCAGGGTATTGGCCGTGCACACGAACAGCACCTTGGACAGGTCCATGCGCAGGTCCAGGTAGTGGTCGAGGAATTCGACGTTCTGCTCCGGGTCCAGCGTCTCCAGCAACGCCGACGCCGGGTCGCCCTGGTAGCTGGCGCCGAGCTTGTCGATCTCGTCGAGCATGATCACCGGGTTCATCACCTCCACCTCCTTCAGCGCCTGCACCAGCTTGCCGGGCAGGGCGCCGATGTAGGTGCGGCGGTGGCCCTTGATCTCGGCCTCGTCACGCATGCCGCCGACGCTGAAACGGTAGAAGGGGCGCCCCAGCGATTCGGCGATCGACTTGCCGATGCTGGTCTTGCCCACGCCGGGCGGGCCCACCAGCAGCACGATGGAACCGGCGATCTCGCCCTTGAAGGCGCCGACGGCGAGGAATTCGAGGATGCGGTTCTTGATGTCGTCGAGCCCCGCGTGGTGCGCATCGAGCACCTTGCGCGCATGGCCGAGGTCGAGCTTGTCCTTGCCGTACACGCCCCAGGGCACGCTCGTGGCCCAGTCGAGGTAGTTGCGTGTCACCGCATATTCCGGCGAGCCGGTCTCGAGGATCGACAGCTTGTTCAGCTCCTCGTCTATGCGCTTCTTCGCCTGCTCCGGCAGGACCTTGCCCGCCAGGCGCTGCTGGAACTGCTCGGCATCGGCGCTGCGGTCGTCCTTGGTGATGCCCAGCTCCTGCTGGATGATCTTCAACTGCTCCTTGAGGAAGAACTCGCGCTGGTGCTGGCCGATCTTGCGGTTCACCTCGGCGGAGAGCTCGCTCTGCAGGCGCGCCACCTCCACTTCCTTGCGCAACAGCGGCAGCACCTTCTCCATGCGCTTGAGCACCGGCACCGTGTCCAGCACTTCCTGCAGCTCCCGGGCCGGGGCACTGGTCAGCGCGGCGGCGAAGTCGGTGAGCGGCGAGGGGTCGTTGGGGCTGAAGCGGTTGAGGTAGTTCTTCAGCTCCTCGCTGTACAGCGGGTTGAGCGGCAGCAGCTCCTTGATGGCGTTGATCAGCGCCATCCCGTAGGCCTTCACCTCGTCGCGCTGGTCCGCCGGGTTGCGTGGGTAGTCCACCTCCACCAGGTAGGGCGGGCGATGGCGCTTGAGCCAGCCCCGGATGCGCACCCGTGACAGGCCCTGGGCAACGAACTGCAGCTTGCCGCCCTCGCGGCTGGCGTGGTGCACGCGCACCAGGGTGCCGTGTTCCGGCAGGGTGGACGGGTCGAAGTGGCGCGGGTCCTCCGGCGGGTTCTCCATGAAGAACAGCGCCAGGCAGTGGTGGTCGGTCTTGGCCACCAGCTCCAGGGTCTCGGCCCAGGGCTCCTCGTTGACGATCACCGGCAACACCTGGGCCGGGAAGAACGGGCGGTTGTGGATGGGGATGATGTAGACCGTGTCCGGCAATGTCTGTCCGGGCAGGACCAGGCCTGTGCTGTGCGGGGCGGTCGCTTCTTCGACCAGATCGGCGTTGATGTCCTGATCGCTCATTGGGCACCTGGTAGCTGGGAATTTAAGGCGTGTGGTCGGGGCATGTGAGGCAGATGGGGCTGTATCGCGGGCTTTTCAAGCGCCTGGATCGCCCTCGTGCTGCCGGGCGGTGCTGGGCAACGGCTGGCCACTTGCCTAAAATGCGCACATTCTGACCACGACCCGCCATGCTAGTTGCCCGCCTTCTGCGCCTCGATGAACAGGCCCACGCCCACGCACACGGTCATCACCAACTGGTGATGTCCCTGGCTGGCCGCGCCGAATTCGAGGTGAACGGCCGGGGCGGCGAGGTCTGCCGCATGCGCGCCTGCCTGGTGCCGGGGGATGCCGAACACCAGTTCGCCGGCATGGGCGAGAACCGCATGCTGATCCTCGACCTGGACGAGCAGGGCACCAGCAGCGAAGACCGCGAACTGCTCGTGCGCCTGTTCGAGACCCCGCGCTACCCCGAGCTGGACGCCGATTTCCAGAACCTCCTCAGCTACGCCGGCGCCGAGCTGGCGCGCTACGGCAGCGACCCGATCCTCGCCCGCTCCCTGGGGGGCGTGCTGCTGCGGGCCCTGCACCTGCGCCTGTTCGGCGACTCGCCCCGGCGCCCGGTCGGTGGGCTCGACCTGGAGCCCCTCGACGCGCACATCCGCCAGAACCTGGCGCGGCGCATCAGCGTCGCCGAGCTGGCCCAGGTCGCCTGCCTCAGCCCCAGCCATTTCCACGCCCAGTTCAAGGACAGCGTGGGCCTGAGTCCCCACCAGTACCTGCTCAAGACCCGCCTCGATCGCGCCGCCCGGCTGCTGCGCGAAAGCGACCTGGCGCTGGTGCGCATCGCGGAGGAATGCGGCTTCTCCAGCCAGAGCGCGCTGACCAACGCCATGCGCCGCTACCTCGGCCTCACCCCCCGGCGGCTGCGCAGCGGCCATTGAGGCGAAGGTGATGGCCAGTTGCTTCCGTCCCCCGCGTGAAGTTCCGCCGATCGACAGCTAATCTGCAATCCAACTGGTTCGCACAGGCCAGGGGCATGGCGCACGAACCGGCCCCTGCCAGCCGTTGAAAGGGTGGAAGACGACATGCTGCGCTTCACTCCATGGGCCCCCGTGGTGGGCCTGATCGGTCTTTTGTGTTGCCTGGGCGGTACGCTCTCGGCGGCAACCCTGCAGGCCGAGGTGGTCGATGGCCATGGCCAGCCGCTGGGCGATGCGGTGCTCAGCCTGAAGGGCCCCACCGGCAGCCTCCCCCTTCCCGACAAGGGCGTGATGGACCAGCGCGACAAGCAATTCGCCCCCTACGTACTGGCGGTGCGCACCGGCACCGCCGTGAGCTTCCCCAACAGCGACAACATCCGCCACCACGTCTACTCCTTCTCACCGGCCAAGCGCTTCGAGCTGCGCCTCTACCAGGGCACGCCGGCGGCCCCGGTGGTGTTCGACAAGCCCGGCGTCGTGGTGCTCGGCTGCAACATCCATGACTGGATGCTGGGCTACGTCTACATCACCGACGACCCCTTCTTCGCCGTCACCGATGACACCGGCCGCCTGGCCCTCGACCTGCCGCCGGGGCGCTATGTCGCCAGCCTCTGGCACCCCCAGATCGCCAACATGCTCCCGGTCGCGGTGGGAGAGATCGAGATACCCGCCAGCGGCCTGCAGCGGCGTTTCCCGCTGACGCTGCAGGGGGCGCCGGCCGCGCAACCTCCCGCGCCGCAGGAGAAGGGCTTCGGCGCCGCATTCAAGAGGGCCACGGGTGAGGCTCAGTAACAGCTTCCAGGCGCGCATCGCCTGTGTCCTCATTCTCCTGCTGCTGGTGGTGATCGGCGCGCTGTACTTCGCCGTCAAGGTCGCCACCGGCGCCGCCGTGCAGGCCCAGGCGCGCGAGGAGCTGGACATAGGCGGGCGCGTCTTCGAGCGCCTGCTGGAGTCGCGCAGTCGCCAGCTGCACGATGCCGTGCAGGTGCTGGCGGCCGACTTCGGCTTCAAGGAGGCGGTCGCCAGCGGCGACGAGGAAACCATCCGCTCCGCCCTGGGCAATTCCGGTGCACGCATCAACGCCGGTGCGGTCATGCTCCTGGGCATGGACGGCAAGCTGCAGGTCTCCACCGCCGGGCAACTCGGCAACGACTCCTCAGCGCGCCTCGCCGAACTGATGCAGGAGCACCAGCGCAATGGCGGGCAGGGCTTGCTGCAACCCATCGACGACGACATCTACCTGCTGGTCGAGGCCAACGTCACCGCGCCCATCCCCATCGCCCGCGTGGTCATGGGCTTCCGCCTGGACGCCGACTTCGCCAGCGAGATGCGCGATCTGACCCATCTGGACATGAGCCTGGTGGCGACCCAGGTGGGCAAGCCGGACATCTGGCTCAGCACGCTGCCGGGCGACATCGAGGAGGCGCTCAGGAGCGAGATCAAGACCCGCGATGGCGACATCCTGCGCATCGGCGAGCAGCGCTACATGGATCGCCGCCTGGTGCTGTCCAGCGGGGCGGACTACCAGGTGCTGCTGCTCCTGCACAAATCCCTGGAGCAGGCCCAGGAGGCCTTCGCGCCGCTGGACCGGGACATCCTGCTGATCGCCCTCTGCGCGCTGCTCGGCTCCCTCGCCGGCGCGCTGCTGCTGGCCCGCAGCGTTTCGCAGCCGGTGCGGCAACTGGCCCTCGCGACCCGGCGCATCGGTGAAGGCGACTACCAGAGCACCGTCGAACTGCACCGATCCGACGAGCTCGGGCAGCTCGCCGGCACCATCAACCGCATGCGCGAGGACATCGCCGAGCGCGAGCGCCAGCTCGCCCACAACGCCCTGCACGATTCGCTCACCGGCCTGCCCAATCGCGCCCTGGCGCTCGACCGGCTGGGCAGCGCCATCACCGCCGAACGTCCCACCGCGCTGCTGCACCTGGGCATCGGCAATTTCCGCGCGGTCAACGAAGCCTGCGGGCCAGGCGGCGGCGACCTGGCCCTGCAGCAGATCTGCCGGCGCCTGCAGGCCACCTTGCGGCCCGGCGACAGCCTGGCGCGCCTGGTGGCCGACGAATTCCTCCTGCTGCTCGAAGGCGCCGACCGCGACAGCGCGGTGGCCGCGGCGGACAAGCTCCAGCAACTGCTGCTCCGCCCCCTGCGCGTTGGCAGCCTCGACGTTGCCATCGACTCGCGCATCGGCATCGCCTGTTACCCCGCCGACGGTGGCACGCCGGACGAACTGCTGCGTCGCGCCAGCATCGCCATGCAGGACGCCGCCCAGGCGCCCGGCCACCTGCAGCTCTACCAGCAGGGCCGTGACGACGCCCAGCAGCGCCAGGTGGTGCTGATCCGCGACCTGCGCCACGCTGCCGGGCGCGGCGAGCTGTTGCTGCACTACCAGCCCAAGCTCGACATCGCCGAAGGCCGGGTGCTCCAGGCCGAGGCGCTGCTGCGCTGGCAGCACCGGCAGTTCGGCATGGTCTCGCCCGGCGAATTCATCCCGCTGGCCGAGCGCACCGGCAGCATCCAGTCGCTCACCGCCTGGGTCATCGAAGAGGTGCTGCGCCAGCTCCAGGAGTGGGCCGGGCGGGGGCTGGATCTGCAGGTCTCGTTGAACATCTCCGCCGAGGACCTGATGAGCCGCGACCTGGTCGAGCGGGTATCGGCCCTGCTGCACAGCTACCGCGTGCACCCCGAGCAGGTGGTCTTCGAGGTCACCGAAAGCGCGGTCATGGGCGACCCCGTGCAGGCGCTCCGCGTGCTCAACGGCCTGCGCGATTTGGGCATCAGCCTGTCGGTGGACGATTTCGGCACCGGCTACTCCTCCCTCGCGCAACTGAAAAGCATGCCGGTGCAGGAGTTGAAGATCGACCAGTCCTTCATCCGCGAACTGGACGAGACCAGCGAGGATGCGGTCATCGTCCGCTCCACCATCGAGATGAGCCACAGCCTCGGCCTCAAGGTGGTCGCCGAGGGCGTCGAGCACGCCCACAGCCTGCGCCTGCTCGAACGCTGGCGCTGCGACACCGCCCAGGGCTACCTGATCAGCCGGCCGCTGTCGGCCAGCGCCTTCGAGGCCTGGATCGCCCAGCCGCTCCGTTCCCCCCTCGCCGCAGTGAACTGCCCATGAACTCGATCCTCGCCCTGTTCATCGCATTGACCCTGCCCGTCGCCGCGATCGCCGACGACGGGCGCCTGCTGGCCACCGGCGGCGCGACCAGCGTCGAAGGCGCCGCCGGTGGCGGCATCACCCCTTGGGCGGTGCTGGCCGGTTATGGCGAGAAAGGCGAGTGGGGCGCCACGGCCTTCGCCACCCGGGTCGAGACCGGCGACTACCGCCTCGACGCCGCCGGGGTGGCCGCCTCCTGGGACAACCGCGTGGAGCTGTCCTACGCCCGCCAGCGCTTCGACCTCGGCACCCTGGCCCGCGACCTGGCGCTGCCGGAGAACACCCTCAGCCAGGACGTGCTGGGGCTCAAGGTGCGGCTGTTCGGCGATCTGATCTACGACTCGCTGCCGCAGGTCTCCCTGGGCCTGCAGTACAAGCGGCAGAAGGATTTCCTCATCCCTTCCCTGGTCGGTGCCCGGCGCGACGAAGACACCGAGGGCTACCTCGCCGTCAGCCGCCTCATCCTCGGCGGCGCCTTCGGCTACAACCTGCTGCTCAATGGCGGGCTGCGCTACAGCCGGGCCAACGAGCTGGGCCTGCTGGGCTTCGGTGGTGACCGCCGCGACGAGCGCTCGCTGCTCAAGGAGGGCGCCATCGCCGTGCTGCCCGACCGCCACTGGGCCGTTGGCGTCGAGTACCGGGAAAAGCCCGACAACCTGAGCTTCGCCGGTGAAAGCGACTGGGCGGACCTGTTCATCGGCTACTTCCCCACCAAGAACCTGGCGGTGGTGCTGGCCTATGCCCGCCTCGGCGAGATCGCCACCCTCGACCACCAGGACGGCGTCTACCTGTCCGTGCAGGGGAGCTTCTGACATGCACCGCCTGACGCTCGCCGTCGCGCTGGCCCTGGTGGCCGCCTGTGCCCAGCAGCCGCCCAGGGACGACAGCCTGTACCAGGACCTGGGCGGCAAGGCCGGCATCACCCGGATCGTCGAAGGCATGCTGCTGAACATCGCCGGGGACCCGCGCATCGTCGAGCACTTCCGCAACATCGACATCGAGCGCCTGCGCGACAAGCTGGTGGAGCAGTTCTGCGTCGAGGCCGGCGGCCCCTGCCGATACACCGGCGACAGCATGGAGGAGAGCCACAAGGGCCAGCAGCTCACCGAAAGCGACTTCAACGCCCTGGTGGAGAACCTGCAGGACGCCATGGATGCCGAGGGCATCGCCAGCCGCACGCAGAATCGCCTGCTCGCGCGCCTCGCTCCGATGCGCGGTCAGGTCATCCGCAAGTAGCATTGCAGAGCGGTGGTTGCACCTTGTGGTGCAACCGGGTTGCACGTCTTGTCGGACAGTCGGAGGATTTGGCAATAACTCCGGAGCTTTTCGAAAGAAAAGCAGGCCTGCGCTCTCTACATTCCGCTGTCCCTTTCGCGCGCCCGGGTCGACACTTGACCGGGAGGCGATCCGACGTAGCCAGACCGGACCAGGATGACACGGTGCAGTCCGGGTGGCTGGGCGTCTCGTCCTGCGGCGAGGCATGACGCCTGAGCACCGATGACGGGCAGAGGTTGCACCCCAAGGGTTGCGCCGGGCCTGCAAACCAATCGGTAATTGCCACGAGCAACTGCCAAATGCCAACCAGAGAGATGCGGAATACCCGTCCCGTCTCAATAACAACAAACGACAGGGGAGACCCCCAATGAGTATGAGCAACCCGATGCTGATCACCTTCGTGATCTATATCGCTGCCATGGTTCTGATCGGCTTCGTGGCCTATCGTTCCACCAACAACCTCTCCGACTACATCCTCGGTGGCCGCAGCCTCGGCAGCTTCGTCACCGCGCTGTCGGCCGGCGCTTCCGACATGAGCGGCTGGCTGCTGATGGGCCTGCCGGGCGCCATCTACCTCTCCGGCCTGTCCGAGGCCTGGATCGCCATCGGCCTGATCGTCGGTGCCTACCTCAACTGGCTGCTGGTGGCCGGCCGCCTGCGCGTGCAGACCGAGCACAACGGCAACGCCCTGACCCTGCCGGACTTCTTCACCAACCGCTTCGAAGACCACAGCCGCGTCCTGCGCATCTTCTCCGCCGTGGTGATCCTGGTGTTCTTCACCATCTACTGCGCCTCCGGCATCGTCGCCGGCGCCCGCCTGTTCGAAAGCACCTTCGGCCTGTCCTACGAGACCGCGCTGTGGGCCGGTGCCGCCGCCACCATCGCCTACACCTTCGTCGGTGGCTTCCTGGCGGTGAGCTGGACCGACACCGTGCAGGCGACCCTGATGATCTTCGCCCTGATCCTCACCCCGGTCGTGGTGATGATGATCAACGGCGGCATCGAGCCGACCTTCGCCGCCATCGAGCTGCAGGACGCCGCCCACTTCGACATGCTCAAGGGCGCCACCTTCATCGGCGTGATCTCGCTGATGGCCTGGGGCCTGGGCTACTTCGGCCAGCCGCACATCCTGGCGCGCTTCATGGCCGCCGATTCGGTGAAGTCCATCCCCAACGCCCGTCGCATCTCCATGACCTGGATGATCGCCTGCCTGGGCGGCGCGGTCGCCGTCGGCTTCTTCGGCATCGCCTACTTCTCCGCGCACCCGGACGTGGCCGGCCCGGTCACCGCCAACCCCGAGCGCGTGTTCATCGAACTGGCCAAGCTGCTGTTCAACCCCTGGGTGGCCGGCGTGCTGCTGTCCGCCATCCTGGCGGCCGTGATGTCCACCCTGAGCTGCCAGCTGCTGGTGTGCTCCAGCGCCCTGACCGAAGACTTCTACAAGGCCTTCTTCCGCAAGAACGCCAGCCAGAGCGAACTGGTCTGGGTCGGCCGCGCCATGGTGCTGCTGGTGGCCGTGATCGCCATCGCCATCGCCTCCAACCCCGAGAGCAAGGTGCTGGGCCTGGTGTCCTACGCCTGGGCCGGCTTCGGTGCCGCCTTCGGCCCGGTGGTGATCCTCTCCCTGGTGTGGAAGGGCATGACCCGCAACGGTGCCCTGGCGGGCATGATGCTGGGCGCCGTCACCGTGATCCTGTGGAAGAACCTCCTCGGCTGGACCGGCCTGTACGAAATCATCCCGGGCTTCATCCTCGCCACCCTCGGCATCCTGATCTTCAGCCGCATCGGCAACGGCCCCTCCGCCGCGATGATCAAGCGCTTCGACGAAGCCGAGAAGGAATACCAGGACGCCAGCGCCTGATGCCTTGAGCGCCCGGGACGCAGAGCCCGGGCTGCGAAGAGTTTGATAGTGCTTCAACGGCCCTCGTCCTCGGACCTGGGCCGTTTTTTTTTAGCGGTGCCTGCATCAGGTGTTGCCGGGAGCTCTCGAGTTCAGCCGATTGCCGAGTTCCGCTGGGGCTTTCGGTTTCGCCCCTCCCCAGGCGAGTCCCTCGCTTCATCATCGATGTGCGCATCACGCTCGGTGCGAAGCGGCTTCCGTAGGGGGGGGCGAGCGAAGCGAAACCCACGCGGTGAGCGTGACAGGGCACCATGAATACCCTGAAGGCATCGTGCTTGAGCGTGTTCGTCGAGCCCGCGACGGATGACGCAGACAGGCATTCTTTATGCCCGCAGACATCCCCGCCCCACGGGGGCGGGGCGAGTTGCACCTTGTGGAAGGGAAAGGCCCGGCGCAGGGCCGGGCCTGGTCGCATCGCGAATGATCAGCTCATGCCCAGCCAGGTGGGCAGTGCCAGGGAGATCCAGGGCACGTAGGTGATGAGCAGCAGGAAGGTGAGCAGGATCATCAGCCAGGGCATGGCGGCGCGGATGGTGGCGGTGAGCGGCATGCCCGTCACCGCGGAGGTGACGAACAGGTTGAGGCCCACGGGCGGGGTGATCAGGCCGATCTCCATGTTCACGACCATGATGATGCCGAGGTGGATCGGGTCGATGCCCAGCTTCATGGCGATGGGGAAGAGGATGGGCGCGAGGATCAGGATGATCGCCGAGGGTTCCATGAAGGCGCCGGCCACCAGCAGCACGATATTGACCATGAGCAGGAACATGAAGGGGGTGAGCCCCGCTTCGATGACCCAGGCAGTGATCTGCTGGGGCAGTTGCTCGGTGGTCAGCACATGGGCGAAGAGCATGGCGTTGGCGATGATGAACATCAGCATGATCGACAGCTTGCCCGACTCCAGCAGCACCTTCGGCGCCTCGCTGAGCTTCATGTCCTTGTAGACGAACAGCGCGATGAAGGCCGAATAGACGGCGGCCACGGCGGCGGCCTCGGTCGGCGTGAACATGCCGGAATAGATGCCGCCGAGGATGATCACCATCAGCAGCAGGCCCCAGATCGCCTTGCGCGCGGCGCTGAGCCATTCGCGGAAGGTGGCGCGGGGCATCGCCGGCAGGTTCTTCTTCACCGCGATGATGTAGATCGCCACCATCAGCACCGCGCCCAGCAGCAGGCCGGGGACGACGCCGGCCATGAACAGCTTGCCCACCGAGGTTTCGGTGGCGGCAGCGTAGACCACCATCACGATGGACGGCGGAATGAGGATGCCCAGGGTGCCCGCGTTGCACACGATGCCGGCGCCGAATGCCTGCGGGTAGCCGGAGCGCACCATGCCGGCGATGGCGATGGAGCCCACCGCGGCCACCGTGGCGGGGCTCGAGCCCGAGAGCGCGGCGAACAGCATGCACGCCAGCACCGCCGCGATGGCGAGACCGCCACGGATGTGACCGACGCAGGCGTTGGCGAAGTCGATCAGGCGCTTGGCCACGCCGCCGGTGGTCATGAAGGCGCCGGCCAGCAGGAAGAAGGGAATGGCCAGCAGGGTGTAGTGCTCGGAGGTCTCGAACAGCTTGATCGCCAGCGAGCGCACCGAGTCGGGGCTGAACAGCATGATGGTCACCGAGCCCGCGAGGCCCAGTGAAATGGCGATGGGCACGCCGATGAACATCAGCAGGAACAGCAGCAGGAAGAGGAACAGGATGGTCATTGCTTGCCTTCCTCGTGCTCGGTGAGTTTCAGCGCGTCGGCGGCTTCGTCGGCCAGGCCGAGGCCGGTTTGCTGGTTCTGCAGCAGGCGCACGAGGATTTCACCGTAGCGGATGAACACCATGGCGAAGCCGAAGGGCACGATGAGCGCGATATGCCATTGCATGACGCCGTAGTGGCCGAGGTCTTCCGCGCCTATGGCGGCGGTGAACAGGGTCTGCACCCATTCGAAGCTGGCCACGCCCAGCAGGCCGGCATAGGCCAGGCAGCAGAGGCAGGCGATGATGCCGATGATGCGTTGGACCTTGCGTGGGGTGAGCTTGACCAGGGCGTCGACGCCGATGTGGCCGGCGGTGCGCACGCCGTAGGAAAGGCCGAAGAAGATCAGCCAGGCGAACAGGGCCTTGGTCAGCGAGGTGCTCCAGGTCATGGCCTGGGCCATGCCCATGATGCTGTCGCCGATGGCGAAGAGGCGCTCGCTGGCGCCCTCCCAGCGGTCGGCGAGGCTGTAGAACAGGGTGTAGAGGTTGTTGAGGATCACGTAGACGAAGGTGACCAGCGTCATGGCCGCCAGGAGGAAGGCGATGAAGCCTTCCTCGAAGTGGTCCCAGACGCGCCTTAGGGTGTTCATGGATGGCGTCTCCCGAGCTGTGGAAGCGGTGCCGGCGCGGTGGGCCCGCGCCGGCCGGCGTTTACTGGGCCTGGTTGGCCGCTTCGGCGGCCTTGATCAGGTCGGCGCCGATCTCGCCTTCGAACTTCTTCCACACCGGCTTCATCGCGTCGCGCCACTCGTTGCGCTGCTCGGGGGTGAGCTCGATGATCTCGCTGGTCTTGGCGTCGATGATGCGCTGCTTGTCACCCTGGTTGAGGGCTTCGGCCTGCTTGTTCACCTCGGCGGTGACTTCCTGGGTGATCTTCTCCAGCTCGCTGCGTACATCCGGCGGCAGGTCGTTCCAGAAGGTGGTGTTGGTGATCAGCATGTAGTCGAGCACACCGTGGTTGGACTCGGTGATGTACTTCTGCACTTCATGCATCTTCTGCGAGTAGATGTTCGACCAGGGGTTCTCGGCGCCGTTGACCACGCCGGTCTGCAGGCCCTGGTAGACCTCGGCGAAGCTCATCTTGCGCGGGTTGGCGCGCACGGCCTTGAACTGCTCCTCGAGCACGGCGGAGGCCTGCACGCGGAACTTCAGGCCGCGTGCATCCTTGGGCTCGCGCAGGGGCTTGTTGGCCGAGAGCTGCTTCATGCCGTTGTGCCAGTAACCCAGCCCGGTGATGTTCTTGCTCTCCATGGACTTCAGCAGGCCCTGGCCCTCGGGGCTGAGCTGGAAGCGGTCGACGGCCTGGATGTCGTCGAACAGGAAGGGCAGGTCGAACAGCTGCACCTGCTTGGTGTACTGCTCGAACTTGGCCAGCGACGGCGCGATCATCTGCACGTCGCCCAGGAGCAGCGCTTCCATTTCCTTGCCGTCGCCGAAGAGCGAGGAGTTCGGGTAGACCTCGACCCTGACCTTGCCGGGCAGGCGTTCCTCCGCGAGCTTCTTGAACAGCAGCGCGCCCTGGCCCTTGGGCGTGTGTTCGGCGACGACGTGGGAGAACTTGATGACGATGGGGTCGGCAGCATGCGCCAGGCTGGCGGCACCCAGGGCGAGTGCGCAGGCGAGAGCTTTTAGCGTGGGTTTGAACATGGGACTTCCTCTTGTAGTTGTGAGCAGATCCATGCGCGCGTAGCGCAACAACGGCTGACAAGAGCAAGTCTAGGCGCTGGCCAGGGGGGAAGCGGTCAGTACCCGGATCACGGCCAGTCTTGTTCTTGTCGGCTCGCTGGCGATCCGATGGCAAGTCCCGTACCAGCCGCGCGGTCAGGTCCGGATGCCCGGGTCTCGAGGCGCTTGGCGGTGAATCCGGGCGGGCAGGAAGTGGCGGAAATCCGCCCTTTTATCGTGTTTGGATGGCGACAATCCGCCAGGTCCGGGCGCCTGCCGTGGCCGCTCCATGCAAGCCGGGTCAGGGCTGCCGTATCGAACCGCATTCGCGGCTCAACCAGTCGAAGAACGCCTTCACCGGCGGGTGCCGCTCGCGGCCGGGGACGCAGAGGGTGGAATACCCCGCGCCCTCCACGCTGATCTCCGGCCGGTAGGGCACCAGCAGGCCGCTGGCGACGCTTTCGGACACCAGGATCGAGCTCGCCAGCACCAGCCCCTGGCCGGCGATGGCCGCTTGCAGGGCGTAGTGCTCCTCGTCGTACTCGCGTTGCGCCGCGGTCTCCAGCAGGCGCTGCTCGCCGGCGGCCTGGCACCAGGCCTTCCAGCCCAGTTCGTAGAGCTGCGCGTTGCGCCAGCGGATGGTGATCAGCGTCGGCTGGCGGTTGCCCAGCTCGGCCACCAGCGCCGGCGAGCCGTAGACGCCGAAGCACTCGTCCAGCAGGCACTGGCTGTGCAGGCTGGGGTAGCTGCCGATGCCGTAGCGGATCACCAGGTCGATGCTGGCGTCCTGGTGCAGGTCCACCAGGGTATTGCGGGTGTCCAGGCGCAGGCTGATCGAAGGGTGCGCGGCATAGAAGCGCCCCAGTCGCGGGATCAGCCAGAGCGCGGCGAAGGCCGGTGTGGTGGACAGGGTCAACTGGCCGCCGCTGCGCTGCGGGCGCAACTGGTCGAGGGTCTGGGTCACGTCCAGCAGCGCCCCGTGCAGGCTGCCGAACAGCTGCTGGCCACAGGCGGTCAGGCGCACGCTGCGGGGCAGGCGCTCGAACAGCGGCACCCCGAGCCAGCCTTCCAGGCTGCGGATCTGGTGGGACACCGCCGTCGGCGTCACCGCCAGCTCCTCGGCGGCGGCCTTGAAGCTCAGCAGGCGGGCGGCGGACTCGAAGGTGCGCAGGGCGGTCAGGGGCAGGTTGGCGAACATCTGGGCTCCACGGATGAAATGGATTCATCCTGATGAACTATCGGTCATTTGTCCGGGAAAACGGCTGGCCCTAGCTTAGTGCCTGTATTCAGGCCGGTCACCGGCCGCGAAGAAATTACCCGGACCCAGGAGTAACAGATGAATCGCATTCTCTCGATCCAAGGCAGCCCCCGTGGCGAACGTTCCCACTCGCGCCGCCTGCAGGACGCCTTCCTCGCTGCCTGGCAGGGCCAGGATGCCGCCCGCCAGGTGGTGCACCGCGAAGTCGGGCGCTCACCCATCGCGCCGGTCACCGAAGGCTGGATCGCCGCCGCCTTCCACCCCGAGCCGGAGAACCGCACCGAGGTGATGAAGGCCGACCTGGCCCTGAGCGACCTGCTGGTGGACGAAGTCTTCGCCGCCGACGGCCTGGTGATCTCGGCGCCCATGTACAACTTCGGCATACCCAGCGGAGTCAAGGCCTGGGTCGACCAGATCGTGCGCATCCGCCGCACCTTCGACTTCGACCCGAGCCGCCCCGGCAACCCCTACACACCACTGGTGCTGGGGCGCAAGGCGCTGATCATCACCACCCGTGGCGACCACGGCTACGGCCCCGGCGGCGCCAATGCCCACATGAACCACGCCGACACCTACCTGCGCACCGTGCTCGGCTACATCGGCATCACCGAGGTCACCGTGGTGGCGGTGGAGAACGACGAGTTCGGCGGCGACGCCTTCCAGCAGTCCTACCAGCGTGCCGAGCGCGCCCTGGTGGAACTGGCCGAGGTCTTCTGAGGAGGTCGCCATGGCCTGGTTGTTCCTGCTGATCGCGGCGTTCTTCGAAGTGCTCTTCGCCATGAGCATGAAGTACGCCAACGGCTTCACCCAACCGCTGCCCAGCGCCCTGGTGGTGCTGGCGGCCATCGCCGGCATCTACTTCCTGACCCTGGCCATGCGCGTGCTGCCGGTGAGCGTCGCCTACCCGATCTGGACCGCCATCGGCACCCTCGGCACCGTCATCCTCGGCGTGGCGCTGCTGGGCGAATCCATCACCCCGATGAAGCTGCTGTCGGTGGCGCTGATCATCGCCGGGGTGGCGGGATTGAAGTGATCAGGGCCGCCACTGGGCATGATCGATGCGTGGTGGAGCCGCTTTTTACCTCCACCAAAGGTTGCCGGGCTTGGTACGTTCTTGTGTCTGATGCGCCCCATCGATGGGTTTCGTACCTCTACCCATCCTACGAAGGCCGCCGTCACGCGCGTGCCGAGCCCGTAGGATGGGTAGAGCAAAGCGAAACCCATGCTGACGCACGCTTCGCGAATGGATTCGCTCCCGCGATGGCGGCACTGCGCGCCGCTTGGCGACTGAAGTCGCCCCTACGGGAGGTTCCCCTTCGCAAGGCACGGCCATTGCCCTAAGCTGCCACGCTTTCCCACCCATCGAGGCGTTTACGTGAGCTCCCAAGACCCCCTGCACGGCATGACCCTGGCGAAGATCCTCGAAGAGCTGGTCGCCAAGTACGGCTGGGACGGCCTGGCCAAGCGCATCGATATCCGCTGCTTCAAGAGCGACCCGAGCATCAAGTCGAGCCTGACCTTCCTGCGCAAGACGCCCTGGGCGCGGGAGAAGGTCGAGTCGCTGTTCATCGACGTGCGCCGCCGCCAGGAGTGAACCCTCAGAGCCGGCTGGCCTGCACCGAGGCTTCCGGCATCTGGCACAGGGTGGCGCGGCCGGGTTCCAGGTAGGGCTGGAGGATGGGCGCCATGCCCTTCATCACCTGCACCGGCAGCGCCGAGGTGAAGCGGAAGTTCGAGGCCTGGCTGCCTGCCACGTAGGCGGTCAGCGTGCCGAAGTGCCGGGGCCCAAGGTAGAAGACGAAGGTGGCGGTGCGGTTCAGCGCCTTGGAGCTGATCACCTGGCCGCCGCGCCCCACGGTCTGCAGGCGGTTGTCGCCGGTGCCGGTCTTGCCGCCCATCACCAGCGGCTTGCCGTCGGGCTGGGTGAAGGTGCCCTGCAGGCGCCGCGCGGTGCCGGCGTCCACCACCTGCGAGAGCGCCTCGCGCAGCGCCGTCGCCACTTCCGAGGCCATCACCCGCTTGCCCGGCACCGCCGCATGGCTGAGCTGGGTTTCATAGGGCGTGTCGGCGGCGAAGTGCAGGCGGTCGATGCGCACCGTGGGCAGGCGCACGCCGTCGTTGACGATGATCCCCATCAGTTCCGCCAGCGCCGCCGGGCGGTCGCCGGAGCTGCCCAGCGCGGTCGCCAGCGACGGCACCAGGTGATCGAACGGATAGCCCAGCTGCCGCCACTGCTGGTGGATGTCGAGGAAGGCCTCCACCTCCAGCATGATGCGGATGCGCTTGTCCCGCGCGTTCTTGCGCTGCGACTTGAACAGCCAGCCGTACACCTCGCTGCGTGGCCCGCCGCTGGCTTCCACTGCCTCGCGGTAGGTCGCCTGCGGGTGGCCCTGCAGGTAGGCCAGCAACCACAGCTCCAGCGGGTGCACCCGCGCCACGTAGCCCTGGTCGTTGAGGTTGAAGGCGCCGGGGCCATAGCGGTCGTACAGCTGGTCGAGGCGCTTCTCGCCCAGGGCCTCGTTGGGCAGGCGCTCGCGCATGAAGGCGGCGAAGGTGGCACGGTCGGCCTGGGGTTGCAGGTAGCGGTGGATGGCGGCGAGGCGCGAGGCCCAGGGGCGCAGGCCGTCGAGGAAGGTGGCCATGCGTTCGTCGGTATCCTTGCCCTTGTACTTGTTCCAGAAGCGCAGCAGGTAGGTCTGGCTCTCGCGGGAGACGAACAGGTCCAGGTAGCCCTGGCGGCGCGGGTCCTTGTCGTCGGACAGCAGCGCCACCTTGCCGCCGTCGGGGCGGTAGATGTCGTGGCGCACGATGTCGCGCAGCAGGCGTACGAAGGGCAGGTTGATCGACTCGCGCAGGGCATCGCGCAGGGTGGGGTTGCGGCCGTTGTCCTCCTTGCGGAAGTTGCTGAAGGTGTGCAGCCCGCCGCCGGTGAAGAAGCTCTCAAAGGGGCTGGCCGAGTAGGTGCGGTCCAGCGCTGCTGCCAGCATCGGCGCCAGGCTGCGGTCGCGGGTGCCGGCCAGGTAGTCCAGGGCCCAGCGGCTCAGGGCGTCCAGCGGGTCGACCCGCACCTTGCCCAGCTCCGCCGCCGGCATCTCGCCGTAGCGCGCGTGCAGCGCGGCGATGTAGTCGAGGTAGGTGGCCAGCACCCGCAGCTTGGCGGTGGAGCCCAACTCCAGCTTGCTGCCCTCGTTGATGTCGAAGGGCTGGTCGGTGTTGTCGGTCTGCACCCGCACCTGGTTGCCCGAGGGGGTGCGCTCGAAGAGGGTGAAGCTGTAGCGCACCTCGCGGGTCTTCTCCGGCGACAGCAGGCGCTCGCCGAACAGCCCGGCCTGCTCGGCGAACGCCGGTTCGGCGAGGTCGTGCAGGTAGGTGGTGACGGCCTGCTGCAGCTCGCCCTGCAGGCTGCTGCTGGCGGCGAGGTCGAGGCGGTCGAGGTCGTACAGCGGCATCTGCAGCAGGCTCGACAGGCGCGCCCGCGCCAGGCTGACGCCCTTGTTGCCTTCGATGCGCGACAGCGCCGGCTCCTGCTGCAGGTCACGGAAGACCAGGCGCGCCTCCAGCGCCGCCCGGCCCAGGGCCGGGTGGAGCACGCCGGCGTTGCCCAGCAGGCGCAGGTGGCTGTCGGTCAGCGCCTCCAGCTCCTCGCGCCCGCGTGACAGGTAATAGGAGGGCCGCCGCTGGGCGATCATCAGCGACACCACTTCGCGCAGCGCCTGGCCCCGTGCCTGCAGGCGCTCGGGCTCCTGCTGGTCCTCGGCGAGAAGGCGGTTGGTGCGCTCGAAGTCGGCGCCGTACCAGACCCGCAGGCCATCGGCCATGCCGTGCACCTCGCCGTGGCCCGGCACCGCGGAGAGCGGCACGCTGTTGAGGTAGTCGAGCACCACGCGTTGCCGTGCGGCGAGGGTCTCGGGGCCGCCCTGGTAGGCGCGCACGCTGGCCGAGGCCATCTGGCGGATCTTCTCGCCCGCCGAGAGGGTGAGGCCGGAAGGCGAGTGGCGGTACTTTTCCAGCTGGGTCGCCAGGGTGCTGCCGCCGGCGCTCTGGCCGGGCATGTCGAGCACCTTGCCGGCCTGGGTCAGCGCCGCCTTGATGAAGCGCGGCCAGTCCACCGCCGGGTTGGCCAGGGGCTGGTCGGCCAGCAGGTAGCGGTTCTCGATGAACAGCAGGCTGCGGGTGAGCAGCGGCGGGATGGCGGAGAAACCGGAATACAGCTGTTGCGGGTAGCTGAAGCGGTACAGCGGCTCGCCCCGGCAGTCGCTGATGTCGATGCCCGCCTGGACCTTCTCCCGGTACGGCGGAAACAGGCCATGGCGGCTGTAGTCCATCAGCTCCGGGGAGAAACGCACCTGCCGGCGGATGGCGTAGCCGCGCGCGTCGAGGCGCTGCAGCATCTGCGGCAGGTAGACGTAGCCCAGGCGCTTGTCGAAGGGGCCGTCGTGGGGGTAGAGGATGGCGTCGCTGGGGCCCTCGTCGAGGCGGTAGGTGAGGGTCGCGGCGTAGCGGCTGATTTCCCGGGACTGCAGCCAGGAGCTGCGCATTTCCTCGCGGGCGGCGTAGCCGAGCAAGGCGGCGGAGGCGAGCATGAAGCTCCAGAACGCCAGGCGGTGTTTCTTGCGTCGGGGACGACGGGAGCGCGAGGTCACGTCTTCGAGGCTACCTTTGGGTACCTGGGTGGACGATGCGTCGGTTTGCCATAAAACGCCCATGATCGGATGGCCTGGCTGGCGCGTTACCGCTCTTGTACAAAGCGTAGTTGCTGGGAACCGGAGAGCGCTCCGAAACGACGGAATACGAGGCGATCAGCCATGTCAGACGATAACCGGCAGCAGATCGAGCGCAGCTGGCGCGCCAACGCCGCCGCCTGGAGCGACGCGGTGCGTGGCGGACGCATCGAGAGCCGCCGCGTGGCGACCGACCGGGCGATGCTCGAGGCGATCGACGCGCGTGCCCCGCAGCGGGTGCTGGACCTGGGGTGCGGCGAGGGTTGGCTGTGTCGCGCGCTGGGCGAGCGGGGCATCGCCGCCCTGGGCGTGGATGCGTCGCCCGCGCTGGTGGAGCTGGCCCGGGCTGCCGGCGGCCGTTTCGAGTGCTGTGACTACCGGGGCCTCGCCGAACAGCCCCTGCGCTTCGGCCGCTTCGATGCGGTGGTGTGCAATTTCGCCCTGCTGGACGAGGACCTGCAGCCGTTGCTGGCGGCGATCTCCCAGGCGCTGGCACCCGGCGGCGCCCTGCTGCTGCAGACCGTCCACCCCTGGAGCGCCGCCGGCGAGGAGGGCTACCGCGATGGCTGGCGCCTGGAGACCTTCGCCGCCTTCGAGGGCGCCTTCACCGAGCCGATGCCCTGGTACTACCGCACCCTGGCGTCCTGGCTGGCGTTGCTGGGGCGCAGCGGCCTGGTGCTGGAAGCGCTGCACGAGCCCCGCCACCCCGGCAGCGGCCTGCCGCTTTCGCTGCTGTTGATCGCCCGGCCTCAGGGCTGAATGCGGTAGAGGGTGCGGGGTACCCCGTAGCCCGGGTTGGCCAGGCGCACCGGCGCGGCCTTCGGCGGCTTGCGCTGGTTGAGCCGGTTGCTCAGGTCCAGCCAGCCTGCCAGGGCCGACATCAGCAGCACCCCGGCGCAGGCCAGGGCCACCTGGCCCACGGCATCGAGCGCATAGAGCGTGGCGATGGCATCGGCCAGCGGCGCCAGCAGCACGCTGAGGCAGAACACTTCCAGCGAATGCATGCCCATGCGGCACACCTCGCGGGCCGGCCAGCGGGTCAGCCAGTCGGTACGTGGCAGCAGCACGGCCACGACGTGGGCGAGGGCGAGGAAATGCAGCAGGCGCAGGGGCGAGAGATCGGTCTTGTCCAGCGGGTAGAGCACATCGCCCAGCCACTTCGGCATCCAGGCGTCATGCAGGCCCGGCACCTTCCAGCTGAGGGCGACCACGGCGCTGAATACCAGGTAGCCGGCGGCGGCGAAGAACAGCGGCGACCTCCAGGTGGCCGGCGGTGCATCGGCCGGGCGGGCCTGGGCATGGCGCGCGGCGACGCCACCGAGAACGAAGAGGAATTGCCAGGCCAGCGGGTTGAAGAACCATTCGCCGCCCGGGTGGGAACTGAGGTTCCACCCGGGCGCGCACAGGTACAGCGCCCCGGAGAGTGCCAGGGCGGCGTAGCGCCAGCGCATCAGCAGCGGCAGGATCAGCGGCAGCCCGGCCAGCAGCACGACGTACAGCGGCAGCGGGTCCATCAGGTTGGGCTTGAAGCGCAGCAGCAGTTCGTCGATCAGCGCCTGTTGCGGGTTGGCGAGGAAGTAGTCCAGGCCCATTTCGTTGATGAAGTTGCGGCTGTCCACGTGGTTGTTGGTGTAGAACACCACGCCCATCAGCACGGCGAGCAGGAAGATGTGGGCGACGTACAGCACCCACACGCGGCGCAGTACGCGCAGGCAGGCCACCGCGTAGCCGTCGCGCAGCAGCAGCTTGCCGTAGGCGAGCACGGCCGCGTAGCCGGCGAGGAAGACGAAGATCTCCGCCGCGTCGCTGAAGCCGACGTTGCGGGGCGTGACCTGGCCGAGCGGGTTGTGCGGTATGTGGTCCCAGAAGATGAACACCAGGGCCAGCCCTCGGAAGAAATCGATACGGAGGTCGCGTCCTGTCTGCATGGCGGCGTACTCGCGGCAAGTCCCGCCCGGGCTGGGCGAGCGGTGGGTCCTGATGGTTCTGACTGCGGCCCCGGGGCGAGTTTCCCCATGCAAGACGGACGGTCGTGCCCGCCCCGACGCACGGCTTTACCGACGCGGCGGGAAGCCGCACTATCCGCGCGTTTCGATGCGTGCATTCAAGGAGTGGAAATGAGCAAGGCATTGCTGGTCGTGGACATGCAGGCGGGGCTGTTCCTCACCCCCCCGGAGCCCTGGCGCGCCGGGCAGGTACTGGAGCGGATCAACCGCCTGGCCGACCGTGCACGCAGCGCCGGGGTGCCGGTGATCTACGTGCAGCACGACGGCGAGCCCGGCAGCGAGCTGGAGCCCGGCTGCATCGGCTGGCAGCTGCACCCGGGGCTGGAGCGAGGCGACAACGACTGGGTGCTGCGCAAGACCGCCTGCGACGCCTTCTTCGAGACCGAGCTCAAGTCCACCCTGGAGAAGCTCTACGTCACCGACCTGGTGGTGACCGGCTACGCCACGGAATTCTGCGTCGATACCTCCATCCGCCGTGCCGCCAGCGAGGGCTTCAACGTCATCCTGGCCAGCGATGCGCACACCACCCGCGACCGGCCGCACCAGAGCGCCGAGGCGATAGTCGCCCACCACAACTGGGTCTGGGGCGAGTTCATCCAGCCCCGCAACCCCATGCGCCTGCAGCAGGCCGAAGACATTCATTTCTGAGGAGAACCGCCATGGGCAGCATCACCTTCCCCGACGGCACCGCCGTACCCGCCATCGGCCAGGGCACCTGGCACATGGGCGAGCGCCCCGACCAGCGCGCCCGCGAAGTCGCCGGGCTGCGCCTGGGCCTGGAGCTGGGCATGAGCCTGATCGACACCGCCGAGATGTATGCCGAAGGCGGTGCGGAGCAGGTGGTGGGCGAGGCCATCGCGGGGCATCGCGAGCAGGTCTTCCTGGTCAGCAAGGTCTACCCGTGGAACGCCAGCCGCACGGGCGTCGAGCAGGCCTGCGAGCGCAGCCTCCGGCGCCTGGGTACCGACCGCATCGACCTCTACCTGCTGCACTGGCCGGGCGAGCATCCGCTGGAGGAAACGGTGGAAGGCTTCGAGCGCCTGCGCGAGCAGGGCAAGATCCTGCGCTGGGGCGTCTCCAACTTCGACCTGGCCGACCTGCAGGGCCTGCCCGCTGGCTGCGCCGCCAACCAGGTGCTGTACAACCCCGAGTCGCGCGGCATCGAGTTCGACCTGCTGCCCTGGCAGCAGCGCCAGCGCATGCCGCTCATGGCCTACTGCCCGGTGGGGCAGGGCGGCAGCCTGCTGCGTGATGCGGCGTTGCTGGAAGTCGCCCGCCGTCACGAGGCCACCCCGGCGCAGGTGGCCCTGGCCTGGGCGCTGCGCCAGGACGGCGTGATCGCCATCCCCAAGGCGGTCGATCCCGTGCACATCCGGCAGAACGCCCGCGCCGCCGATCTCGGCCTGAGCGCCGACGACCTCGCCCTGATCGACCGCGCTTACCCGGCGCCGACCCGCAAGCAGCGACTGGACATGGTCTGACCCGCTTCGCACCCTAGGTGGGCGCCGAGCGCAGCCGTGTGGGTGCGCGGGTGGGCGTAGGGTGGGCTTCAGCCCACCGTATTTTCGGCGGGCTCGAGGCTTGGCTGATCACGGAGCCCGGAGGGTGGGCTGGGCGGCGCTCCGCGAGCGGAGCGAAACTCGTCTCCCTGCAGCGATCTCCCGGTCCTATCCGGCCAATATCCGAAGAAGCGCCCGTCACCTAGATTCCTATTGTCCTACGGCTCCCATAGACTCGCGGGTCTGTGACCCAGGGAAGGATTGTTATGAATCGCATGCTGTGGACGTTGTTCGGCCTGATGGGGTTGGCGATGAGCGCCGGGGCGCAGGACCTGTCGACGCCGGACCCGCTGCTCGATGCGCCCGCCGCGTCCGCCACCCCCGGCAGCGCCGCCCGCGGCGTGTTGCGCGCTCGTGACCAGGCCGTGCTGGCCAGTGAACTGGCCGGTCGCATCACCGAGATGCCCTATGCCGAAGGCCAGGCCTTCAAGAAAGGCGAGGTGCTGGTGCGCTTCGATTGCGCCGCCTACCAGGCCCAGCTCAATGCCGCCAACGCCGCCACCCGCGCCGCCCGCGAGGAGCTGAAGAACAAGCAGCAACTGGCCGCGCTCAACTCCGTCGGCCGCTTCGAGGTCGCCCTGGCCGAGGCGCGCCAGGCGCAGTCCCAGGCGGAAGCCCAGGTCTACCAGGTGCAGGTGCAGCGTTGCCAGGTGAAGGCGCCCTTCGATGGACAGGTGGTCTCGCGTCGCGTGCAGCCCCACGAAAGCGTGCCCAGCGGCGCACCGTTGCTGGAGGTGGTGGACAACCGCACCCTGGAGATCCACCTGCTGGTGCCATCGCGCTGGCTCGGCGGACTCAAGCCCGGTGAACCCTTCGAATTCGTGCCCGACGAGACCGGCAAGCCGCTCAAGGCCACGGTCAAGCGCCTCGGTGCGCGCATCGACGAAGGCAGCCAGACCCTGCTGCTGATCGGCGCCCTGCCCGAGGACGCGCCCGGCCTGCTGGCCGGCATGAGCGGCAGCGCACGCTTCCCGGAGAGCCGATGAACGCGCCGCTGCCCGGCTTCGCCGAGCGGGTCTTCGCGGTCTTCCTCGGCCTGCAGGCCCAGGCCCGCAAGGCCGGGACGTCTTCGCAACTGGCCTTCGCCATGGTCAACGACGGCCAGGGTGTATTCGGCTATCGCCATGCCGCGCTGCTGATCACTGGCAAGGTCCGCGCGCTCACCGGCATCAGCGTGGTGGAACCCAACGCCCCCTTCGTCGCCTTCGTCGAGCGTGCGGCGGCCCAGCGCCTGGCTGCGGGCCAACTGGGCGAGCCCGGCGTCGTCGAGCCGAGCAGCCTGGACGAGAGCAGCCGCGAGGACTGGCAGGCGCTGTCCGCCGCCCAGGCCTTCTGGCTGCCGTTGAAGGATCGCCAGGGCGAGGTCTTCGGCGGCCTGTGGATCGCCCGCGACACCCCCTGGAGCGAGGCCGAGCAGGCCTTGCTGGTGCAGCTCGGCGACACCTACGCGCACGCCTGGCTGGCCCTGCAGCCGCGCAAGCCCTGGCGCCTGCGCTGGCCGAAGAAGAAGCTCCTGGCCCTGGCCGGCGCGCTGGCCCTGGTGCTGCTGGTGCCGGTGCGCCAGTCGGTGCTGGCGCCGGCCGAAGTGGTGCCCCAGGGCGGGCGCGTGGTGGCTGCGCCGCTGGACGGGGTGATCGCCGAATTCCTCGTCAAGCCCAACCAGAGCGTTGCCGCCGGCGACCTGCTGGTGCGCTTCGACGCCACTACCCTCAAGGCCCAGGCCGATGTCGCCGAACGCGCCCTGGGGGTGGCCGAGGCGGAGCTGAAGGCCAACAGCCAGCGCGCCTTCGCCGACGCCGAATCCAGCGCCCGCATCGACCTGCTGGCCGCCCGCGTGGAGCAGAAGCGCGCCGAGCGCGACTACGCCCGGCAGTTGCTGGCGCGCAGTGAAGTCCGCGCCGAGCGCGCCGGCATCGCCGTGTTCGCCGATGCCGAGCGCCTCACCGGCAAGCCGGTGCAGACCGGCGAGCGGCTGATGCAGATCGCCGACCCGGCCCAGGCCGAGCTGCGCATCGAACTGCCCGTGGGCGACGCCATCGCCCTGCAACCCGGCGCCGAGGTGGCGCTGTTCCTCGACAGCGACCCGCTCAACCGCCACGACGCACGCCTTGAACGCGCCGCCTACGAGGCCCAGGCCACCGCCGCCGGGCAACTGGCCTATCGCCTCGACGCCGCCTTCGCCGATGCCCCGCCACGCATCGGCCTGCGCGGCACCGCCAAGCTCTTCGGTGACCGCGCGCCGCTGGCCTACTACCTGTTGCGCCGCCCTCTGGCCGCGCTGCGCCAGGGCCTGGGATTCTGATGCTGCCCGCCCTGCGCCCCGACCTGCAGCTCTCGCCCGCCGCGCCGGACCGCGACGGCGCGCCGCAATGGACCCTGGCCGACCCCCTGCGTGGCCGCTATTTCAAGCTCGGTGCCGCCGCCGTCCGCCTGCTGCGCCACTGGTCGCGGGGTGAGCCCCAGCAGGTGCTGGCGGCCGCCAACGCCGAGCCGGGCGCGCCCCTGGGCGCCGGCGAGCTGGAGCAGATGCTGCGCTTTCTGCGCGGGCACGACCTGATCGCCGCCCTCGACCCGGAACAGCGGGCCAGCTATGCCCTCAAGGTCGCCAGCACGCGCCACAGCCTGTGGCAGCAGGTGCTGCACCAGTACCTGTTCTTCCGCATCCCGCTGTGGCGGCCGGATCGCTTCCTCAACCGTGCCTGGCCGGTGCTGGAACGCAATGGCCCCTGGCTGCTGCGACGCGGCCTGCCGGTAATCCTGCTGCTCGGGCTGTTCCTGGTGGCCCGGGACTGGGAGCGCTTCCTCGCCACCTTCCCGCACCTGTTCAGCTTCGGCGGCGCGCTGGCCTTCGGCATCGCGCTGACCTTCGCCAAGCTCTGCCACGAGTTCGGCCATGCCTTCATGGCCAAGCGCGCGGGGTGCCGGGTGCAGAGCATGGGCCTGGCCTTCATGGTGATGCTGCCGATGTTCTACACCGACGTCAGCGACGCCTGGCGGGTGCAGGACCGGCGCTCGCGATTACTTATCGGCGCCGGCGGCGTGCTCGCTGAGCTGGTGCTGGCGGTGCTGGCCCTGCTGGCCTGGTCGCTGCTGCCGGACGGCCCGGCACGTACCGCCGCCTTCATGCTGGCCAGCGCCACCTGGATCACCACCCTGGCGATCAACCTCAACCCCTTCATGCGCTTCGACGGCTACTTCCTGCTGAGCGACCTGTGGGGCGTCGACAACCTGCAGAACCGCGCCTTCGCCCTGGGGCGCTGGCGCCTGCGCGAGGCGCTGTTCGGCTACGGCGAACCGGCCCCGGAGCCCTGGTCGCCAGCCATGCAGCGCCGCCTGCTGCTGTGGAGCTACGGCTCGTGGATCTGGCGCGCGGCGCTGTTCTTCGGCATCGCGCTGACGGTCTACCACCTGTTCTTCAAGGTGCTGGGCATCTTCCTCATGCTGGTGGAACTGGTGTGGTTCATCGGCCTGCCGATCTGGAAGGAATTCGGCGAGTGGTGGCAGCGCCGCGACCAGGCCGACCCGCGCAAGGTGCTGCTCACAGGCTCGGCCCTGGGGCTGGTGCTGCTGGTGCTGCTGGTGCCCTGGCGCAACGCCGTGGACGTGCCGGCCATGCTGGAGGCCGCGCGCACCGGCACCCTGCACGCGCCCATCGGCGCGCGGGTCAAGGCGGTACGGGTGAAGGACGGCGACACGGTGGAGCAGGGCGCCCTGCTGGTGGAGCTGGAATCCCCGGACCTGGACGCGCGCCAGGGCATCGTCCGCCGCGAGATCGACATCCTCCAGTTGCAGCTGCGGCGCCAGGCCGGGCGCAGCGAGACCGCCGCCGAGACCGGGGTGATCGAGCAGCAACTGGCCGAGGCCGTGGCCGAGTATCGCGGCCTGGCCGCCCAGCGCGAGCGCCTGCAACTGCGTGCGCCCCTGGCCGGCGTGGTGCGCGACCTGCCACCGGACCTGGTGGTGGGCCGCTGGCTGCACAGCGGCGAGACCCTGGCGCGGGTGATCGCCCCCGGGCTGCGCCTGCGCGGCTACCTGGCCGAGGAAAACCTCTGGCGCGTGGCGCCGGGGGCCGAGGGCCGCTTCATCGCCGACGACCCGGCGCGGCCCGCCTTCGCGGTGCGCCTGGACGAAGTGGACACCACCGGCGTCGCCTACCTCGAACTGGAGGCGCTGACCTCCGACCACCACGGCCAGGTGGCCGTGCGACGCAACGCCCAGCAACGCGCCGAGCCGGTGCAGGCCCAGTACGGCGTGCGCCTCAGCCTGCTGCAGGACCTGCCGCCCCCCGCCCAGCCACTGCGCGGCGTGGTGGTGCTGGAGGGCAGCCGGCAGTCGCTGCTGGGCTTCGCCTGGCGCCGCATGGCGGCGTTGGGTGTCAGGGAAAGCGGTTTCTAGCCCATTTGCCAAGGAAGGTTCCATGGACGTAACCCTGCCGATCTGTTCCCGCCTGCCCTGGCGCTTCGACCTGGCGCCGCTGCTCGCGGCCCTGGAGCGGATCGACCCGACGGCCTGGGTGGCGCATTTCAACACCGCCTACTACCAGGGCGACTGGAGCGGGATCGACCTGGTGGCGGCGGTGGACGCGCCGATTCCCCTGGCGCCGGGCTTCGGCCCGGTGGCCCGCAGCGCCCTGTGCGCGGCCGACCCGGCCTGGCCGGCGGCCATCGAGCGGTTCGGCGAGGGCCTGCGCAGCGCGCGCCTGCTGCGCCTGGGCGCCGGCGCCAGCATCCGCGAGCATTGCGACCCCGACCTCGGCGCGCCGGAGGGGCCGTTGCGCCTGCACGTGCCGCTGCTCAGCCCGCCCGGGGTGGAGTTCCTGGTGGACGGCCGGCAGGTGCCGATGGCGCCCGGTGAGTGCTGGTTCATCGACCTGTCCCGCCCGCATCGGGTGGACAACCCCGGTCCGGGCCCGCGCATTCACCTGGTGCTGGATTGCATGATGGATACGCGCCTGCGCGAGGCCCTCGCCGACGGGTTGCCGACGACGCCTGCGCTGCAACCGAGCCGGGGCGTACGGGCCTTCGCCGCGTTCAACGAGCAGGTGCAACAGCGCCCGGAACTGGCCCAAGCGCTGCAACGGATCACCGACCCCACCGACTTCTGCCGTGAGGCGGTAGCCGCCGGCCAGGCCCTCGGGCTGGTGTTCGGCGAGGCCGATGTGCGCATGGCCACGCGCCAGGGACGCCAGGCCTGGAGCCGGCAATGGAGTGTGCGATGACCCCGTTGGATTTCACCGAATGGCTGCCGATCCGTGCCTTCGAGGAGGCCGGCACCTGGCAATTGGACTGGGCCTGGTTCGGCACCGCGCCCCTGGTACGGCCCTTCTTCAGCGACGACGTGGACGAGGCGCTGCGCCTGCCGTTCAACCTGGCCCTGCGCCGCCAGACCGGCCTGGACGCGTTGTTCGACTGGCAGGCCCGCAGCCCCGGCCTGGAACCTTCGCTGCTGGTGTTCCACACCTCCCGCTGCGGCTCCACCCTGCTGGCGCAGTTGCTGCGAGCCCTGCCGGGGCACGTGGTGCTGTCCGAGCCGCCGCCGCTGGATGCCTTGCTGCGCGCGCACTACCGCGACCCCACGGCCTCCGCCTGGCAGGCGGATGCGGTGCGCGCCTTGTGCTCGGCCTATGGCCAGCGGCGCTGCGGCGACGAGACCCGGCTGGTGGTCAAGCTGGACGCCTGGAACCTCTTCGAGGCGCAGCTGCTGCGCCGGCTCTACCCCGAGGTGCCGTGCCTGTTCCTCTACCGCGACCCGCTGGAGGTGGTGGTGTCCCAGCGGCGCCAGCCCGGGCTGCACGCGGTCCCCGGGTTGCTGGGCCCGTCCGGGCTGGACGGCCTGCCGGGGCGGGAGGCGCTGGCGCCCGGCGATTACCTCGCCTGGATGGTCGGCCACCTGCTGCAGGCCGGGTTCGGCCTGTGCGCGGCCGGCGAGGCGGTGGCCCTGAACTACCGCGAACTGCCCGATGCCCTCTGGGGCCGCCTGGGGCCGCTCCTGGGCATCGACCCGGCCGCCGTGCCGCACCTGCAGGCCGTGGCCGGGTGTGACGCCAAGCGCCCCGGACAAGCCTTCAGTGCCGATGGCGAGGCCAAGCGCAACGAGGCGGACGAGGCCACACGGGCGGCTGTGGAGCGCTGGGCGAGGGCGCCCTATCAGGCGCTGGAGGCGCTTGCACCTCGGCAGTTGTGAATGCGCTTTCACATTCATTGCCCAAACCGCCGAACGGTGATTTTTCGATGGTGGCCAACTGAAATCCTCGTCTATGCTGCAAGCAGGGAAACTGTAACCACAGTTGTAGGCTCTTTCCCCGGGCCAGCAAGGATGCACGTCGTATGTCTTTCCAGACCTTGAACCTCCGCTTGGCAACGTCCGCCGATCGCGCTTTCCTGCGGGCGCTGTACGGCACCACCCGTGCCCACGAGATGCAGCACACCCCCTGGGACCAGGCGGGCTGCGAGCGTTTCCTCGACCAGCAGTTCGAATCCCAGTGCGGCTACTACCAGGTGCATTACGCCGACGCCGAGCAATACGTCATCGAAGAGGCCGGCCAGCCCGTAGGCCGGGCCTACCTGCTGTGGACCGACACCCACCTGCAAATCATCGACCTGGCCCTGTTGCCCGAGGCCTGTGGCCGTGGCATCGGCGGCGAGCTGCTGGGCCGCTTTCTCGAACGGGCCGACCGCGAGGGCCTCAGCGCGGGGCTGCACGTGGAATCCTACAACCCGGCCCAGCACCTCTACAGCCGCCACGGCTTCGAGGTGGTGGGGGAGAACGGCGTGTACCTGAAGTTGCGCCGCGCCCCTCGCAGCCCGCAGGCCATGGCCGTGCCTGCGCAACGTCCGGCCGGTCTGTCCTGAGGAATTGCCCATGCACCCGATGCCTTCCTTCGCACTGCTCACCGAGATCGTCGGCCAGCCTTTCCACCTCTGGCTGTCGCCGGAGCAGGTGCTGCCCATCGAACTGCTCGCCGTCGAGGAGGGCACCGCCATGACCCCCCGGCACCAGTGCTACCTCGCCCACTTCGCCCTGCCTTCCCAATGCAGCCTGCCCCAGGACGTCTACCGCCTGGGCTTGCCGGGGGAGCCGGGCTGGGAGCTTCTGCTGACCCCCGCAATGCCCACCCCGGACGGGCGCCCTGTACTCCAGGCCGTGTTCCACACCGACCGGCCGGCATAGACCACAACAATAAACATGCACACGCGCCGAGCCTTAAGGGCGCGCAAAACCAGAGCCAGAGGAGAGTCAACACGTGGAACCTTTCATCGGTGAGATCAAGATGTTCGGCGGCAACTTTGCGCCCCGGGGCTACGCATTCTGCATGGGGCAGATCGTGGGGATTGCGCAGAACACCGCGCTGTTTTCCCTGTTGGGCACCGTCTACGGCGGTAACGGCCAGACCACCTTCGGGCTGCCGGACCTGCGCGGCCGCTCGCCGGTCGGCCAGTTCCAGGGGCCGGGCCTCTCGATGATCGACCTCGGCGAGGTCGGCGGCACCGAGAACGTCACCCTGCTCCAGACCCAGATGCCGATGCACACCCACGTCGCCACCGGCACCAGCACGATTTCCGCTGCCGGCACGCCGACCAGCCCGGCACTGGTTCCGAGCGCCACCAACTCCGTACTGGGTGGGTCCGTCGGCGGGTCGGCCTCTGCGGCGGCCATCTGGTCGACCGCGATGGCGAATCCGGTTCCGCTGACCAACCCCAGCACCGTCAACGTGACGGTGCAGGTCGCCGGCGGCAGCCAGCCGGTGAGCCTGCGCAATCCCTTCCTCGGGGTGAACTTCATCATCGCGATGGAAGGGGTCTTCCCCTCCCGCAACTGATGAACCTGCGCCGCCGGTGCCTCGCGGCACCGGCGGCTCCGTGATCGGGCAGAGACTCATCGACAGGCAGACGTACACGCAGACCATGGCCAATTCATCACCCGCCTTCCATTTCATCTCGGGGCTGCCACGCTCGGGGTCCACGCTGCTGGCGGCGCTGCTGCGGCAGAACCCGCGCTTCCACGCCGGCATGACCAGCCCGGTGGGCAGCTTCTTCTCGGCCCTGCTCAAGCAGTTCGGCGCCGAGAGCGAGTTCGGCCCGGTGGTGACCCAGGAGCAGCGCAAGCGCCTGCTCGCCGGGCTGTTCAGCAACTACTACGCGGACCAGGCCGGGCGGGACGTGATCTTCGACACCAACCGCCAGTGGTGCGCGCGGTTGCCTGCCCTGCTGGACCTGTTCCCCCAGGCCAGGGTGATCGCCTGCGTGCGCAATGTCGCCTGGGTGATGGACAGCATCGAGCGGCTCTACCGCGCCAACCCGTACGAGATCACCAAGCTGTTCAACGACGACAACGAGCGCAACACCGTCTACAGCCGGGTCGAGACCCTGGCCCAGCGCAACCGCCTGGTGGGCCTGCCCTGGTCGGCGCTCAAGGATGCCTATTACGGCGAGCACGCCCGCTCCCTGCTGCTGGTGGACTACGACCTGCTGGTGGCCACGCCCGAGCGGGTGCTGCGGCTGGTCTACGAGTTCCTTGGCGAGCCCTGGTTCGAGCACGACTTCGAGCATGTCGAGTACGACGCCCCGGAGTTCGACCAGGCCCTGGGCCTGCGCGGCCTGCACAAGGTGCGGCCCAAGGTCGAAGTGGCGGCGCGGCGCACCCTGCTGCCGCCGGATCTGTTCGAGCAGTACGCGCAACTGGATTTCTGGAAGGACTCGCGTAACAGCGAGGCCCATGTGATCAGGACCGCCCGGGATGCCCGGGCCCTGGAACAAGAACGCAACTGAGCACCCGCCGAGGCGGGCGCCGGAACGAGGAGGTAGAGGTCATGGGCTGGGGTCATTCGAGGAAGGCTGGTCGCAACGGCAAGGCCAAAGGTGCGGAGGCTGCGCCCCTGGCGTGCCCGCTGCCGCTGATCAGTGCGCTGGAGCCGCGCATGATGTTCGACGGCGCGGTGGCCGCGACGGTTGCCGATACCGCCGCCTCGGCGGCCACCTCCGCCCCCACGGCGGCCGACGCGGCCCATGACACCGGCGCCAGCGACAGCAGCCATGCCGGCACCGCCGACAACAGCCACGGCACCCAGGACCTGCAGGCCAGCCCGGTGACCGACGGGCAGAACGGCGTGCGCAAGGAAATCGTCTTCGTCGATACCCGTGCGCCGAACTACCAGGAGCTGCTCAAGGCCGTCTCGCCCAATGCCGAGGTGGTGCTGCTGTCCACCAACAAGGACGGCGTGCAGCAGATCGCCGACGCCCTGGCCGGGCGCACCGGCATCGACGCCATCCACATCATTTCCCACGGCGATTCCGGGGTGCTGCTGCTGGGCAACGGGCCGCTGTTCGAAGGCAACCTCGGGCAATACGCCTCCCAGCTTTCCAGCATCGGCAAGGCGCTGACCACCGATGGCGACATCCTCCTCTACGGCTGCGAAGTGGGGGCCGGCAGCGAAGGCCAGGCCTTCGTCACCAAGCTGGCCGGCATGACCGGGGCGGACATCGCCGCTTCCGACGACAACACCGGCGGCAACGCCAAGGGCGGTGACTGGGACCTGGAGATCGCCACCGGCCAGATCGCGGCCAGCAGCGCCCTGAACCTGTCGCGCCTGGGTGGTTACGACCACCTGCTGGTGACCACGGCGGTGAACAACATCGCCGCCCTGAAGAGCGCCATTGCCACGGGCAATACCGACGGTGTCGACGACGTCATCACCCTCACCGGCAACATCACCTTCGCCAGCAGCAGCGACGGCATCACCATCAACGTCACCGACGGCCATACCTTGCAGATCGTCGGCGGCGGTTTCGCGCTGGACGGGGCCCACAAGACCCGGGTGCTGGACGTGACCACCAGCGGCGCCAACTCCAAGGTCGCGCTGGACAACATCACCATCCGCAACGGCCTGCTCGTCGGCAACGGGGCCAATGAAGGTGCCCCCGCCATGGACAGCCTGGGCGCGGCTATCCGCAACGCGGGCGTACTGACCATCACCAACAGCACCATCACCGCCAACAAGGCATCCGGCGGCGGCGGTGGCGGTGGCGACTTCGGTGGCAACTACGCCGGCGGCGGCGGCGGCGGTGGTGGTTTTGGCACCTCCCTCGGCGGCACCGGGGGAACCAGCGCCGGTGCCGCCATAACGCCCACCTCACCTGCCACTGTCACCGGAGGTAATGGCGGCGGTCCCAACCCCGACTTCGGGGGGCGTGGCGGCAGCGCTGCGGCAGGTTCGGGTGGCAGCTACTTCGGTAACGGTTCGAACACTGCCGGCTACACCGCCGGGGGATCGGGCGGGGTGGCCAACAACGGCAGCATCAGCATCGGCGGCGGCGGCGGTGGTGGTGGCTCATCGGCGGCCGGCGGCAGGGGGGCTGCTGCCGCAGGCGGCATCTACAACACCAGCAGCGGCATCCTGACTATCGTCAACAGCAGCGTGACCAACAACCTCGGTGCCGGTGGCGGCGGTGGCGGCGGGGTTGCCAGCGACCAGGCCGCAAACTACGGCCGGACGGGCAGTGGCGGTGATGGTGGTGCCGGGGTCGGGGCCATCTGGAACGCCGGCGGTACGGTGCGGATGGACGCCACCAGCGCCGGTACCCTCGCCACCGGCAACGTGGGCGGTGGCGGCCTGGGCGGCAAGGCGGCCGGAGCCGGCAACGTCGATGGCAACAACGGTGCGTCCACCTCGACCATCTACACCACCAACGGGGGCACCACCGATACCAACTACAACCCCAACGCGGCACCGACCCTCGGCAACCTCAACGGCGACAGCGTTGCCTGGGCCGGTGCGGGCAACACCGTGCGCCTCGATCTGGGCAGCAACGCCAGCCTGGCCGATGCCGAGCTGGGCGCGCTGAACAGCGGCAACGGCAACTGGTCCGGTGCCAGCCTGGTGATCCAGCGCAATGGCACGGCGGTGAGCAGCGACGTGCTGGGCTTCGACACCACCGGCGGGCTGTTCACCGTCAGTGGCAGCAACCTGCAGTCCGGTGGGCAGACCTTCGCCACCTTCACCAACACCGGCGGCGTGCTGACCATCACCTTCACCAGCAGCGGCACCACGGCCACCACCGCCCTGGTGAACGATGTGGCGCAGCGCATCACCTACCGCAACGACACGCCGGCCGGCGATGCCAACGTCAAGGTCACCCTCAACGACGGTGCCGGCGCCAGCGCCACCGCCAACGTCACCGTGGCCACGGACTTCATCTACGTCACCAATACCAGCGACACCGCCACCATCGATGCCAGCAACGGCACGAGCTTCAGCGAGGCCGTCGCCATCGCCGCGGCCGACAGCACCGGCAGCCAGACCATCGTCTTCGCCAGCAACCTGGCCGGCCAGACGCTCAACCTCAATGCCGGGTCGATCAACGAGAGCCTGACCTTCGACATGGACCAGGCCAGCGGCCTGATCCTCACCGGCGGCACCCTCACCCTGGGCGGCGGCACCACCCAGACCTTCACCCATGGCGCGGGCGACACCGCCACCATCAGCAGCGTCATCACCGGCAGCGGCGCCCTGACCAAGGCCGGGGCGGGCAACCTGACGCTCTCCGGCTCCGGCAACACCTTCAGCGGCGCCACCACCATCAGCGCGGGCACCCTGACGGTCAGTGGCGGCGATGCGCTCGCCTCCAACACCAGCGTGTCGGTCGCGGCCGGGGCCACCCTGGCGCTGGCCGGCAACGAAGCGCTCGGCAACCTCTCCGGTGCCGGCTCGGTGACGCTCGGCAGCTTCAACCTCACCAGCAACCAGACGGCGGACACCACCTTCTCCGGCGGCATCAGCGGCACCGGTGGGGTGACCTTCAACCAGACCGGGGCCGCCACCTACTCGACCACGCTTTCCGGCACCAACACCTACAGCGGGTCCACCATCCTGGCCAACTACGGCTGGCTGAAGCTCAACGGCGACGCCTCCATGGCGGACACCAACGCCGTGCGGGTCAATGGCAACAGTGTCCTGACGCTGCTCTCGGACCAGACCGTCGGCAGCCTGGCGAGCAACAACGCCAACGCCAGCATCCAACTGGGCAACTACACCCTGACCGCCGGGGGTGACAACACCTCCACCTCGGTTTCGGGTGCAGTGTCCGGCACCGGCTCGCTGGTCAAGCAGGGCAGCGGCACCCTGACCCTGTCCGGCAGCAACAGCTATGGCGGCACCACCACCGTCTCCGGCGGCACCCTGTCCATCGCCGGCGACGGCAACCTGGGCAGCGGGGCCGTCAACCTGGCGAGTGGCACCGTGCTCGACGTCACGGGCGCTACCACCATCGACAACGCCATCGTCCTGGCCGGCAACAGCAGCATCGGCAACAGCAACGCCGTCACCCTCAGTGGTGCCATCAGCGGTGCCTACGACCTGACGAAAACCGGCAGCGGCACCCTGAGCCTGTCCGGCAGCAACGGCTACGGCGCCACCTACGTAAGCGCCGGCACCCTGTCCATCGACAACGACGGCAACCTGGGCTCGGGCGCGGTTAACCTGGCCGCCGGCACCACCCTGGCGCTCACCGGCGCCAGCACCATCGACAACGCCATCGTGCTCGGCGGCAACGCCTCGGTGAGCACCTCGGCCGCCGCGACCCTGTCGGGCGTGATCAGCGGTGCCTTCACCCTGACCAAGGCCGGCGCCAGCACCCTGACCCTGTCCGGCAGCAACACCTACGGTGCCACCACCGTCAGTGCCGGCACCCTCAGCGTGGCCAGCGACAGCAACCTCGGCAGCGGCACGCTGACCCTGGGCGCCGGCACCACCCTGGCGGTGACCAGCGCCACCACCATCGACAACGCCATCGCCCTGAGCGGCAGTGCCACGGTCAACACCGGTGCCAATACCACCCTGTCCGGGGTGATCAGTGGCAGCAGCCTGACCAAGACCGGCGCCAGCACCCTGACCCTGACCGGCAACAACACCTACAGCGGCAGCACCAGCGTCAACACCGGGACCCTGAGCATCGCCAGCGACGCCAACCTCGGCGCCGGGGCGCTCAACCTGGCCAACGGCACCACCCTGCAGATCACCGGCACCACCACCCTCGACAACGCCCTGGCGCTGACCGGCCTGGTGACCGTCAATGCCGGCGCTGCGGCCACCCTGTCCGGCACCATCAGCGGTACCGGCAGCCTGATCAAGGCCGGCGCCAGCAACCTGACCCTGTCCGGCAGCAACACCAACAGCGGCACCACCACCGTCTCCGCCGGCACCCTGGTGGTCGATGGCAGCACCGCCAGCGCCACCACCGTGGCCAGCGGCGCGACCCTGGCCGGCAGCGGCACCCTGGGCGGCGACGTCGTCGTGCAGAGCGGCGGCACCCTGTCCCCGGGCGGCGCGGGCGTCGCCATCCTGACCGTCAACGGCAACCTGACGCTGGCCTCGGGCAGCACCCTGTCCCTGGACATCAACGGCACCACCGCCGGCACCGGCTACGACCGGGTGGTGGTCAACGGCACCGTCGACGTCTCCGGCGCCGCCCTGGCGGTCACCCATGGCTACGCGGCCGGCAGTGGCGACAGCTACACGGTGATCGTCAACGACGCCGCCGATGCCGTGGCCGGCACCTTCAGCGGTGTCAGCGAGGGCGGCACGTTCAACGCCGCCGGCAACGGCACCCAGCTGACCACCAGCTACATCGGCGGCAGCGGCAACGACCTGTCCCTGACCGCGCCCATCGCCCCGACCGTCACCAGCGTCTCGTCCAGCACCGCCAACGGCACCTACAAGATCGGCGATGTCATCACCGTCACCGTGCGCTTCGATTCGGCGGTCAACGTCACCGGCACCCCGACCCTGACCCTGGAGACCGGCGCCACCGACCGGGTGCTCAACTACGTGTCCGGCTCGGGCTCCGACACCCTGAGCTTCACCTACACCGTGCAGGCCGGAGACGCCTCCGCCGACCTCGACTACGCCTCCACCTCGGCCCTGAGCCTCAATGGCGGCACCATCAAGGACGGTGCCAACCAGAACGCCATCCTCACCCTGGCCACCCCCGGTGCGGCAGGCTCCCTGGGCGCCAACAAGGCCCTGGTGGTGGACGGTGTGCGCCCGGCGGCCATCAGCATCACCCTCAGCGACACCAACCTGCGCATCGGCGAGACCGCCACCGTCACCATCACCTTCGCCGAGCAGGTGGTCGGGCTGGACACGGCGGACTTCGCGGTGTCCGGCGGCTCGCTCTCGGGCCTGGGCACCAGCGATGGCGGTCTCACCTGGACCGCCACCTTCACCCCGAGCGGCAACGTCAGCGACGCCACCAACATCATCACCCTGAACAACTCCGGGGTGATGGACCTGGCGGGCAACATCGGCAGCGGCAGCACCGACTCGGGCAACTACGCCATCGACACCCAGCGTCCGACGGCCACCATCGTGGTCACCGACACGACGCTGAAGGCCGGGCAGACCACCACCGTCACCATCACCTTCAACGAGGCGGTGACCGGGCTGACCACGGCGGACTTCAGCGTGGAAAACGGCACCCTGAGCGGCCTCAGCTCCAACGACGGCGGCATCACCTGGACCGCCACCCTGACGCCCGGCGCCAACGTCAATGACACCAGCAACCTGATCACCCTGGACAACACCGGCTACACCGACCTGGCGGGCAACGCCGGCAGCGGCAGTACCGATTCCAACAACTACGGCATCGATACCCAGCTGCCCACCGCCACCATAGTGGTCACCGATACCGCCCTGAAGGCCGGGCAGACCACCACCGTCACCATCACCTTCAGCGAGGCGGTGACCGGGCTGACCACGGCGGACTTCAGCGTGGCCAACGGCAGCCTGAGCGGGCTCAGCAGCAGTGACGGCGGCATCACCTGGACGGCGACCCTGACGCCGAGCGCCAATGTCACCGACACCAGCAACCTGATCACCCTGGACAACACCGGCTACACCGATGCCGCCGGCAACGCCGGCCTCGGCACCACCGACTCCAACAACTACGCCATCGACAGCCGTGCCCCGGCGGTCACCTCCGTCGGTGTACCGGCCAACGGCACCTACCTGAATGGCAACACCCTCGACTTCACGGTGAACTTCGACGAAGCCGTGACCGTGGACACCACCGGCGGCACCCCGCGCCTGGCCATCACCCTGGACACCGGCGGCACCGTCTACGCCGACTACGTCAGCGGCTCGGGCGGCACCGCCCTGGTGTTCCGCCTGACGGTCGCCAGCGGCCAGGCGGACGCCAACGGGATCAGCGTCGGCGGCGCAATCGACGCCCACGGCGGCACCCTGCGCGATGCCGCCGGCAACGACGCGACCACCACCCTCAACAGCGTCGGCGACACCAGCGCCGTGCTGGTGGATGCGGTACCGCCACGGGTCACCAACATCGCCCTGGACGGCACCTCGCCCACCACCAACAGCTCGGTGAGCTTCACCGTCACCTTCAGCGAAGAGGTGGCCGGGGTGGACCTGAACGACTTCGTCCTGCTCACCGGCGGCAGCGCCAGCGGCACCCTGCAATCGCTGGTGCAGCTGAGCCCCAACACCTACCGCATCACCGTCAGCGGCGTCACCGGCCAGGGCAGCCTGGGCCTGTCGCTTTCGGCTGCGGGTGCCGGCATCACCGACGTCCCGGGCAGCGCGATGGTCGACTCCTACTCCACCATCGGCTACCAGATCGGCTCGCTGGACAACGGCGATCCGGAATTCCGCGCCAACCCGCCGGTGACCACGCCGATCGACACCCCGGCGCCGCTGCAGCCCACCGTGCCCAGCGCGCCGCCGCCCTCGACCACCACTTCGCCGCTGATCCCGCCGCCGCTGTTCGAGCAACCGACCCTCGGCAGCGGGATTCCCACCGTGGGCAACATCTTCATCAACAACGGCGCCCTGGCACCCAGCTTCATCGCCCAGGTGTTCGCCAGCAGCGACAGCGGCGGCGATGGCGGCGGTGCGGGCTTCCTCGGCTTCGGTGGCGGGGATGGCGGCGTATTCGGCGCCAGCACCTTCTCCGGCCTGTTCAGCAAGGACAAGCCGCAGGAAAGCAACGAGAAGATCTTCGACAAGCAACGCGGCAACGGGCAGGGCGGACGCAGCTTCGGCGCGCCCACCCTCGGCCAGCAGCTGCATGAGATGAAGGAAGCCGAGCAGCGCCAGGTGCGCCAGCTGGCACAGGCCCTGGGCCAGGTCGCGGGGGCGGCCGCCCAGGGTTGAACCGAGTCAGGGAAATCCAATTACCAGCCGTACCAGGGGGCGGCACAAGGATGACCAACCACAACAAGTACAAGGTATTCGCCGCCAGCCTGCTGGCATTGGCAATCAGTGGCTGCGCCGTGACGACCCAGCCCATCGACAAGAGCGTGAGCGAGGAGCGCGCCCGCACCGACCTGCAGGCCATGTTCAAGGGCCAGGAGCCCTTGTCCGGCCCGCTGACCCTGCACCAGGCCATGGCCCGCGCCGTGAAGTACAACCTGGAGGCGCGCCTGAAGGTGATGGAGCAGGCCATGGCCGAGCGCCAGATCGACCTCGCCAGCTTCGACATGCTGCCGCGCATGGCGCTGTCGGCCGGCTATGCGGGGCGCAACAACGTCAGCGCCTCCAGCAGCCAGAGCATCGAGACCGGCACCCAGTCGCTGGAACCCTCGACCTCCCAGGACCGCGACCGTGGCGTGGCGGACCTGACCATGGTGTGGAACGTGCTCGACTTCGGCGTCAGCTACATGAGCGCCAAGCAGCAGGCCGACCAGCGCCTGATCGTCGAGGAGCGCCGCCGCAAGGTCATCCACACCATCACCCAGGACGTGCGCTCCGCCTACTGGCGTGCCGTGGCCGCCGAACGCCTGCTCAAGCAGATCGACAGCCTGATGAGCCGTGTCGACAAGGCCCGTACCGACAGCCGCGACATGAGCCGCCAGCGCATCGGCGACACCGTGCAGGTGCTCAGCTACCAGCGCGCGCTGATCGAGGCCACCCGCCAGCTGGAAGAGCAGCGCCGCGCCCTGACCCTGGCCAAGACCGAGCTGGCCGCGCTGATCAACCTGCCGTTGAACACCGACTACCAGCTCGCCTCAACCGACACCTACAACGTGCCCGAGCTCAAGGTCGACTTCACCCAGCTGGAGCAGCAGGCCCTGGCCAGCCGCCCCGAGCTGCGCGAGCAGGACTACCAGGCACGCATCAGCGCCGCCGAAACCCGCAAGGCCATGCTGCGCCTGCTGCCCGGCCTCGAGTTCTCCGCCGGCGGCCACTACGACAGCAACAGCTTCCTGGTGAACCAGAGCTGGGCCGACTACGGCGTGAAAGTCACCTGGAACCTGTTCAACGTGCTCTCGGCGCCGGCGGCCATCGACGTCGCCAAGGCCGGCGAGAGCGTGGCGGCAGCCCGTCGCCAGGCCATGTCCATGGCGGTGCTGGCCCAGCTGTACGTGGCCAACGCCAACTTCCACGAGGCCCAGCGCCAGTTCCAGACCAGCCAGCAACTGGCCGACCTGGACGGGCAGATCGCCGAGCAACTGCGCAATCGCTACAGCACCCAGAGCATCGGCGAACTGGAGTTGATCCAGGGCGAGCTCAACACCCTGCAGGCACAGCTCAAGCGCGACCTGTCCTACGCCGACCTGCGCAACGCGTACAGCCAGCTGTTCATCAGCGCCGGTGTCGACCCGTTGCCGGACGCGCTGCCGGACGCCAACCTGTCGACCATCGCCGGGGCGCTGGCCAACAGCGAATCGCGTTGGGAAAACGGCGATATCGGCACCGCGAAGTAACGCGCGGTTCGCTGGGAAAAGGGGCTTCGGCCCCTTTTTTCATGGGCGCGTGGTCGTTCAGTGGGCCCCCGCGTGCGCGGGGGTGACGGAGTGGTCCGGGCTTCCCCGCACCCGGTCATCCTCGCGAACGCGGGGACCCACTAAAGGGCGCAGCGGGGAAACCACGTAGCCCAGGGATCGGCTTGCCGTCCAGTGGCCCCCCGCGTGCGCGGGGGTGACGAGTGATTCGGGCTTCCCCGCACCCTGTCATCCTCGCGAACGCGGGGACCCACTAAAGGACGCAGCGGGGAAACCATGCAGCCCAGGGATCGGCTTGCCGTCCAGTGGGCCCCCGCGCGCGCGGGGGTGACGGAGTGGTCCGGGCTTCCCCCACACCTCGTCATCCTCGCGAACGCGGGGACCCACTAAGGGCGCAGCGGGGAAACCATGCAGCCCAGGGGTCGGCTTGCCGTCCAGTGGCCCCCCGCGTGCGCGGGGGTGACGGAGTGGTCCGGGCTTCCCCGCACCTCGTCATCCTCGCGAACGCGGGGACCCACTAAAGGACGCAGCGGGGAAACCACGTAGCCCAGGGATCGGCTTGCCGTCCAGTGGCCCGCCGCGTGCGCGGGGGGGACGAGTGATCCGGGCTTCCCCGCACCCCGTCATCCTCGCGAACGCGGGGATCCACTAAGGGGAAGAGCGGGAGAGTCGAGCAGCCGCTCAGTGCACGCTCTGCGCCTGTTCCTCGAACAGGCGCTGGGCGGTGCTGAGGCGTTCCAGCTCGCGGCGGACCATGGCGGCGTATTCCGGGGGCTTGAGCTGGTAGAGCTCGGTGGCGACCCAGGCCAGCCAGCGCGGGCCGAGGACCGCGCGCTCCTCCAGCAGGCGCAGCGCATCGGCAAGGGCGCGTTCGGCGTTGTCCTGGTGGAAGCGTTCGCGGCCCATGGGCTCAGTTGGCCTGCAGGCCGACGTAGATGTTCTGCACGTCGTCGTGGTTGTCGAGGGCGTCGAGGAAGGCCTCGACCTCTTCCAGCTCGGCACCGGACAGGGCGACCGGGTTCTTCGCCTTGTAGCCCAGGTTGGCCGAGGCCACGGTGAAGCCGAATTCCGGCAGCGCCTTGCACACCGCGTCCAGGTCGGTGGGGTCGGTGTAGAAGGTGGCGCCTTCCTCACCGGCTTCGAAATCCTGGGCGCCGGCTTCGATGGCGGCCAGTTCCGGGTCGGCATCGGCGCTGGCCGGTTCGGCCTCGATCATGCCCAGGTGGTCGAAGTCCCAGGACACGGAGCCCGAGGTGCCCAGCTGGCCCTTGCGGAACAGCACGCGGATCTCGGCGACGGTGCGGTTGAGGTTGTCGGTCAGGCACTCGACGATCACCGGCACGCGATGCGGGGCGAAGCCTTCGTAGAGGGTGCGCTCGTAGTTGACCACTTCACCGGACAGGCCGGCGCCTTTCTTGATGGCGCGCTCCAGGGTGTCCTTGGGCATCGAGGCCTTCTTGGCCTGGTGCACGGCAAGGCGCAGCTTGGGGTTCATGTCCGGGTCGGCGCCGTTACGGGCGGCGATCATGATTTCCTTCACCAGCTTGCCGAAGATCTTTCCTCGGGCGTTGGCGGCGGCTTCTTTGGGTTTGGCTTTCCACTGGGCGCCCATGGCGGTTCTCTCGCAGGTTGCACGGGGAGCGGGCCGGTGCCCGCTCGTGACAGGTGGGCGATTCTACCGGGCACTCGGGGGCGCCTGCCAGTTGCGGCGCCGGTCGGCGTGGTCGCACCCCGGCGTCGCAACCAAACCACACGGAAAGTCGCCGAGCGAAGGTCAGGCGAGGCAAAAAACGGTGAGGAAGCGGAGTCTACGAGCTGTAAATGAGCATTCCGAACCGCTTTTTAACGAAGCATCACCGAGCGCAGGCACTTTCCATTCAAAAGGCTGAGCGCACGACGCCGCCATCTACCCGCAGGGCAGCACCATTGGTGGCCGAGGACGCCTCGGAGCAGACGTAGACCACCAGGTTGGCCACTTCCTCCGGGCGGGCGAAGCGCTTGAGCAGCGAGCTGGGGCGGGCGCTGGCGAAGAACTCCTGCTCGAATGACTCGAAGCTCTGGCCGCCGGAGAGCTTGTCGACGAACTCGCCCACGCCCTCGGAGTGGGTCGGGCCGGGCAGCACGGCGTTGACCGTCACGCCGGTGCCGGCGCAGGTCTCGGCCAGCCCGCGGGAGAGGCCCAGCTGTGCGGTCTTGGTGACGCCGTAGTGGATCATCTCCACCGGGATCTGCACGCCGCTCTCGCTGCTGATGAACACCACGCGGCCCCAGTTGCGCGTCTTCATGCCGGCCAGGTAGGCGCGGGTCAGGCGCACGCCGGACATGACGTTGGTGTCGAAGAAGCGCTGCCAGTCCTCGTCGGGGATCTCGTCGAAGGGCTTGGGATCGAAGATCCCCAGGTTGTTCACCAGCACGTCTACCTCCGGGTGGTGCTGCACCAGCCGGGTGATCTCTTCGGGTCGGGTCAGGTCGCCGGCGAAGCCTTCGACCCTGGCGTCGGGCTGCTGGGCGCGCAGGCGGGCGAGGGCCTCGTCCACCGAGCCCTGGCTGCGGCCGTTGAGGATGACCCGCGCGCCTTCTCGGGCGAGCCCGGCGGCGATGGCGAAGCCGATGCCCTTGGTGGAGCCCGAGACCAGGGCGCGTTTGTTGGCCAGGTTGAAGTTCATGTTGCCTCCGTGGGTTGAGGGAGCGGTACCGGAGATTGGGTATAGACGCTTTCCTCGCCCCGTGCCGTGGCCCGGGCTTCAGCCCGGGACAATCAGGGGGCTGCCGGTCAGATCCGCCCCGCCAGCGTGCGCGCATCCTCCAGCCAGCCGGCCAGGCGCTGTTCGCTGGCGCCCCTGATCGGCCCCAGCGCCAGGGTGCGTACCGGGGCGATGCCGCAGAACTTCAGCGTGGTGCGCTCCATCTGGTTCAGGCCCGGGGCTCGGTAGACCCAGCGGAAGTACCAGGGCGGGGTGTCGAGGCTGACCAGCTGATGCGCCGAGCGGCCCTTGAGCAGCCGCGCGGGGAAGGGGTTGCCGTTGCGGTAGGCGAAGGCGAAGCCCGGTAGCAGGATGCGGTCGAGAAACCCCTTGAACAGCGCCGGCACGCCGCCCCACCAGATGGGGTAGGCGAAGCACAGGTGCTCGGCCCAGGTGATCGCCTCCTGGGCGCGGAGCAGGTCCGGCTCCAGCGGCTGGATGCGCCGGTAGCCCGCGTGGAGGATGGGGTCGAAGTCCAGCTGGTGCAGGCACAGCGTGCGCACTTCGTGGCCCGCCTGCTGCGCCGCCTGTGCATAAACCTGCGCCAGTGCCGCGCAATAGCTGTCGCCGGAGGGATGCCCGAGTACCACCAGGACGCGTTTCGTTGCCATGGGCCACCTGCCTGTAGAAGGAAAGGCGGCAGTCTGGCGTCTGCCCCTAGGGGCAGAGTCAAGCCTCGTGCAGCAGGGCGCTGCGCTGGGCGGGCTCGGCGGCGCAAAGCGCCTGGTCGGCCTGGGGCTGGCCGGCGATGCAGGCGTGGATGTCTGCGCCGATACGGCCCAGCTGCGCGTCCAGGTGCTGCAGCCGGCGGATCTCTGCGCGCAGGGCGGCACGCTTGCCCTGCAGGCGCTGGTACAGCTCGGGCCAGTCGGGCTCTTCGCCACCGGCCAGCAGGGGATGCAGTTCGGCCAGGCGGAAGCCCACCGATTGCGCCTGGCGGATCAGCAGCACCTGCTGCAGGTGGCGCTCGCCATAAACGCGATACACGCCCTGGCGCGGCACCGGGCCGAGCAGGCCCTGCTCTTCATAGAGGCGGATGGCCTTGGCGCTGGCGCCGGTGCGGCTGGCGAGTTCGCCGATGTGCATGGTGGGTCCCCGTGAAGTGGAAGAGGCGACGGTAATGCGCGAGGGCTCGCGGTTCAATGGCGCGCTTGTGGCTGCGACCCTCGGGCGCGCGAGGCGGGCCTCGGCAGTGGCGGGGGCGGTCGCTACAATGCCGCCTTTTTCGAGGAGCCCGAGCCTTGAGCAATCCACCCTTCGGCGTCGGCGATGCCTCCTACCAGGCCGCCGGCGGCATCGACGGCCTGCGTCGCCTGGTCGACGACTTCTACCGGCTGATGGACGAGCTGCCGGAAGCCCGCGAGCTGCGCGGCATGCACCCGGAGAGCCTGGAACTGTCGCGGGACAAGCTCGCCTGCTTCCTCAGCGGCTGGCTCGGCGGCCCGCGCCTGTTCAGCGAGAAATACGGCTCCATCGCCATTCCGGCCTTCCACGCCCAGTGGCCGATCGACGAGGCCCGCAGCGCCGCCTGGCTGCTGTGCATGGAGCGGGCGATCGCGCGGCAGGGCTACTCCAGCGAATTCGCCGACTACCTCCTGGCCCAGCTGCGCATCCCCGCCGGGCGGGTGGTGCAGGCCAGCCGCAACCGCCACGGCTGACGGCTTGCCCGTCATCTGCCGCCATCCATACTTCACCGGCCGCCCTGGCCATTACCCATCGAGGTCCCCATGAAACCCGTACGCATCGTCGCCCAGTGGGCCGAAGACGAAAGACAGACCCTGGTGATCGTCGCCCTGCAGGCCGACGACATGAGCATCGACAAGACCGTCGAAGCCTTCGGCTACGTGAAGGACTACGACGACGAAGACCGCATGTACGTGCGCTACCCCTTCGTGCTGGAAGAATACTCCGACACCGAGGCGCTGATGGACTGGGGCGCCCTGGACGACACCCGCACCCTGATCGACCTCTACGGCCGCCGCATCGTCCCCGGCGAAGCACTGGTCCGCAACGAGCGTGGCGAGCGCTATGACTACCAGGTGGTTTCGGTGGAGCCGTTCGTGCCGGCGTGAGCCTCACGCATCCCGCAGCAGGTCGTGGGCGTTGAGTAGGGCGAAGAGGACGTCCGGGTTCCTCTCCAGGCCGCGGCGGATGGCGGCGGGGATGGACTGGCGGGTCTTGCGGCAGAGGCCGGCCTGCTCGGCGATGTCGATCTCGATGCCGCGCCCGCTGCGCACCTCGTTGAAGCCGGGGGCGATGGCCAGGCGGATGCCGAGCTGCTCGAACATCTTCTGCTGCAGGCGCCCGAGGTCGTCGAGGCTGGTGATGTTCTCCAGCCGTTCGAGCAGGCGCAGCTCTTCCTGGCGCGTGAGGCGCAGGATGCGCAGGTCGGCGCCGGGCGCGGCCAGCAACTGGTCGCGCTCGCAGATGCAGGTGCCGGGCGGGCAGGGGTTGCGCAGGGGGATGGATGGCGTCATGCATCGATCATAGCGACAGGCCGGCGCGCTTGCGTATGGCCGTAGGTACCGAACGATGGCATCGTGCTGCACATTTCCCCGCCGGGGTTGTCCAACCGGGGTATTCGGGCCTGACGGCCTTGCGTCCCGGCCACCTGTTCAAGCAGGCTGGGGCGCGCCAGGGGTGATATCGCATTGCGCCGGACGGATTGGAATCGCGCATCACGAGCGCTATCAGGTGAGGGAGGTTTCCATGGGGGGCATGCATCGCGTGTCGCGGCTCGCGGCTTTGGCGTTCGGGGTGGTCATGGCCACCAATGCCGTGGCCAGCGAGGAGTCGCAACTGGTCGAATCGATCAACCTGTACCGCAGCCAGGTGCAGAGCTGCGCGGGCGAGGCGTCCCTGGAGCTGCCACCGCTGGCGGCGGACCCGCGCCTGGTGCTCTCGGCCAGCAGCATCGGCGACCTGCAGCAGGCGCTGGCGCAGTCGTCCTATCCCATGGTCAACGTGCAGGCCATCAGCCTCTCCGGCCCGCGTGACGCCAAGTCCGCCATGGGCGCGTTGCAGGAGAGCTTCTGCCATGTATTGCTGGACCCGCAGTTCGTCGATGTCGGCGTGAGCCGCGAGGACCGCGACTGGCGCATCGTCCTCGCCCGGCCGCTGCTGGCCGCCGCCCTGGGCAAGTGGGAGAAGGAAGGGCAGACGCTGCTGGAACAGATCAACGCGGCACGCGCCCAGCCCCGCCAGTGCGGCGGCCAGGCCTTCGCCGCCACCACGCCGCTGGCCTGGAACGCCACCCTGGCCACCGCCGCCGAAGGCCACGCGCGCTCCATGGCCAACCAGAACTACTTCGATCACAAGGGCCGCGACGGCCGCACCCCCGGCGACCGCGCCGAGCTGGCGGGCTATGTCGGCCAGCTGATCGGCGAGAACATCGCCGCCGGCCAGGACAGCACGCGCAAGGTGCTCGACGGCTGGCTGGCCAGCCCCGGCCATTGCGCCAACCTGATGAACCCGCAGTACCGCGAACTGGGCGCCGGCTACGCGGTGGACCCGAAAAGCGATGCGGGCATCTACTGGACGGCGATGTTCGGGACGCAGTGACGAGGGGCGACCCGGGGCCCTGCCCGGGGGCCGCCATCGGTGAGCATCGACCTTCCCCGGGCGAGCCCGGGCTACAGGCGATCAGGCGCGGCCCGGGCTGTCGCGCTCGTCGAGGAATTCGGTGGCGTCGCTGCCGTCGGCGTTGAGCTGGAAGATGCGCGCCGGGCGGCCCTGCGCATCGAAGAACACCTGGCCGAGGCCGGCCGAATTCCACAGGCGTTCGCCCGCCTTGCTGTGGGCCGGGGTGCGCGGCACCACCTGCATGCGCCGACGCTTGGTGAACCAGTTGAGCGGCGAGTGGGGCGAATAGAGCCAGCGGTTGAGGCGGTCGAAGACGTCCAGCAGGCGCCGGGGAAATTCGTTCTTCACGCCGCTGCTGGTGATCTGCCAGATGCGCGGCCCCTGCTTGCGGTGGCGGATCAGCACCTCGTAGACGAAGGAGTAGTGCACGTCCCCCGAGAGGATCACGTAGCTGCCCGGCGTGCGCGAGTGGCGGAAGATGTTGAGGATCACCTGGGCCGCGCCCCGATGGGCCATCCAGTTCTCCGCGTCCACCAGCAACGGGTGGCCGAACCAGCTGAAGACCTTCTGCACCGTTTCGATCAGCTTCACGCCGAACACCGGCGCGGGCGAGACGATGATGGCCGACGGATGGTCGAGCAACTCCTGCTGCAACTCGCTCAGCGCTTCCCAGTCCAGCAGGCCGGAGGGCCGCTTGAGGTTCATTTCACTGCGCCAGCGGCGCGTGCGGGTGTCCAGCACCACCAGCGCCGGCGTGGTGGGCAGCGTGTATTGCCAGTGGTTGAAGGCCAGCAGTTCGTCGATCAGGTCGTCCAGCGCCGGGCTGGCGAGGTGGCCGTCCGTTTGCGCGCCGGTCGTGAGCGCCTGGATCTTCGGCAGCACCTCGGCGAAGGCGTCCGGGTCGTTGCCCCAGCCCTGGCAGAGCAGGTAGGCGAGCAGGGCGTTGCCGATGATGCGCTTGGAGAAGGGATGGCCGTAGGCGGTCTGCTCCCACTGGGCGGAGAGGTTCCAGTCGTCGGTGATGTCGTGGTCATCGAAGATCATCAGCGTCGGCAGGTGGGCCAATACCCGCGCCGCGCCCGGCAGGCCCTCGCGGAAGGCTTCCAGGCGCTGGCGCTCCAGCTGGTAGCGCTCGACCTTGTCCGCCGGCAGCGACGGCATCTCCGTTTCCAGCAGCGTCCAGGGCACCGGTGACCACACCAGCAGGTACATGGCCAGCACCTCGGCCAGGGTCACCAGGTGGTTATCGGCGTTGCTGCTGGTGAAGATGGGTTTCTTCGAACCCCCGAAGAAGCGCTCGCGCAGGGTCTCGTTGCTCTCCAGCGCCGGCAGCAGGTCGGCGCGCCGGTAGTAGCTGGCCGGGTGGCGGTAGAGGGCCTGGCTGTCATCGACCACGGCGCCGTCCAGGCGCTCGTCGAACAGCCCGAGGCGGGCGATCAACTGGTGGATGGCGCGCAGCATCGGCCCGGCCACATCGTCGGCGTAGACCTGGTCGCCGCTGAGCAACAACAGCGCCGGGCGCTGCTCCGGCGCGGGCTGTGCCGCCAGCAGGCGGTCGGCGCAGAGCAGGCCCTCCGCCGCCGGGTGATGGGGCTTGCGGCAGGACCCATGGAGCAACTGGTCGATGCGCGAGCGCAGCACGAAGCCCGGCTGCTGCGCCTCGCCATAGAGCAGGTGCGGCGCCCATTGGGCGATGCCCTGGCCATCGAAGCGCAGGTCGTAGTCGATCTGCCGGTCGCAGGGCAGGGGCGTATCCAGGCGCAGGTCGATCAGGTGCAGAAAGGCGTGCCGCCCCAGCGGCACCACCTGGCACGCCTCGGCATCGAGCCTGTAATCGCGGGCGTTGCCGTCGACGGCCAGGTGCAGGCTCAGCGCCAGCTCGCGAGTCGCCACCAGCCACAACACCAGGCGCCGGGCCTCCAGCCGCCGCAGCATGGGGCCGGCGAGGACGGGCGGAAGGTGATCGGGCGTGGCGAGCTGGGGTGCGGGCATCGGGGCGAACGGAATCGGGCGAACAAGCGCGGAAGAATAGCGCGACTGGCCAGGGCGGCTGAACAGCAAGGGCGACTGTTTCGTTAGCGGGCGTGACAGGGTTCAGTTCTGCCGGTTATGCCCATCGCGAATGAATTCGCTCCCACGGGTTAGCGCCAGGAGGCACCGTTGTGGGGGCGAATTCATTCGCGAAGGGAGGTTCGCTGGGTGAATGGATTGGCTCTGTCTGCGTTAGCTGTTGTGGTCTTGATGCAAGCGCTCAAGCACGCTCCTTCCCGGGCGCCCAAGGGGGGCTGCCACCTCCACCGCATGGGTTTCGCTTCGCTCTACGCCATCCTACGAAAGCCGCCACCACGTGCGCGCAGGTGTGGGGTTGCATCCGACCTACATGCCCCACGGGAGCCACTCCTTGTTCAAACTGCCTTGACGATCTGCTCGCGCAGCCACTGGTGTGCGGGGTCGCGGTGGGAGCGTTCGTGCCAGAGCATGGCCATCTCGTAGCCGGGGACTTCCAGCGGGGCGTCGACCACCTGCAGGGTGCCGCTGTTGCCCACCAGGCGTTCGGGGAGCATGGCCACCAGGTCGGTGCTTTCCAATACCGAGCGCAGGAACAGGAAGTGCGGCACCGAGAGCACCACGCGGCGTTCCAGGCCGTGCTCGGCGAGCGCTGCGTCGGTGACGCCGGAGAAGCCGCCGCCATCGGGGGAGACGATCACCTGGTCGAGGGTGCAGAACTGCTTCAGCGTCGGGCGTCGCTTCAGGCGCGGGTGGCCGGCGCGGCCGGCGAGCACGTAGCGCTCGGCGAACAGGGTGCGGCGGCGCAGGTTGAGGGGAGAGCCTTCGGCGGTGTGGAAGGCCAGGTCGATATCGCCCAGCTCCGCCTGTTTGGCGATGCGCGAGGGCACCATCTCGACCACGGCGATGCGGGTGCCCGGTGCGGCGGCGCGCAGGCCGGCGAGGGCGGGCAGGAGGATGGCCGACTCGCCGTAGTCGGTGGCGGCGACGCGCCAAGTGTCCCGCGCCTGGGCCGGGTCGAAGGGGCTGGCCGGGGCCACGGCGCGCTCCAGGGCTTCCAAGGCCTGGCGCAGGGGCTCGCGCAGCTCCTCGGCGCGGGCGGTGGGGCGCATGCCGCGCGGGCCGGGCAGCAGCAGCGGGTCGTCGAAGATCTCCCGCAGCTTGGCCAGGTGCACGCTCACCGAGGGCTGGGAGAAGTTCAGGCGCTCGGCGGCGCGGGTGACGTTGTGCTCGGCGAGCAGCACGTCGAGGGTCACCAGCAGGTTGAGGTCCAGACGCCTGAGATTATTCATTCACATACCTGGAATATGGGTTATTCATTTCCAATATACCTGGCGGGCCACCATCCTGCGCTCATCCCGTTATGGAGGTTTGCCATGAATGTCCTGATCGTTTTCGCCCACCCCGAACCCCGCTCGCTGAACGGCGCGCTGAAGGATTTCACCGTGCAGCGCCTCGAGGCTGCCGGCCATGCGGTGCAGGTGTCCGACCTGTACGCCATGGGCTGGAAGGCGCCCATCGATGCCGGCGACAGCCTGGACCGCGACCCCGAGGCGCGCTTCGATGCCTCGCAGGATTCCAGGCGTGCCTTCGCCAGCGGCCGGCAGAGCGCGGACATCGCCGCCGAGCAGGACAAGCTGCGTTGGGCGGATGCGCTGATCCTGCAGTTCCCGCTCTGGTGGTTCTCGATGCCGGCGATCCTCAAGGGCTGGGTCGACCGCGTGTATGCCTACGGCTTCGCCTATGGCGTGGGCGAGCATTCGGACGTGCGCTGGGGCAACCGCTACGGCGAGGGTTCGATGGCGGGCAAGCGGGCGATGCTGCTGGTCACCACCGGTGGCTGGGATTCGCACTACAGCGAGCGCGGCATCAACGGCCCGATGGACGACCTGCTGTTCCCCATCCAGCACGGCATCCTGCATTACCCCGGCTTCGACGTGCTGCCGCCCTTCGTGGTGCATCGCACCAGCCGGGTCGACGCGGCTCGCTTCGCCAGCATCCAGGAGGAACTGGGGCAGCGCCTGGACGCGCTGTGGAGCACCGAGCCCATCGCCTATCGCCAGCAGAACGGCGGGGACTACGAGATTCCCGCGCTGACCTTGAAGCCCGACGTGGCACCGGGGGAGGTGGGGTTCGCGGCGCATGTGAAGCGGTAGCCCGGGCTTCAGCCCGGAACGGGCCTCATCGGGGCATCCCTGGGCTGAAGCCCAGGCGACGGAGCCCTTTGCGGCACCGCAGAAACGACGACGGGAGCGCTGGGCTCCCGTCGTTTGGATCAATGGGCCTGGTTGAGGGTCAGGCGCATGTGGCGGTTCACATCCTTGTACAGCAGGTAGCGGAAGCGACCCGGGCCACCGGAGTAGCAGGCTTGCGGGCAGAAGGCGCGCAGCCACATGAAGTCACCGGCCTCCACCTCGACCCAGTCCTGGTTCAGGCGGTAGACGGCCTTGCCTTCCAGCACGTACAGGCCGTGTTCCATCACGTGGGTTTCGGCGAAGGGGATCACGCCGCCCGGCTCGAAGTTGACGATGTTCACGTGCATGTCATGGCGCATGTCGGCCATGTCGACGAAGCGGGTGGTGCTCCAGCGGCCTTCGGTGTCCGGCATCACGCGCGGCTCGATGTCCTGCTCGTTGGTGACGAAGGCGTCCGGCAGCGGTACGCCGTCGACCTTCTGGTAGTGCTTGCGGATCCAGTGGAAGCGGGTGTGCTGGCCGCTGGTGTTGCGCACCTTGTAGTCGGCGCCCGGCGGAATGAAGGCATAGCCGCCCGGTTGCATGCTGTGCACCTGGCCTTGCAGGGTCAGGGTCAGCTCGCCTTCGACGATGAACAGCACCGCTTCGGCGTTGGGGTCCTGCTCGGGCTTGTCGCTGCCGCCCTGCGGAGCCAGTTCGACGATGTACTGGGAGAAGGTCTCGGCGAAGCCGGACAGCGGGCGGGCGATGACCCACATGCGCATGTTGTCCCAGAAGGGCAGGTGGCTGGTGACGATGTCACGCATCACGCCCTTGGGGATCACGGCATAGGCTTCGGTGAACATGGCGCGGTCGGTGAGCAGCTCGGTCTGTGCCGGGTGCCCGCCGTGCGGCGCGTAATAGGTGGATTTGGCCATGGGGTATTTCCTCATTGTTGTCTTGCTGCCCGGCGCGTGCGGCGCCGTGGTGAGCAATGGTGCGGAGCGGCGCGCCGTTGGGCGCTGGCCGTCGCTGGAGAGCACGATATCCAGCGATCTATCCATGCACAAATTAAATGTTGGAATCCGCTGTATTCGTTTTTCGAATGCGGGCGGGTCTCTGTCAGCCTTTCGTATCCTGCGCCAGCACCCGTGACAGCACACGCGCCAGCTCCTTCACCATCGGGTCCGCCGCCGGGCGGTGCAGCAGCGCCACCTCGAACGCGTCCACCGAGGGTAGCCCAGCTTTCCTGGCCAGCACGGCGTGGTCCGCCGTCACCGCCCGTTGCGGCAGCAGGCCGATGCCCATGCCGTCGGCAATGGCCGACTGGATGCCCGACAGGCTCGAACTGGTGAAGCTGATGTGCCAGCGCCGGCCCACCGCCTCCAGCGCCGCGATCATCTCGTCGCGGTACACCCCGCGCGGCGGGAAGGTGACGATGGGCAGCGGGTCGAGGTCGATGCAGGGGTTCTTCGCGCTGTCCACCCAGCGCGTCTTCTCCGGCCAGCAGGCCACCGCCTCGCGGGCGTTCTGCCGCTGCTTGAGCAGCACCAGGTCCAGCTCGCCACGGTCGTAGCTGGCGGAGAGGTCGCGGCTCAGCCCGCTGGTCACCTCCAGCTTCACCTGGGGGTAATGGCGGTTGAACGCCGCCAGCTGCTCGGTGGTGCGCCCGGTGGCGAAGTCGTCCGGCACGCCGATGCGCACCGTCAGCGCCACCGTGGCCCCGGACAGCGCCTCCTGCAGCTCGTCGTTCAGCGCCAGCATGCGCCGCGCGTAGCCGAGCAGCGTCTCGCCGGCGTCGGTGGGCAGCACGTCGCGGTTGCCGCGTTCCAGCAGGCGGTGCCCAGCCATCTCTTCCAGCCGGCGGATCTTCTGGCTGACGGTGGACTGGGTGGAGTTCAGCCGGCTGGCCGCCGTGGTGAAGCTGCCGCAATCGGCCACCGCGACCAGGGCGCGGAGCAGGTCGAGCTCGAACACGCGACTATTCGAACGGTCACTGTGGTCCATGGCGGTATTCATCTTTCGAATGGGGATGAGGGCTTTTAGCAGCTTGGAGAAAGGGGGGCAACGATGAGGGAGGGGGGGTTAGCAAGCAGGCTGTGGATGGAGTCGATTGCCGACCCCATCCACGGGGTTTTCAGCGGGCCAGCTTGGTGTCGGCCACGGCCTTCTTGCCTTCGGACTCGGAGACTTCGCTCAGAGTGGCGCCGCCGGCGAACACACCGATCCGGATGGACTGGCGTACGTAGTGGTTCTTGCCGGGCTGGGCACTGAGGTTGAGGGTGTTGTCACCGAACTCGGACTCGGTCGACAACACGTGTGCGCCCGGGGTGATCAGGCGGTAGAAATAGGTGTTGGGTGCGGTTTCCCCGATCACCTTGTCATCGATCTTCACGGTCTTCTTCAGCGCAGCGCCCAGGGACGTGTCGCGGAAGATGTAGACCGCAGACTGGTCCTGCGGCGGGTTCGGGAAGGCCTTGAGGGCTGCGTCTTTTTCGGGGGATTCCATCGGTACCGAAGCGCAACCGGAGAGCAGCGCAACTGCCAGCGCCGCCGTGCACATCATGATCTTAGTCATGGATTACTCGTTCCTGAGTGAAGGTTCTTGCGGTGATGTCATTTCGCCGCTGCGCTACTTTATCGAGACCGATGGAGAGTGCAAGGGTGAGTGGTAATGGGGCGTGTTTGGCAAGGTCGTTTGCAGCGATATCCGGTCTTTTTGCGGCGATTGACGACTGAAGTGGCGGCGACACAGAATCCACCACCCTGTCGATCACAAGGAAGTCTGAAATGGATGCAACCGAAGCGCGCTTGCGAGAAACCTACAGCGGAAGACGCACGGAGGTCCTGGTCGATCTGCTTGAGCAGGGTGGGTTGACCGAGGTGGCCGAGCGGGTCATCCGCGGTGTGCTCATCGAGCGCGAGGCGAGCCCGGGCGAGCGCGTGGCGCCGCAACCGCCCCGTGTTCCCGCAGCGGCTCGGCGCGAGCAGCTCGACCAGCAACTTGCCCCGCTCTGGGCACGGTTCGTGGCCTCGCAGATCGACTTCTGGGGCGCGCTGCTGGTGCTGGGCCTGATCAGCTTCATCATCGATTTTGTGTTCTTCCGGCCGGCCACCAGCCCGGACATTTTCGGCAAGGTCTGCATGCTGCTGCTGTTCGCCTACCTGCTGTTCAAGGACGGGTTCAACGGGCAGGGAATCGGCAAGCGCCTGCTGAAGATCCGCGTCGTCGACAGCGAGACCGGTGCCCCCTGCGAACTGCACAAATCCTGCCTGCGGGGGCTGGTGAGCCTGCTCGGCATCCTCGATGTGATCTTCATCTTCGGGCAGCGCCGCCAGCGCCTTGGCGACCATGCAGCGAGGACCCTTGTGGTCAGGGCTTGATCCATGCCCGAGCCCCGCATCCTCTCGATCCTCCTGCACGTCGGTGACTGGCGTGCAGCCACCGACTGGTACCAGCGCGCCTTTCCCGAGGCGAAGCGCGTGTCGCCACCGACGGATGACTACGGGCACCTGGAGATGGGCGGCGTGGTGCTGGAGATCGTCAACGCCGACGACAAGGTCGCCAGCGGCGCGGCGGGCACCGTCGTCTACTGGGCGGTGGCTGATCTGGATGCCGAAGTGCTGCGACTCGTACAGCTTGGCGCCTCGTTGTATCGAGGGCCGCTGGCGCTGGAGGACGGCGACCGCATCTGCCAGGTGCGCGACCCCTGGGGCAATTGCATCGGGTTGCGGCAGCGGGGCTGTATTCGCGGCTCTCACTAAGCCGCGCCGTTACGTCACGTACGGGGGCCCAGGTCGGTAATCGGCTTGAGGCCGGGAATGTCCCTGTCGTCATCCTCCACCCCCATCGCGAAGCCCCATTGGCCGGCTTGCCGCAACGTCAGCCCGTATGGGGTCGTCTGATTTGCCGAGAAGGCGCCAGGAGGCGTCAGCAGCCTGCTCGCGGAGCGACCTATCCATTTGCCTCGGATTCGTTCATCGGCGAAGCAGATGTCCGGTACGTCCTCACTCTCCTTCAGGTTTCGTTCGAGGTGGCCGTGCGAGCGGTTGATTCTTGGCACAACCCGCAGCATCAGCACGTAGGCGTAACCCAGCTGGCCAGCGAGGTTCCTGCTCAGCGCATGGTCGTAGTCGACCTTCCAGGAGCAGGGGGCGAAAACCAGGCCGGCTGTGCGGCGGTATCCCCTGTAGTCCGGCCTCACGTACAGCAGTGACAGCACCCCTTTCTGCACCACGAAGGCATTCTCGGTATGGATACGGCCTATCTGGTAGGCGGTACCACCCAGTTTCTTCGCGATGAGTTCAATGGACTTGCCCGCGATGGGGATGGCCTGGATTTGCAGGCCCTGCACGCGTTGACCCACGTATCGCCAGGTACCTCTTCCGATGATCTTTTCCAGGTTCAACATGGGGGACCTCCCTTGAATGCAGGGGCAGTGAGATGTCACAGGGAAGACAGGGATCTGTCTGACGCAGCGCTCGAAATGGCTCATGCCTTGTTGTGTTTTCGTCTGATTAAACCAGCTCAGCGGGAAAGCACCGGTAAGCGGGCGCGCCTGGGTCAGTGGCGAATTTTTTCTTAGATTCTTGGATGGCCTCGATTCTGGCGTAAGCCTCTTCTTTTTGCGCCAGCTTCATACCCCTCTCTCTACAGCGCCGAGCAGCTCCGCATTTTTCAAGCGAGCCATAAGCCGCAAGTTCACCCGATAGACTTTTGTACTTGAAATCACCTGGTTCCTGACCCTCCGCAGACGCGATGGCTATCGTCCCAAAATGGAGCCGTCGCTATCCTGGATAGAGACCCAACCGATGCTTGACGCTTCTATCACCCGCGCGCTCTCTTCGCGTTACTGGAAAATCGCTCTTGTGCTGGCCTTGGTAACGCTGGCGAAGCTCACGTCGATAGCGGTGCCGCTGTTGCTTGGCCATATCGTCGACGGCCTGGCTTCGGGCAACGGAACGTCTGCACAAAGCGTCCCTTTGCTGCTCCTGGCTTTTTGTATTGCAGGGGGCGTTCAGGTGGTTGTCATGCCGATCCAGTCGCTTCATCTGTCCCGGCTGGTTCAGGAATGCGTTTGCGAAAGCTCGTTGCACTGGGCGCGTTGTGTCATGGGGAAGGAGTTCGAAGCCTTCTCGGCAATGCGCCTAGGCAACTTGATCAGCACCGTCGACCGCGGTGTAAATGCCCATGAGCGTCTGCTGTCCTTCATCCTGCTCTCTGGCCTTCCCCTGGCGGTGGAAACACTGATCGTCAGCGTCGTACTGCTGGTCTACGGAGGCGCCTGGGTGTTTCTTTCCGTGCTGGTTGGCGCTGCCGGGTACCTGTACCTGAACCATCGGATCATCCGTTGGCGGCGTGTTCACATCGACGCGTTGAACGACCAGGAAGACGAGGTCGCATCGACCTTCGCCCAGACCTTCGGTGTCGCCAAGGCCATCAAGTGCGAGGGAGTACCAGAGTCGGCTTTCGCGTCGCTGGATGCGGCATACCGGGGCTATGCAGCCGCGGCGACTCGCATCGGCTTTTCGGCCTCTTTGCTGGGGGCTGCCAAAGCGCTTTTCATCTGCCTGTCCACGGCGGGCATTCTGTTCTTCGGCTTCATGGACCAACGCTCGAGTGATCCGTACATGTCGATTGGCGAGATGGTGGCGATGTTCACCCTCGCTATCGCCTTCTTCAACAGCGTGGCCTCGATGGCCGAGGCTCAGCGTTTCACCGATCAGTTCGCCTCCGATCAGAAGCGCTTCCAGGAGGTGCTGGGCCTGGAAGACTTCAGGGCTGTGGCCGCCTCGCTTGATGATGCTCCCGGCATGGGCCTGGTGCTGCAGCCCGTGCGGGTGCTTCGCGCCGGGGCGCGCCTGCTGCAACTGACGCAGCCCCTTTCGCTGGCGAGCGATGAAAGCGTTGCCATCATCGGCAGCAGCGGTGCGGGCAAGACGACCTTGCTCGAGGTACTGGCCGGCATAGTGCGCGAGTCACGGAATTGCCTGCGCATCGGGGCGGGGCATCGGGGAGAGCCGGCTGCCGAACGGCAATTCTCATTGCTGCGCTACTGCCCGCAGTCGCCAGCCTTGTTGAGCGGGGAGTTGATGGAGGCCGTGCTCTTTGGCCAGCCGCACGATCAAACGCTACTCAGGGACTATTTGCGGCGGATGGGTTTGATGCGTCTCGCTGCCGAGTTGTGCGGATTCAAGGTGCAGAACCAGGGGACGAATCTGTCCGGGGGCGAGATGAAGCGTTTGTCATTGCTGCGTGTGCTCATGAGGCCCGGGGCTTTCAATCTGTTCGATGAGCCCACGGCTTCGCTGGATACCGTTTCAGCCCGGCAGGTATGGGATTTGTTGTTCGAGCGTTTCAAGGGCATGGCATTGATTTGCGTGACACACGATATGCAGGCATTGCCCCGCTTCGACCGCGTTCTAGTCGTCGACGGTGGAGAAATCGTTGCTAGCGGAAGCTGGAGCGAGTTAGAGCAGGATGCGCGAGTTCAGGATGTACTTCAGCGAATGCAGGAATGCACGGTGCAGGCTGATGCTCACGCCCCTTCTTGAACTACTCTTCGCCGCTAGATTTCTCCTGGCGCCAGTTTCATGAGCACCCACCGTTTCACCCTGGTCATGCCGGCCTCCGCCGACGCCACCTTCGAAGCCTTCCATAACCATCGCGTGCGGTTGCAGTGGGACACGTTGCTGGCCGTCGCGCATATGGAGGCGGGCGATAGTCATCCTTCCATCGGCGCGGTTTCCTTCAATCGGGGCAAGGGCTGGAAGCGCCTGCTGGCGATGCGTACCCGCTTCGTGAACTATCAGCCGGGCAAGGTGGCGGCGGCCATGCTGGTGGAGCCGACGGGGCTGTTCGAGTCGTGGGCGGCGTCGATGCGCCACCGCGATATCGAAGCGGGGCGCTCCGAGCTGATCTACAGCTTCAGCCTGACGCTGCGGCCGCGTTGGCTGGGCGTGCTGCTCGACCCATTGGCCAACCGCCTGTTTGCCTGGGAGGCACGCAGGCGTTTTGCGGCGCTGGCGGTGTTCCTGGCGAGAAAGTAGGGGCGATTCACGCGGCTAGGGCACGACGGAGCAGCTGGAAGACAACGCATCTCTTGCTGTCGGCATCGGTGGCGAAGGAGTTCACGAGTGCCGCCCGGGTCGTGAGCTGCTCATTTTACAGAGGGTTGAATCTGCTAGATGACCTTCACCGCCCGGCCAATGAATTGAACGGGCCCCATCGGCCGGCCCGTGGTGGAGCCCCCCGGGTTTTCCAGGGTCAGCTCGAACAACTGGCTCGGCTCCAGCGGCGGCAATTGGTCCAGGGGGACGCTGAGTTGCGCGCCAGGCTTGACCAAGCCGAGGGATACCGGCGCTTGCCAGCCCTCCGCCTTGGTCCAGAACTGCAGCACTTTGTCGCCCGGAACCTCGCTACGCCCGAGCGGGATCAGTTGGACCCGGCGGCTGTCGCTGGCCTGCACCACCCAGCCGGGGGTCTGGTCGGTGGGGGCCACCAACACCACCATGTAGGTGATGCGCGGTGCGCTGGTGGTCAGCAGCATCGTCGCCAGCACCAGGCTTGCGGCCAGCCCGGCGCCCGCCAGGCCCCGCCATACGCCCAAGCGCCGATGCCAGGGGACGGCCACCTGCCGCGGTGCCTTGGCGTCGCCATCGAGTTGCGCGTCCAGGGTGCGGGATACCCGGCTCCACAGGCGTGGGCTGGGGGTTTTCGGCTCGACGATCGCGGTCAGCTCCAGCAGACGGTTTTCCCAGGCAGCCACGGCTGAACGCAGATCGGCGTCGTGTTTGAGGCGCTCATGCACGGCATGCCATTGGCTGGCCGGCAGGCTGCCCAGTACATATTCCCCGGCGAGGGTGTCCAGGTCTTCGGGACCGGTGCCATTGTGCTCGGTGTTCATCCCATGCACTCCCGCAGCGACGCCAGGCTGCGCTTGATCCACGCCTTGACCGTGCCCAAGGGCGCGCCGAGCAGGGCGGCGATTTCGGCATGCGTGCAGCCGTCGACGTAGGCATGCAGGATGCAGCGCCGCCGCGCCGGCTCCAGCTGCTCCAGGCATTGATGAATTCTGGCTGAACCGTGCGCCGCCAGGCTGTCGTCCACCTCCGCCACCTGCGCGTGCAGCACCGCCGCGCCTGCATCATCCAGGGGCGCCTCCCGGGCACCATCGCGGACATGGTTCAGCGCCAGGTTCCGCGTGATGCTGTAGATCCAGCCGCGCGCGGAGCCACGCGCCGGGTCGAAGCTGGCAGCGCGCGTCCAGATACGGATGAAGGCATCGTGCACGATGTCTTCGGCCAGGGCGTCGTCCCGCACGATGCGCCGGGCCACGCCGAGCAGCCGCGCACCTTCCTGATCGTAGAGCGCCTGCAAGGCCGGCCGCTCACCTCGGGCGCAGGCGTCGAGGTGGCTCTGGTAATCGAAGGTGCTGGCAGGCTGGTCCACTTTCTGCGCTCGAGGGTGCCCCGGCCCGTCTGGCCGGGGTGTGTCGTTGAGCGTAGCCGACGGCTCGCCTCGCGCCTGCCCGGGCGAGCTCAGTTGGCCCCCCAGAATAGGTAGTCGGCCTGGTACTTGACGACCTGCCGCTGCCCCTTGTTCTCGGCGGCGCAGGTATCGCTGGGCGCGACGCCACCCCGGGTCGCCAGGCGCTGCACGAAGCTGACGCCGCTCATGGCGCCCTTGCCCTCGGCAGGGTTGGCCTTGACCAACTGGTACGGGATATCGCCCGTGCCGGCCGGCGCGACGGCCACCTGCGTGCCGGTGATCTTCGACCCGTCACGGGCCTGCCAGGTGGCCGGCGGCCCGAAGTAGTCCCCTACCGGCTTTCCGGCCCGGTCATTGAGCACGGCCTTGGGGCCGACGAAAAACCACTCGGTCTGGCCTGGCGCACCCGCCTTGTCGCGGCATTCGTAGGTGATTTCGCCCACGCCGACGGTTTCGAGCACGAGCTTGTGGCCATCGGGCACCTTCACGGCGTCGGGCACGGCCGCCTGGGCATTGAGGCTTTGCAGGGCGAGGCACAGGACGAGGCCGCTGAGCAGGCCACTGGCAGGTTTTACGTTCATGGGGCGATCTCCTGATAGGTAATCGAAGAGGCAGATTCGGGCTGCCCATCTGTACTACCCGCCAGGCATCGTTATGGATGCAGGGCTCGACAATTTTTTTCGAACGGAGGGGCGTTGGCCCAAGTCCCCCACGGCAGCCATGGGCAGCGCTGCCGTGGGGCGCGGGTTCAGGCGTCGTCGGCGCCGCGATAGCGGGGGTAGGGCAGGCTGTTCCAGGTGCGGTTGGCCAGGCGGTTGGCATCCATGGCCGCCGGGATGTCGTCGAGCAGCGCACGGGCGGCGCTCAGTTCCTGCTGCACTTCCGCCTGGCCCTGGTACATGAACTCATCGGACGCGAGCTCCGGCGCCTGGCTGAATTTCTCGTCCAGGTCATCGAGCAGGCGCCGCTGCTGCCGGTGCAGGGCGTCGCGCGCGTCCTCCACCCAGGCCGGCTGCAGGCTGCGGTTGTGGTCCAGCAGGGCGCTGTACTCGCGGTAGACGCCGTCGTAGACGTCGCCTGTGTGGCTGCGCGCCTCGTGGCAAGCCAGTTCCAGGTCGCGCACCGTGAGGGCGTCCGCTTCCAGGGGCTGCTGGCGCGGTACGCCGCCCAGGCGGGTGAAGCGGGTGTAGAAGGGGAACAGGCTCTGGATCACCTTGGCCACGGGCAGGGTGCCTTCGCCGTCGTCCCCCAGGCCCTTGGGCTGGATGCCCTGCATGGCCGCCAGGGCCGACTCCGGGCGCACCACCTCCTTGGGCGGCACCAGGCCGTGGCGCAGCATCTCGCGGATGCCGGTGCCGGAAATGTTCAGCCGGTAGCGCTCGTCGTGGGGGCAGGTTTCGGTCGTGGCGTGGCTGGCGCAGCGCACGCAGTAGAACACCTCGTGGAACAGGCGCACCTCGATGCCCAGCTCGTCCGGGGTGAACTGGTCGAAGATGCTGTGGCTGGCGTACTTGTCGTAGTAGCTGCCGATCCCCGCGTGGTCGCGGCCGATCAGCGCGTGGGTGCAGCCGTAGTTCTTCATGATCAGGGCGTGCAGCACCGTCTCCCGGGGGCCGGCGAAGATGTAGGTGACCCGCAGCGGCGAGAGCATGGCGCGGTCCTTCGGGTAGTAGGTTTCCAGCACGTTGCGGTAGGCCTGCATGCGGTACTCGTGGCGCACGTATTCACGCTTGGCCATTTCCACCAGCGGTTGCAGCAGCAGGCCGTCGATGCCTTCCAGGGCGTTGCGGTGGATGTATTCGTGGCCGCGGTGCAGCGGGTTGGCGCCGGTGATGAAGCCGGCCACGGAGCGGAAGCCGCGTTCCTCGTAGAAGCGCTTCCAGGTGTCCCGGGGCTCCAGGCGCAATGATTCGAAGGGGCCCCAGTCGACCCGTTGCAGCAGCTGCAGCGGGCCGCCCAGGGCCACGTCGCCCATGCGCCGGTGGATGGCGTCCACCCCGGGGTGGTTGCGGTCGGTGGTGCCGAACAGCTGCCGGGCGCGCTCCTCCTTGTCGTAGTCGAAGATGTCGTCGATGGCGAGGATGGCCACCGGCTCGTTGCGCTCGTCGATCAGGGCCACTTCATCGCCCACCGCCAGGGCGGCGATCACCTCGCGGTTGCGCTCGCCCACCGGCGCGAAGCTCAGCGGCACCGGCCACACCGTGCCATTGGCCAGCCGGCCATTGCCCAGCACCGACAGGTAGTCGGCCTGGTTCATGAAGCCCTTGTTGGGCGAGAGCACGCCGGTGGTGATCATCTCGATGGTGATCACCGCCTCCAGGTCGATGCGGATCGACGGCAATGCGCGTGCGCGCGCTATTTCTGCCCGTACCCGGTCGGCGGGCACCACCTGGTTGACCAGGGTTCCACCGTGGGGCTGCTGGGGGTAGCGATCGAAGGCGAGTTCCATGTTTCCTCCTGCTCGGCTCTGGCCTCGCTCGAAGGTCGCGGGACCTTCGAGCGAGTCGCACTGTGCCGTCTTGTTGGGGGTAGGACATGGCCAGTCACGGCGGCCGTCCACACAGCCCGTGGGCGCACCGGGCTGGCTGAACGGTATTGGCGAGGGGCGGCGGCGGACAAGGTCGTTGCCCTGTGGGGAAATTCCGTAAGTTTCGAGCGGGGCGTCTGCCGGGCGGGCGGTGTGCCTGGCCAGCAGCCGGAAGAGGGCGGTGAGCCCGGTCGACTACGGCGATGCCCCTTCGCAGTTGTCGAGCTCGTCCTGCGTCTTCAATTCCGTGGCGATCCCCAGGCGATACCGGCAGTAGTCGATCACCTCCTGCCGCTCCTGCGCGTTCAATCGGCTGAGGGGCTTGCTGTCGGCATCGGTGGCGAAGGGGTTCACGAATGCCACCCGGAAGGAGGGCTGCCGCTTGATGAAGAAGACCAGGCGGTTGTCCTCGGCGAAGCGCGTCTTGTAGACGCCGGTGGTGAGCCAGGCAGCCAGAAGCGTGGCGGTCACCAGGCTGAGCGCGAGTATTTTCGGCCAACGCCGGGTCCTGTTTTCCACATGCATTCCTTGGCGATGAATCGGGGAGCGGGATAGTACGAAGCGGCGATGGGCACGTCATCAGCCGGGGCGCTGGGCAGGGGCGAAGGTGCCTTGGGCACGTTGCGACTTAGGTCGTCATCCCTCTTGCCCCCGTCACCTTCCTTGGTACTGCCATCCCGCGAATTCCTTGACCCGCCGCTCCCCGCATCCCGATTCTTCCGCCGGCAAGACGCGCCTTAAAACAATAACGATGCCCACTGCGGCAACGGAACAAGGAGTTCTGTGATGCTTGGTTACTACGCGCCATACAGCCGGGAATACCTCGCCACGCTGATGATCGTGACGACGCTGTTCTTCGCCCTGCCCATCTTCGTCGCCCCCATCGCCTGGGCGCGGCTCATGCGCTGGAGGATTCCGGAGCACCAGCACCTGGCGATCTACTTCGGCCGCTGCCTGGGGGCGTTCATCCTGATCATCGAGCTGGCCATGCTGCGTGCCGTCACCACGGGCACCGGGTACAGCTACGCGTTCGACCTGCTGTTCCTGGTCTTCACCCTGATGTTCGGGGTGCATGTGTATGGCGCGATCCGGCGCATCCAGCCGATCACCGAGACGCTGGAGATCGGCTTCTGGATGATCCTCTTCGGGCTCAATGTGCTGTTCTATCCGGCGACGGTTATCACGCTCTGAGGGGCGGCGATGAGGGCTGGAGTCTCCAGCCCTCGGTCGTGCTAGCCGATCACATGGGGCGGCCTGGGCAGCAGGCGCGGGCAGTCCTCAAAGGGCAGCCAGACCACGTCCTGCCAGTGCAGCACCTGCAACTCCTGCCCCATCCATTGCGCCACCGAACGGACGGGCCAGTGGCCGACCTGAGGCTGTTCGGCGCGCAGGCAGGGGATCACCTGCTGGGTGATCCATTGGCGGATGCAGCGGTTTTCCGGGTGGTAGTAGTGGATGAGCGCGGCATAGGCGCCGGATTCGCTCACCAGCCATTCGCACTTGAAGTCGCCATGGCCGTTGCGTATCCAGGCGATCTGCATCTGGTCGTCATCCAGGTTGTGCGGCAGGCGCTCGGCCAGGGGCGGGTGGTTCATCAGCCGGGCCAGGTCGGTCACCACGAACCAGGGTTGGTCTTCCAGCAACACGGCGCGCAGCAGGCGCTTGTGGCGGGTGAAGAGGGTGGGGATGAGGATTTCTTGATCGGGGCGGGGGTGGGTGGAGTCAGGCATATCCGTTACCTCTGCTTGATGAAGCAGCTTTCTTAGGGCTGCTGGCGTCGGGAGTTAAGAAAACCCCAAGCAGAGGGCCGGACGTATTCCCCTTTCAGGTCTTGTATTAGTCCACTCCCGACATAACAGAGATTTTTGCGTGCGCGAGTATGCCGCGAGCACAAAAAAGCCGCTGAACTTTCGGGAGCGGTGGACCGCTGCTTGATGGGCGTTTCTTAGGCGCCGGGTACGGAGGCTATGGGCGCACCCGGAAAGTGGCAATGCAGTTACCGCGTGGGAAATGGCTGATCGGCGAGCGGAAACGTGAAGGCAGCGTAGGGTGGATGACGCTCTTTTCATCCACCAGACGAGGCCCGAACCCGCCTCATTCTCCCCAGCGAATAGCGTCGTCCGCCAAGCCATCCCCGGCCCAGTCCATCGGATCGATGTTGATGCACGCGTAGGGTGGATGACGCTCTTTTCATCCACCAGACGAGGCCCGCCCCAGCCTCATTCTCCCCAGCGAATAGCGTCGTCGTCCGCCACGCCATCCCCGGCCCAGTCCACCGGGTAGATGCCATCCCGCACCGCCCGGTGAAAGCTCGAATACGGCCAATCGCACACCCGCCGCACATGGCCGTGTTTCACCGGGTTGATGTGGATGTAATCGAAGTGCCGTTGGTAATCGAGGTCGTCGCGGATCAGGTGTTCCCAATAGCGGCGTTGCCAGATGCCGCGTTCGCCCCGGGCACGTTGAGCCTCGGTGCGGGATTCGGTGTCGGCCAGGCGTTTGGAGAAGGCGAATTTGATCGAGCGCCAGCGCATGGCGAAGTCGTCGTCGCCCGGTGGCAGGGTCCAGAGGCAGTGCATGTGTTCGGGGAGCACGACCCAGGCATCGATATGGAAGGGGCGGCGGTGTTTGACCGCCTGTACCACGGTGCGCAGTAGGTGGATTTCGCGGACCAGCAGGTCGCTGTGCCGGTTACGCAGGTTGACGGTGAAGAAGTAGGTGCCCCCGCGCATCCGGGCGCGACGGTAGTTGGACATGACCCCTCCTTGAGCCATTGGTGTTGCGGGTGGAAAAGCTGGTGGATGAGAAGAGCGTCATCCACCCTACGCGCTTGTTGCTTACGTTGATATGAATCAGAAGTAGGTGGAATACAGTTTCTCGCCCATTTGTCTGTATTGGCTGGATTTGTAATTTTTAAAATTGAAGTTGTTGATTGCTGTTAATTTGCTGCTGTAGCCTTTAGATTTGTCTAGTTTTTTATTTTTGGTGAGAAGTCTAAGGCAGTTTAGAATGCCATTGATTGTGGTGACGCTAAGAATGCAGTTTGGATCTTTTCTGTCAATTTTCCACTTACTGCTATCAAGTTGACTTTTAAAGGCAATAAATATCTCTCGAATCTCTGTTGTGCAATATTCTTTGTATTGGGTCAGGAGTTCATAGCTTTCGCTGTTGAAGGCGCGTAGTTTTTCTTTGTCAGGGTGGCTCCATGAGGAAAATAAACTTTCATTCCCATCAAGCTTTACAAGCTGATTTAATCCATAGCTAATTACAGAGGATGTTTTTAGTTTGCCTTTTTCATACCAGAATTCCTCAAAAAGCCCAGAGAGTGGACCGGAGTTATTAAGCGAATTAAGTACTGCTTTGGCAATTGAAATAGTGGAGAATGGGTCTATCATTAGTTCAATTTCTTGTTTTAATTGTGAGCTGGCACCAGCTTGATTCGCATTGATCTCTAAGAAAAGATTGGCTTCGAATTTTAATCTTTTTTCTTTTGCTTCGCTTTGTGGGTAAAGAATGCCAGTTATCAAAAGATTTTGTATTTCACGGAGTTTAGATATTGTTACTTCGTAATTGTCATCGCCTTCGTGGTAAGCAAAGGTCCTATGCTGGCCGTCAACGACGCCAATAATATTGGGTTCGTTGTTGATTTCTATCTTTGTGGGAGTAACAGCTGTTTGCCCTTGGCCAATTATTTGACCGTCGGAAGATATTGCGATCTGCTCGTCATTCTCATCGTAGAGTTTGATCTTGTCGAGAGATAGAGTGGCTATAATATTATTTACAAATACTCTATTTTTTTCGTGGAGATATTTCCGCATGCCACTTATTTTTGAGGGGATTAGCATTCTTTGGTAGTGACCCACATTTTCCTTCTTGCGCCAGCCTTCCTTTCGAAGTACATAAGATCGACGTAATAATGAGTTGGCGTCCATGTAAAAGGATACGATCTTATATCCCTCCGAAAATGAGCTGTGCTCTTCCGGAAGAATATGGCCTGAGAAAGTTTCCTTTGATACGCTATGTGACTTTAGTGAGTTTTCTCCAAATGATTTGTAAGGGATACCGAGGAAGTCTATGAACTCATGTATTGTGGAGCGTTTTATTACTTTTGAAAGGCTTGAGAAGTATTTTACAAGATGATAGTCAAAATATAGTGGGGATGTTGCTACCCTTTTGTGCTCTGGGGAAATGGTTTTCTTAGAGCAGTACAATATTTTGACAATTATCTTGCTGAGTGAATATTTGCTCGATATATGAGTATTGTATGCTGAGGCAAAGCTCTTCAGTTTTGGTTCTTGAATCGCAAATTTAATGAATTCAGAAGGGTTTTCGCAGACACGTTGATAAAAATGCTCCTTGTTCAGTAGATGGGCTCCAGGGTCGTTTGTGATCGTATATTCCATTAATAGAATGACGTTCTCATGGAAGAATATGTCATCTATTTCAGAGGTCCTATTGTTAAATATAAATTCCTTCCCATCAATTGATGGGATATTTTTGAAACCTATATTCTTTAGTAAGGTTGATATTTCTTTTCTTTGTGCCTTTTGCTCTTTTAACTGAGCCTTTTGTTCAGCAGTCAGTTTTGGCTTCTTCTTATTTTTTATTATTTTTTTTGTTATTCCTTTACTCATAATCGCTTTCCTTAAGGCTGACAAATATATCGCTTATGATTCTAGCTTTTCCCGTTTGTGAGAGGGTCTCGATCTTTCCTGTGGAAAAATGTGTGTTTGTCTCGGTATATCCGTATAGGCTGAGTTTCTCGAGGTTTATATCTTCGCTGCTTAGAAACTCGAACTCTGGTTCAATACCAAACTTTGAGAGGGGGGGGGATTTTATGGAATTTTCTAGTGCCTCCAAGATCTCATTTTTATCGGAGCTGTCGATAAGTGTGTATCTCACTTTGATTAGTTTGTGTTGCTCTTGGCTTTTTCCTGTGATTTTTACCAATATTAAGCTGCTTTGATGTTTGGCGATCTTCAGGTTTTTATAAATTATTTTTGCAAATTTTAATGCTCTTAAGTTCAGTATCAGTTCTTCAAATTTTGCCTGCTCTTTGTTCTGAAGACTGAACTCCTTGTATTTTCTTGATCCTTCTTCATGAGTCTCTTTCAAGTATTTCTCAAACATTTTTATGTATTTTTTATTGAGCTCTACTCCGAAGTAGTTTCTGCCCATATAGGCTGCTTGCGATAGAACAGATCCGCTACCAGCAAAGGGGTCCATTACCAAATCCCCTTCATTGCTCGAGAGCTGAATCATATTACCTATCATGTCAGTAGGGAGCGGGCAAAAGTGTCTAACATATTTATCACCCCATGAGCCTTGGGTCGGTATTGGGTACTCCCATACTTCATCAAGAGACTTACCTTTGGGGTTATATCTCTCTGGGTATTTTACCCACCATTTTTTTAGGTGGGCTGTATCATATTTTTTTACTCGATCCTTGAAATAATTGAATTTCTCGGACTTAGAGAAGAACAGTATGTATTCAAATTTTCGCTGAACAAATCCATTTCCAGACCAAGGAACAGTCTTGTCCTTTTTCCATATGATCACGTCTTGAAGTAGCCAGCCTATTTCGGATAGTTTGGCAGCGAGATCAAATGGAAGGGGAACTACTTTTCCTTCGCTTTTGAATGTATCAATGACTATCCATAGGGTGCCGCAACTTTTAGTTGACTCATAGATGCTTTGAAATACCTTTTGGAGGTCATCTAAGTACTGCTTGTATGTTTGGCCAAATCCTATTTGATTCTTACTTCCATAATCCTTCATGTCAAAATATGGAGGGGAGGTTATTGTGGTGGTTATCTCTTTTATTCTGAGATCGGCTATCTTCCTAGCATCGCTATTAGATATGGTGTTGTTGGTTTCCATAGTTTTATTTTTTGTCACGGCGAAAACGTAACTCGCAGAGATTGCTAATTTATTTTTAAGAAAAACCCCGCACAAGGCGGGGTTTTGTCTTTCTTCGCTACCCCGAAAATCCGTATCAGGTTGAAGCGTTTTATGTGTTCCTAATGGTTCGACCCGGAATCAATCCCAGCTCAGCGCACCGCCGGTCTGGTACTCGATGACGCGAGTTTCGAAGAAGTTCTTCTCTTTCTTCAGGTCCATGATCTCGCTCATCCAGGGGAACGGGTTGGTGGTGCCCGGGTATTCCTCTTTGAGGCCGATCTGGGTCAGGCGGCGGTTGGCGATGAACTTGAGGTAGTCCTCCATCATCGCGGCGTTCATGCCCAGTACGCCGCGCGGCATGGTGTCGCGTGCGTATTCGATTTCCAGTTGGGTGCCCTGGAGGATCATCTGGGTGGCTTCGTCCTTCATGGCGGCATCCCACAGGTGCGGGTTTTCGATCTTGATCTGGTTGATCACGTCGATGCCGAAGTTCAGGTGCATGGATTCGTCGCGCAGGATGTATTGGAACTGCTCGGCGGTGCCGGTCATCTTGTTGCGGCGGCCCATGGAGAGGATCTGGGTGAAGCCGCAGTAGAAGAAGATGCCTTCCAGTACGCAGTAGTAGGCGATGAGGTTGCGCAGGAACTGGCGGTCGGTCTCCGGGGTGCCGGTCTTGAACTCGGGGTCGGAGATGGAGCGGGTGTACTTGAGGCCCCAGGACGCCTTTTTAGCGACGCTCGGGATCTCGTGGTACATGTTGAAGATTTCGCCCTCGTCCATGCCCAGCGATTCGATGCAGTACTGGTAGGCGTGGGTGTGGATCGCTTCCTCGAAGGCCTGGCGCAGGATGTACTGGCGGCATTCGGGGTTGGTGATCAGGCGGTAGACGGCGAGCACCAGGTTGTTGGCAACCAGGGAGTCGGCGGTGGAGAAGAAGCCGAGGTTGCGCATGACGATGCGGCGCTCGTCTTCGCTGAGGCCGTCCTTGCTCTTCCACAGAGCGATGTCGGCGTTCATGTTCACTTCCTGCGGCATCCAGTGGTTGGCGCAACCATCCAGATACTTCTGCCAGGCCCAGTCGTACTTGAAGGGTACGAGCTGGTTGAGGTCGGCGCGGGCGTTGATCATTTGCTTGTCGCCGACCTGTACGCGCGCGGAGGCGCCTTCGAGGTCGTCCAGGCCTTCCTGGATGTCGAGGGCGTCGAGGGCCTTCTTGGCGCGGGCGACGGCGTCGGAGTCAGCGGCGGATACGGCGCGGGCTTCCTGTACGGAGCCGGCGGCCTCGTCATCGAGCTTGTCGGCGCCGGCAGCGGCTGCGGCGTTGGTCGCGGCGTTGGGTTGGGCGGCGGCGGGTGCGGCGGCGTCTTCTTTGTCGAATTCGTCCCAGCTGAGCATCTGTCCTCTCTCCTGGTTGGTTCGGCCGTTCTCTGCCGGCCTGGGTAAATGGTGCGTGGGTGGGTGCACGCTGAAGCTTTTACTGCCGAACTGCTTGTCCGCCGGGGCCTGGTCACGGGCGTCTGTGTCAGCGCTGCCCGATGGATGCCGCGTTCGCGGTTGACGGTGTTCGGTCTTGCTGCGCGGCCTGGGCCTGCGCGTGTGGCTTCTCTCTATAAGGGAGCGGCCATGAAATTCGGTGGTGCTGTTACTGCTTGAGCTCCTCTCCCCGAAGGGAGAGGGCTACTGCGATCGAGCGCGAAGCTGAGCGAGTGAGCGCTAGGCGCCGGGTTGCTCTGGCCCCGGAGCGTACGACCGTACGTGAGGAGCCGGAGCGGCCCGGCAACAACGCGGGTGCCGCTCAGATTCGCGCGTCACCTGTCACTGACAGGCTTCGCAGTCGGGGTTGTCGATCGAGCACGCTTGCGGCACGGGTGCCGGTACCGGCGCGGCGGCGGGCGCTGCGCTGAAGCCTTCATCGCTACCGGAGGACACTGCGTTGAGCTTGCCGGTGTTGATGGTGGACTTCTCGGTGCTGGTGGCGGCCAGGGCACGGAGGTAGTAGGTGGTTTTCAGGCCACGGTACCAAGCCATGCGGTAGGTGACGTCGAGTTTCTTGCCCGAGGCGCCGGCGATGTAGAGGTTCAGGGACTGGGCCTGATCGATCCACTTCTGGCGACGGCTGGCGGCGTCGACGATCCACTTGGTTTCCACTTCGAACGCGGTGGCGTACAGGTCCTTGAGGTCCTGCGGGATGCGTTCGATCTGCTGCACGGAGCCGTCGTAGTACTTCAGGTCGTTGACCATGACCGGGTCCCACAGGCCGCGGGCTTTCAGGTCGCGAACCAGGTAGGGGTTGATCACGGTGAATTCGCCGGAGAGGTTCGATTTCACGTACAGGTTCTGGTAGGTCGGTTCGATCGACTGCGACACGCCGGTGATGTTGGCGATGGTGGCGGTCGGTGCGATGGCCATGATGTTGGAGTTGCGGATGCCTTTCTGTACGCGAGCACGTACCGGGGCCCAGTCGAGGGACTCGGTCAGGTCGACGTCGATGTACTTCTGGCCACGGGCCTCGATGAGGATCTGCTGGGAGTCCAGCGGCAGGATGCCCTTGCTCCACAGCGAGCCGTCGAAGGTCTCGTAGGAACCGCGCTCGTCGGCCAGGTCGCACGACGCCTGGATGGCGTAGTAGCTGATGGCTTCCATGGACTTATCGGCGAAGTCGATGGCGGCGTCGGAACCGTAGGGGATGTGCTGCAGGTACAGCGCGTCCTGGAAGCCCATGATGCCGAGGCCAACCGGGCGGTGCTTGAGGTTGGAGTTCTTCGCCTGCGGGACCGAGTAGTAGTTGATGTCGATGACGTTATCGAGCATGCGTACGGCGGTCTTGACGGTCTTGGCGAGCTTGGCGGTGTCCAGCTTGCCGTCGACGATGTGGTTCACCAGGTTCACGGAACCCAGGTTGCACACGGCGATTTCGTCTTTGTTGGTGTTGAGGGTGATCTCGGTGCACAGGTTCGAGCTGTGGACCACGCCCACGTGCTGCTGCGGGCTGCGCAGGTTGCACGGGTCCTTGAAGGTCAGCCACGGGTGGCCGGTCTCGAAGAGCATGGAGAGCATCTTGCGCCAGAGGTCCTTGGCGGCGATGGTCTTGTGCAGCTTGATCTTGCCGTAGCCGGCCATGGCTTCGTAGTACTCGTAGCGCTCTTCGAAGGCCTTGCCGGTCAGGTCGTGCAGGTCGGGCACGTCGGACGGGGAGAACAGGGTCCAGGGGCCGTCGTCGAACACGCGCTTCATGAACAGGTCCGGAATCCAGTTCGCGGTGTTCATGTCGTGGGTGCGGCGGCGGTCGTCACCGGTGTTCTTGCGCAGCTCGATGAACTCTTCGATGTCCATGTGCCAGGTTTCGAGGTACGCGCAGACGGCGCCCTTGCGCTTGCCACCCTGGTTCACGGCAACGGCGGTGTCGTTGACCACTTTCAGGAAGGGCACGACGCCCTGGGATTTGCCGTTGGTGCCCTTGATGTAGGAGCCCAGCGCGCGGACCGGGGTCCAGTCGTTGCCCAGGCCACCAGCGAATTTGGACAGCATGGCGTTGTCGTGGATGGCGCTGTAGATGCCCGAGAGGTCATCCGGCACGGTGGTCAGGTAGCAGCTGGAGAGCTGCGGACGCAGGGTACCGGCGTTGAACAGGGTCGGGGTCGAGCTCATGTAGTCGAAGGACGACAGCAGGTTGTAGAACTCGATGGCGCGCTCTTCACGGTCCTTCTTCTCTTCGATGGCCAGGCCCATGGCCACGCGCATGAAGAAGATCTGCGGCAGTTCGAAGCGGATGCCGTCCTTGTGGATGAAGTAGCGGTCGTACAGGGTCTGCAGGCCCAGGTAGGTGAACTGCTGGTCGCGCTCGTGGTTCAGCGCGCGGCCCAGTTTCTCCAGGTCGTAGGTCTTCAGTTGCGGGTCGAGCAGTTCGAACTCGGCGCCTTTCTCGACGTAGGCCGGCAGAGCCTTGGCGTAGAGCTCGGCCATCTCGTGGTGGGTGGCGCTCTCGGCGACGCCGAGGAAGCCCAGGCCTTCGGCACGCAGGGTGTCCATCAGCAGGCGGGCGGTGACGTAGGAGTAGTTCGGCTCGCGCTCTACCAGGGTGCGGGCGGTCATCACCAGGGCGGTGTTGACGTCTTTCTCGGCCACGCCGTCGTAGAGGTTCTTCAGGGTTTCGCGCTGGATCAGGTCGCCATCGACTTCGGCCAGGCCTTCGCAGGCTTCGCTGATGATGGTGTTGAGGCGGCCCAGGTCGAGCGGAACGACGCTGCCGTCGGCGCGGGTCACGCGGATGCTCGGGTGCGGCTGGGCGATGTCGGCGGCGCCGCTCTTGCGGGCCTGGGCGCGGGATTCGCGGTACAGGACGTAGTCACGGGCGACTTTCTGCTCGCCGGCGCGCATCAGGCTCAGTTCGACCTGGTCCTGGATCTCTTCGATGTGGATGGTGCCGCCCGAGGGCATGCGACGCTTGAAGGTGGCGGTGACCTGTTCGGTCAGGCGCGCGACGGTTTCATGGATACGCGAAGAGGCAGCGGCAGTACCGCCTTCCACGGCGAGGAACGCCTTGGTGATGGCAACGGTGATCTTGTCGTCGGTGTAGGGCACGACGGTACCGTTGCGTTTGATCACGCGCAGCTGGCCGGGCGCGGTGGCGGCCAGATCCTGGGTGGAATCGGCTGCCTGCGGCGCGTTGGCCTGCGGGTTCTCGCGAGTGGTTTCGGTCTGCATGGGGGTCTCCATGTTCTCTATTTGTTGAGTCGGGCGCGTGAGCGTCCGTCATTCCGTTTTACAAACGCCGCTGGCTCGGCCGAGGCCGGGTTCGTGGCGCTTACTACAAGGCAGGAAGGGCAGGGGACTCGAATGCCTCCCTGGCCCAGCAAGTCTAAGGTCGCTGTGTTAAGGCGCAGCGACAAACACAATACCTAGTGGTGCGACACCCTGGGGTGGTACACCGCTCTTCCGGTTCCAGTCACGTCATTCGTGTCCCGGGCCGGCACTGTCGGCCGGGGCCGCGCAGCGGGTTGGACTCCTAATGCATCACGGGGTTCGAAGCCTGCGAAAAAGGCATTTCGTGCTTGATTCTGATTGTGTCCCGTGATCTAGCCAAACCCAATATGTAGGGGTCTGGCGTGATGGGGGTACAAGATAATGCGCTCTGGGGGGTATTGCAAGGCGAGGGGAACTGGAAAAGCTGTGGATAACTTGTGGGTGAATTGTGGGTGAGGCGGGGAGAGTTTGCGGTAGCCCTCGTGGGGCCTGGCGTACGCCGTTCGTCGCGGCTGCGACACTCTGGAGCGGGCTGTTTCGAGGATGTCGGACGGTGCGCACGCTAACACAATATCTAGTGTTTCGTGGGGTTTTTGGCATGCACTGTGCAGAATGCGGGGCGTTGCTACAATGCCGCCCGTTTCACGGCCTTGATGCAGTCTATTAGGAGTACGTGGTGGAGCAAGAATCCTGGCGCATCCTCATCGTCGAGGACGACCAACGACTGGCCGAGCTGACCCGCGAGTACCTCGAGGGCAACGGCCTGAAAGTGGCTATCGAGTCCGATGGTGGCCAGGCCGTGGCGCGCATTCTCAAGGAGCAGCCCGACCTGGTGGTGCTGGACCTCATGCTGCCCGGCGAGGATGGCCTGTCCATCTGCCGCAAGGTCCGTGGCCGCTACGACGGCCCCATTCTCATGCTCACCGCGCGCACCGACGACATGGACCAGGTGCTGGGCCTGGAGATGGGCGCGGACGACTACGTGTGCAAGCCGGTACGCCCGCGCGTGCTGCTGGCGCGCATCCGCGCGCTGCTGCGGCGCAGCGAGGGCGGCCTGTCCGAGCCTGTCGAGGAGAACGTGCGGCGCCTGGAGTTCGGCCCGCTGGTGATCGACAACGCCATGCGCGAGGCCTGGCTCAACGAGCGCAGCATCGAGCTGACCAGCGCCGAGTTCGACCTGCTCTGGCTGCTGGCGGCCAACGCCGGGCGCATCCTCTCGCGCGAGGAGATCTTCAATGCCCTGCGCGGCATCGAGTACGACGGCCAGGATCGCTCCATCGACGTGCGCATCTCGCGCATCCGCCCGAAGATCGGCGACGACCCCATGCACCCGCGCCTGATCAAGACGGTGCGCAGCAAGGGCTATCTTTTTGTCAGGGAGGCGGCCGAAGGCCTGCTTTGAGCCTTATATAAGGAGGCGCCGCTCCGCTTCGGGACGAAGGCGCTCCATTCTCCAGCCGAGAGCGCCATGTTTCCCACCCTAGAAACCACCCGATTCCGCCTGCGGGAAATTGGCCGGGCCGACACCCGCGCCATCTTCCTGGGCCTCTCCCACCCGGATGTGATCCGTTACTACGGCGTCTCCTACGGCAGCCTGGAGGCCACCCGTGTGCAGATGGACTGGTACCGCTCGCTGGTTCGCGAGCGCACCGGCCTCTGGTGGGGCATCTGCCGGCGCGACAACCCCCAGCAGTTGCTCGGCGCCTGCGGTTACCACGATTGGGACCACAGCCATCGCCGTGCGGAGCTCGGCTACTGGCTGATGCCCGAGCACTGGCGCAGCGGGGTGATGCGCGAATGCCTGGAGGCGGCCATCGGCCACGGCTTCGATGCCATGCGCCTGCACCGCATCGAGGCGGTGGTGGACACCGAAAACGGTGCCAGCAGCGGCCTGCTGCGCCGCCTGGGCTTCGTCCACGAGGGGGTGCGCCGCGAGTGCGAGTACAAGGACGGGCGCTACCTCAGTCTGGATTGCTTCGGCCTGCTCGAACGTGACGGTGGGCGTCGATGAACTCGATCTTTCTGCGCATCTACGGCGGGCTGCTGATCACCCTGGTGCTGGTGGCGCTGCTGGGGGTGTTCACCTTCCACCAGGTCAACGAGGTGCGCGCCGACCAGTACCGCGAGAGCCTGGCGCGCGGCACCTTCCGCCTGATGTCCGACAACCTCGAGCCCATGACCGCCATCGAGCGGCGCCGCGCCCTGGTGCTGTGGAGCCGGCTGATGGGCATCCCCCTGGCACTGCAGGACCTGGACGAGGATCGCCTCGACAGCGGCGTGCGCAGCCGCGTGCTGCGCAAGCAGGTGCTGGTGGAGCAGACCGGCCCCCACGCCGCCAAGGTCTACAGCCTGGTCAGCGAGCAGGAGCACCTGGTGCTCACCGGCGAGGTGCAGCAGATCAGCGAGCAGCTGGCCCGCGCCACCGTCTACCTGCTGATCGACGAGCTGGTGCGCTTCCCGGTGCGCGAGCAGCCCCAGCGCCTGGCGGCCTTGAAGGAGGGCAAGGAGTTCGGCTTCGACCTGCACCTGATCACCCTCAAGGACGCCGACCTGGATGAGGACCAGCGCCGCCGCGTGGACGAGGGCGACACGGTGATGGCCCTGGGCAAGGGCGGCGATTCGGTGCGCATCTTCGCCGGCATCGTCGACACGCCCTGGGTGCTGGAGATCGGCCCGCTGTACCTGATGAACCCCTACCCGCCGGAGCTGCTGGTGCTGATCGGCCTGCTCGGCCTGAGCTTCATCGGCCTGACCATCTACCTGCTGGTGCGTCAGCTGGAGCGCCGCCTGCTGGGCCTGGAGAGCGCCGCCACGCGGATCGCCCACGGCAAGCTCGATGCCCGCGTGCCGGCCAGGGGCGCCGACTCGGTGGGGCGCCTGGCGGCGGCCTTCAACGGCATGGCCGAGCAGTTGCAGCAGCTGCTGTCGGTGCAGCGCGAGCTGGTGCGGGCGGTCTCCCACGAGTTGCGCACGCCAGTGGCGCGCCTGCGCTTCGGCCTGGAGATGATCGCCGACGCGGAGACCGAGAGCGCCCGGCGCAAGTACATGGAGGGCATGGACGGCGACATCCAGGAGCTCGACAAGCTGGTGGACGAGATGCTGACCTACGCCCGCCTGGAGCAGGGCACGCCGGCGCTGAACTTCCAGCGCGTGGACCTGGATGCGCTGTTCGACCAGGTGATCGCCGAACTCGCCCCGCTGCGCGTCGCCGTGCGCGTGGAGCGCGGCCAGTGCCTCACCGCCAGCGGCGAGGGCGCCTGGGTCGAGGCCGAGCCGCGCTACCTGCACCGCGCTCTGCAGAACCTGGTGAGCAATGCCATGCGCCACGCCGAATCGCGGGTGCGGCTGAGCTACCAGATCGGCCACAAGCGCTGCCGAATCGATGTCGAGGACGACGGCCCCGGCGTGCCGGAAAGCCACTGGGAGCGCATCTTCACCCCCTTCCTGCGCCTCGACGACAGCCGCACCCGCGCCTCCGGCGGTCACGGCCTGGGGCTCTCCATCGTGCGGCGGATCATCTACTGGCACGCCGGCCGCGCACAGATCGGCCGCAGCGACACCCTCGGCGGCGCGCGCTTCAGCCTGGTCTGGCCCCGCCGCCAGGGCGATGGGGATTTGCCGCCGTAGATTGCACACAGCCCGTAGGATGGGTGGAGCTCCGCGAAACCCATCACCTCCGAAGCGATGGGTTTCGTACCTCGCGGAACGCCGCCCGACCCATCCTGCGTCGAGGCCGGGTCGGGCTTTTGTGAGAGTGGTTCAACCGCACGAGGAAGCCGGTCAAGAAAAAGGGACGAAGCCCGCAGGCTCAGGCGCTGATCAGCGCACCGCCACCAGGCTCAGCAGCCGGTCGTCATACAACTGGAAATGCCCCTCCAGCTCGCTGCCCGTCATCCACTCCCCAGCCAGGTCGATCAGCAGCCCGAGGCGTGCCGTCCGCGCGTCGTGGTCCACCGCCAGCAGCTCGGCGTCGTGGAAGTAGAAGCGCTTGCCCACCAGCGGGTAGAGCGCCTTGAACAGGCTTTCCTTGAGGGAGAAGGTCAGGGTCACGCGCTCGGCCTGTTCTTCGGCGGGAAGCAGGGCGAGGCGTTGCAGCTCGGCAGGGGTGAGGATCTCCTCGGCCAGGCGCAGGGCGCGCTCGGTTTCCAGGCGCTGCTCCATGTCCAGGCCCAGGCCGCGCCAGTCCGCCTGGCGCGCCACCAGCGCCGCGGCCCAGCCGGCGCCGTGGGTGATGGAGCCGCTGATGCCCGCCGGCCAGATTGGCGCGCGGTCCTCGCCGGTGCCCGGCACGTCCGCCCGGCCGGTCAGCGGCAGCAGCGCCGCGCGGGCACAGAGGCGGCCGGCCAGGTACTCGGCGCGGCGCTTGGCCACCGAGCGCTGGATGTTGGCGGGCGCCGCGATGGCGCAACGGTCGAAGTCGTGGTCGGCGAGCTGCGCCGGGTCGAAGCGGCAGGCGCGCAGGGCGATGCCGGGCAGCGCGGTGGCGAAGGGCCAATCGGCATCCAGCGGGGTGCAGAAAGCGGGGAGGGCAGGCGTCATGGGCGCATTCTGCCGTGCCGGCCCGACGGGAGCCAGCGCCCGTGCCGGTTACATATGTTTGCAATCGGGTTACCAAAGCTAAACGGATGCCTGGCGGCCTATTTGCCAGACTAGCGGCGCGTTTCTTCTGGAACGCAGGTGAGGTTGTAGCTTGGAGTCCTGGCCACTGGTCGACTCCGGGCGTTTTCTCTGAATCGAGAACGGGAGCCCTTTTGGGGCTCCCGTTTTTTTTGCCCCGGGCGGCGTATTCAGTGGGTCCCCGCGTTCGCGGGGATGACGGTGTGTGCCGAGGACTTTCCGCCAACCCGTCACTCCCGCGCGCGTCCTCGTGTCCATTGCAGATCGTTCAGCCGAGGTTCAGTGAGGGTTCAGGGGCGGTTCAGTGCCCCGCCGGCAAGATGGCTCCCGTGTTCAAGCACGAATTGAAATCCATCGGAGGAACGCCTCATGAAAACCATCCTGACTCCTATCGCTCTCGCCGCCGGCCTGGCCTTCGCCGCCACTTCCGCCCAGGCTGCCGACCCCTTCGTCGGCCTCACCTGGGGCCAGACCAACAACAACATCCAGAACTCCTCGGCGCTGAATGCCAACCTCGGTGACCCGAGCCTGGACAAGGTGATCCACAAGACCGGGACCTGGGGCGTACGCGCCGGCCAGATGGATGACAACGGCCGCTACTACGCCACCTACGAGAACTTCTCGGACACCGACCGTGGCAACAAGCTGCGCCAGCAGAACCTGCTCGGCAGCTACGACGTCTTCCTGCCCCTGGGGGACAACAACACCAAGCTGTTCGGTGGCGCCACCCTGGGCCTGGTCAAGCTGGAACAGGACGGTGTCGGCATGCGCCGCGACAGCGACATCGGCTACGCAGCGGGCCTGCAGGCCGGTATCCTCCAGCAGCTGAACAAGAACACCTCCATCGAGGCCGGCTATCGTTACCTGCGCACCAACGCCAGCACCGAAGTCGCGCCCCATGGTGGCGAGAAGCTCGGCTCGCTGGACCTGCACAGCAGCTCGCAGGCCTACCTGGGCGCCAGCTACAAGTTCTGACCAGTGCCACGCACGGCCGGGCCCAGCGCCCGGCCCTTGCCTGAGGAAATGCAGATGAAATTGCTGGTTGTGGAAGACGAGGCGCTGCTGCGCCATCACCTCCATACGCGCCTCGGCGAGCAGGGGCATGTGGTCGACGCGGTGGCCGACGCCGAAGAGGCGCTGTACCGCGCCAAGGAGTACCACCACGACCTGGCGGTGATCGACCTCGGCCTGCCCGGCATGAGCGGCCTCGATCTCATCCGCCAGCTGCGCAGCAGCGACAAGGTCTTTCCCATCCTCATACTCACCGCGCGCGGCAACTGGCAGGACAAGGTCGAAGGCCTGGCCGCCGGTGCCGACGACTACGTGGTCAAGCCGTTCCAGTTCGAAGAGCTGGAGGCGCGCCTCAACGCCCTGTTGCGGCGCTCCTCGGGCTTCGTCCAGTCCACCATCGAGGCCGGCCCGCTGCTGCTGGACCTCAACCGCAAGCAGGCGCAGATCGACGGCGCGCCCATGGCGTTGACCGCCTACGAATACCGCATCCTCGAATACCTCATGCGCCATCACCAGCAGGTGGTGGCCAAGGAGCGGCTGATGGAGCAGCTCTACCCCGGCGACGAGGAGCGCGACCCCAACGTCATCGAGGTGCTGGTGGGGCGCATCCGCCGCAAGCTGGAGGGCGAGCACGGCTTCAAGCCCATCGAGACGGTGCGCGGCCAGGGCTACCTGTTCACCGAGCGCTGCCGTTGAGCCACGCGGCCAGCCCCCGCCGTCGCGCCGGGTTTTCCCTGCGCCTGCGCCTGATGCTGGGCGCCACGGCGCTCGCGGTGCTGTTCATGCTGGTGCTGCTGCCCCTGCTGCGCAGCGCCTTCGACTACGCCCTGGACCAGGCCATCGAGAAGCGCCTGGCCGCCGACGCCAGTGCCCTGATCGCCGCCGCGCGCATCGTCGATGGCCGCCTGGACATGCCGGACAAGCTGCCCGACGAGGAATTCGACAACCTCGACGCCACCCAGCTCGGCTACATCTACGACAGCGAAGGCCGGCTGGTCTGGCAGTCGCGTTCCTCTGCCGATGAATCCGTGCACTACGAGCCGCGCTACGACGGCCGTGGCCACGAGTTCACCCGCGTGCACGATGTGCGCGGCCGCGAGTTCTTCGTCTACGACGTGGAGATCGACCTGCTGCGTGGCCAGGCCGCCGCCTTCAGCGTGGTCACCATGCAGCCGATGAGCGACTACCAGGTGATGCACGACGGCTTCGTCCACCAGCTCTACCTCTGGCTCGGCGCCGCCCTGGTGCTGCTCCTGACCCTGCTCTGGTTCGGCCTCACCTGGGGCTTCCGCAGCCTGCGCCGGCTCAGCGAGGAGCTGGACCAGGTGGAAGCCGGCGCCCGCGACTCCCTCAGCGAGGAGCACCCGCGCGAACTGCTGCGCCTCACCGGTTCGCTCAACCGCCTGCTGGAAAGCGAGCGCCAGCAGCGCGAGCGCTACCGCAATTCCCTCGACGACCTGGCCCACAGCCTGAAGACTCCGCTCTCGGTGTTGCAGGGCGTCAGCGAGACCATCAACAAGTCGGCCAACCCCGAGCAGGCGCATGTGCTGCGCAGCCAGATCGAGCGCATGAGCCAGCAGGTCGATTACCAGTTGCAGCGCGCCACCCTGCGCAAGAGCGGCCTGGTGCGCCACCGGGTGCGCCTGGCGCCGCTGCTCGACCTGCTCTGCGAGGCGCTGGACAAGGTCTACCGCGACAAGAAGGTGCAGGTCGAACGCGCCTTCGACCCCGCCCTCGACGTGCCGGTGGAGCAGGGCGCCTTGCTGGAGCTGCTCGGCAACCTGCTGGAGAACGCCTACCGCCTGTGCCTCGGCCGCATCCGCGTCAGCGCCGTGCAGGGCGCCGGCTTCTGCGAGCTGCGGGTGGAGGACGACGGCCCGGGTGTGCCGGTGGACCAGCGTGCGCGCATCCTCAAGCGCGGCGAACGCCTCGACGCCCAGCACCCCGGCCAGGGCATCGGCACCGCCGTGGTCCGCGACATCGTCGAGAGCTTCGACGGCGAGCTGGCGCTGGACGACTCCAGCCTCGGCGGCGCCGAGTTCCGCATCCGCCTGCCGCTGCACTGAGGGGTGGCGGGTTTTCCCCGCTCATCCGGCTTTCTTCCTGGTGGCGGCTGTTCGCGGCGCTGGCAGGGGGCTCCTGGTGCTCATCCACGGGGCGCCGTCCGGCGTTCCGTCCCTCCTGTCACCTGCGTGATTCCGAAGACCCACTAAGCTGTGATGCGCCTCCGCGCCCGCTTGCATCCACGTGGGGGGCGATGCGCGCGATTTTTTTTCGACGGGCTGTCGAAACCGGCGAAGCCCGTTCGACTAATGGACAGAACCGCCAGCCTGGCGGGCATGAAACCTGACAGAAGGAGCGACACGATGCGATTCATGGTGATGGTCAAGGCGACGAAGGAATCCGAAGCCGGCGAAATGCCCAGTGAAGAGCTGCTCGCCGCGATGGGCGCGTACAACCAGGAACTGATCGACGCCGGCATCATGCAGGCGGGCGAAGGGCTGCACCCCAGTTCCCGGGGGGCGCGGGTGACCTTTTCCGGCAGCAGCCGCACGGTGACCGACGGTCCCTTCGCCGAGACCCGCGAGCTGGTGGCCGGCTACTGGATCTGGGAAGTGGAATCCCTGGAGAAGGCCATCGAGTGGGTCAAGCGTTGCCCCAACCCGATGAGCGGCGAGTCGGACATCGAGATCCGCCAGATCTTCACCGCCGAAGACTTCGGTGCCGAATTCACCCCCGAGCTGCGTGAGCAGGAAGAACGCCAGCGCGCCCAGATGGCCGCCAGCCAACAACAATAAGGAGACGACCATGCGTATCAATGCCTACCTGATCTTCGCCGGCAACTGCCGCGAGGCCTTCGAGTTCTACCACCAGACCCTGGGCGGCGAGCTGCAGGTGATGACCTTCGGCGAATCCCCGGCGGCCGAACACGTGCCCGCAGAGTTCCACGACCGCGCCATCCACGCCTGCCTCTGCGTCGGCGACCAGTCGCTGATGGCCTCGGACACCACGCCGGAACACCCCTACGACGGCATCCGTGGTTGCTCGGTGTCGCTCAACGTCGATTCCATCAAGGAAGCCGAGCGCGTGTTCGCCGCGCTTTCGGCCGGTGGCAAGGTGCAGATGCCGCTGGAGGCGACCTTCTGGGCCGCCCGCTTCGGCATGCTCGAAGACCGCTTCGGCGTGCCGTGGATGGTCAACTGCGAGAAGGATCAGTAAGCCGCGCAAACGCGCAGCGACTGTGTCGGGCGTCGGTTTCGTCGGGCGCTGTCACTCGTCCTCGGCGGACTCGAGCAATTGCCTCGGCACTTCGCTGCGCAGCATCAGCTGGCATTGCTGGCTGTCCGGGTCGAAGACGATCACCGCCTGCTTCTTCTCCAGGGCATGGCGGACGCGGGCGACGCGGGTTTCCAGCGGGGTTTCGTCGCCGTTGTCGGTGCCGTCGCGGGTGACGAAGTCCTCGATCAGGCGGGTCAGGGTGTCGGCTTCGAGCAGGTGGTGGGGAATCAGCATGGTGGACCTCGGGGGCAGGCGGCGATCCTAGCGCGATGATCGCCGCGACGCCATGCGCGGGCGTCGGCTCAGGCCGAGTGCTCCTGGCCCTGGCGCACCAGCAGGCGGTCGAGGGTGGCGAAGAGCAGGGCGCTGTCCAGCGGCTTGCCGAGGAAGTCGTCCATGCCGGCCTCGGCGCCGGCGTCGCGGTGTTTGTCGAGGATGTGCGCGGTCAGCGCGACGATGGGCACCGCCGGCAACTGGCGGCTGCGCTCGAACTGGCGGATGCGCCTGGTCGCCTCGAAACCGTCCATCTCCGGCATCTCGCAATCCATCAGGATCAGTTGCACGCCGGCCGGCTCGCGCTCGTATTCGTTCACCGCGGCCACGCCGTTGGCCACGGTGCGCACGCGGTAGCCGCGCTTGCGCAGGAAGCCCTGCACCACCAGCTGGTTCACCGGGTTGTCCTCGGCGACCAGGATGCAGGGCGCCGAGCCCGCGTCGCTGAAGGCCTCGCTGAGGATCGGGCGCGGCTCCTGGCGGCGTTCCTGGTAGAGGTCGGCAAGGGCTTCGCGCAGGGGCACCACGGCCAGCGGCTGGGCCATGGCGATCAGGCGCAGGCCGTTGCTCTGGGGCAGGTTCTGGCACTGCTCGGGCGGGCACAGCAGGAGGATGCGCTGCCCCGGCTCCAGGCGCGGGCGCAGGGAGTCGAGCCAGTGCGCGGCGCTGCCCGGCCAGGGCGCCACCAGCACCAGCAGCGGCGGCACGGCGAAGTCGTCGAGGTACTCGTGCAGGCGCTCGGGGGTCTGGCAGCGCTCGGTGCGCATGCCCCAGCGACCCAGCAGGCGGCTCAGGGCGTCGAGGCCGAGGCCGTCGAGGGAGGTGAGCAGGGCGGTCTTGCCCTTGAGCAGGCGCAGCAGTTCGTCGTCTTCCTCGGTGCCTTCCTGCAGGGGCATGTCGAAGGCGAAGCGGGTGCCCTGGCCTGCGGTGCTCTGCACTTCGATGCGCCCGCCCATCATTTCCACCAGCTCCTTGCTGATGGCCAGGCCCAGGCCGCTGCCGCCGTAGCGGCGGGTGGTGCTGGAGTCGCCCTGGGCGAAGGAGTCGAACAGCTGGGACAGCGCCTCGTTGCGGATGCCGATGCCGCTGTCGCTGATGGCGAAGATCAGGTGCGGCTCGCCGAGTGAGTTGGAGCGGCGGCAGACGTTCAGCGCCACATGGCCCTCGGCGGTGAACTTGAGGGCGTTACTCAAGAGGTTCATCAGCACCTGCTTGAGGCGCGTGGGGTCGCCCTTGATGCGCCGTGGCACGCCACTCTCCAGGCTGATGTAGAGGCGCAGGCGCTTGTCCAGGGCCTGGGCGGTGAACAGGCTGAGGGTGTCGGAGAGCAGTTGCTCCAGGTCGAACTCGATGTGTTCCAGGGTCAGCTTGCCGGACTCGATGCGGGCGTAGTCGAGGATGTCGTTGATCACCGCCATCAATGCGCTGCCGGAGCTGGAGATGGTGTCGACGTAGAAGCGCTGGCTGCGGTCCAGCGGGGTTTCCTTGAGCAGTTGCAGCATGCCCAGCACACCGTTGAGCGGGGTGCGGATCTCGTGGCTCATCTTGGCCAGGAAGCGGCTCTTGGCGCGGCTCTCGACATGCGCCTGCTCGGCGGCCTGGCGCGAGCGGAAGCCTTCTTCCTTGAGGGTGTTGATGCGGTCGGCGAGGCCGATGGAGAGGGTGATCAGCTCGATGGTCACGCCGATCTTCACCACCGTGGCGCCGAAGATGCCCAGCACCTCCACGCCCAGCGAGCCGGTGGTGGCCTGGATGAAGGCGAACAGCAGGATGCCCCAGGCCAGGGTGTAGTAGGAGCCGTAGCGCACGCCCCGGCGCCAGACGTAGATGCCGGCCAGCAGCAGCAGCAGCGAGACGGCCGAGACGGTGAGGCTGGCGAGGATGTTCCAGGCCTGCAGGCCGATCACCGGTGCCGAGACGAACACCGCCAGGGTCGCCAGCATCGCCACCCGCAGCGTCGTGTCCAGGCGCGGGAAGTACTGCTTGGCGTGGAGGAAGTGGCGGCTGAACTGCACGGCGGTGAGGCAGTGCAGGTACATGAGGATGTAGATGCTCACCGACTGGAAGGCCACGTGTTCGGGCAAAAGCTTGAACAGCATGCCGTCGAAGCAGGCGGCCAGCAGGCCGACGTTGAGGTTGTAGGCCAGGTACCAGAGGTAGGCCGACTCGCGCAGCGAGATGTAGAGGAACAGGTTGTAGAAGAACATGGCGAACAGCACGCCGTAGAAGGCGCCGTTGAACCCCATGAGGTTTTCCTGCGCCGCCGCGCTGGCGCCGTAGGTGCTGAAGAACAGCGGCACGAAGAGGGTGCTGGTGCTTTCCACCCGCAGCAGCAGGGTGTTGGTGCCCGGCTGCAGGTCGAGGGGGAACCAGAAGTTGCGCACCTGCACCGGGCGCTGGGCGAAGGCGAAGCTGTCGCCGCTCTCCTGCTCCTGCAGGTGGCCGTCGGGTTCGAAGAGGAAGACCTTGATGTGGTCGAGCAGCGGGTAGTTGGCTTCCAGGTAGCCCGACAGCGGGTGCTGGCGGCTGTTGACCAGGCGCACCTTGAACCACCAGACCGAGCTGTTCTTGCCCATGTTGGCGTGCTCGCCGTGCACCGGGGTGAAGGCTTCGTCCGGCAACTGGCGCAGGTCGGCGAGCTGCAGCTTGCCCTCGGGGTCTTCCAGGTAGCCCATGAAGGGGCTCAGCGACAGGCGCAGGTCCTCGCGGTCCAGGGGTGCGCTTTGCAGCGCCCAGACCTGGCCGGTGAGGCAGAACAGCAAGAGCGCCAGACAGAGGCGAGGCATCCTTTCACCCCATTGTTTTTATTCACCCGTGGCCTGGCACTTTGCCTTTATGTGAGGTGGCCTTCAAGCGTCGCTTTCGCCCTTGCCCACGAGACTTCCGACAGTCGGTACGCGGGTGTCGTTTTCCATCTGCGCGGTGTGTTCCAGCTGGTGGCTGAACGGCTCCAGGGAGTTCTGCGCGGCGTCGGCGTCGCTGGCGAACACCGGCGGGCTCATCATGTAGGCGCCCAGCAGGCGGGCCATGGCTTCCAGGCTGTCGATGTGGGTGCGCTCGTAGCCGTGGGTGGCGTCGCAGCCGAAGGCCAGCAGGGCGGCGCGGGTGTCGTGGCCGGCGGCGATCGCGGACTGGGCATCGCTGTGGTAGTAGCGGAACAGGTCGCGACGGACGGGGATGACGTTCTTCTCGGCGAGCTTCAGCAGGTGCCGCGAGAGGTGGTAGTCGTAGGGGCCGGCGGAATCCTGCAGGGCGACGCTGACGGCGTGCTCGCTGGACTGCTGGCCGGGGGCGACCGGGGCGATGTCGATGCCGACGAATTCGCTGACGTCCCACGGCAGCGCGCCGGCGGAACCGGAGCCGATCTCCTCGGTGATGGTGAACAGCGGGTGGCAGTCGATGGGCGGCACCAGCTTGGCTTCGGTGATGCCCTTGAGCGCGGTGAGCAGGGCGGCGACGCCCGCCTTGTCGTCCAGGTGGCGGGCGCTGATGTGGCCGCTCTCGGTGAACTCGGGCAGCGGGTCGAAGGCGACGAAGTCACCGATGCACACGCCGAGGGATTCGCAATCGGCGCGGGTCGAGCTGTAGGCGTCCAGGCGCAGTTCGATGTGGTCCCAACTGATGGGCATGCTGTCCACTTCGGTGTTGAAGGCGTGGCCGGAGGCCAGCAGCGGCAGCACGCTGCCACGGATCACCCCGGTGTCGGTGAACACGCTGACGCGGCTGCCCTCGGCGAAGCGGCTGGACCAGCAGCCCACCGGCGCCAGGGCCAGGCGGCCGTTGTCCTTGATCTGGCGGACGATGCCGCCAATGGTGTCCAGGTGCGCCGCCACCGCGCGGTCGGGGCTCTTCTGCCGGCCCAGCAGGGTGGCGCGGATGGTGCCGCGACGGGTCAGCTCGAATGGGATGCCCATCTCCTCCAGGCGCTCGGCGACGTAGCGCACGATGGTGTCGGTGAAGCCGGTGGGGCTGGGGATGGCGAGCATCTCCAGGAGCACCTGGCGCAGGTAGTTGATGTCGGGTTCGGGGAGTTTTCTGGCAGTCATGGCGTCTCCTTTGCGAGGTGCCGGGCCCATGGGCCCGGGACTCAGGACAGCGGCTGGCTGAGGGGGAACAGCAGGTCGATGAAGCGCTCGGCGGTGGGCTGCGGCTGGTGGTTGGCCAGGCCGACGCGCTCGTTGGCCTCGATGAACACGTAGTCGGGCTGGTCGGCGGCGGGCACCAGCAGGTCCAGGCCCACCACGGGGATGCCCAGGGCGCGGGCGGCACGGACGGCCGCCTCGCCCAGGCGCGGATGGAGGATGCCGGTGACGTCTTCCAGGGTGCCGCCGGTGTGCAGGTTGGCGGTGCGGCGCACGGCGAGGTGGGTGCCCTCGGGTAGCACGTCGTCGTAGCCGTAGCCGGCGTCCCTGAGGGTGCGTTCGGTCTCCTCGTCGAGGGGGATGCGGCTTTCGCCTCCTGTGGCGGCCTGGCGCCGGCGGCTCTGCGCCTCGATCAGCGAGCGGATGCTGCGCTGGCCGTCGCCGACGATCTCCGCCGGGCGGCGGATCGCCGCCGCGACCACCTCGTAGCCGATCACCACGATGCGCAGGTCATGGCCCTGGTGGAAGCTCTCCAGCAGCACGCGGCTGTCGAAGCGCCGGGCGTTGTCGATGGCCGCTTCCACCTCGGCGGCGCTGCGCAGGTTCACGGCCACGCCATTGCCCTGCTCGCCGTCCACCGGCTTGACCACCAGGGCGCCATGTTCGGCGAGGAAGGCGGCGTTCTCCTCCGGCGTGCCGGCCAGGCGCTGCGCCGGCAGGCTGAGGCCGGCGCGGGCCAGGGTGCTGTGGGTGAGGGTCTTGTCCTGGCACAGGGTCATGCTGACGGCGCTGGTCATGTCCGACAGCGATTCGCGGCAGCGCACGCTGCGCCCGCCCTGGCTGAGGCTGAAGAGCCCGGCGCGGGCGTCGTCGACGCGCACCTCGATGCCGCGGCGGTGGGCCTCGTCGACGATGATGCGCGCGTAGGGGTTGAGGTCCTCTTCCGGGCCGGGGCCGAGGAACAGGGTCTGGTTGATGCCGTTCTTGCGCTTGATGGCGAAGGTCGGCAGGTCGCGGAAGCCCAGCTTGGAGTAGAGCGCCTTGGCCTGGCGGTTGTCGTGCAGCACCGAGAGGTCGAGGTAGGCCAGGCCACGGCTCATGAAGTGCTCGATGAGGTGGCGCACCAGGGCCTCGCCGACGCCGGGGCGGTTGCATTGCGGGTCCACCGCCAGGCACCAGAGGCTGGAGCCGCCTTCCGGGTCGTGGAAGGCCTTGCGGTGGTTGAGGCCCATCACGCTGCCGACCACCTGGTTGCTCGTCGAGTCCTCGGCCAGCCAGTACACCGGGCCGCCCTGGTGGCGCGGGGTGATGGCGTCGTGGTCCACCGGCAGCATGCCGCGGCTGCGGTACAGCTGGCTGATGGCCTGCCAGTCCTCCTCGCTGTGGGCGCGCCGGATACGGAAGCCCCTGAAGGCCCGGCGCGCCGGGCGGTAGTCGGTGAACCACAGGCGCAGGGTGTCGGAGGGGTCGAGGAACAGCTGTTGCGGCGCCTGGGCCAGCACCTGCTGGGGGGCGGCCACATAGAGGGCGATGTCGCGCTCGCCGGGGCTTTCGGCCAGCAGCTCGCGGGCCAGGCTGGCCGGGTCCGGGTAGGTGTGGCCCAGCAGCAGGCGGCCCCAGCCGCAATGCAGCACCTGGACCTGCTCGGCCTGTTCGTCCTTGTGCTCTTCCGCCAGGCGTGCCTGCAGGCGCTCGTAGGAGGGCGCCTGGCCGCGCAGCAGACGCTGGCTCTGCACGTACTGCTGGCTGGTAAAGAATTTCATCGCGAATCTCTCCTTAGAGTCCCTGCTCGTTGAGCCAGAGGTTGAGCGCCGCCATCTGCCACAGCTTGGAGCCGCGCAGCGGGGTCAGGTCTTCGCCGGGGTTGGCCAGCAGGCGTTCGAGGGTGGCGGCGTTGAACAGGCCGCGATCCTGGCTCGGGTCCAGCAGCAGTTCGCGCACCCAGTCGCGGGTCTTGCCCTGCAGGTGCTTGAGGCCGGGCACGGGGAAGTAGCCCTTGGGCCGGTCGATCACCTCGTGGGGGATGACCTGGCGGGCGACTTCCTTGAGCACCTGCTTGCCGCCATCGCCCAGCTTGAAGCGCGAGGGGATGCGCGCGGAGAGCTCGACCACGCGGTAGTCGAGGAACGGCACCCGCGCTTCCAGGCCCCAGGCCATGGTCATGTTGTCGACGCGTTTGACCGGGTCGTCCACCAGCATGATGGTGCTGTCCAGGCGCAGGGCCTTGTCCACCGGGTCCTCGGCGCCGGGGCGGGCGAAGTGCTCGCGGACGAAGTCGCCGGCCACGTCCCCGGTGAGCCAGGCCGGCTGCACGGTGTCGCGGTAGTCGGCGTGGCTGCGGTCGAAGAACGCGGCGCGGTAGGTGGCGAAGGGGTCGGTCGTGTCGGCCAGTGGCGGGTACCAGTGGTAGCCGCCGAACAGTTCGTCGGCGCCCTGGCCGCTCTGCACCACCTTGCAGTGCTTGGAGACCTCGCGGGAGAGCAGGTAGAAGGCGATGCAGTCGTGGCTGACCATCGGCTCGCTCATGGCGCGGAAGGCCGCCGGCAATTGCTCGATGATCTCGTGCTCGCCCACCCGCAGCTGGTGGTGGCGGGTGCCGTAGCGGCGGGCGATGAGGTCGGAGTATTCGAACTCGTCGCCGCGCTCGCCGCCGGCGTCCTGGAAGCCGATGGAGAAGGTCAGCAGGTCCTCGACGCCGGCCTCGGCCAGCAGGCCCACCAGCAGGCTGGAGTCGACGCCGCCGGAGAGCAGCACGCCCACTTCGCGGGCCGCGCGCTGGCGCACGGAAACGGCGTCACGCAGGCTGCCCAGCAGCCGGTCGCGCCAGTCGGCCAGTTCCAGCCCGGCGTCCTCGGCGCCGTGGCCGTAGTCGAGGGTCCACCAGGTGCCCTGGTCGGTGTTGCCCTCGGCGTCGATCATCATCCAGCTGGCCGGCGGCAGCTTCTCGATGCCCTTGACCAGAGTGCGCGGGGCCGGCACCACGGCGTGGAAGCTGAGGTAGTGGTTGAGCGCCTCGGCATCCAGGGTGCCGTCGATGTCGCCGCCCTTGAGCAGCGCCGGCAGGCTGGAGGCGAAGCGCAGGCGGCTGGCCGTGCGCGACAGGTACAGCGGCTTGATGCCGAGGCGGTCGCGGGCCAGGAACAGGCGCTGGCTGCCCGGCTCCCAGATGCCCAGGGCGAACATGCCGTTGAGCTTGGGCAGCATGTCCTTGCCCCAGGCGTGCCAGGCCTTGGCCAGCACCTCGGTGTCGCCGCCGGAGCGGAAGCGATAACCGAGGGCCTGCAGCTCTTCACGCAGCTCGGGGAAGTTGTAGATGGCGCCGTTGAAGCTCATGGCCAGGCCCAGGTCGGGTTCGACCATCGGCTGCGCCGAGCCGTCGGACAGGTCCATGATCTTCAGCCGGCGGTGGCCCAGGGCGACGGGGCCCTGGCTATGGAACCCCCAGGCGTCGGGGCCGCGAGGGGCGAGGTGATGGGTGATGCGTTCGACCGCTGCCAGGTCGGCGGGTCGCTTGTCGAAACGTAACTCTCCAGAAATGCCGCACATAGTTCCTTACCGGTTCTGCCGTTGGGGATACCACCCGCTTTATGCAGGTAGTAAGAGTCCGACCGGTATCTTTGCGGATGGTTTAGATCAAATAGTTATGAGGGGAAGGGGCGCTTTCCGCCCCTGGGGCGCGCCTCAGGGGCGGCCGCAGGCGCGGTTGGCGGGCACGGCGATGTCCATCAGGCGCGGGTTGGGCAGGCGCAGGCTGGCCATCAGCGCGGCATAGGCCTCGGCGTCCGCCACCTGCAGGCGCGGATTGTGGGCACGTTCCTCGGCGATGCTCGAACGGGTCCAGCCCCGATAGTCGTGGCCGGGGCACACCTCGGTGTCGCCGGCCAGCGCCAGCAGGCGCTGCAGGCTGGCCCACTGGGCGCGGGCGTCGCCGTTCTGGAAGTCGGTGCGCCCGGTGCCGCGGATCAGCAGGGTATCGCCGGTGAACACCCGCGCCGGAGTGCCGTCGACGGGATTGGCGGGCAGCAGGAAGCAGTAGGAGTCCGCGGTGTGCCCGGGCGTGTACCAGGCGATCAGCTCGCGGGTGCCGAAGCGCAGGCGCGCGCCGTCGGCGAAGGTGAAGCTGGCGCAGGTGCTGCCGCTTTGGGCACCGAATCCGCTCTGGCAGCCGGTGGCCTCGCGCAGGTCGCCCAGGGCGGTGATGTGGTCGGCGTGGGTGTGGGTATCGAGCGCCAGCACCAGGCGCAGCCCGAGCTCATCGAGCAGGCGCAGGTAGGCGTCGAGCTGTTCCTTCACCGGGTCGATCAGCACCGCCTCGCCGGCGTCGGCGAGCAGGTAGGTGTAGGTGGAGCTTTGGGCATCGAAGAGTTGGCGCAGCAGCATGGTGCAATCTCCTCAGATCAGTTTCTGCAGGGCCACCGACAGGCTGGTGATCACCAGCAGCACCGCGAACAGGCGTTGCAGCGCCGGGCCGCCGAGGCGGTGGGCCAGGCGGTTGCCGACCAGCATGCCGAGCGCGCCGCCGACTGCCAGGGCACCGAGCAGCAGCGCCGGAGGCTGGGCCTGGCCCAGGTAGAGCAGGAAGCCACCGCCGGACACCACCACGACCACCGCCAGGGAGGTGGCGGTGGCGGCCAGTACCGAAAGCGGCGTGAACCAGAGTAGCGCCGGAACCACCAGGAAGCCGCCGCCGACGCCCATCAAACCCGACAACACGCCGACGCCCAGACCGATGGCCAGCAACGGCAGGTAACGCAAGGGGCCCGTGCCGGGGCGCGGCTGTTCGGCACCGTGCCACAGGCGCCACGCGGACCACAGCACCAGCAGGCAGAAGCCGGTGATCAACAGGCCCTCCGGCACCCGGTGGCCGAGCCACTGGCCCAGGGCGTTGCCGGGCAGGCCGGTGGCGGCGAGCAGCAGCACCGGGGGCCAGGCCACCAGGCCCTGGCGCAGGCGCAGCAGGGTGCCGACCAGGGCGGTGAGGGCCACCGCGCCGAGGCTCACGCCGACCGCGTCGCGCAGCGGCAGGTGCAGGCTGAGCAGCAAGGGCAGGGCCACCAGCGAGCCACCTGCGCCGGTCAGCCCGAGCAGCAGGCCGAGCAGGGTGCCGATGGCGAGGGCTTCGAGAAGCATCAGCGGTTCCAGGGCATGCGGGCGAGCACCAGGGCCAGGCCGCAGGTCCCGCTCAGCCCGGCGAAGGTGAGGCCGGCACCGACGAAGCCGCTCAGCAGGTACCAGCCGGGATGCAGCCAGGTACCGAGGACGACGCCCAGCAGCACCAGGCTGCCGGCGGTGATCTGCACCTGGCGCTGCAACTCCAGGCCGCCGCCGCTGCCTTCGCGGGGCATGCCGCAGGCCAGGCAGGCATCGGTGCCGCCCTCGATCACCTGCACGCCCGGCAGCAGGGCGCTCAAGCGCTCGGCCGCCTGCCGCGCACGCTGGCCTTTCTGGCAGATCAGGTAGAGCTCGTCGCCGGTGCCGAGGCCTTCGCCACGCAGGCGTTCGGCCAGGCGGGCGGGGTCCAGGTTGCCCAGCGGTTCGTTGCGGGCGCCGGCGATGTGCCCGGCGCGGTATTCCGCCGGGCTGCGCACGTCGACGAGGAAGCGGGCGCCTCCCCGCTGGTGGAGTTCGGCGAAGCGCGGAGCGTCGATCAGGCGGATGGCGTCGTTCATGTCTGGTACTCCCTGGGAGTATGGGTCAGGTGTACTTGGTGAAGATCGCGCGGACCCGCGCCAGGGTCTCGGCATCGTCGCGATCCGGGTCGAGCACGGTTTCCTCGACCAGGCAGGCGAGCATCTCCTGGTAGGCCTTGTCGAGCGCCTTGCGGGCGGCCGAGAACTGCTGCGCGATGGCCTCGCAGGGCTCGCCGCGGCGGATCATCGCCTGGATGCCACGCACTTGCCCCTCGACCCGGGCCAGGCGCTTGAGCATGGCGTCCTGGCGTTCCGGCGTGGGGCCGCTCATGGCGCCAGCGCCTTTGCCAGCGGCTGATGGGGTGCGATGGGCATGGTGGATACTCCCGTGGATTTATACGGGGGGGAGTATAGGATCGGCTCGACGGGTTGTCAGCTGCGGCAGGTTGCCGCCTGGCGGATAGCCCGGCGGCTAGCGCCCGCGTACCAGACGGCGCAGGGGGAAGCGGTTGGGGTGGCAGGCTTCGGCGACATCGCGGGGCACGGGCAGCGGCTCGCCCTCCAGCCAGGCGGCCAGCAGTTCGCCGGCCAGCGGCGCGGTGATCAGCCCGCGCGAGCCGTGGCCGCTGTTGACGTAGAGGCCATCGAGCCAGGGCGCGGGTACGTCCGGCACCTGGCGAGCGTCGCGGCCGAGCACCGCATAGGCCTCGGCGAAGGCATCGGCATCGCACAGCGGGCCCACCAGCGGCAGGTAGTCGGGTGTGGTGCAGCGGAAGGCGGCGCGGCCTTCGAGCACGGCGGGGTCGAGCCGGTCGGCCTGCAGGCGCGCGGCGAGGTCGGGGGAAATCTCCCGCAGCAGGTCGAGGTTGCCGGCGTGTTCGGCGGTGGTCGGGGCCAGGTCCTGGCTGTGGAAGTCGAAACTGGCACCCAGGGTGTGCTCGTCGTTGCGCACCGGCGCCACGTAGCCTTCGGCGCAGACCACGGTCGCCAGGGCGCGGCTGCCCTCGGTCGCCGGCAGGCGGGTGATCTGCCCACGGATGCGCTTGAGCTGCATCCCGGTGGCCTGGGGAAAGCGCAGGATTTCGGCGGCGCCGGCGAGCACCGCGACCGGTGCCTCGGCGATCACCCGCTCGCCATCCAGCGCCTGCCACCGGCCGTTCTCGCGACGCAATTGCAGGGCCTCGCTGTGGGGCAGCAGGCGGATGCCGGGCCGGGCGGCCAGCCAGCGGCATAGGGCCGGTGGGTGCACCCAGCCGGCCTCGGGGTAGAACAGCCCGCCGGCGGGCAGGGGAATGCCGGCGATGGCTTCGGCCTGCTCGCGGTCGAGGTGGCGCAGCAGGCCGGCGGGGAAGGCTTCGGCGAGGCGCGCCTGGCGCTCGGCTTCCTTGGCTTCGAAGGCCAGTTGCAGGACGCCGCAACCTTGCCAGTCCTGATCCGGCTGCAGGTGCTGGAGCAGGCGGCGGGTGTGGCCGAAGCCGCTTACGATCAGCCGCGACAGCGCGGTGCCGTGGGCGGAGAGCTTGAGGTACAGCACCCCCTGGGGATTGCCCGAGGCCTCTTCGGCGACGCCGGCATGGCGCTCCAGCAAGGTCACCTGCCAGCCCCGTGCGGCGAGGCTGGCGGCGCTGGCGCAGCCGGCGAGGCCGGCGCCTATCACCAGGGCCTGGCGCTCGCCGGCATGCGCGGCGGGCCGTGCGAACCAGGGCTTGGCGGCCGGCGCGGGCTCGCCCAGGAAGTGCCCCCGGCTCATGTGCCACTTGTTGCCGAAGCCCTGGGCGCGGCGGATCTGGAAGCCCGCCTCCTTGAGTGCGCGACGCACGAACCCGGCGCTGGTGAAGGTGGCCAGGGTGGCACCCGGCGCGCTGAGCCGTGCCAGTTGTGCGAAGAGTTCGGGGGACCACATCTGCGGGTTCTTGGCCGGGGCGAAGCCGTCGAGGAACCAGGCGTCGATGCGTGCGTCCAGTTCGGGCAGGCACTCCAGCGCATCGCCCACCAGCAGCGTCAGGGTCACGCGGCCGCCGGCGAGCGAGAGACGCTGGAAGCCGGGGTTGATGGCGCGGTACTGGTCCAGCAGTGCGTCGGCGAACGGCGCCAGTGGCGGCCACAGCGCCAGGGCGCGGGCCAGGTCGTCGCGGGCCAGGGGGAATTTCTCGACGCTGACGAAGTGCAGCCGCGCATCGGCCGGCGCGTGCGCCTCGAAGAGTTGCCAGGTGCAGAGGAAATTGAGCCCGGTGCCGAAGCCGGTCTCGCCCACCACCAGGCGTCCACCCGCGCCGAGTTCGGCGAAGCGGCGCGGCAGGTCGTTGCCGTCGAGGAACACGTGGCGGGTCTCGTCGATGCCCGAGGCGGGGGAGAAGTAGACGTCGTCGAACTCGCGCGACAGCGGCTGGCCCTGCTCATCCCAGTCGAGCAGTGCGTGATGGAAATCGGACATGGAGGACCCCGGCGGAACGAAGCGCGAATAGTAGCCGATCACGGTGCCGCGGCGCGTGCGACAGGGGGCCGCTCGGGGCGGCGGGCGAGCAGCTGGAGGCTTCGCGAGCCGCGCCTCGCAAAGCCGTGGCATCTTGGGCCATCTCTGCATTAGCCGTTGTGGGCTTGATGCGAAGCGCAAGCACAGTGCTTTCTGGGGGCATTCATGACTCCCTGTCCTGCCCACCGCGTGGGTTTCGCTTCGCTCTACGCCACCCTACGCAAGCCATCGCGCCCCCGCACACCGATGAAGCTGCTGGCGACACTTGGCGCAGACAGAGTCGAATCTTTCACCCCGCAGCGGTGCGTCTTCCGCTATTTTTTCTCCACCAACCAGGGAGAGTCGCATGTTCGAATCTGCGGAAATCGGTCATTCCATCGACAAGGAAACCTACGATAAAGCCGTGCTGGAATTGCGCGAGGCGTTGCTGGAGGCGCAGTTCGAGCTCAAGCAGCAGGCGCGTTTCCCGGTGATCATCCTGATCAACGGTGTGGAAGGAGCGGGCAAGGGCGAGACGGTGAAGCTGCTCAATGAGTGGATGGACCCGCGCCTGATCCATGTCGAGAGCTTCCTCATGCCCACCGACGAGGAGCTGTCGCGCCCGCCGCAGTGGCGCTTCTGGCGCAAGCTGCCGCCCAAGGGGCAGACCGGCATCTTCTTCGGCAACTGGTACAGCCAGATGCTCCATGCGCGGGTCGAGGGCGACATCAAGGACGCGCGCTTCGACCAGGCCATCGAATCCGCCGAGCGCTTCGAGCGCATGCTCTGCGACGAGGGCGCGCTGATCTTCAAGTTCTGGTTCCACCTGTCCAAGAAGCAGCTCAAGCAGCGCCTCAAGGACCTGGAGAAGGACCCGCAGCGCAGCTGGAAGCTCAACCCGCTGGACTGGAAGCAGAGCCAGACCTACGACCGCTTCGTGCGCTTCGGCGAGCGCATGCTGCGCCGCACCAGCCGCGACTACGCGCCCTGGTACGTGGTCGAGGGCATCGACGAGAACTACCGCAGCCTCAGCGTCGGCCGCATCATCCTCGAAGGCCTGCAGGCCGCGCTCAAGCGCAAGGACCGCCCGGTGCCGCAGCCCCACGCGGCGCCCCTGGTCTCCAGCCTGGACCACCTCAGCCTGCTCGACAGCCTCGACCTCAGCCTGAAGCTCGACAAGGACGACTACAAGGAACAGCTGGCCACCGAGCAGGCGCGCCTGGCCGGGCTGATGCGCGACAAGCGCATGCGCGGACACGCGCTGATGGCGGTGTTCGAGGGCAACGACGCGGCCGGCAAGGGCGGGGCCATCCGCCGCGTCACCGGCGCCCTGGACCCGCGCCAGTACCGCACCGTGCCCATCGCCGCGCCCACCGAGGAAGAGCGCGCCCAGCCCTACCTGTGGCGCTTTTGGCGGCACGTGCCGCCGCGCCGGCAGTTCACCATCTTCGACCGCTCCTGGTACGGCCGCGTGCTGGTGGAGCGGGTCGAGGGCTTCTGCTCGGAGGCCGACTGGCTGCGTGCCTACAGCGAGATCAACGACTTCGAGGAGCAGCTGCACGACCACGGCATAGTCGTGGTGAAGTTCTGGCTGTCGATCGACAAGGACGAGCAGATGGCGCGCTTCAAGGAGCGCGAGGAAACCTCGTTCAAGCGCTACAAGATCACCGAAGAGGACTGGCGCAACCGCGACAAGTGGGACCTCTACGTCGACGCGGTGGGCGACATGGTGGACCGCACCAGCACCGAGCTGGCGCCCTGGACCCTGGTGGAGGCCAACGACAAGCGCTACGCCCGGGTGAAGGTGCTGCGCACCATCAACGAGGCGCTGGAGCAGGCGTTCAGGAAGGGCTGAACCGGTGGGCGATGGCCGCGCATACGCAGGATGAATGATCGTCGCCCACAGACATTGGGTGGATTTATCCTCGCCCTCATCGTCAATGGACACCCGTCCTCAAACCGACAAGAAAGAGGTGCGTCATGCGTGAAGTGGTGATAGTCGACAGCGTTCGGACCGGCCTGGCCAAGTCCTTCCGTGGCAAGTTCAACATGACCCGGCCGGACGACATGGCCGCCCACTGCGTGAACGCCCTCCTGGCGCGCAACGACCTGGACCCGGCGCTGGTGGACGACTGCGTCGTCGGTGCCGGCTCCAACGAAGGCGCCCAGGGCCACAACATCGGCCGCAACGTGGCCGTGCTGTCCGGCCTGGGCATCGGTGTCGCCGGCATGACCCTGAACCGCTACTGCTCCTCGGGCCTGCAGGCCATCGCCATCGCCGCCAACCAGATCGCCTCCGGCTGCAGCGACGTGATGGTCGCCGGCGGCGTCGAGTCCATCACCCTGACGCTGAAAAGCATCAACCAGGATAACTTCGTCAACCCGCGCCTGAAGCTGGAACACCCCGGCATCTACTACCCGATGGGGCAGACCGCCGAGATCGTCGCGCGCCGCTACAACGTCAGCCGCGAGGCCCAGGACCTGTACGCCCTGCAGAGCCAGCAGCGCACCGCTCGCGCCCAGGCCGCCGGCCTGTTCGACGACGAGATCGTGCCGATGAACGTGAAGTACGGCGTCGAGGACAAGGCCACCGGCGAGAAGAAGATCCTCGAGGGCGTGGTCGACCGCGACGACTGCAACCGCGCCGATACCACCCTGGAAGGCCTGGCTTCGCTGAAGCCGGTGTTCTCCGAGGACGGTTCGGTCACCGCCGGCAACTCTTCGCAGCTCTCCGACGGCGCCTCCATGACCCTGCTGATGAGCCTGGACAAGGCCATCGAGCTGGGCCTCAAGCCGCGCGCATTCTTCCGCGGCTTCACCGTGGCCGGCTGCGAGCCGGACGAGATGGGCATCGGCCCTGTGTACTCGGTGCCCAAGCTGCTCAAGGCACGCGGCCTGTCGGTGGACGACATCGACCTGTGGGAACTGAACGAAGCCTTCGCCTCGCAGTGCCTGTATGCCCGCGACCACCTGGGCATCGACAACGAGAAGTACAACGTCAACGGCGGCTCGATCTCCATCGGCCACCCCTTCGGCATGACCGGTTCGCGCCAGGTCGGCCACCTGGTGCGCGAGCTGCAGCGCCAGGGCAAGCGCTACGGCATCGTCACCATGTGCGTGGGCGGCGGCATGGGCGCCACCGGGCTGTTCGAAGCGGTGCGCTGATCCGCTCCACGGACGCCGCAATGACAAAACCCGCAACGGCCTGGCTGCTGCGGGTTTTTATTTGGGCGCTGCGTACCCTGGGGCGGCGGCGTTTTTTGTAGGGGCGACTTCAGTCGCCAAGCGGCGCACAGCGCCGCCCTGCGGGAGCGAATTCATTGGCTCTGTCGGCGTTAGCTGTTGTGGTTTTAATGCAAGCGCTCAAGCACGGCTATTTTCGGGCACCCAAGGGTTCGTTCCCCCCCACCGCATGGGTTTCGCTTCGCTCTACACCATCCTACGAAAGCCCGTGCGCACCACATGGCGATGCGCTGGACGAAGAAAGGTGGGGCAGCCGCCAACGCCCCTCCAGGAGGCCGAACGCAGTCGTTGCGCCGGGGGACGAGCGGCATGGATGCCGCGAGAGGCGCGCCAGGCCATGGATGGCCCATCGCGCCGGCCCCCAGAGCAACGATGGAGTGAGGGAACCCCGGCGAAGCCGGGGCCGGATGATGGGGCAAGCCCTTTTGGTTTCTTTTGGGTGGTTCGGCACCCCGACGACTGCCAAAAGAGACTCGCCCGGGGGGGCGAAACCAGAAACATCACCAGAGCTCGGCAATCAGCTGGACTCAAATCCTCTAGCAACACTTAACGCAGACAGAGCCAATTCATTCGCGATGAGAAGCCGCCGGGGCTGCGCTTGCGGTCGTATGTGCGGCGCTCAGAGGCGGCTGGCGATGATGTCGTCGGCCTGCATCATGCGGCGGATGTAGAAGGCGATCTCGCGCTCGGCGTCGGCGCGGGTGAAGTAGGGGCCTTCCAGGGTGCCTTCGCGGGTGGCGAAGAAGTACTGCCCATTCACCGCGCTGACGCGGTCGCTGCGGTAATGGGTGCTGGCTGCGGCGTCCACGGTGCGTTGCCCGAACATGCTGATTACTCCGGGGTGAATGGGTCGGATGATTGTTGAGTCTAATCCGCGTCCCGGTGCCTGCGCGCTCAGGCGATAGGCGGTACGAATCGGCGCCTGATCGCGACCGTTCGCTGCATTTCCATAAAAATGGCGCTGGAAACCTGACGCTTGGCGGCGGTGCGACCGGTACAGTTAGGCGTCGCTCGCGCAGGTAATTGTCGCTGTGTGCGTCGCAGGGCAGGTTCTAGAATGAGCGGCCCGCCGCCTTGCCGGCCGGGTCCCTTCCGCTTCGAGGTCTTCATGCACATTTCTTCCGGCCGTTGGCTCTACGGCCTGTTCCTCGCTCTGGTCACCGCCGTGCTCTGGGGCATCCTGCCGATCAAGCTCAAGGAAGTACTGAAGGTGATGGACCCGGTCACCGTGACCTGGTTTCGCCTGCTGGTCTCCGGCTCGCTGCTGTTCGTCTGGCTCGCCGCGACCCGCCGGCTGCCGCGCTTCCGCCCGTTGGGGCGCAAGGGGGGCGGGCTGGTGGCGCTGGCCATCGCCGGGCTGCTGGGCAACTACGTGCTCTACCTGATCGGCCTGAAGATGCTCAGCCCCGGCACCACGCAGCTGGTGATCCAGGTGGCGCCGATCCTGTTCCTGATCGGCAGCCTGTTCATCTTCAAGGAGAGTTTCAGCCTCGGCCAGGCGCTCGGGCTGGCGGTGCTGGTGCTGGGCTTCGGGCTGTTCTTCAACCAGCGCCTGGATGAGCTGCTCACCTCCCTCGGCACCTACACCACCGGGGTGCTCATCGTGCTGGCGGCGGCCTTCGTCTGGACCTTCTACGGGCTGGCGCAGAAGCAACTGCTGACGGTGTGGAATTCCATGCAGGTGATGATGGTGATCTACCTCGGCTGCGCCGCGTTGCTGACGCCCTGGGTGGCGCCGCTGGAGGCGCTGCAACTGTCGCCGCTACAGGGCTGGCTGTTGCTGGCCTGCTGCCTGAACACCCTGGTGGCCTATGGCGCCTTCGCCGAGGCCCTGGCCCACTGGGAGGCTTCGCGGGTCAGCGCGACCCTGGCCATCACCCCGCTGGTGACCTTCGCCTCGGTGGCCCTGGCCGCCAGCCTTTGGCCCGATCACGTGGTGCCCGAGCAGCTCAATGGCATCGCCTACGGTGGCGCGCTGCTGGTGGTGCTGGGCTCCGCGCTGACCGCCCTCGCGCCCTCGCTGGTGCGCAGCTGGAGGGCGCGCCAGGTTCGCGCGCTGTAGAGGGGGCTTGCGGGGGCGCTCCGTGCCGCCGCTTTCCCGGGCTGAAGCCCGGGCTACGTTGGAATCCTTAAGACACCCCTCGCTGGGCCTCGCTGCGCTCGGTGCCAACCTACGCCGGTTGGCGCCGGGCTAGTTGCGGGTGCCCAGGGTTTCCGCCTTGCGCAGCCAGGCCTGGCGCTGTTCCTCGGAGGAGGTGCGCACCGGGGCGAATTCGGCCAGGCGGCGGGTCTTGATGCCGCAGAAGCCGAGGATGGTGCGGGTCATCTGCCGGTGCCCGGGAGCGCCGTAGATCCAGCGGAAGTACCAGGGCGGCGTGTCCAGGGTCACCAGCAGGTCGGCGGTGCGGCCTTCCAGCAACTTTTCCCAGGAGCGCGCGCCGCGGTAGCGGAAGGCGAAGCCGGGGAGGAACACCCGGTCGAAGAAACCCTTGAGCAGGGCCGGCACGCCGCCCCACCAGACCGGGTAGACGAACACCAGGTGCTCGGCCCAGTGGATCTGCCGCTGGGCCTCCAGCAGGTCGGGCTCCAGGGCCTGGCTCTGGTCGTAGCCCTGGTGCAGCACCGGGTCGAACGCCATCTCGCCGAGCTTGAGCAGGCGCACCACGTGGCCTTCGCTGCGGGCGCCCTGGGCATAGGCTTCGCCGAGGGCGTTGCACAGGCTGTTGTCCTTGGGCGAGCCGAAGATCATGAGGATGCGCTTGCCGTCGCCTTCCAGGGGCGTGGCGCCGTGCTTGGTGGCTTCAACCATGCTGGCCGGCCTCCAGCATGGTTTCCGGGCGGACCCAGGCGTCGAAGTCCTCGGCGCTGACGAAGCCCAGCGCCAGCGCCGCCTCGCGCAGGGTGGTGCCCTCGCCGTAGGCCTTCTTGGCGATCTGCGCGGCCTTGTCGTAGCCGATGTGGGGGTTGAGCGCGGTGACCAGCATCAGCCCGCGCTCCAGGTGCTCGGCCATGCGCGCCGCATCGGGTTCCATGCCGGCCACGCAGTGGCGCTGGAAGTTGCGCGAGCCGTCGGCCAGCAGGCGGATGGATTGCAGCAGGTTGTGGGCGATCACCGGCTTGAACACGTTGAGCTGCAGGTGGCCCTGGCTCGCGGCGAGGCTGATGGTGGTGTCGTTGCCGATCACCTGGCAGGCGAGCATCGACAGCGCCTCGCACTGGGTCGGGTTGACCTTGCCGGGCATGATCGAGCTGCCCGGCTCGTTGGCCGGCAGCCTCACTTCGGCCAGGCCGCCACGGGGGCCGGAGCCCAGCAGGCGCAGGTCGTTGGCGATCTTCATCAGCGCCACGGCGAGGGTCTTCAGCGCGCCGGAGAGCGCCACCAGCGGTTCGTGCCCGGCGAGGGCGGCGAACTTGTTGGGCGCGGAGACGAAGGGCAGCCCGGCCAGTGCCGCCAGCTCGGCCGCCATGGCCTCGGCGAAGCCGTGGGGCGCGTTGAGCCCGGTGCCGACGGCGGTGCCGCCCTGGGCCAGTTGGTAGACCGCCGGCAGGGCGTTGCGGATGGCGCGCTCGGCGTAGTCGAGCTGGGCGACGAAGGCGGAGAGCTCCTGGCCGAAGGTGATGGGCGTGGCGTCCATCATGTGGGTGCGCCCGGTCTTCACCAGGTGGGCATGCCGCGCGGCCTGCTCGGCGAGGCCGCCGGTGAGTTCGGCGAGGGCCGGCAGCAGCTCGTCGTTCACCGCCCGGGCCACGGCGATGTGCATGGCGGTGGGGAAGCTGTCGTTGGAACTCTGCGCATGGTTGACGTGGTCGTTCGGGTGCACCGGGCTCTTGCCGCCGCGCTGGCCGCCGGCCAGTTCGTTGGCGCGGCCGGCGATGACCTCGTTGACGTTCATGTTGCTCTGGGTGCCGCTGCCGGTCTGCCACACCACCAGGGGGAACTGGTCGTCGTGGCGGTGGGCGAGCACTTCGTCCGCCGCCTGTTCGATGAGCCGGGCGATGTCCGGGGCGACGGTGCCGTTGCGGCCGTTGACCCGTGCGGCGGCCTTCTTGATCAGGGCCAGGCCGTGCACCACCGCCAGCGGCATGCGTTCGACGCCGATGGCGAAGTTCTCCAGGGAGCGCTGGGTCTGGGCGCCCCAGTAGGCGTCTTCGGCGACTTCGACCGGCCCCAGGCTGTCTGTTTCGGTACGGCTCATTTGCACATGCTCCAGAAAGGATTTTCCGCAGTTTAGGCCGCGGATGGAGCATGGGGTTCCGCCGGGGCGTTATTACCAGCGTGCGTGGGTGGTGCCGAGCCAGCCCAGGGCGTTGTCCACCGGCACGCGTTCGCCGGTGGGGCCGCGCAGCACGCCGTCGAAGCGGCCGAACCACTGGCGGGTGTCGGCGTAGAGCGGCCCGAGGCGGGGGTTGGCCTGGTGCAGCTGGCGCGGGGTGAAGGTGAGCTGCACGCGGTTGCACTCGGTGCCCAGCTGCCAGGGCGCGAGAGGGTTGCTCGGGGCCTGCTCGATGCGTACCGGGCGGTCCAGCTTGGACAGCTCGCCGCCGAACCACAGGGCGTTCTCGGTCAGGCCGCTGGCGTCGGTCCAGCCGGCGCCGAAGTTGCCGGCGATGCCGCCGCTGGTGGCGAAGGCGGCGCGGGTCCACTGGCTGTGCAGGGGCCAGACGCCACGGCCGAAGTCGAGGGCGGCGAAGCTCTGCCCCGCCTGGCAGTCGAAGTGGCGGTTGCCCAGCTGCACGCTGCCGCTGGCGGGGAGGCCGAGCTGGCGGCTGCTGGCGTGGAAGCCGTGGCCGGGGAAGGGGGCGACGAGGTTCACCGAATCCAGGTGCAGGGGGCGCAGCACGTCGAGCGCGGCCTGCAGCGGCTGGCCGCCGATATCGGGCACGGCGACGGTGATGCGCGCCCGCCCCGGGTGCTCGTCCACTTTCAGGTGCAGGCGCGGGTGCTGGAATTCGTAGCTTTCCAGGGGCGTGTCGGGCAGGCGGCAGCCCCGGCCGAACAGGCGCAGCTGGGAGTGATTCACTGCGAGGCCGGTTTCCATGTCGAGGAAATAGGCCGCGCAATAACCGATGTAGTCGAGGTCGGCGAGGGTCAGCGACAGCACCCATTGCGGGGTGGTGATGCACCAGTGGTTCCAGCGTTTGCGCCGGCCGACGTTGCCGGGCATCGCGCAGTCCAGGCGCGGGCGGTTCGACCAGCCGATGGCGGACGGGTCCAGCCGTCCCTGGGGGTCGCACAGCGTAGCCGAACCGTGCGGCACCAGTGCGGAGATGTGGCTAGTCATCGGACACGTCCATGTAGGGATGCAGCTTTCCAGTTTCGGGGGGCGAGGGAACAATGCGCGCGACAGGTGGCCCAATGGGGCGATGTGTCGGTGGGCTGACAGCGTTTTATTGACGCGCAAGGATGCCCAGAGGCCGCTAGCATGAGCAAGTGATGGCATTTTGACAATAGATCGTTGGAGTGCACCGATCCACAGTTCGGCCGTGATCCGGCACACGTCCTCGTCGCTTGAGCTCCCCATGGGCTCGGGCGCAGAATGACCCGCCCTCGGGTAACCCCCGTAACCGCTCAGACAAAGGAATACCGATGACCAAGCTTCGCGTACTTTGCACCGCCGTCCTGATCGCCTGCGCCAGTGGCCAGGCGCTGGCCGATGCCGCCAGTCATGCCGCCAACGCTGAGCGCTTCCTCAAGCTCGCCCACGCCGACAAGCTCACCGTGCCGGTCTACGGCCAGGTGCAGCAGATGTTCGCCCAGCGCTTCGAGCAGAGCGGCGCCCCGGCGGACAAGAAAGCCGCGCTGGAGAGCTACCAGGCCAAGGCCAACACCGCCCTCGACAAGGCCGTGGGTTGGGACAAGCTCAAGCCCGAGCTGGTGAAGATCTACACCACCAACTTCACCGAGCCCGAACTGAAGGACCTGATCGCCTTCTACGAATCGCCCCTGGGCAAGAAGGTCCTGGAAAAGATGCCGACCCTGACCGCGCAGTCCGCCCAGCTGACCCAGTCGCGCCTGGAAGCGGCCGTGCCGGAAGTGAACAAGCTGCTGGCCGACATGACCAGCGAACTGGCCCCCAAGGACCAGAAGAAGAAGTAAGCGGAGCCCTGCATGAGCATGCGTGATCGAATCCTCGCCGCGTTCGCGGCCCTCGAGCCCCAGCACCTGGAGGTGCTGGACGAGAGCCACATGCACAGCCGCGGCCTGGAGACCCACTACAAGGCGGTGATCGTCAGCCCGGTGTTCGCCGGGCTCAACGCGGTCAAGCGGCACCAGAAGGCCTATGGCTCGCTGGGTGAGCTGATGGGGCAGTTCCATGCCCTGGCCCTGCACACCTACACCCCCGAGGAGTGGGCCGCGCAGGGCGCCGCGCCGGATTCGCCCACCTGCAAGGGTGGCAGCAAGCACGATCTCTGATCGGTGCTTATCCGGGCACGGCTTCGTGCCCGGTTGCCTTTCTTCAGCCCACCGCCCTCCCGGTTTGAGCCCCGCTTGAAGCTGCCTGGTTCGGTGCGTGCACCCTGCGCGGCACACCCCCTGGCATGAGCGCGTGCCTCGCTCGACTCCGCCTGGTGGAGGTAAAGAGCGACCTCCACCCTACAGGTCATGTCCAGCCGGAGGCTTGGCGGGACTCGTGCCTTCCGTGAAGTCTCTCTCCCCTGGCTGAAGACGCCGTCCCGCACCACAAGTCGCCTGAGACCTTTTCACGCAGCCGTCCGGTTGCGCTTTTTGCTAGAATCCGCCCCCAGCGCCGGCCCAGCCGGCGCTGTCGTTTCTGTCACCCGGTCCGCCCTTTGCGTGGGCGACCACTGGAGGAAGTCCCCATGTCCCGGATCGTCGTCGCGGCGCTCTACAAGTTCGTCTCCCTGAAAGATTACGTCGCCCTGCGCGAACCCCTGCTCAAGACCCTGGTCGAGAACGACATCAAGGGCACGCTGCTGCTGGCGGAGGAGGGCATCAACGGCACCGTCTCCGGCACGCGCGAGGGCATCGATGCGCTGCTGGCCTGGCTCAAGGTCGACCCGCGCTTCGCCGATCTCGACCACAAGGAGTCCTACTGCGACGAGCAGCCGTTCTACCGCACCAAGGTCAAGCTGAAGAAGGAGATCGTCACCCTGGGCGTGCCCGGCGTCGATCCCAACCAGCGCGTCGGCACCTACGTCGAGCCGCAGGACTGGAATGCCCTGATCAGCGACCCCGAGGTGCTGCTGATCGACACCCGCAACGACTATGAAGTGGCCATCGGCACCTTCGAGGGTGCGGTCGATCCGAAGACCAAGTCCTTCCGCGAGTTCCCCGACTACATCCGCGAGCACTACGACCCGGCGGTGCACAAGAAGGTCGCGATGTTCTGCACCGGCGGCATCCGTTGCGAGAAAGCCTCGGCCTACATGCTGGGCGAAGGCTTCGAGGAGGTCTTCCACCTCAAGGGCGGCATCCTCAAGTACCTGGAAGAGGTGCCCGAGGCCGAGACCCTCTGGCGCGGCGACTGCTTCGTCTTCGACAACCGCGTCACCGTGCGCCACGATCTTTCCGAGGGCGACTTCGACCAGTGCCACGCCTGCCGCAACCCGATCTCGGTCGAGGACCGCCAATCACCCCATTACGCCCCCGGCATCAGCTGCCCGCATTGCTGGGACAGCCTGAGCGAGAAGACCCGCGCCGGCGCCCGTGAGCGCCAGAAGCAGATCGAACTGGCCAGGCAGCGCAACCTGCCGCACCCGATCGGTCGCAACCCGCGCCAGCCCCTGGAGAGTTGAGAGAAACGATGGCCAGGACCCGCCTGCTCTACGTGATGGACCCGATGTGCTCCTGGTGCTGGGGGTTCGCCCCGGTCGCCGATGCCCTCGCCGAGCAGGCCCGTGCGGCCGGCGTACCCATGCACCTGGTGGCCGGTGGCCTACGGACCGGGCAGGGCGCCTCGCTCGATCCCAACACCCGGCGCTACATCCTCGAGCACTGGCACGCGGTGCATGACGCCACCGGCCAGCCCTTCCGTTTCGACGGGGCGCTGCCGGACGGCTTCGTCTACGACACCGAGCCGGTGTGCCGGGCGCTGGTGGCCGCTCGCAGCCTGCACGAGGAGGCGACCTGGCCGCTGGTCAAGCTGATCCAGCACGCCTTCTACGCCGAGGGCCGCGATGTGACCCAGGCGGCGGTGCTGGTGGCGCTGGCCGAGACGGCCGGCATCCCGCGCATCGAGTTCGCCGAGGCCTTCGATGGCGCCGCCGCGCACCAGGCCACCGCCGAGGACTTCACCTGGGTGCAGGACCTGGGCATCGCCGGCTTCCCCACGCTGCTCGCCGAGCGTGACGGCCAGCTGGCGCTGCTGACCAACGGCTACCAGGGCCTGGATGCGCTCGCGCCGCTGCTGGCCCGTTGGCTGGAGCGTGCGACCCATGCCTGACCGCCTCAGCTGGGCGGAGATCCGCCGCCTCGCCCTGCGTCACAGGAAGGCCCTGTGGCTGGCCAACCTGGTGGCCGTCTTCGCCACCCTGTGCAGCGTGCCCATCCCGCTGCTGCTGCCGCTGCTGGTGGACGAGGTGCTGCTCAAGCAGGGCGACGCCGCGCTGAAATTCATGGACCGCTTCCTGCCCGACGGCTGGCAGGTGGCCGCCGGCTACATCGGCCTGATGCTGGTCACCACCCTGCTGCTGCGCAGCCTGGCGCTGGTGTTCAACGTGTTGCAGGCGCGGCTGTTCGCGCGGTTGTCGAAGGACATCGTCTACCGCCTGCGCATCCGCCTGATCGAACGCCTCAAGCGCATCTCCCTGGGCGAGTACGAGAGCCTGGGCGGTGGCACCGTCTCCGCCCACCTGGTCACCGACCTGGACACCCTCGACAAATTCATCGGCGAGACCCTCAGCCGCTTCCTCGTGGCCATGCTCACCCTGGCCGGCACCGCCGGCATCCTGGTGTGGATGCACTGGAAGCTGGCGCTGCTGATCCTGCTGTTCAACCCGCTGGTGATCTGGTCCACGGTGCAGCTGGGCAAGCGCGTGAAGCACCTGAAGAAGCTGGAGAACGACAGCACCTCGCGCTTCACCCAGGCGCTGACCGAAACCCTGGAGGCCATCCAGGAGGTGCGTGCCGGCAACCGCCAGGGCTTCTTCCTCGGCCGCCTCGGCCTGCGCGCGAAGGAGGTGCGCGACTACGCCGTCGCCTCGCAGTGGAAGAGCGACGCCGCCGGGCGCACCAGCGGCCTGCTGTTCCAGTTCGGCATCGACGTGTTCCGCGCCGCGGCCATGCTCACCGTGCTGTTCTCGGACCTGTCCATCGGCCAGATGCTGGCGGTGTTCAGCTACCTCTGGTTCATGATCGGCCCGGTGGAGCAGTTGCTCGGCCTGCAGTATTCCTACTACGCCGCCGGTGGTGCCCTGGCGCGCATCAACGAGCTGCTGGCGCGTGCCGACGAGCCGCAGTACGCCGGGCGCATCGACCCCTTCGCCGGGCGCGACACGGTGGGCGTGCAGGTGGAAGGGCTGCGCTTCGGCTATGGCCGCGACGAGCCGGTGCTCGATGGCCTCGACCTGTCCATCGCCCCGGGCGAGAAGGTCGCCATCGTCGGCGCCAGCGGTGGCGGCAAGAGCACCCTGGTGCAGCTGCTGCTGGGCCTCTACACCGCCCAGGCCGGGACCATCCGCTTCGGCGGCGCCAGCCTGGAGGAGATCGGCCTGGAGCGCGTGCGCGAGCACGTCGCGGTGGTGCTGCAGCACCCGGCGCTGTTCAACGACAGCGTGCGCGCCAACCTCACCCTGGGCCGCGAGCGCAGCGACGAGGCCTGCTGGCATGCGCTGGAGATCGCCCAGCTGGCCGACACCATCCGCGCGCTGCCGCAGGGGCTGGACAGCGTTGTCGGCCGTTCCGGCGTGCGCCTTTCCGGCGGCCAGCGCCAGCGCCTGGCGATCGCGCGCATGGTGCTGGCCGACCCGCGCGTGGTGATCCTCGACGAAGCCACCTCGGCCCTCGACGCCGCCACCGAGTACGCCCTGCACCAGGCCCTGGCGCGCTTCCTCGAAGGGCGCACCACGCTGATCATCGCCCACCGCCTGTCTGCGGTTAAGCAGGCTGACCGGGTGCTGGTGTTCGACGGCGGGCACATCGCCGAGGATGGCGACCACCAGCGCCTGATCGCCGACGGCGGGCTCTACGCCAAGCTCTACGGCCACCTGCAGCACTGAGCCCCCGGTGCCGCCGCGTCAAGCCGGCGCACCGCGCTGTCAACAATTCATTACGCCAGCGCCCGCCGGCTCCGCGCCGGCCGTGGGGAGGCCGCAGGCGTAAGGAAAAGCTTCCGCCGCCCAGCTCGGCCCACACAGTTTCGGCACGCAACTGTGCCTTGTCTCGGGGCGCCCGGGCGGGTGTGATGGCCCCGCCACGCGTGCCGGCCATCGAGCACGCCCATGACAACAACACCCGGAGGTCCTCGATGACCCCAGCCTTGCAACCCGGCGCCCGTGCGCCCGGCCTCCCCGTATCCGCCATCGCCTGTGACCTGCCGGCCCCGGCGTGCATCCCTGTCAACGCGACGCGTCGCGCCCATCCCCCCCGTTCCCCTGGGGAGGTGCCGCCCGACGCCCGCTGAAAGGTCCACCCGCCTTGCCATTCCGTCGCGCCACAAGCGCTGCGGGTCCGATTTCCGTCACGAAAACAACAAAAGGTGACGCCATGCACGACACGCAATCCCAGGGCACGCTCCAGCGCGGCCTGAAGAATCGCCACATCCAGCTGATCGCCCTCGGGGGCGCCATCGGCACCGGGCTCTTCCTCGGCTCGGCCGGGGTGCTCAAGTCCGCCGGCCCCTCGATGATCCTCGGCTACGCCATTTGCGGCTTCATCGCCTTCCTGATCATGCGCCAGCTCGGCGAGATGATCGTCGCCGAGCCGGTCGCCGGCTCCTTCAGCCATTTCGCCCACAGGTACTGGGGCGGCTTCGCCGGCTTCCTCTCGGGCTGGAACTGCTGGGTGCTGTACATCCTGGTCGGCATGTCCGAACTCACCGCTGTGGGCAAGTACATCCACTTCTGGTGGCCCGAGGTGCCCACCTGGGCCACGGCGGCGGCCTTCTTCGTGCTGGTCAACGCCATCAACCTGGCCAACGTGAAGCTGTTCGGCGAGGCCGAGTTCTGGTTCGCCATGATCAAGGTGGTGGCCATCGTCGGGATGATCGTGCTCGGCTGCTGGCTGCTGTTCAGCGGCTCCGGTGGCGAGCAGGCGACCGTGTCCAACCTCTGGGCCCATGGCGGCTTCTTCCCCAACGGCGTCGGCGGGCTGGTGATGGCCATGGCCTTCATCATGTTCTCCTTCGGTGGGCTGGAGATGCTCGGCTTCACCGCCGCCGAGGCCGAGAAGCCCGGCCAGGTGATCCCCAAGGCGATCAACCAGGTGATCTGGCGCATCCTCATCTTCTATGTCGGTGCCCTGGTGGTGCTGCTTTCGCTGAGCCCGTGGGACGCGCTGCTGGCCAGCATCAACAGTGCCGGCGATCCCTACAGCGGCAGCCCGTTCGTGAAGATCTTCGCGCTGATCGGCAGCGACGCCGCGGCCCACCTGCTGAACTTCGTGGTGCTCACCGCCGCGCTCTCGGTCTACAACAGCGGCACCTACTGCAACGGCCGCATGCTGGTCGGCCTGGCGGAGCAGGGCGATGCGCCGAAATCCCTGGCGCGGGTCGACACGCGCGGCGTGCCGGTGCGTGCCCTGGTGGTCTCGGCGCTGGTGACCTTCCTCGCCGTGGTGGTGAACTACGTGGTGCCGCACAACGCGCTGGAGCTGTTGATGTCGCTGGTGGTGGCGGCACTGGTGATCAACTGGGCGATGATCAGCTACTCGCACCTCAAGTTCCGCCAGCACATGGACCGTGAAGGCACCCGCACCGCCTTCCGCGCCCTCTGGTCGCCCTTCGGCAACTGGCTGTGCCTGGCCTTCGTGGTCTTCATCCTCGGCGTGATGCTGCTGATCCCCGGTATCCAGGTGTCGGTCTACGCCATTCCGGTGTGGCTGCTGGTGATGGCGGGCTGCTACCGCCTGAAGCTGTCCAGCGCCGCGCGGGCCAAGCAGGCCTACGCCGCCGGCTGACCTCGCCACGCCTCACCCGGGCCCGGCCTTCGCGCCGGGCCTTTTCATGGGCGGCGTGCACCGAGCGTGGCGCGCTGCCGGGCGATCTGCGAGCATGTCGCGCCGCCTGTCCATGGAGGGTGCATCCGCAATGATCTTCGGCCCCGATCCCACCTTCATCCTGATCTTCGGCATCGCCGTGCTGCTGGCCGTGCTGTCCGTGCCCGGCCTGCTGGCCCTGTCGCTGGCGCTGGCGTTGCCGCGCTCGCGTCGTCACGTCCTGGCGCGGCCCTGGCGCTATGGCGTGCTGGGCGTGCTGCTGCTGTGTTTCGCCGCGCTGGGCGTGCTGATTCTCTGGCAGGAGCGGCAGATGGAAGCCGAGATGCAGGCCGAGCACGACGCCCTCAACCCGCGCCTGGAGCAGGACCTGCAACTGGGTGAGCTGCTGTTCCCCGCCGGCAGCCAGGTGCGCCTGGATACCTTCGAGCCCCTGGACTGGCAGGACCAGCCGCAGCCCCATGGGCTGGACAGCCTGATCGAGGCCTGGCTGCCCAGGCCGCAGCGCGTGCTGGGCCTGGAGGTGGACGCCCTGGAGCTGCCGCTGCACCACTATTTCTCGCGCATGCGCCTGGTGCACGACAGCGTCGTCGAGGGCTGGCCCTGCGCGGGCAACGACTGGGTGGAGTACCGCCGCGAGGTCGAGGAGCGCTTGCAGCCGTCGCGCTGGCGCTTCGACCGCTGCCCGCTGGTGCCCGGCAGCCGGCTGTTCGGGCTGGAGTGGCCGCTGGGCAGCCTGGTCTACGGCAACGGTTACGGCTGGACCCTGCGGGTTTCCGACAGCGCCGGGCCGCTGTCGCTGGAGGGCATGAGCCTGCTGGAGCTGAACCTGATGCTCGATGGCGAGCGCAACCTGCTGCGCTGGGATGGGCGATTGGCCGCGCCCTACTCGCTGGGCGACTGGGACTACCCCGCCGGCACCCGCGTGCGCCACCTCGACGAGCAGCGCCTGTTGCTCAGCCCGACCCGCGACGCCCCGGCCCACAACCGCGTGAATGGCGAACAGGTGGCCTTCGGACAGTCGCTGGTGCAGGCACGCGATGGGCGTGAGCTGGGGCGTGAAAGCAACGAGCGGATGGGGGTGAACGACGTCTGGGAGTGACGGCCTACGGCGATCGCCCCTGTGGATGTCGGCAATCTCCGAATCCCCGCTCGCATCCCGGGCATCCCCTGGCCTTGCCCTGACGGGGACGGACGTTATGGTTGTCCGTCGCCCCGAGGAGGAAGCCAGAAGGAGTCCCCAGATGAAGCTTGCTCTGCAATTCGACGCATCCGTCGGTATCAACGTCCTGCGCCAGGTCATCCAGGCGGCGGGCGAGAACACCACCATCGCCTTCAACGCCGCCCACGGCCTGGACATCGGTGACCTGCTCTCGGTGGTCAGCGCCGCCGGCAGCGACAAGCAGCTGGTGCTGGGCTTCGACGGTGCCCGGCTGACCCCGCGCAACCTGCAACAGGCCACCAGCTTCGCGGGCGAGCGCACCGCGATCGAGATCGGCAAGGCCCAGAACGTCAACACCAGCGCGCTGCTCGCGGTCATCAACGCCGCCGGCCACGGCAAGCAGGTGAAGGTCAGCTTCAACGGCGCGCAGGCCGACGACGAGGCGCTGCGCCAACTGGTCGACGCCGCCGGGCGCCAGGTCGGCATCGACATCAATGCGGGCCACGCGGTGCCCATCGAACGCCTGCTCGGCATCATCGATGCCGCGTCCAGGGAGGGTGGGCTGGGCCTGGAGTTCAACGGCGCGCAACTGCTGGAGGCCAATATCCTCCAGGCCGTGGAGCGAGCCGCCGGCAGCACCGCCATCGGCATCAACTCCGCCCACGCCGTCAAGCAGGAGACCCTGCAGGCGGTCATGCAGGCCGCAGGCGACGGCACCCACCTGGGGCTGTCCTTCCATGGCGGCCAGCTCGACGACAAGGGCCTGCTCGCCGCCATCGAGGCCGCGGGCACCAATACCCAGATCAAGGTCAACACCGCCCAGGCGATGGGCGCCGGGGCGTTGCTGCTGAGCATCAACGCAACCGCCAACACCAAGCGCTTCAGCGTCGAGTTCAACGGCGCCGAGCTGCCGTTCGGCAACCTGCAGCAGGCGGTGGAGGCGGCCGGTATCAACACCGCCATCAGCGTCAACACCGCCCAGGCGATGGACCCCCAGGCGCTGCACTCGGCCATCGAGGCGGCGGGTGACCTGAAGCGGCTGGATGCACAGTTCAATGCCACGCAGATGGCCGCGGAAAGCCTCGGCCAGTGGGTCGGCGCCGCCGGCAGCCGCGTGGGCCTGACCATCGCGGCCGCCCAGGCGCTGCCGCTGCCGACGTTGCTGGAGGCGGTGCAGGCCGCCGGTTGAGCCCCGGCACTGCGCGGCACCCTGAAACGACCAGGCCGCCTTCGGGCGGCCTGGTCGTTTTTCGTCTGGGGTCATGCGTCGCGGGTCGCATCGAGGATCGCGGGTTACACCCGCCCTACGGAGGCGCGCTCACACCTGGAAGCGCGCCACGGAGGTCTGCATCGCCTCGGCCACGTTGTCGAGGCGTTGCGCGGCGTCGGCCAACTCGTGCATCGCCTCGGTGTTCTGCCGCGACATGCGGGCGATGGTCTCCACCCGCTGGGCCACCTCGCTGCTGGCCCGGGATTGCTCGTCGATGGTCTGGGAGATCTCCTCGACCACCTCGGCGGCACGGTGGGCGCCGTTGCGGATCTCGCTGATGGAGGTGCCGGCCTGGGTGGCCAGGGAGACGCCGTCGTTCACCCGCGTCACCCCCGTCTGCATGCTGCTGACCGCCTGTTCGGTGCTCTCGCGGATGCGTTCGATCATGCCGGTGATCTCCTGGGTGGACTGCGCCGTGCGTGCCGCGAGGTTGCGCACTTCGTCGGCCACCACGGCGAAGCCGCGACCCGCCTCGCCGGCCCGCGCGGCTTCGATGGCAGCGTTGAGCGCCAGCAGGTTGGTCTGCTCGGCGATGCTCTTGATCACCTGGATGATCGAGTGGATTTCCTCCGAGGAGCGGCCCAGCGCGGTGATGGTGCTGGACGAGCTGTTCACCGCGTCGGCGATGCGGTTCATGCCGTCGACGACGCCGAGGATCACCTGTCCGCCGTTGCTGGCCAGGCCTTCGGAGTGCGCGGAGATGCCCTGGGCGTTGCGCGCGTGCTCGGCGATCTGGGCGATGTTGGCGATCATCTCCTCCATCGCCGCGGCCATGCTGGTGGCGCTGTCGGCCTGCTCGCTGGCGCCATCGACGATACCGCGCGAGGTGTCGCTGAGGGTGTGCGCGGTGCCCCGCAGCTCCTCACTCTCCTGGCGGATGTCGGCGATCATCTGGCGCAGGTTGTTCTGCATGTCCGCCAGCGCCTGCTGCAACTGGCCGGCCTCGTCGTTGCTGTCGACGCTGATGGTGTTGCGCAGGTTGCCCTGGGCGATCGCACGGGCAGCGGCGACGGTCTTCTCCAGCGGGCGCAGCACGGTGCGCATCAGTTGGCCGGTGGCCAGGCACAGCGCCAGGCAGACGACGAGGATGCCGCCGACCAGCCACATGGCCGCCTGGTTCACGGCGGCCTCGCTGGCGTTGCGCGCCTCGGCGGCGTGCTCCTCGATCAGGCTGCTGAGGGCTTCGTTGCGCTCCTCCAGCTCGCCGAAGGTGGTGTTGAAGGCCGGCAGCTCGGCGCGCGCTGCAGCCGGGTCGCGCAGGGCATGGTCGATGATCTTCTCGGCAGCGGTGATGTAGGACTCCAGCGCGGGCTGCGAATCGCCGATGGCGCGCTTGATGTTGGCGCTCAGGGGCAGGCTGGCGTTCTCGCTCATGGCCTTGCGGAACCAGTCGCTGTGCTCCTTGAGGTCCTGGCGCACCTGGTCGGCGGCGGCGCTGTCGCCAGGTTCGGCGACGAAGGCGGCAAGCACGTCCGCCCGCAGGGCGTCGTGCATCATGTCGCCCTCCAGGTGGTTGCGCAGGGCGCTGACGCTCAGTTCGTTCTCGGCCAGCGCGTCGGCGAGGCGGGTCTGGCCCCAGAAGCCGATGCCGCCGAGCAGGGCGGCGGCGATGACGCTGATGGCCCCTGAAGCGACCATTTTCTGGCGAATGTTCATGCCGTTCCTCCCTAGGCGCAGACTGGCTGCTAAAGCGTAGCCCAGCGGCGCGAGAAGGCATCAGGGTACGCGTTGCAGCCCGGCGCCCCAGTCTGCCAGCGGCACGCTGGCGTCCTGGTTCCAGATGCGCCGCCAGATCAGCCCCAACTGCTGCAGGTCGCCTCGCACGGCGGGCAGGCGCTCGGTCACGGCCGGCAGCACCCAGGTGTCGCCCCTGCGCGTGGCGAGGACGAAGCGGAACGGGTGGTAGCCGGTGAAGCCCAGGCGCAGGTCGGTCACCACCAGGGCGTCGCCCAGTTGGTCGAAGCGCAGTACGCCGTCGGTGAACCACGCCAGCCGTGCGTATTGCGGCGATGCCTTGAGGTGTTCGGCCAGGGCGGTGCCACGTGGCAGGGTCACCAGGGCGGGCGGTGCCGTGTCGAACCCGCTCACCAGGGCCTCGTGGTAGCGCTCGCCGTCCAGCACCGTGACCCGCCAGAGCAGGCTGTTGAAGGGCGTCGGCGAGGCGAACAACGCCTGCGCCCGGACGCCCTGGCGGGCGAGCTCGGCCTCGACCCGCTGCTCGGCCATCCATTTGCCGGCGACCGTGAAGGCCAGGTAGAGGCTGGACAGGGCCAGCGCCAGCAAGGGGCCGCGCGGTGCCTTGCCCCCTGGGCTTGCAGCCAGCCCGGCGAGCACGGCCAGCAGCAGGGGCAAGGTGTAGAGCGGGTCGATGATGAAGATGCTGGACCAGGCCGTCGGCGGCGGGGTGAAGGGCCAGAGCAGCTGCGTGCCGTAGCTGGTGAAGGCGTCGAGCAAGGGGTGGGTGATCAGCACCAGCCAGAGGGCGAGGAACAGCCGTCGCCCCGAATAGCCGGGGTTGGGTCGCCAGCGCCGCAGGAGCAGGGTCAGCACCAGCGCCAGCAGGGTGAGCACCGGCAGCGAATGGCTGAAGCCGCGATGGCGGGTCATCACGTCCACCTCATCCTGGTAGCGGATCAGCACGTCGAGGTCCGGCAAGGTCCCCAGCGCCGCGCCGTAGAGCAATGCCTTGCGTCCCTGCCAGCGGCCCAGTACCGCCGTCTGCACCGTCGCGCCCAATACCGCCTGGGTGATCGAATCCATTGCCGCGCCCCCTGGAGACAAGGCGCCTAAATTAGGGGCTCGGCGGGAGCGCGGGAAGTGGCGGGGCAGGGCGATTGGTAAGTTTGTATGAACGAGGCGAGGGTACAGGCCGCGAGATTTAAGTGGGCTGCGGCGCTATCCTGTCGCTCTTTCCGCTATCCGGCCCGTGCCATGTTGCTGATCTCCAACAGCGTCCACCTGCCCGACGATGAAATCGAGCTGACCGCCATCCGCGCCCAGGGCGCCGGCGGGCAGAACGTCAACAAGGTGTCCAGCGCGATGCACCTGCGCTTCGACATCCACGCCTCGTCGCTGCCGCCGTTCTACAAGGAGCGCCTGCTTGAGCTGCGCGACAGTCGCATCACCGGCGAGGGCGTGATCATCATCAAGGCCCAGCAATACCGCACCCAGGAGCAGAACCGCGCCGATGCCCTGGAGCGCCTGGCGGAACTGATCCGCAGCGCCGGCAAGGTGGAGAAGAAGCGCCGCCCGACGCGGCCGACCCTGGGCTCGAAGACCCGCCGCCTGGATGGCAAGTCCAAGCGCGGTGCGATCAAGGCCGGTCGCGGCAAGGTGGACTACTAGCCCGCCAGGACCCGGGTGGCGAAGCCGGGCGATTATCGGCGGGTTTCGCCACTGGGCACCGCGCCTGGCGGGGCCCGCTGACGGATACTGGCGCCACTTCACCGCGATCGCCCCGAGGCCGCCGTTGCTCGACGTCATCACCATCACCGCCCCCGTTTTCCTGATCATCGGCCTGGGCTTCGCCGCCTCCCTGGGCGGGCTGGTCAGCCGTGAGCAGGTGCGTGGCATCGGCGCGTTCGTGCTCAACTTCGCGCTGCCCGCGCTGGTGATCAAGGCACTGGCCGAGCGCCCCATCGGCGAGGTGTTCAACCCTTGGTACCTGCTGGCCTACGGGCTGGGCTCGCTGGCCGTGTTCGGCCTCGGCCTGGCGTACTTCCGCCTGGTGCGCGGGCGTGGCCTGGCCGATGCCGCCATCGCCGGGCTGGGCATGTCGGCCTCCAACAGCGGCTTCGTCGGCTACCCGGTGGTGGTGATGGTGGCGGGGCCCACGGCGGTGCTCGGCCTGGCGTTGAACATGGTGGTGGAAAACCTGCTGATGATTCCCCTGGCGCTGGCCCTGGCCGAATCGGCTCAGCAGCGCGGCGAGGGGGGCTGGCACACCCTGCGCGGGACCTTCGGGCGTCTGGCGCGCAACCCGCTGATCATCGCCATGCTGGTGGGCGTCGGCCTCTCGCTGCTGGGGCTGCGCCTGCCGGCCGTGCCCGCGCGGGTGGTGGAGATGCTGGCGTCGGCCTCGGCACCGGCCGCGCTCTTCGTCATCGGCGGCACCCTGCATGGCGTGCGCCTCGGTGGCCTGCTGCCGGACATGGCGGCCATCAGCCTCGGCAAGCTGGCCTTGCACCCGCTGGCGGTGGCGGGGCTGTTCTGGTTGCTGCCGCCGGTGGAGCCCGCGCTGATGGCAGCGGGCATTCTCTTCGCCTGCGCGCCGATGATGAGCATCTACCCGCTGGTGGGCATGCGCTTCGGCCTGGAGGCGCGCTGCGCGGCGACCCTGGTGATGGCCACGGTGCTGTCGTTCTTCGGCCTCAGCCTGGCCATCGCGCTGTTGCAGCACTGAGCCACCGGCGCCAGGCCGCGCCGCCGCCCCGTCGGGTACGAGGGGCGGGGAGGGAAGGGCGCCTCAGCACACCCGTGCGATCGCCTGCGCCAGGTCGCCCAGGCGCGAGGCGTCCACCCCGGCGATGTTGGCGCGGCCGCTGCTGACCATGTAGACGCTGGACTCGCTGCGCAGCCGGGCCACCTGTTCGGCACTCAGGCCGGTGTAGGAGAACATGCCGCGCTGGCGGGCGATGTGGGCGAAGCGCTCGGCCAGGCCGTGGGGCGCGAGGGCCTCCACCAGGCCGGCACGCAGTTCGGCGACGCGGCGGCGCATGGCGTCCAGCTCCTCCAGCCACACGGCCTTCAGCTCGGCATCGCCGAGGATGGTGGCGACCACCGCCGCGCCATGGTCCGGCGGGGTGGACCAGAGGTTGCGGGCGATGAAGGCCAGCTGGCTGCGCACGTCGATGAGCTGGTCGGGGCTGGCGGCGCAGACGACCAGGGCGCCGGTGCGCTCGCAGTAGAGGCCGAAGTTCTTCGAGCAGGAGCTGGTGATCAGCACCTCCGGCAGCGATTCGGCGAACAGGCGCACGGCCCAGGCGTCCTGCTCCAGGCCGTCGCCGAAGCCCTGGTAGGCGAAGTCCAGCAGCGGCAGCAGGCGGCGCGCGCGGACGATCTCCAGCACCCGTTGCCAGTCGTGGCGGCCCAGGTCGAAACCGGTGGGGTTGTGGCAGCAGGCGTGCAGCAGCACCACGTCGCCTTCGGGCACCTGTTCCAGGGCGGCGAGCATGGCTTCCAGGTCGAGGCGGTTGTCGGCGCCGACGTAGGGGTAGTGGTGCACGGCCAGGCCGCTGGCGGCGAACAGGGTCTCGTGGATCGGCCAGGTCGGGTCGCTGACCCAGATGCCCCGGCCCGGCAGGCAGCGGGCGATGAACTCGGCCGCCAGGCGCAGGGCACCGGTGCCGCCCGGGGCCTGGGTCACGCCGGCGCGCTGGCCGGTCAGCAGCGGCGAGCCCGCGCCCAGCACCAGCTCGCCCAGCAGGCGGCCGAAGGCGGCGTCACCGTGGCCGCCGATGTAGGTCTTGGTGCGCTGCACCTCCACCAGGCGCTGCTCGGCGAGCTTCACCGCACGGGGGATGGGGGTCAGGCCCTGGCTGTCCTTGTAGACGCCCACGCCGAGGTCGATCTTGGCCGGGTTGGGGTCCGCGCGGTGGGCCTCGATCAGGCCGAGGATGGGGTCGCCGGGCACGCGCCCGACCGGGGCGAAATGGCTCATTTGCGGCCCTCGGCGCGTTCGGCCACCTCGTCGGTGCGGGCGGCCATGATGAAGTCGTTGCGGTGCAGGCCCTTGGCCTCGTGGCTCCACCAGGTGACGGTGACCTTGCCCCACTCGGTGAGCAGGCCCGGGTGGTGGCCTTCTTCCTCGGCGATGGCGCCCACCGCATTGGTGAAGGCCAGGGCATGGCGGAAGTTCTTGAAGCGGTAGACCTTCTCCAGCTGCATGATTGCGTCGCGGACTTCGATGTTCCAGTCGGGGATCTGCTTGAGCAGCTCGGCCAGTTCGGCCTCGGAGACCTTGGGCGCGTCGGCGCGGCAGGCTTCGCAATGGGCTTGGGACAGTGCGGTCATGGGGTTCTCCAGGTAGAGGGCTGGCCGGTTGGCGCGGCTCGTGGCGCCAACCGGCGGGAAAGGGTTTCAGGCCGCCTTGGGCTTGGGCGGGAACTTCGGCGCGTGCAGGCCGAGGGCCATGGCCTGGTGCACCAGCGCCATGATGTCCTCGTGGGCCAGTTCGAACAGGCGCTTGAGCTCCGGCAACACGAAGTAGAGCGGCTGCAGGATATCGATGCGGTACGGGGTGCGCATGCATTCCAGCGGGTCGAAGGCCTGGTGCTCGGGCTCGCCGGAAAGACTGTAGACGGTCTCCTTCGGCGAGGAGAGGATGCCGCCGCCGTAGATGCGTCGGCCCTGGGCGGTTTCCACCAGGCCGAACTCGATGGTCATCCAGTACAGGCGGGCGAGGTAGACGCGCTCCTCCTTGGTGGCCTTGAGGCCGAGCTTGCCGTAGGTGTGGGTGAATTCGGCGAACCAGGGGTTGGTCAGCAGGGGGCAGTGGCCGAAGATCTCGTGGAAGATGTCCGGCTCCTGCAGGTAGTCCAGCTCTTCCGGCGTGCGGATGAAGGTGGCCACCGGGAATTGCTGGCTGGCCAGCAGCTCGAAGAAGGTCTGGAAGGGGATCAGTGCCGGGACGCGGGCGACGCGCCAGCCGGTGGCGGCCTGCAGCACCCGGTTGATCTCGCCCAGCTGGGGGATGCGGTCATGGGGGAGGGCGAGGCGCTCGATGCCGTCCAGGTACTCCTGGCAGGCGCGCCCTTCGATCACCTTGAGCTGGCGGGTGATCAGGGTGTTCCACACCTGGTGCTCGCTGTCCGGGTAGTGGATGAAGTCGTTCTCGTCCGGCTCGCGGGCCACGTATTGCGTGGTTTTCATTCGGCCTCCTGGGGCGGGGCTTCGTTGTTGTGTTGAGCCATGGATAACCCCTAACCCTGCGTCGCGCAGCCCGCTGGCGGCTACAGCGACCGGGATGAAGGCGGAATTTGCGTAAAGAAATGTTTACGTATTGGTCGGGATCAGGCGGAGTCGCCTTGCTGGTGGGGCAAGTCGTCACATATTCTTGACGGAAAAATCGGGCAGGACGCTGATTTTCAGCCCCGCGCCCCAGACAAGAACCCGTTCCGGGGTGCCGCATGCGTATCAAAGTCCATTGCCAGAACCGCGTAGGCATCCTGCGCGACATCCTCAACCTGCTCGTCGACTACGGCATCAACGTCAACCGCGGCGAAGTCGGCGGCGACCAGGGCAACGCGATCTACCTGCTCTGCCCGAACCTGATCAACCTGCAGCTGCAATCGCTGCGGCCGAAGCTCGAGGGCATCCCCGGTGTCTTCGGCGTCAAGCGCGTGGGGCTGATGCCCAGCGAGCGTCGCCACCTGGAGCTCAACGCGCTGCTCGGGGCGCTGGAGTTCCCGGTGCTGTCCATCGACATGGGCGGCTCCATCGTCGCCGCCAACCGCGCCGCCGCGCAGCTGCTGGGCGTGCGCGTGGACGAGGTGCCGGGCATCCCGCTGTCGCGCTACACCGAGGATTTCGACCTGCCGGAGCTGGTGCGGGCCAACAAGGCGCGCATCAACGGCCTGCGGGTGAAGGTCAAGGGCGATGTGTTCCTCGCCGATATCGCGCCGCTGCAATCCGAGCACGACGAGAGCGAGGCCCTGGCTGGTGCGGTGCTCACCCTGCACCGCGCGGACCGCGTGGGCGAGCGCATCTACCACGTGCGCAAGCAGGAGCTGCGCGGCTTCGACAGCATCTTCCAGAGTTCGCGGGTGATGGCCGCCGTGGTGCGCGAGGCCCGGCGCATGGCGCCCCTGGATGCGCCGCTGCTGATCGAGGGCGAGACCGGCACCGGCAAGGAGCTGCTGGCCCGCGCCTGTCACCTGGCGAGCCCGCGCGGGCAATCGCCCTTCATGGCGCTGAACTGCGCCGGCCTGCCTGAGTCCATGGCCGAGACCGAGCTGTTCGGCTACGGCCCCGGCGCCTTCGAGGGCGCGCGCCCGGAAGGCAAGCTCGGCCTGCTGGAGCTGACCGCCGGCGGCACGCTGTTCCTCGATGGCGTCGGCGAGATGAGCCCGCGCCTGCAGGCCAAGTTGCTGCGTTTCCTCCAGGACGGCTGCTTCCGCCGCGTGGGCAGCGACGAGGAGGTGTACCTGGACGTGCGGGTGATCTGCGCGACCCAGGTGGACCTCTCGGAGCTTTGCGCCCGGGGCGAGTTCCGCCAGGACCTCTATCACCGCCTCAACGTGCTGTCGCTGCACATTCCGCCGCTGCGCGAGTGCCTGGACGGGCTGGGGCCGCTGGTGGAGCACTTCCTCGACTCGGCCAGCCGGCAGATCGGCTGTGCCTTGCCCCGCCTGGCGCCCCAGGCGCTGGAGCGCCTTGGCCATTACCACTGGCCGGGCAACGTGCGGCAGTTGGAGAACGTGCTGTTCCAGGCCGTTTCCCTGTGCGAGGGGGGCACGGTGAAGGCCGAGCACATCCGCCTGCCGGACTACGGCGCACCCCAGCCGCTGGGGGACTTCTCCCTGGAGGGCGGGCTGGAGGCGATCCTCGGGCGCTTCGAGAAGGCCGTGCTGGAACGCCTGTTCGCCGACCATCCGAGCAGCCGCCAGTTGGGCAAGCGCCTGGGGGTGTCGCACACCACCATCGCTAACAAGCTGCGCCAGCACGGGCTGGGGCGCGAGGAGGCCTAGCGGGCTGTTGAAAAACCGATCGCGTTGCGGCTGCGGCATTGAAAGCGCCCGCAGGATGCCTGCGTACCCTGCGCTCCCGGCCGGTCCTGCCGTCCAGGTTTCAACGGCCTGTTAGACCTTGGTGCAATGGCCGGTGGGCAGGCGGGTGGGTAAAAAGGGCGCTGTCTGAATCTTGCGTGATGCGGACACTAGCGTTTCTACATTCCTCTCCCGGAATGATTGAGCGGGCGACCCGAGGGTCGCCCATTTTTTTGCCTGCGATCTGCCCTTCCGCACAGGGCGGGTCACGCCAGTTTCAGCAGGCCCATCCCCAGCACCAGCATGACCAGGCCGAGCCAGCCCTTCCACGCCAGGCGCTGGCCGAACAGTGCCCAGCCCATGGCGACCGTGGCGAGGATGCCGAAGCCGCCCCAGATGGCATACGCCAGTGACAGCTCGATGCCGCGCACCGCCTGGGCCAGTGCGGTGAAGGCCGCCAGGATGCAGAGGATGGAGACGGCGCCGAGCACGCGGCGACGGAAGCCGTCGGAGTACTTGAGCAGGACGTTGGCCAGCACTTCCAGGGCGATGGCCACGCCCAGCCAGGCGAAGTGGATCCAGGTCACGCCGCTCATGCCGCCACCTCCTGGCCGCGGGCCACGGGCTCGGCGCGGGTGCCGAACTTGATCAGCAGGATGCCGACGATCATCACGGCCAGGCCCAGCGCCTTGGCCAGGCCGAGGCTCTCGCCCAGCCAGGCGACGCTGACGGCGGTGATCAGGACGATGCCGATGCCTTCCCACAGCGCATAGGCGACGCCAACCGGGACGCGCTTCACCGCCAGGGCGAGGAAGAAGTAGGACAGGCCGATCAGCACGTACATCGCGAGGTAGCCGAGCAGGGGTGCGTATTCGGTGGCGAATTTCATCGAGGTGGTGCCGACGACTTCGAAGAAGATCGCCGTGAGCAGATAGAACCAGGAACGCATGGTGCCCTCCCATGGGCATGCAGGGGCGTCGTCATGGGTGACGGACGCCAGGGGGTCTCGGTGGTTGGCGAGCGCAGGGTCATTCCCGGGGAATCCCGGCGCGGCCAGGGGTGGACGAGGGGGAGGGCGCTAGAGGTCGCCGGTCCAGTGTCCTTCGCGGGACACCAGGCGGGAGAAGTGCAGGGAGTAAGGTTTTGTGTTCGACATAATGAACACAAAATTACCATTTGGAATCGAATAAAGCCAATCGATAGGTTTTGGCTAAATGTTTCGGCCTGTATTCGGGGGTTATAGAGATCTGATGGCGTGCCCAGGAAATCGCCCGTTCGTTTTTATGTTCATTTTCTTGGGGCAGGCCGCTGCCCCGTGAGGCCGGCGGTGGCGTGCCCTCGACCCTTGCGCCCGTCTGCGCAGGGCCCGCCGCGAGGGCTCTGGGGCGGCCTTAGACCATAGTCCGTATGCGGTAAGACCATGGTCGAATGGCCCCACAGGGAGGCGGGGGATACAAAAGGCGGCATACAAAAACAACTGCCCGTCGAGGTATGAACATGAGTGCTGCTTCACTGTATCCGGTGCGTCCCGAGGTGGCTGAGAAGTCGCTGACCAACGAGGCGACCTACAAGGCCATGTACCAGCAGTCGGTGATCAACCCCGACGGCTTCTGGCGCGAGCAGGCTCAGCGCATCGACTGGATCAAGCCGTTCACCAAGGTCAAGCAGACCTCCTTCGACGACCACCACGTCGACATCAAGTGGTTCGCCGACGGCACCCTCAACCTGTCCGCCAACTGCCTGGACCGTCACCTCGCCGAGCGTGGCGACCAGCTGGCGATCATCTGGGAAGGCGACGACCCGTCCGAGCACCGCAACATCACCTACCGCGAGCTGCACGAAGAAGTGTGCAAGTTCGCCAACGCCCTGCGCGGCCAGGATGTGCACCGCGGTGACGTGGTCACCCTCTACATGCCGATGATCCCCGAGGCGGTGGTGGCCATGCTGGCCTGTACCCGTATCGGCGCCATCCACTCCGTGGTCTTCGGCGGCTTCTCCCCCGAGGCCCTGGCCGGTCGCATCATCGACTGCAAGTCCAAGGTGGTGATCACCGCCGACGAAGGCCTGCGCGGCGGCAAGAAGACCCCGCTGAAAGCCAATGTCGACGACGCCCTGACCAACCCCGAGACCAGCAGCGTGCAGAAGCTGATCGTGGTCAAGCGCACCGGTTCGGACATCAAGTGGAACCCGCATCGCGACGTCTGGTACGAGGATCTGATGAAGGTCGCCTCCAGCCAGTGCCTGCCGAAGGAAATGGGCGCCGAGGACCCGCTGTTCATCCTCTACACCTCCGGCTCCACCGGTAAGCCCAAGGGCGTGCTGCACACCACCGGCGGCTACCTGGTCTACGCCTCGCTGACCCATGAGCGCGTGTTCGACTACCGTCCGGGCGAAGTCTTCTGGTGCACCGCCGACATCGGCTGGGTTACCGGCCACACCTACCTGGTGTACGGGCCGCTCTCCAATGGCGCCACCACCCTGATGTTCGAGGGCGTGCCGAACTATCCGGACGTCAGCCGTGTCGCCAAGATCATCGACAAGCACAAGGTCAACATCCTCTACACCGCCCCCACCGCCATCCGCGCGATGATGGCCGAGGGCAAGGCCGCCGTGGCCGGTGCCGATGGCTCCAGCCTGCGCCTGCTGGGTTCGGTGGGCGAGCCGATCAACCCGGAAGCCTGGCACTGGTACTACGAGAACGTCGGCCAGTCCCGCTGCCCGATCGTCGACACCTGGTGGCAGACCGAGACCGGCGCCTGCCTGATGACCCCGCTGCCGGGTGCCCACGCCCTCAAGCCGGGCTCCGCCGCGCGGCCCTTCTTCGGCGTGCAGCCTGCCCTGGTGGACAACCTGGGCAACCTGATCGAGGGCGCCGCCGAAGGCAACCTGGTGATCATCGACTCCTGGCCGGGACAGGCCCGTACCCTGTACGGCGATCACGACCGTTTCGTCGACACCTACTTCAAGACCTTCAAGGGCATGTACTTCACCGGTGACGGTGCCCGTCGCGACGAGGACGGCTACTACTGGATCACCGGTCGCGTCGACGACGTGCTCAACGTCTCCGGCCACCGCATGGGCACCGCCGAGATCGAGAGCGCGATGGTCGCCCACCCGAAAGTCGCCGAGGCGGCCGTGGTCGGCGTCCCCCACGACATCAAGGGGCAGGGCATCTACGTCTACGTCACCCTCAATGCGGGCGTGGAGTCCTCCGAGGCGCTGCGCCAGGAGCTCAAGCAATGGGTGCGCCGCGAGATCGGCCCCATCGCCACGCCGGACGTCATCCAGTGGGCACCGGGCCTGCCCAAGACCCGCTCGGGCAAGATCATGCGCCGCATCCTGCGCAAGATCGCCGTGGCCGAGTACGACAGCCTCGGCGACATCTCCACGCTGGCCGATCCTGGCGTGGTGCAGCACCTCATCGACACCCACCGCACCATGCAGGCCGCCTGACCCGGCGCCTGCGCGCAACACCCACGCCCCGCCCCGGCCACAAGCCGCGGCGGGGCGTTTTCGTTGGCGATGCCGGCCTGAGCTGTTGTGGTTCTTTAGGAAGCGCTCTGGCGCGGTATTTTTCGGGGGTATGGCTTCTTCTTCCTCCACCGCGTGGGTTTCGCTCCGCTCTACACCACCCTACGAAAAGCCCGTGCGCACCATGTGGTCATGCGCTGGGCGAGAAACGTTGGGGCAGCCGTCAAATGCCCCTCCAGGAGGTCGAGCGCAACTTGCACGCAGACAGAGCGCTTTCGTTCCTGGAAGGGCAGGTGAGGGCGCCGCGGGTTTTTGGTCGTGCCAGGGACGACGCCAAGCGACTGATTTATATCGGCGAAACGACTTTGTGCGGGAAGGGGCGGGACCGACCGGTCAGGGTAACGCCGGGGTTGTTACGCGCCGCGCCGAAACGGGGCGGGTGGAAACACTTCGCCTCGAAATGGTGCGCGGAAATGGCTGGTCAGAAAATTAGAAGTAAGATGTAAGCCTTGTACTGCAAGGGTTGGCGGATTTGTGGCGCGGTAATTGCTTTTTCCATGGGTTTACTGTCTTTCTGATCCCTGCATATTCATGAGGGGCTGTCAACCTTCCTCCCCGGGCCGTCCTGGCCTTTTGTAATTTGTTGTCGCATTGAAGAAATATCGACTTTAGGGCTGTCGCTAGAATGCCGCTCACCCGGCCACGGCCATTTTCCCTGAGATCGATCAAGGTAAACCCGGCGCCTCTTTCTACAATTCATCAGAAGGCCTGGGCATATCCTCACTCTGCCAGCAGAAGCCATACCCATTCGTAGGAGTCAAAAGATGAAGAAGATCGCACTTCTCGGCGCCATGGCGCTTTCCCTGTTGTCGCCGCTGGCTGCTGTGGCCGATGAAGCCAAACCCCTGCGCATCGGTATCGAAGCGGCCTATCCGCCCTTCGCCTACAAGACTCCGGACGGCAAGATCACCGGCTTCGACTACGACATCGGCAATGCCCTGTGCGCCGAGATGAAGGTCGAGTGCAAGTGGATCGAGCAGGAGTTCGACGGCCTGATCCCGGCCCTCAAGGTGCGCAAGTTCGACGCCATCCTGTCGTCGATGACCATCACCGATGAGCGCAAGAAGTCCGTGGACTTCACCGGCAAGTACTACCAGACCCCGATCAAGCTGGCGATGAAGGCCGGCACCGTGATCAACGATCCGCTGGTGGACCTGAAGGGCAAGAAGGTCGGTGTGCAGCGCGCCAGCACCTACGACCGCTTCGCCACCGAGGTGTATGCACCGGCCGGTATCGAAGTGGTGCGCTACAGCTCGCAGAACGAAGTGTTCCTCGACATGACCTCCGGCCGCCTCGACGCGACCCTGGCCGATGCCGTGAACATCGACGACGGTTTCCTCAAGACCGAGGCTGGCAAGGGCTTCGCCCTGGTGGGCCCGGACTACACCGATCCGAAGTACTTCGGTGAGGGTGCCGGCATCGCCGTGCGCAAGGGCGACAAGGCCCTGGCCGACAAGATCACCGCTGCCATCACCGCCATCCGCGCCAACGGCAAGTACAAGGAAGTGCAGGACAAGTACTTCCAGTTCGACGTGTACGGCAACTGATCAAGCCGCCAAAAACCGACTGCGTTGCCAGCGCAGCGTTGAAGACAGGCTCAAGATGCTCATTTACAGCTCGTAAACGCCGCTCTTTCGCCTGTTCTTGCCTCGCGCTGCCTGCCTCGCCTGCGTTTTTGGTGCTTCGATAGGTTGTCTGGCCATTCCCGGAAGTGGCACAACCAGGACGTTGAGGTCGCCAGCGAGCGGCCGCAGCGCCGCGACGCCAGGCTCCATGGTTCGCGGCTAACCTGCAGGTTGTGCCACTTTTTCGTTGCAGCGGTGCTGTCCGGTTCCATTCGGGGCGCTGCATGAGGACCTGAACATGCTCAACGGCTACGGCTCGACCATTCTCGATGGTGCCTGGCTCACCCTTCTGCTGGCCCTGTCGTCCATGTCCATGGCCATCGTCCTGGGCCTGGTCGGCGCGGCGTTCCGCCTGTCGCCGGTGCGCTGGCTGGCGCTGCTGGGCGAGACCTATGCCACGGTGATCCGCGGCATTCCCGACCTGGTGCTGATCCTGCTGATCTTCTACGGCGGCCAGCAGGTGGTGAACATGGTCGCGCCCATGGTCGGCTACGAGGACTACATCGACCTCGACCCGTTCTGGTCCGGGGTCTTCACCCTGGGCTTCATCTTCGGTGCCTACCTGTCCGAGACCTTCCGTGGCGCCTTCATGGCGATCCCCAAGGGCCAGGGCGAGGCCGGCTTCGCCTACGGCATGAGCGGTCGCCAGGTGTTCTTCCGCGTGCTGGTGCCGCAGATGATCCGCCTGGCCATCCCCGGCTTCACCAACAACTGGCTGGTACTGACCAAGGCCACCGCGCTGGTCTCGGTGGTCGGCCTGCAGGACATGATGTTCAAGGCCAAGAGCGCCGCGGACGCGACCCGCGAGCCCTTCACCTTCTACCTGGCCGTGGCTGCGCTCTACCTGGTGCTGACCAGCGTTTCCCTGCTGGCCCTGCGCTTCCTGGAAAAACGCTATTCCGCCGGCATCAAGGCCGCCGAGCTGTGATCAAGAGGGCGCACGCGTGATCTTCGACTACAACGTCATCCTGGAAAACCTGCCGCTCTACTTCGGTGGTGTGCTGGTCACCCTCAAGCTCCTGGCGATCTCCCTCGCCCTGGGCCTGCTGGCGGCCGTGCCCCTGGCGCTGATGCGGGTCTCCAAGCAGCCGGCGATCAACTTCCCGGCCTGGCTCTACACCTACGTCATCCGCGGCACCCCGATGCTGGTGCAGCTGTTCCTCATCTACTACGGGCTGGCGCAGTTCGCCTGGGTGCGCGAGAGCGCCCTGTGGCCCTACCTGTCCAACGCGACCTTCTGCGCCTGCCTGGCGTTTGCCATCAACACCAGCGCCTACACCGCCGAGATCCTCGCCGGCAGCATCCGCGCCACGCCCCACGGCGAGATCGAGGCGGCCAAGGCCATCGGCATGTCGCGGGCCAAGCTGTACCGTCGCATCCTGCTGCCCTCGGCCCTGCGCCGTGCGCTGCCGCAGTACAGCAACGAGGTGATCATGATGCTGCACACCACCAGCCTCGCCTCCATCGTCACCCTGATCGACATCACCGGCGCGGCGCGCACCGTGAACTCGCAGTACTACCTGCCGTTCGAGGCGTTCATCACCGCCGGCCTGTTCTACCTGTGCCTGACCTTCATCCTGGTGCGCCTGTTCAAGCTGGCCGAGCGCCGCTGGCTGGCCTACCTGGCCCCGCGCAAGGCCTGATCCCATGCAGCGCATCGACCACCTCCTGCCCTGGGGCATCCCCGGCACCCGCCGCGAGCTGACGGTCTTCCGTTTCGGCTCGGGCGAGCGCAAGGCCTATATCCAGGCCTCGTTGCATGCCGACGAGCTGCCGGGCATGCGCGTGGCGGTGGAGCTGAAGAAGCGCCTGGCCGAGCTGGAGGCCGAAGGGCGCCTGGCCGGTGTGATCGAGCTGGTGCCGGTGGCCAACCCCATCGGCCTCGGGCAGATGCTCCAGGCCAACCACCTGGGGCGTTTCGAGCTCGCCAGCGGCAGGAACTTCAACCGTGGCTTCGCCGACCTGGCCGAGCTTGTGGCGCCGATGCTGGAGGGCCGCCTGGGCAGTGACGTGGCGGCCAACGTGCGCTCGATCCGCAGCGCCATGCAGGTCGCCCTGGACGGCCTGGCGCCGGCCGCCTCCGAACTCGAGGGCCTGCAGCGCCTGCTGCTGCGCCACGCCTGCGACGCCGACCTGGTGCTCGACCTGCATTGCGACTTCGATGCGGTGGTGCACCTCTACATGATTCCCCAGCAGGCGGACGCCTTCCGCCCGCTGGCCGCGCGCCTGGGTGCCGGCGCCATGCTGGTGGCCGAGGATTCCGGCGGCAGCTCGTTCGACGAGGCCTGCTCCATGGCCTGGCTGCGCCTGCAGCGTCGCTTCCCCGATTGCGCCATTGCGCTGGCCTGTGTGGCGGCGACCGTGGAGCTGGGCGGCATGGCCGACACCGGGCGTGAGCGCGCCGAGGCCAGTTGCGAGGCCATCCTCGCCTTCCTCGCCGGGCAGGGACTGATCAGCGGCGACTGGCCGCCGGCCCCTGCGTCCAGTTGCGAGGTGACGCCCTTCGAGGGCGCCGAATACGCCTGTGCCCCCCATGCCGGGGTGGTGAGTTTCCTGCAGCCGGTGGGCGCGCTGGTCGAGGCGGGTGATCCGCTTTTCGAGGTGATCGACCCCTTGAGCGACCGCCACAGCGTGGTGCGTGCCTCCACCCGCGGCGTGCTGTATGTGCGCGAACGCCTGCGTTTCGCGCAGCCCGGACTGTGGCTGGCCAAGGTGGCCGGCCATGTACCCATTCGTCAGGGACGCTTGTTGAGCGACTGATCCATTCGCATCGAGACCGAGACCATGTACAAACTGGAAGTCCAAGACCTGCACAAGCGCTATGGCAGCCATGAAGTCCTCAAGGGCGTTTCCCTGGCGGCCAAGGCGGGCGATGTGATCAGCATCATCGGCTCGAGCGGCTCGGGCAAGAGCACCTTCCTGCGCTGCATCAACATGCTCGAGCAGCCCCATGGCGGCAAGATCCTGCTCAATGGCGAGGAGCTGAAGCTGGTGGCCAACCGCGATGGCGGCCTCAAGGCGGCCGAGCCCAAGCAGCTGCAGCGCATGCGCTCGCGCCTGGCGATGGTGTTCCAGCACTTCAACCTGTGGTCGCACATGAGCGCCCTGGAGAACGTCATCGAGGCGCCCGTGCACGTGCTCGGCGTGCCGAAGAAGGAAGCCATCGAGAAGGCCGAGCACTACCTGGCCAAGGTGGGCGTGGCGCACCGCAAGGACGCCTACCCGGCGCACATGTCCGGCGGCGAGCAGCAGCGCGTGGCCATCGCCCGTGCGCTGGCGGTGGAACCCGAGGTGATGCTGTTCGACGAGCCCACTTCCGCGCTCGACCCCGAGCTGGTGGGCGAGGTGCTCAAGGTGATGAAGGACCTGGCCACCGAAGGCCGCACCATGGTGGTGGTGACCCACGAGATGGGCTTCGCCCGCGAGGTCTCCAACCAGCTGATCTTCCTGCACAAGGGTGTGGTCGAGGAGACCGGTTGCCCGCGCGAAGTGTTGGCCAATCCGCAATCCGAGCGCCTCAAGCAGTTCCTCTCGGGGAGCCTGAAGTAATTAATGCCAACTGCGGCTAAGCTGCCTGCCATGACTGCCCATCGAATCGGTTTTCTCCTCTGGCCCGGCACCAAGGCCATGACCCTGGCGCTGGCCGAGGAAGCACTTCGTGTCGCCCAGCGGCTGCACCCCGAAGTGGTCTACGAGCTGCACTTCCTCCAGGCCGAGGCGCCCTCCGAGGGGGCCTGGCGCCTGCCCGGCGAGGCCTGGACCGGCCGGCTCGAAGGGCTCACCCGCCTGTTCCTGCTGGCTGACGAGCCGCCCGCGCCGATGTCCGCCGCGCTGTCGGCGGCGATCAAGCAACTGGTGCGTGCCGGCTGCGTGATCGGCGGCCTGTCGGCGGGGGTCTACCCGCTGGCCCAGCTCGGCCTGCTCGACGGTTACCGCGCGGCGGTGCACTGGCGCTGGCAGGACGACTTCACCGAGCGCTTCCCCAAGGTCATCGCCACCAGCCACCTGTTCGACTGGGACCGTGATCGCCTCAGCGCCTGTGGCGGTCTTTCGGTCCTCGACCTGCTGCTGGCGGTGCTGGCCCGCGACCACGGCGCCGAGCTGGCGGGCGCGGTTTCCGAGGAGCTGGTGGTGGAGCGCATCCGCGAGGGCGGCGAGCGCCAGCGCATTCCGCTGCAGAACCGCCTCGGCTCCAGCCACCCGAAGCTCACCCAGGCGGTGCTGCTGATGGAGGCCAACATCGAGGAGCCGCTGACCACCGACGAGATCGCCCAGCACGTGTGCGTGTCGCGTCGCCAGCTGGAGCGCATCTTCAAGCAGTACCTCAACCGCGTGCCCAGCCAGTACTACCTGGAACTGCGCCTGAACAAGGCCCGGCAGATGCTGATGCAGACCAGCAAGTCGATCATCCAGATCGGCCTGTCCTGCGGCTTCTCCTCCGGCCCGCACTTCTCCAGCGCCTACCGCAACTTCTTCGGCGTTACCCCCCGCGAAGACCGCAACCAGCGGCGCAGCGGCGGCCCCTTCGACAACCAGCCGGCACTCGCCGAGCGCGGTTGACCGCCCGCGCCGGGTGGGCGTCGAGCCTGCCCGGTGTCTGGCCTGTCCCTTTCCTTCACTTGAACCTGAGAAGTTACGTCCTCAGGGCGTGGTCATGAGTCATCGGCGCTGCCTGTGAAGGTTTGAATTGAGCGCTCAGCAGGATGAACTCGTGCCGTAGGGTGTGCCGTGCGCACCGCCGCACGGTGTTTCCGGCAGGCTCCCCAGGTGCGCGCGGCACACCCTACGTCCAAGCTCCGAAGTCTGCCTGCGCACCCCTTATGGGGACCAAAGCAAGTCTCCGTTCTATGAGCGTGGATTTACGTCCATACACCGCCCGCTGGGCCGCGCTGCGCTTGGCGCCAACCTACGGAGCCCGTCTCCTGCTGGCCGCGTCCAGGCAGCGTTCCAGCGTGGCGACCGCGCGCGTGAGCTCTTCGGGGGTGTAGGCGGCGAAGCCCATGAGAAAGCCCGGTTGCGCAGGGCGCTCGACATACAGCCCGCTCAGCCCGAGCAGCTCGATGCCCGCATTGCGCGCGGCGGCGACGGCGTTGCTTTCAGGCAGGTCTCCGGTCAGCAGGCAGGGCATCTGCAGTCCGCCGGCTGGAACGCGGGGTTCGATCACCGTGCCCAGCCTCGTCTCCAGCAGCTCCGCGAGGAGCGCCAGGCGTTCGGCATAGAGGGTGCGCATGGCGCGGACGTACGCGCCGAAGTGCCCGCCGCTGATGAAGCGCGCCAGGGTCAGCTGGGCGATGGAGGCGGTATGGCCGTCCTGCAGGGAGCGGGCGATGGTCATGGGCTCCACCAGTGCCGGCGGCAGCACCAGGTAGCCGATGCGCAGCCCCGGGAACAGCGACTTGGTGAAGGTGCCGATGTAGAGCGTCCGCTCGTGCGCGTCCAGGCCCTGGACGCAGGCGGTGGGGCGGCCCGCGTAGTGGAACTCGCTGTCGTAGTCGTCCTCGATGATCCAGGCCTGCTCCCGCTGGGCCCATTCGATCAGCGCCAGGCGTCGTTCCAGGGAAAGCGTCGCGCCGGACGGAAACTGGTGGGACGGCGTCAGGTACACGGCCCTGGCGGGGTGCGGATGGGCCAGGAGCTGGTCGACCTGCAGGCCGTCCGTGTCGACCGGGATGGCCTGGCAAACCAGGCCCGCCGCCTCGAAGGCCTTGCGCGCACCGTAGTACACCGGGTCTTCGACGAAGATCCGCTCGCCCGCATCCAGCAGCACGTTGGCGCACAGCCCCAGCGCCTGCTGCGAGCTGGTGAGCACCAGCACCTGATCCGCGGTGGTGCGGGCGCCGCGTTCCAGGTTGACGTAGTCGGCGATGGCGCGGCGCAGCGGTTCCAGGCCCTGGGGGTCGCCATGCAGCAAGGCCTTCGCGCCGTATTCCTTGAGCGTCTGGCGTTGCAGGCGCTCCCAGGTTTGCAGCGGAAAGGTGCGCGTTTCGGGCACGCCATGGGCGAAGGGGCGGGGTGCGAGGTGCTCGCGCACGCCGCCCTGGCGCAGCATGGTCTCCCCACGCTTGCTCAGGCCGACTCCGTTCGCGACCGCCTTGCGTGTACGGCGGGCGGGCCTGCCGGGTGACAGGCGGGTGGCCTCGGCGACGAAACTGCCACTGCCGACGCGGCGCTCGATGAAGCCTTCGGCATGCAGCTGGCCGTAGGCGGCCTCGATCGTGTCGCGGGAAACGCCGAGGGAGGTGGCCAGCAGGCGGGAGGCGGGCAGCGGCGTGCCCGTCGCCAGGGCGCCGTCCAGGATCAGTTGGCGGAGGGTGCGCTGGATCCGCGCGTGCAGCGGCAGGGGGCGGAGTTCCGGATGGGCCAGCCGGGCCTTGACCGATTCCAGCAGGGCGTTCTTGAACAATTGGTCTGCTCTTGATGCGCTTATTGGTGGGGATAATCCGGCCAATGGGGCGCTATAAAACCGTCCTGGTCAAGCCTGGCAAGGCCGGCGCAGAGAGCGAAGGCCCGGTGCTTGACCGGCAGTTCCGGGGGAGAGGCCCGCCGGATGCGAGACAGGAGCATTTCCATGACAGCTGTGCAGCAACTCATATCGGTGCGCCCCGTGGTGGCGGAGGACTTCGATAAATGGGCCGAGTACTGGGGCAAGTACCAGGAGTTCTACGCCGTGGACCTGAGTGCGGAGACCACCCGGGCGACCTGGGCGCGGTTCTTCGATGGCGGCGAGCCGGTCCATTGCGCCGTCGCCACGGACGGTGAGCGCATTTATGGCTTCGTCCATTTCGTCTTCCACCGCTCGACCTGGGCCTTGAACGACTTCTGCTACCTGGAGGACCTCTACGTATCGCCCAGCGTGCGTGGCCAGAAGATCGGCAAGGCGCTCATCGAGTACGTGCAGGGGCAGGCCCGGGAAAAACAGTGCGACAGGCTCTACTGGCACACCCAGGAAACCAACAGGACCGCCCAGCGGCTGTATGACTGGATCGCCGAGCGGCCGGGCGTGATCGAGTACCGGATGCCGCTTTAGCGAGGCGGGGGCCTGTCGCGGAGCCCGCTCGGGCGCTGCGACAGGGAGCTGCGCAGGCAGCCCCTGCAAGGAAGCCGGAACCGCCCGGTTCCGGCCGTTGCCGATCGCCATTCGCGTCGCCATCCAGGCCTCGCCGGTCATCCACTGACCGATGCGCTGCGCCTCGTGCGTCCCGTGGCGATCCGCGTTTAAACTGCGCCTTCCCGAAGCTTTCTGTCGCATTTCCGAAAGCCTCGGATTTTCGCGGGTTGGCGCTGTAAGAAGTTGTCGCTTGGCGGCAATGCCAACCCCGAATCTGTCCCTACAATCCTTTCATCACTAGCCGTCCATGGCAGGAGAAACTGATGTCCGTTGAGCATGCGCAGGTCGAGCGCGCCGATTTCGATCAGGTGATGGTTCCCAACTACGCCCCCGCCGCCTTCATTCCGGTACGCGGTGAGGGTTCGCGAGTCTGGGACCAGAGTGGCCGCGAACTGATCGATTTCGCCGGCGGTATCGCCGTGAACTCCCTCGGCCATGCTCACCCGGCGCTGGTCAAGGCACTGACCGACCAGGCCAACAAGATCTGGCACGTCTCCAACGTCTTCACCAACGAGCCGGCCCTGCGCCTGGCCAAGAAGCTGGTGGCCGCCACCTTCGCCGAGCGCGTGTTCCTCGCCAACTCCGGCGCCGAGGCCAACGAGGCCGCGTTCAAGCTGGCCCGCCGCTACGCCCATGACGTCTACGGCCCGCAGAAGCACGAGATCATCTCGGCCACCAACAGCTTCCATGGCCGCACCCTGTTCACCGTGACCGTCGGTGGCCAGCCCAAGTATTCCGACGGCTTCGGCCCCAAGGTGGAGGGCATCACCCATGTGCCCTTCAATGACCTGGACGCGCTGAAGGCGGCCATCTCCGACAAGACCTGCGCCGTGGTGCTCGAGCCCGTGCAGGGCGAGGGCGGCGTGCTGCCGGCCACCCAGGCCTACCTGGAAGGCGCGCGCAAGCTGTGCGACGAGCACAACGCGCTGCTGGTGTTCGACGAAGTGCAGAGCGGCATGGGCCGCAGCGGCAAGCTGTTCGCCTACCAGAACTATGGCGTCACCCCGGACATCCTCTCCAGCGCCAAGAGCCTGGGTGGCGGTTTCCCCATCGGCGCCATGCTGACCACCACCGAGATCGCCAAGCACCTGGTGGTGGGCACCCACGGCACCACCTACGGCGGCAACCCGCTGGCCAGCGCCGTGGCGGAAGCCGTGCTGGACGTGGTCAACACCCCGGACGTGCTCAGCGGCATCAACGCCAAGCACGACCGCTTCAAGACCCGCCTGCAGGCGATCGGCGAGAAGTACGGCATCTTCACCGAAGTGCGTGGCCTCGGCCTGCTGATCGGCGCCGCCCTGTCCGATGCCTGGAAGGGCAAGGCCAAGGACGTGCTCAACGCCGCCGAGAAGGAAGCGGTGATGGTGCTGCAGGCCGGCCCGGACGTGGTGCGCTTCGCGCCCAGCCTGGTGATCCCGGATGCCGACATCGACGAGGGCCTGGACCGCTTCGAGCGCGCCGTGGCCAAGCTGACCCAGGCCTGAGGCCGGGTGAAACGCGGCACAGGGCTGTGCCGCGGTTCCGATTCCAGGGATGAGCGTTTTCATGCGTGATCGGCGGCCGTTGGCCGCCGTTTTCTCCGGCCGACCGTGCATGGGTTGTCCGGAGCCTTTATTGAAGGAGTGACACCATGCTGGTGATGCGCCCCGCGCAAATGGCCGACCTTGCCGATGTTCAGCGCCTGGCTGCGGACAGCCCCGTTGGTGTCACTTCGCTGCCGGACGACGCCGAGCGCCTTGGCGAGAAGATCGCCGCCTCGGAAGCCTCGTTCGCCGCCGAAGTCAGCTTCAACGGCGAGGAGAGCTATTTCTTCGTCCTCGAGGACACCGAGACCGGTCGCCTGGTCGGGTGCTCGGCCATCGTCGCCTCGGCGGGCTTCTCCGAGCCCTTCTACAGCTTCCGCAACGAGACCTTCGTCCACGCCTCGCGCGAGTTGAAGATCCACAACAAGATCCATGTCCTCTCGCTGTGCCACGACCTCACCGGCAACAGCCTGCTGACCAGCTTCTACGTGCAGCGCGAGTTGGTGGGCACCGCCAGCGCGGAGCTCAACTCCCGGGCGCGCCTGATGTTCATGGCCAGCCACCCGGAGCGCTTCGCCGATGCGGTGGTGGTGGAGATCGTCGGCTACAGCGACGACGAGGGCGAGTCGCCGTTCTGGAACGCCGTGGGCCGTAATTTCTTCGACCTGAACTACATCGAGGCGGAGCGCCTGTCCGGCCTGAAGAGCCGCACCTTCCTCGCCGAGCTGATGCCCAACTATCCCATCTACGTGCCGCTGCTGCCCGACGAGGCCCAGGAATCCATGGGCCAGGTGCACCCGCGCGCGCAGATCACCTTCGACATCCTGATGCGCGAAGGCTTCGAGACCGACAACTACATCGACATCTTCGATGGCGGCCCGACCCTGCACGCGCGCACCTCCGGCATCCGCTCCATCGCCCAGAGCCGCGTCGTGCCGGTGCGCATCGGCGAGCAGCAGAAGGGGGGCCGCCAGTACCTGGTGAGCAACGGCCTGCTGCAGGACTTCCGCGCCCTGGTGGCCGACCTCGACTGGGTGCCCGGCAAGCCGGTGGAACTCAGCCTGGAGATCGCCGAAGCCCTCGGTGTGGGTGAAGGCGCCAGCGTGCGCCTGGTAGCGATTTAAACCCAAGCGCCAAGCGGGGGCCCTGCCGCCCGGTTTGCAGCTTGCCGCTCGAAGCTTGCAGCTCTAACGGAGTCACTATGATCGTTCGTCCCGTACGCAGCGCCGACCTGCCTGCCCTGATCGACCTGGCGCGCAGTACCGGTGCCGGCCTCACCACCCTCCCGGCCAATGAGGAGCGCCTGGCGCATCGCGTGGGCTGGGCGGAGAAGGCCTTCACCGGCCAAGCCGAACGGGGCGATGCGGACTACCTGTTCGTGCTCGAGGACGACGACGGCAAGGTGGTGGGCATCTCCGCCGTGGCCGGCGCCGTCGGCCTGCGCGAGCCCTGGTACAACTACCGCGTCGGGCTCACCGTCAGCGCCTCGCAGGAGCTGAACATCCACCGGCAGATCCCCACGCTGTTCCTGGCCAACGACCTGACCGGCAACTCCGAGCTGTGCTCGCTGTTCCTGCACGCCGGCTACCGCACCGGCCTCAACGGTCGCCTGCTGTCCAAGGCGCGCTTCCTGTTCATCGCCGAGTTCCCCGAACTGTTCGGCGACAAGGTGATCGCCGAGATGCGCGGCATGTCCGACGAGCACGGCGTCTCGCCGTTCTGGGAGAGCCTGGGCCGGCATTTCTTCAAGATGGAATTCTCCCGCGCGGACTACCTCACCGGCGTCGGCAACAAGGCCTTCATCGCCGAGCTGATGCCCAAGTTCCCGCTCTACACCTGCTTCCTCTCCGAGGCGGCGCGCGATGTCATCGGCCGCGTGCACGCCGACACCGAGCCGGCGCTGGCCATGCTCAAGGGCGAGGGCTTCAGCTTCCAGGGCTATGTCGACATCTTCGACGCCGGCCCGGCCATCGAATGCCAGACCGCGAAGATCCGCGCCGTGCAGGACAGCCAGGCGCTGGTGCTGGCCGTGGGCACGCCGGGCGACGATGCCACGCCGTACCTGATCCACAACCGCAAGCGCGAGGATTGCCGCATCACCGCCGCCCCGGCCCGCCTGGCCGCCGGCACCCTGGTGGTCGATGCCGACACCGCCAAGCGCCTGAAACTCTCGGCTGGCGCTTCGGTCCGCGCCGTGCCGCTGTCGGCCAAGGAGTCCGTCAAATGAGCACCCATTACATCGCAGGCGCCTGGCAGGCCGGGCAGGGCGAGGCCTTCGACTCGCTGAACCCCGTCACCCAGGAGTCCGTATGGAGCGGCCAGGGCGCCAGCGCCGAGCAGGTCGAGGCCGCCGTGGCCGCCGCCCGCGCCGCCTTCCCGGCCTGGGCCCGACTGAGCCTGGAGGCACGCATCGCCGTTCTCGAGCGCTTCGCCGCCACCCTCAAGACCCGCGCCGACGAACTGGCCCGCTGCATCGGCGAGGAGACCGGCAAGCCCTTGTGGGAGTCGGCCACCGAGGTGACCACCATGGTCAACAAGGTCGCCATCTCCATCCAGAGCTACCGCGAACGCACCGGCGAGAAGAGCGGCCCGCTGGCCGACGCCACGGCCGTGCTGCGCCACAAGCCCCACGGCGTGGTCGCCGTGTTCGGCCCCTACAACTTCCCCGGCCACCTGCCCAACGGCCACATCGTGCCCGCGCTGCTGGCCGGCAACGCGGTGGTGTTCAAGCCCAGCGAGCTGACCCCCAAGGTGGCCGAGCTGACGGTCAAGTGCTGGATCGAGGCGGGCCTGCCCGCCGGCGTGCTCAGCCTGGTGCAGGGCGGCCGCGAGACCGGCATCGCCCTGGCCGCGAGTGCCGGCATCGACGGCCTGTTCTTCACCGGCTCCAGCCGCACCGGCAACCTGCTGCATCAGCAGTTCGCCGGCCGCCCGGACAAGATCCTGGCGCTGGAGATGGGCGGCAACAACCCGCTGGTGGTGGACGAGGTGGCCGATGTGGATGCCGCCGTCTACACCATCATCCAGTCCGCCTTCATCTCCGCCGGCCAGCGCTGCACCTGCGCCCGCCGCCTGCTGGTGCCGGTCGGCGCCTGGGGCGACGCGCTGCTGGCGCGCCTGGTGGCGGTGGCGGCGAGCATCCAGGTCGGCGCCTTCGACGCCCAGCCGGCACCCTTCATGGGCTCGGTGATCTCCCTGGACGCCGCGCGCCACCTGCTCAAGGCCCAGGAGCACCTGATCGCCCAGGGCGCCACGCCGCTGCTGGCCATGTCCCAGCCGCTGGAGACCGCCGCGCTGCTGACCCCCGGCATCCTCGACGTCACCGCTGTGGCCGAGCGCCCGGACGAGGAGTTCTTCGGTCCGCTGCTGCAGGTGATCCGCTACGCCGATTTCGACGCCGCCATGGCCGAGGCCAACGCCACCCAGTACGGGCTGGCCGCCGGCCTGCTCTCGGATTCCCGCGAGCTGTACCAGCGCTTCTTCATCGAGAGCCGCGCCGGCATCGTCAACTGGAACAAACAACTGACCGGGGCCGCGAGCAGCGCGCCCTTCGGGGGCATCGGCGCATCGGGCAACCACCGCGCCAGCGCCTACTACGCCGCTGACTACTGCGCCTACCCGGTCGCCTCGCTGGAAAGCGAAACCCTTGCCCTGCCTGCAACCCTGACGCCTGGAGTCAGCCTATGAGCGCCCATGAAGTGAACTTCGACGGTCTGGTCGGCCCGACCCACAACTACGGCGGCCTGTCGTACGGCAACGTGGCGTCGCAGAGCAACAGCCAGGCCGTCTCCAGCCCGAAGGAGGCCGCCCTGCAGGGGCTGGCGAAGATGAAGGCGCTGATGGAGATGGGCTTCAAGCAGGGCGTGCTCGCCCCGCAGGAGCGCCCCAACGTCGCCGCGCTGCGCAGCCTCGGTTTCGCCGGGAGCGACGCCCAGGTGATCGAGAAGGCCGCCCGTGACGCCATGCCGCTGCTGGCCGCCTGCAGTTCGGCATCGAGCATGTGGACCGCCAACGCCTGCACCGTCAGCCCCAGCGCCGACACTGCCGATGGCCGCGTGCACTTCACCGCTGCCAACCTCAACTGCAAGTTCCACCGCAGCATCGAGCACCCCACCACCAGCCGCGTGCTGGGGGCGATGTTCGCCGACGAGCGCCACTTCGCCCACCACGCGGCGCTGCCGGCGGTGGCGCAGTTCGGTGACGAAGGCGCGGCCAACCACACCCGTTTCTGCAAGGGCTACGGCGAGGCCGGCGTGGAGTTCTTCGTGTTCGGCCGCAGCGCCTTCGACAGCCGCTTCCCGGCGCCCTCGCGCTACCCGGCGCGGCAGACCCTGGAGGCCAGCCAGGCCGTCGCGCGCCTGCACGGGCTGAGCGAGGCCGGTGTGGTCTACGCCCAGCAGAACCCGGCGGTGATCGACCAGGGCGTGTTCCACAACGACGTGATCGCGGTGGGCAACGGCGAGGTGCTGTTCCACCACGAGGACGCCTTCCTCGACACCGACAAGGTGCTGGCCGAGTTGCACGACAAGCTGGGCCGCGTCGGTGGCCGTTTCCAGGCCGTGTGCGTACCGCGTGTGGCGGTGACGGTGGAGGACGCCGTGCGTTCCTACCTGTTCAACAGCCAACTGCTCAGCCGCGCCGATGGCAGCATGCTGCTGATCGTCCCGGAGGAGTGCCGCAACAACGCGCGGGTGTGGAGCTACCTGCAGACCCTGACCGCCGAGGACGGCCCGATCCGCGAGGTGAAGGTCTTCGACCTCAAGCAGAGCATGCAGAACGGCGGCGGCCCGGCGTGCCTGCGCCTGCGCGTGGCGCTGAAGGACGACGAGCTGGCGGCGGTGAACCAGGGCGTGATCCTCACCCCTTCGCTCTACGACACCCTGACCGGGTGGGTGGAGAAGCACTACCGCGACCGCCTGAGCGAAACCGACCTGGCTGATCCACAATTGCTCACTGAATGCCGCACGGCATTGGATGAGCTGACGCAGATCCTTAAACTGGGCGCCGTTTATCCGTTTCAACTGAATTGAGCGGCAAGCGCCAAGCGACACGCTTCAAGTAGAAGCCGCCGCCTACACTTGCCGCTTGTCGCTTACGACTTGGAGCTCTAGTAAATGTCCGACGCCCTGCAACTCATCCTCGAAGACACCGACGGTACCCAGCTCGAAACCTCCTGCACGCGCTTTGCGGTGATGTGGCAGGGCAAGGAGGTCTGGATCCAGACCGCCGGCAACGGCCAGCTGCTGATCGGCGTGGATGTCGAGGAAGGCGATACCGAGTACGCCAACCTGTTGCTGCGCCCGCTGGCGACCAACCTGGTCAGCCTGCAGCTGGAGATGGAGCCGGCCGACGCCGGTGATGACGACGAGGACGGCCACGTGCATGGCCCGGACTGCAACCACGATCATTGAGGACGCGCGGATGTTGGCCCTTGGCAAACTGCTTGAACTGACCCTGGCCGGCCGCGAGCCGACCGAGAAGATTCAACTGACCGCCGAGGGCGCCCGCCTGCACTGGCTGGGCGAGGGGGCCCTGGAAGTCACCCCGCCCGTCCATGCCGACAATGGCATGGACCTGCTGCTCTCCGCCGGCATCCACGGCAACGAGACGGCGCCGATCGAACTGCTCGACCGCCTGCTGCAGGGTGTCGCCCGGGGCGAGCTCAAGCCCCGCTCGCGCGTTCTCTTCCTGCTCGGCAACCCCGAGGCCATGCGTCGCGGCGAACGCTATGTCGAACAGGACATCAACCGCCTGTTCAATGGCCGCCACGAGCAGACCAGCGGCTTCGAGGCGATGCGTGCCAACGAGCTGGAGCGCCTGGCCGCGGCGTTCTTCATCAAGCCGGGCCGTACCCGCCTGCATTACGACCTGCACACCGCCATCCGTGGCTCGAAGATCGAGCAGTTCGCCCTCTACCCCTACAAGGAAGGGCGCGAGCACTCCCGCCGCGAGCTGGCGCGCCTGGGGGCCGCCGGCATCGAGGCGGTGCTGCTGCAGAACAAGACCGGCATCACCTTCAGCTCCTACACCTATGCCAGCCTGGACGCCGAGGCCTTCACCCTGGAGCTGGGCAAGGCGCGCCCGTTCGGCCAGAACTGCCAGGTCAACCTCGAGCTGCTGGAGGCGCGTCTGCGCCTGCTGGTGGAAGGCGCGGAACCCGAAGACGAGGGCGAGGACCTCGGTCCATTGCAGCTGTTCTCCGTGTCCCGCGAGGTGATCAAGCACAGCGATGCCTTCCAGCTGCACCTGCCGGCGGACATCGAGAACTTCAGCGAGCTGCCCATCGGCTACCTGCTGGCCGACGACATCGCCGGCACCCGCTGGGTGATCGAGGAGGAGGGCGCGCGCATCATCTTCCCCAATCCGAAGGTGAAGAACGGCCTGCGCGCCGGCATCCTCATCGTTCCCGCCGAAGTCGACTGACGGGCGCCTGCCTCCTTCCCGGGCTGATGCCCGGGCTACCTCTTCGCCGGCTCTTCCCGGGCTTCGACATTTGCCCACTTGCTCGCCTCGCCGTGCTCCTTTAGGGTCGTTCCCTCACCCAGCCAAGGAGCCCGAGATGGCCGTCATAGACCTGCGCAGCGATACCGTCACCCAACCCACCCCCGGCATGCGCGACGCCATGCAGGCGGCCCCGCTGGGTGATGACGTCTATGGCGAAGACCCCACCGTCAACCTGCTGGAAACCACGCTCGCCGGGCGCCTGGGCTTCGAGGCCGCGCTGTTCGTGCCCACCGGCACCATGAGCAACCTGCTGGGGCTGATGGCCCATTGCGAACGCGGCGACGAATACATCGTCGGCCAGCAGGCCCACACCTATAAGTACGAGGGCGGTGGTGCGGCGGTGCTCGGTTCGATCCAGCCGCAGCCCATCGATGGCGAAGCGGATGGCTCCCTCGACCTGGCGAAGGTCGAGGCGGCGATCAAGCAGGACGATTTCCACTTCGCCCGCACCCGCCTGCTGGCGCTGGAGAACACCATGCAGGGCAAGGTCCTGCCCCTGGAATACCTGGCGGCGGCGCGCGAGCTGACCCGCCGTCGCGGCCTGGCGCTGCACCTGGACGGCGCGCGGCTGTACAACGCGGCGGTGAAGCAGGGCGTGGACGCCCGCGAGATCACCCGTCACTTCGATTCGGTTTCGGTGTGCCTGTCCAAGGGCCTGGGCGCCCCGGTGGGCTCGGTGCTGTGCGGCAGCGCGGCGCTGATCGCCAAGGCCCGGCGCTTGCGCAAGATGGTCGGCGGCGGCATGCGCCAGGCCGGCCTGCTGGCGGCCGCTGGGTTGTACGCCCTGGATCACCAGGTGCAGCGCCTGGCGGACGACCATGCCAACGCCGCGCGCCTGGGTGCCGGGCTGGCCGAACTGGGCTATGGCGTGGAGCCGGTGCAGAGCAACATGGTCTATGTTGATCTGGGCTCGCAGGCGCCGGCGCTCAAGGCGTTCATGGCCGAGCGGGGGATCGTCCTGAGTGCGGCGCCGCGCCTGCGCATGGTCACCCACCTGGACGTCGACGCCGCCGGCATCGAGCGAGTGATCGAGGCGTTCGCCGAGTTTCGTCGCAGCTGATCACCCGATAGCGTTCGATAGTCGCTTTCTATCGCATAAAGGCACTATCCCGCAGGCACAGGGCCTATATAATGCGGCCCTTTGCCGGCGATTCGTGGCCGCAGTTTCCGTGGAAGAACCTATGAAAAGCGCTCAAATCCGTGAAGCCTTCCTGAGCTTCTTCGAAGAGAAGGGGCACACCCGTGTGGCCTCCAGCTCCCTGATCCCGGGCAACGACCCGACCCTGCTGTTCACCAACGCCGGGATGAACCAGTTCAAGGACTGTTTCCTCGGCCTGGAAAAGCGCGCCTACACCCGTGCCACCACCAGCCAGAAGTGCGTACGCGCCGGCGGCAAGCACAACGACCTGGACAATGTCGGCTACACCGCGCGCCACCACACCTTCTTCGAGATGCTGGGCAACTTCAGCTTCGGCGACTATTTCAAGCGTGACGCCATCACCTACGCCTGGGAATTCCTCACCTCGGAAAAATGGCTGAACCTGCCCAAGGAGAAGCTCTGGGTCACGGTCTACGCCAGCGATGACGAGGCCTACGACATCTGGACCAAGGAAGTCGGCATCCCCGCCGAGCGCATGGTCCGCATCGGCGACAACAAGGGCGCGCCTTACGCCTCCGACAACTTCTGGGCGATGGGCGACACCGGCCCGTGCGGCCCTTGCACCGAGATCTTCTACGACCACGGCCCGGACATCTGGGGCGGCCCGCCCGGATCCCCGGAAGAGGACGGCGACCGCTACATCGAGATCTGGAACAACGTCTTCATGCAGTTCAACCGCACGGCGGACGGCGTGATGCACCCGCTGCCGGCACCGAGCGTGGACACCGGCATGGGCCTGGAGCGCGTCAGCGCCGTGCTGCAGCACGTGAACTCGAACTACGAGATCGACCTGTTCCAGAGCCTGCTGAACGCCGCGGCCAAGGCCATCGGTTGTGCCAACGAAGGCCAGGCGTCGCTGAAGGTGGTCGCCGACCACATCCGCTCCTGCTCCTTCCTGATCGCCGACGGCGTGCTGCCGTCCAACGAAGGCCGTGGCTACGTGCTGCGCCGCATCATTCGCCGCGCCTGCCGCCACGGCAACAAGCTGGGTGCCAAGGGCACCTTCTTCCACCAGATCGTCGCCGCGCTGGTCGGCGAGATGGGCGACGCCTTCCCCGAGCTCAAGCAGCAGCAGGCACACATCGAGCGCGTGCTGAAGACCGAGGAAGAGCAGTTCGCCAAGACCCTGGAGAACGGCCTGAAGATCCTCGAGCAGGACCTGGCCGGCCTTTCCGGCAGCGTCATCCCGGGCAACGTGGTGTTCAAGCTGTACGACACCTACGGCTTCCCTGCAGACCTCACCGCCGATATCGCCCGTGAGCGCGAGCTGACCATCGACGAGGAGGGCTTCGAGCGCGAGATGGAGGCCCAGCGCCAGCGCGCCCGAGAGTCCAGTTCTTTCGGCATGGATTACAACAGCCTGGTCAAGGTCGACGGTGAGACCCGCTTCCTCGGCTACCAGGGCCACTCCGGTGCCGGCCAGATCGTCGCGCTGTTCAAGGACGGCCAGGCGGTCGACAGCCTCAAGGAAGGCGAGGAGGGCGTCGTCGTCCTCGACCAGACCCCGTTCTACGCCGAATCCGGCGGCCAGGTGGGTGACTGCGGTTACCTGGAAGGCGCCGGGGTGCGTTTCGACGTGCGCGACACCACCAAGGCCGGCGGTGCCTTCCTGCACCATGGCGTGGTCGCCCAGGGCAGCCTGAGCACCGGTGCTTCGGTCAAGGCGGAAGTGGCAGGTGACGTACGCCAGGCCACCGCGCTCAACCACTCGGCCACCCACCTGCTGCACGCTGCGCTGCGCCAGGTTCTGGGCGAGCACGTACAACAGAAGGGCTCCCTGGTGGACAGCCAGCGCCTGCGTTTCGACTTCAGCCACTTCGAGGCGATCAAGCCTGAGCAACTGAAGGCGCTGGAAGACATCGTCAACGCCGAGATCCGCAAGAACAGCGCGGTCGATACCGAGGAAACCGATATCGAGACCGCCAAGGCCAAGGGCGCCATGGCGCTGTTCGGCGAGAAGTACGGTGACCAGGTGCGTGTGCTGAGCATGGGCGATGGCTTCTCCGTCGAGCTCTGCGGTGGTACCCACGTGTCCCGCACCGGCGACATCGGCCTGTTCAAGATCACCAGCGAAGGCGGCGTGGCCGCCGGCGTGCGTCGCATCGAGGCGGTGACCGGCGCAGCGGCGCTGGCCTACCTGAACGGCGCCGAGGAACAGCTCAAGGAAGCGGCCGGCCTGGTCAAGGGCAGCCGCGACAACCTGCTGGACAAGCTCTCCGCTCTGCTGGAGCGCAACCGCCAGCTGGAGAAGGAGCTGGACCAGCTCAAGGCCAAGGCGGCAAGTGCTGCCGGCAACGACCTCGCGGCTTCTGCCGTCGACGTCAAGGGTGTGAAGGTCCTGGCCGCGCGCCTGGACCTGGACGGCGATGCGCTGCTGGCGCTGGTCGACCAACTGAAGAACAAGCTCGGCCGCGCAGTGATCCTGCTCGGCGGCGCGCTGGAGGGCAAGGTGACACTGGTCGCCGGTGTCACCCAGGACCTGACCGGCCAACTCAAGGCCGGCGATCTGATGAAGCAGGCCGCGGCTGCGGTCGGCGGCAAGGGCGGTGGTCGTCCTGACATGGCCCGTGGCGGCGGTACCGACGCCGTGGCCCTGGAGCAGGCCCTGGCCCTGGCCGTACCGTTCGTCGAGCAGGGTCTGTAAGACCCCGCCGCCAACGGCCCGCCCCACGCCCGGCGGGCCTTGGCAGTGTTCTGCGTTGATTGTTTAATGGGCGCCCTTCACGGGATTAGGCGGCTTTTGAAATGGCTTTGATCGTACAGAAGTTTGGGGGGACCTCGGTCGGCACCGTCGAGCGCATCGAGCAGGTGGCCGAGAAGGTCAAGAAATTCCGCGAAGGCGGCGACGACATCGTGGTGGTGGTTTCCGCCATGAGCGGCGAAACCAACCGTCTCATCGACCTGGCCAAGCAGATCAGCGATAAGCCGGTGCCGCGCGAGCTGGACGTGATGGTTTCCACCGGCGAGCAGGTGACCATCGCCCTGCTGGCCATGGCGCTGATCAAGCGCGGCGTGCCGGCGGTTTCCTATACCGGCAACCAGGTGCGCATCCTCACCGACAGCGCGCACAACAAGGCGCGCATCCTGCAGATCGACGACCAGAAGATCCGCAGCGACCTCAAGGCGGGTCGCGTGGTGGTGGTCGCCGGCTTCCAGGGCGTGGACGAGCACGGCAACATCACCACCCTCGGCCGTGGCGGCTCCGACACCACCGGCGTGGCCCTGGCGGCGGCGCTGAAGGCCGATGAGTGCCAGATCTATACCGATGTAGATGGCGTCTACACCACCGATCCGCGCGTCGTGCCCCAGGCCAAGCGCCTGGACAAGATCACCTTCGAGGAGATGCTGGAAATGGCCAGCCTCGGCTCCAAGGTGCTGCAGATCCGCTCGGTGGAGTTCGCCGGCAAGTACAACGTCCCGCTGCGCGTGCTGCACAGCTTCCAGGAGGGTCCGGGCACCCTCATTACCCTTGATGAAGAGGAATCCATGGAACAGCCGATCATCTCCGGCATCGCCTTCAATCGCGACGAAGCCAAGCTGACCATCCGTGGCGTACCGGATACTCCCGGCGTTGCCTTCAAGATCCTCGGGCCGATCAGCGCCGCCAATATCGAAGTGGACATGATCGTGCAGAACGTCGCGCACGATAACACCACCGACTTCACCTTCACCGTGCACCGCAACGACTACCAGAACGCGCTGCAGGTGCTGGAGCAGACCGCTCGCGAGATCGGCGCCCGTGAAGTCAGCGGCGACACCAAGATCGCCAAGGTCTCCATCGTCGGTGTCGGCATGCGCTCCCACGCGGGCGTCGCCAGCCGCATGTTCGAGGCCCTGGCCAAGGAAACCATCAATATCCAGATGATCTCCACCTCCGAGATTAAGGTGTCCGTGGTGATCGAGGAGAAGTACCTCGAGCTGGCCGTGCGTGCCCTCCATACCGCCTTCGAGCTCGACGCACCCGCCCGACAGGGCGAGTGAGGCATATAACGAAAGGCGCGGCTCACCCCGCGCCTTTTGTCGTTTTTGGTCGGCACTGTTGGAACTTTCCTTTTGCCAGTGCTGGTCAATACTTGGGTGGAGGCCCCTTGATAACGCATGGGGTCGATACCATTTCTTTTTTGCAGACTGTTTTGTCCCTGAACATTAAATCCGTGAGGAGAAAGGAATGCTGATTCTGACTCGCCGGGTCGGAGAGACCCTGATGGTGGGTGACGACGTCACTGTCACCGTGTTAGGCGTGAAAGGTAATCAGGTGCGCATCGGCGTCAACGCCCCGAAGGAGGTAGCCGTGCACCGTGAAGAGATTTACCAGCGCATACAGAAAGAGAAAGACCAGGAACCAAGCCACTAATTTTTCTGCATTTTTTGCTTTGCAAACGGGGAAAACATGGATATCATGCGCCCCGTGTTGCGGAGAGGTGGCCGAGTGGCCGAAGGCGCTCCCCTGCTAAGGGAGTACACCTCAAAAGGGTGTCGGGGGTTCGAATCCCCCCTTCTCCGCCATTATTAAGCGTTATAGAGATGTCAGCGGTTAGTTCGGTAAGTTGTTGAAAATTATCGAAAAAGCAGTTGACGAAGGTTTGAGATTCTCTATAATGCGCGCCCTACACGCACTCATAGCTCAGCTGGATAGAGTACCCGGCTACGAACCGGGCGGTCGGAGGTTCGAATCCTCCTGAGTGCGCCATACAGGATGCGGCGATCAAGGTCGGCGCATCGGGCAGTAACCAGTGGTGATCTGGTCTAAAACCACCGAAACGCACTCATAGCTCAGCTGGATAGAGTACCCGGCTACGAACCGGGCGGTCGGAGGTTCGAATCCTCCTGAGTGCGCCATACAAGAGAAGGGCCTGCAGCAATGCAGGCCCTTTTTCTTTGCGTCTGAAAAGTGATACGGCAGCGGCAAGCTTCAAGCCTCAAGCTGCACGCACAAGCCATCATGTCTTCGCCTCCCTTCTGCGCTGCCACTGCTGCGTGGCGAGCTGTGGTTGGGGAGGGTGGTGAGGCGGTAATGAAAAAGCCCGGCAATGGGCCGGGCTTCGCGTGAGGCGCGTGGGCTCAGAGCAGGACGGAGTACCAGAACACCCGGCCGATGATATTGATGTGCTCGTTGGCTTCGCTGGCCTCGTAGCGTTCGTCGGGGTGTTCGTCGCTGTTGAAGCTGCGCACGCGCAGGCCGCCCCCGGGCAGGCGGTAGAGCAGCTTCACGCGCAGCTGGCCGTCATGGTCGAAGGCGTACATGTCGCCATCCTTGATGGTACGTGAGCTGGTGTCGACGCCCACGGTGCTGCCGTCGGGCAGGACGGGCTCCATGCTGTTGCCGTTCACCGTCACGCAAGCTGCGCTGGCGGCATCGATGTTCTTCTTGCGCAGCGAGTATTTGCCGAAGCGCAGCTTGCGGCCGGTGGTCTGCAGCACGACCGTGCTGCCCTTGCCGCCGGACAGCTCCACCTCCTTGTAGAAGGGCAGCTCGATCTCGTCGGCGTCCAGTGGCGTGTCGTCGTCCCAGGGCTCCACGCCGCCGAACCAGTCGGCATTGCCAGGTTGTCGATTCATCCGGCCTTCCAGCATCTCTCCACGGCCTTCCGCGAGCCAGCGTGGGCTGACGCCGCAGATGGTGGCGATCTGGGTGGCGAAGCTGGTCGCGCGCGATTTGCCGCGCTCCAGGTCGGATATAGAGGTTTGTGTCATGCCGGCTGCGCTTGCGAGCTGTACCTGGCTCAGGTTGGCGTGCTTGCGGGCGGCCTTGATGCGGTCTTTGAGTTCCATGGGCGCAGAATAAGGGCGGACCTATGTCAATGCAAGTGCATAAATATAGATACTCCTATATAATTGGCACCAGAATTCGGCTGTCCCGCTGCGCCGCATCGAGTCCCAAGGCGACTCGGGAGAGCGGCGGAGCGGGGCGGCTTTCATCGTTCAGCCGGCCAGGGGGTCGGCCCATGGGAAGGGAAAACACAATGTTCCAGACGACAGAACAGGCGCTTGCGGTTGCTTACTGGATGGCTGAGCACAAGGCCGGCCCGCGTTCGTCGACGGCGATGGCCATCGACGTGTTGCGCGAACGTTTCGATACCAGCTTCGTCAGCAAGCTGCCCAGCGGCTTGAGCCCGCACGAATGGCAGGCGCAGTCGGTGATGACCATCCGCTTCGCCCAGCGCCTGCTGGCCGATCACCCGCTGGAGCTTGCAGTGGTGCAGGCCGAGTACGCTCATGGCCGTGATTTCGTGGTGGCTATTGCAGCCCTGCGTGACTGGCTTCGCCCGCAGGCGGACTCGGCCGAACAGCGTGCGGCGCTTGCACTATTGATGCGCATGTTCCGCCGCCCGCCGCACAGCATCCGCGAGGTCGAGCGGCTCACCGGCCTGTCCAAGAGCACCCTGCATCGCTGGGACCAGGATTGGCGCACCAAGGTCGCCGGCAAGCTGCGCGATGCCGTGGCGCGCCTGGAGGCGCCCATGTCCAGCGCGGGGATCGTGGTTGCGCATTGATGAGGAAAAATTTCTTTTAAAAAATGGCTTTTCCCATATTGACGATATGGGACGATAAAGGTAAGATAGCTCCAAGATCGAAATCAAACCAACTGAAGCCCGCACATCGCGGGCTTCGGCGTTTCTGGGCCTGGTGAAAACCGCACGGCCTTCAAGAAAGGAGTCTCCCATGACCGAGCCAAGTATTGCGGTCGCCATGGCAGGCGGGGTGGCTGGCGCCGGTGTCGCGATGATCGTGCCCGGTGTCGATGGCAATGCACTGATCGGCGGCTTCGGCGGCGCGATCTTCTTCGTAGTGTTCGCCCGTGACTATCAACCGCTTACCCGTGTGGGCTACCTGCTGGTGTCCTGGGTCGGCGGTTACTACACCGCCGTCGAGGCGGTCAGTCGCGGTATTTCGCAGACCAGCGGGGCGGTCGCCTTCGTCGCCGCGACGCTCTGCGTGACGGCGGGCGTCGGCCTGCTGGAATGGATGCGTGGCGGTCAGCTGCCATCCTGGTTGCGGACGATCCTGCGGCGCGGAGCGGGAGGCAAGGATGGATGATCCATTGGCCACCGGCACCCTCGTGGTCTGCGCGGCGATCTGCCTGCGACTGCTGACCTACCGGCGGCGTGGCTCACGCTTTCGCCCCGGCGTTTCACTCTGCGCCTACCTGTTGGCGCTCTGCACGGGCTGCCAGGCGCTGACCATCGCCCTCGGGCGCTACCAGGGCGAACACCTCTCGCCCTGGATGCTCGGCGTCCTGCTGATCCTGTTGTTCCTGGTGCTCCGGGCCCGCGGCAATCTCGCGCGGATCCTGCACCTGGGCTGATCGCCCCTTAGTTTCCAACCTACCCACCGCGACCCGAGAGGCAGCGGCGCGCACTCCTGCGCGCCGCTTGCCTGGCCGCACCTATTTACCAGGAGGACTCAATGACCATCACCGCCACGCGGCTGGATGTCGCCGCCCTGCGCGAGGCATTGCGCGGCCTGCTCGAACTGCCGGTCGGCGCGCTGATCGCGGCGGACCAGGCAGCCGCGCCGCCGTCCGGACTCTACGCCAGCCTGCGTGAAACGCAGTCGGCGGAGCAGGGCAAGTCCCGCCGCGAGTTCAACGGCAACAACGAACGGGAAACCGTCGTCACCAGCTGCGAGACCACCTTCGGCCTCGTCGGCTTCGGTACCGGTGCCCTCGACCTGATCCACGACGCGCGCTCGGTGCTGCAGTCGAGCCTCGCCCAGGACCGCTTGCGGCGCCTCGGCGTCGCGCTGCTGCGCCTGGCACCGATCGAAAACCTGTCCAGCGTCGAGGCGGGCGTTGCCCGGGAGCAAGCGCGCCTCGACCTCGTCCTCGGCCACGACCACCGCGTGACCCTGGAACAGAAACACATCGCTTCCTCGGTGGTGAGCGCCCACACCGATACGGGCCTCACCGCCACCCTCACAGTGAATCCAACGGAGACCTGATATGTCCCTTCCGCTTTCGCAGATCGTAAACGTACAACTCAACGTGCAGCCGGTATCCACCCCGCGCCGCGACTTCGGCCAACTGGCCCTGTTCACCCCCGAGGCCGGCAACGTCTTCATCGACGCGTCGACCCTGTACATCAGCTGCGCCAGCCAGGCCGAAGTCGAGGCCGCCTTCGGCAGCTCCTCGCAAACCGCCATCGCCGCCAGCGCCTTCTTCGCCCAGAGCCCGCGACCCAAGCAGTTGCTGGTGGCGCGCTGGCTGAAGTCGACCCGCAACGTGCCGGCGGTCAAGGCCGCCATCAATGGCACCCCGTTGCTGGCCACCCTCGACCAGTTGAAGGCGGTGAGCGCCGGCCAGCTGTCCATCACCGTCGACGGTGTGCGCCAGGACGTCACCGGCCTGAACTTCAGCGCCGCTGCCGATTTCGCCGCCATCGCCGCGCTGATCGACGCCAAGCTGACCGCCCAGGCCGTCAGCTGCCGTTATGACGCCGTCGCCAACCGCTTCATCCTCGACGCCGATGTCGCCGGCGCCGCCAAGGCCATCGGCTTCGCCCAGGACCTGGGCGCCACCGGCACCTACCTGGGTGGCCTGCTGCGCCTGGAGAACGGCATGGCGCAGAAGGTCGCCGGTGCCGATGCCCTGGTGCTTTCCGCGCAGACCCTGCCGCAGGCCTTCGCCGCGCTGCTGGACGTCAACGCCGGCTGGTACGCCGCCACCGTCGCCGCGTCCCTGACCGACGACGAGATCGAGCAGGCCTCCGCCTGGGTGCTGGCCGCCGACAAGAAGGTGTTCGGCGTCACCACCCAGAACCCGAGCCACCTGGAGAACGTCGCCAGCAACCCCTTCAAGCGGCTGGTGGATCGCCAGAGCCATCGCACCGTGGCGGTCTTCGACAAGAACGACCCCTATGCGGTGAACAGCTGGCTGGCCCGTGCGCTGTCGGTGAACTTCGCCGCCAACAACTCCACCCTGACCATGAAGTTCAAGCAGCTGCCCGGCATCAGCGCGGACAACCTGACCCTCACCGAGGCCGACAAGTGCCGCAAGCTGGGCCTGAACTTCTACACCTACTTCGACGAGTCGGCGATGGTCGCCGAAGGCACCGTCATCGGCGGTCGCTTCTTCGATGAAGTGCACATCCTCGACTGGTACGTCGACGCCGTGCAGAAGGAAGTCTTCGCCACCCTGTACCGCTCCCCGGGCAAGGTGCCGCTGACCGACGCGGGCGTCGCCCGTCTGCTGGCATCCGTACGCAAGGTCTGCCGCGAAGGCGTGAACAACGGCGCCTTCGCTCCCGGCGTATGGAACGGCGATCCCTTCGGCAACCTCGTCAGCGGCGAGCGCCTCGACGAGGGCTTCTACGTCTGGGCCGACAGCGTCGACAACCTGTCCACCTCCGATCGTGAGCAGCGCAAGGCGCCGCCGATCCAGGTGGCCCTGAAGATGGCCGGCGCCGTGCACTCGGTGGACGTGCTGGTCAACTTCGATCGCTGATCCCATCGCCAACCCATTTTTCGGCCCCTTCGATGGGGCCTTTTCTTTTCCGGAGATTTTCCATGGCTATCTATGACCAGAACCAACTGTCCGTCCTGATCAACGGCTACGAGATCCGCGACTGGGCCAGTGGCGCCGACGCCCTCAAACTGGCCTTCAACAACGCCGCCGGCACCCTGAAGATGGGCAGCAACGGCAGCGGCGTCTTCGTCGCCAACAACGACCGTTCCGCGACCCTGACCCTGAAGCTCAAGCAGCACTCGGCGGACAACAAGTACCTCAACGGCCTGCGCGCCCTGCAGGACGGCAACCTCAAGGCCTTCGTGCCGCTGACCCTGGAAGTGCGTGACCTGCTCAACGAAGACCTGATCAGCGCCACCAAGGGCTACTTCACCACGCGCCCCGAAGTGACCCGTGGCAGCGAGGCCAACGACATCCAGTGGGTCATCGTCTTCGAACGCGCCAACGTCAGCCTGGAACAAGGGGTCGCCTGAACATGAACGCCGAACATCGCATCAACCTGGATGGCATCTCCTACGTCATGCGCCCGGCCAATGCCATGCCGGCCTGGAACGCCCTGAAGAAGGCCGCGCGCCTGCTGCAGGGCGTAAAGATCGAGCGCGGCGAGGGCAGTGAGTCCCTGGCCATCGGCGCCATCCTCGCCAACCTGGGCGATCCGGTGGTGGCGGAGATCGAGACGCTCGTGCTCCAGCACGTCAATGCGCAACCGGAGGACGGCGCGGCTTTCCGCCTGGCCGACCGTGCCGACGCGCACTTCAACCAGCATCGCGGCCACCTGCTGCCGTTGCTGATCGAGGGGGTGAAATACCAGTTCGGTGATTTTTTCGCCGCCGCCATGCCCGCCCTGTCGGCGATTCTGCCGGGGCAGGCCAAGGCGGAGTAACCGACTGGTTCCTCTTCACCCCTGTCATGCGCCAGCTCTGCACCCTGCATGAGCTGCGCGCGCTCTACACCCTGGCTGACCTGTGCGACTTCCACGACGCGATAGCGGAGTGGGACGACGCACAGCGTCAGGCCCATGAGAGGCAGGCCAATGGCAGCAATTGAAATCGACAAACTCGGTATTGGCGTCGGCCTTTCGCTCGGCCTGGCGCGGATCACCAATAGCGTGAAGCAGGAGTTGAGCATCACCGACAACTCCCTCACGCAGAACATCACCAACCTCTACAGCTATGTAGACACCCTCAACGAGGTGCAGGAAACCGCCGCCAAGGCGAGCGACTCGCTGCTTTCCGTCGCCTCCGGAATCGGCGGCTTCGTCAGCACGATCGCCGGCTATATCGGCTCTGCCCTGGAGAGCCTGGATGGGCTCAAGAGTGGGCAGGACTCCCTCGGCGTGGTCAGCGAAAGCGACGTCACCGAAGCCCAGCGCTACGAGAAGGCCATGGACGGCCTCGACAAGATGCTGGAGGCGGTGAAGGTACGTGTCGCCCTCGGCATCGCGCCGCAGCTGAGTTATCTGGCCGAGGGCTTCCTGAGCCTGCTCGATGCCAACAAGGAGCTGATCGCGGCGGGCCTCTCCCGAACCATGGAGATCGTGGGGGAGGGCCTGGACGCCCTGGTCAACTTCGGCCGCGCGGTGGACGCCGTCGTGCAGTCCACCGTCGGCTGGGAGGCGACCCTGATGATGCTCGGCGCCGCCCTGGCCTGGGTCGGCCAGGCCACCATCCTGGCCTTCGCCGCCAACCCGGTGACCTGGATAGTCGCCGCCCTGATCGGCCTCATCGTGCTGGTCGACGACTTCATGACCTACCTGGATGGTGGCGAGTCGGCGCTCGGTGAGTTCTGGGCGCCGTTCAAGACCGGTCTGGAAGGCATCAATGAAACGCTGGCCGCCTTCAAGGCGGTGTTCGCAGCGTTCTGGGCGGAAAACGGCGAGACCGTGACGGCCTTCGGCAATGATCTGTTCACCATCATCGGCGCCAGCGTCATGCAGCTGGTCGCCATCTTCCAGATGTTCTTCGCCGCGATAAACGGCGACTTCGAAGGCGTCAAGGCAGCCTTCAGCAGCTGGTTCGAAGCGCTCAAGGCGCAGTTCGAAATCATCGGGGGCTTTATATCCAAAGCCGCTTCCTACATCGGTTTGGGAGGCGAAGAGGAGGGCGAGGCTGGAGCAACACCTCAGCCTGGTCCTGGGCGCGCGATGAAGGGGCCTGGCACGGGTGGCCTGTCCGCACTGATGGCCAACGGGCCCGGCCTCGTGGACGGAGCCAGCCAGTTGTCCGCTGGTGTGCAGGGCGCTCAGAGCCAGGCTGCGGCGGGTGTCGGCGTCCTGGTGATGCCGGCTCAGCCGGTCAGTAACAGCTACAGCCAGACGGTGACCGTAAGCGTGGCGGGGGACAACCCGCGCGAGATCGGACGCGAAGTGGCCGAGCAGGTCGCACGCAACCAGCAACGCCTGACCACTCACAACAACAGCAGCGAAATTAGGCAGTGAGGTGAATCAATGGTCATGCTGATCAACCGCCGTATCGGAACCTTGAGGCTCGATGCGGTGATAAGCGAAACACACAAATCCGACCTCAAGATCACCGAGAACCCAGTGGAAAGCGGTGCCAACATCGCCGACCACGCCTACGTGCAACCGCGCTCCCTGATTATCAAGGGCACCGTGGTGGAGCACTACGACCCTCTAGCCAACCTGCCCATCGACAGCATGCCGGGAGTGCGCAGCGGGCGAGGGTTCCTCGACAACATCCTGCCTGGCCTGCTCTCACCCCGCACTTCGCAGGGCGAGAGCCGTGCCAAGCGCGAACTGAAGAGCTGGCTGGAGCCCCTGGCGGACGGCACCAAGGCCCGTCCCCTGGCGCCCTGGATGCTGGAGTCCCAGCCGCTGTCGCGCTTCGACAGCTCGCCCAGCCAGTCACGCCTGCAGCAGATCTACCAATGCCTGCTGGATACCCAGAAGGCTGGCGAATTGCTGCAGGTACAGACCGGCTTCTACCTGTACAAGAACATGCTGCTGAGCACCATTGCAGCCACACAGACACTCGACGGCTCCATCGATCTGGACCTGACCCTGCGTGAGGTCCTGGTGGTGGAAACCCGCGTCATCAATGGCGTGGTCACCCCGGCCGCCGGTACCGAACGTTCCGGTCGCAGCGATACCCAGGCGGCGGCGAAGAAGCCCCAGGGCAAGACCACGCCCAAGGCGGACAAGCGCAATGAAAGCCTGATGCATGCCGTATTGGGGGTTGTCAGATGAAACGAATCCCCATCAGCAGCGAACCGCTGCAGGAGCAGAGCTTCGATTTCGCCGGGCGGCGCCTGCGCCTGACCCTGCGCTACAACAGCATCGGCGATCACTGGGCCTTCGACCTGCTGGACGAGTCCGACAACACCTGGCTGGCCCAGGGCCTGACCCTGGTGGTCGGCGTGCCGATGCTCTGGCGCAGCACCCTGCCGTTCTTCCTCTGGCTCGACGACCTCAGTGGCGTCGGGCTCGACCCCATGGGCGGTAAGGACATGGGCAGCCGTTGCCTGCTCTACATCGGCGAGAAGTCGGAGGTGCAGCCATGAGGCAGTTCGGCCGGCAATACCGCCTGGTGCTGGGCAGCGAGGAAAACGGCCTGGTGATCGACAGCCTGCGGGTGACGTTCGAGTTCACCAAGAGCATCGACAACACCCCCAACAAGGCCGAGATCCGCATCTGGAACCTCAACCGCGAGCACCGCGAATGGCTCTACGGCAGCGATTTCCGCAAGGTCTGGCTGTGGGCCGGCTACAGCGAGCTGCGCCTGCTCTACGCCGGTGACATTACCGCCGTGGCGCTGGAGCGCAAGGAGCTGGACAACATCATCGTGCTCACCTGCAACACCGGTGACACGGACATGCGCCAGGCGCGGGTGAGTACCACCCTGGCCGCCGGCAGTACCGCGGACGATCACGTGAAGGTCGCGGTGGCCAGCATGACCGGCACCGCGCCCGGGCAGGTCGTCCTACCCAGGCAGCGCCCGCTGCCCCGGGGCAAGGTGCTGTCCGGCTTGAGCCGCGACGTGCTGAGCGAAGTGGCGGCGGAGCAGGGGGCCGACTGGTCGATCCAGGATGGCGACCTGCTGCTGCTTCCCGCCGGCTACGTGCTCGACGACCAGGCGGTGTTCCTGTCCCAGGAAACCGGGTTGATCGGTGCGCCCAAGGAGATCAAGGGCGGCGGGCTGGAACTGACCTGCCTGATCGACCCGGCCCCCCGGGTTGGCGGCACGGTGCGGCTGAAATCCATCGAGCCGCGCTACGACGGCGACTACAAGATCGTCGCCATCAACAGCAAGGGCGATGTGATGGAAAAGGACTGGTACTGCGTGCTGTCGGTGATCGGCGGCGAGTTCCAGAAAAAGGAAGGCGACAAGGGAGGCAAGGGCAATGGGTAACTACGACTGGCAGACCCCGTCGATGGACAAGGCCAACCGCTCCACCATCGACGCCCGCCTCAAGCGCCTGCACACCGCGCTGCCCGGCCGCATCGTCGCCTTCGACGCCGCGCGCCAGGTGGCCAGCGTGCAACCGATGATCGAGCAGCAGCTCATGGATGGCTCGCGCCAGGCCCTGCCGCTGCTGCCGGACGTGCCGGTGCAATTTCCCCGGGGCGGCGGCTTCGTGCTGACCTTCCCGGTCAAGCCGGGCGATGAATGCCTGCTGGTGTTCAACGAACGCTGTATCGACGGTTGGTGGCAGTCGGGCGGCTCCTCGGAGCCGCTGGACTATCGCCAGCACGACCTGTCCGACGCCGTGGCGATCATGGGCATCAGCTCGTTGCCCCAGGTCGTCCCGGCCTTCGCCACCGACGCGGTGGAACTGCGCCGGCTGGACGGCTCGGCCTACGTGCGCCTGGACGAAGGCGGCACCCTGACGCTCGACGGCGCCAAGGTGCTGATCAAGTGCCCGGTGGTGTTCGAGGCCGGCATGACCGGCAAGGGCGACGTGGTCTCCAACGGCATCAGCCTGGAGCACCACCTGCACGGCCAGGTCATGGCCGGCCCCGGCGTCACAGGCGTGCCGCAATGAGGACATGACAATGAGAGTGAGACGAATAGACAAGGACGGCGACTGGACCTTCGGCCAGGGCCGCAACAACTACGCCGACGGCAGTGAGGGCGTGGCGCAGCGCGTGTGTACGCGCTTGCGTTCCTTCAACGGCGACTGGTTCCTCGACCTGGAACACGGCCTGCCCTGGCTGCCCCGCATGGAGCGGCCGGCGGACCTGGCGCAGATCGAGGTCGACATTAAGCGCTGCATCCTGACCACCGAGGGCGTGAGCGAGATCCTGGACTTCCAGATCAGCGAAAGCCCCGACGACAGGCGCCTGAGCATCGGCGTGACCCTGCGTGACAGCCTGGGCACCAGCCTGAGCACCAGCGTGCAGCGCTGAACGGCCGCAACCGCCGTTATACCGAAGCCCCACCTCGCGTGGGGCTTTTTCTTTGGAGAACCAACATGGGACAACTGACCAACAAGGGCTATGTCGGTGAACGCCTGGACAGCATCCTTGCGGATCTGGACCAGGGTTTCCGTGCCATCTACGGCAACGACATCGACCTTGCCCCCGACAGCCCGGACGGCCAGATGCTCGGGCTCATCGCCCAGATCCGCGCCGACCTGGAGGAGCTGGGCGAGGTCACCTACCGCGCCCTGGACCCGGACCACGCCAGCGGTGCCTGGCTGGAACAGCGGGTCGCCTACGCCGGCCTGACCCGGCGCCAGGCGCGCTACAGCTACCTGCGCGGCGCCGCCCTTACCGGCCGCGCCGGCACCCTCATTCCCGCCGGCTCCGTGCTGCGGGACATCAACCGCGGCCGCTGGCTGCTGGTCGCCGACACCACCCTCGGCACCGATGGCTCGGCTCGCGCCGACCTGCGCAGTGAGCTGCTCGGTGCCTTCAACCTGCCCGCCAACAGCGTGCTCACCATCGAGACGCTGGTGCTGGGCTGGGACACCGCCACCAGCCTGGCCGCCGCCGAAGTGGGCGCGGAAGAGGAGACCGACCCGGAACTGCGGGCGCGCTTCTACCGCAGCCGCTCCCGCCCGGCGCAGAACAGCCTCGACGGCCTGGTGGCGGCGCTGCTGCAACTGGCCGACGTGCGCCAGGTGGTCGGGCTGGAAAACACCGGCTCCACCGTGGATGCCGACGGCGTGCCGGGCCACAGCCTCAACCTCATCGTCGATGGCGGCGAGGAGCAGGCCATCGCCCAGGCGATCTTCCTGCGCAAGCCCGCCGGCACCGGCCTCATGGGCCAGCAGTCGCGCACCGTGGTGGACGGGCAGGGCGTGAGCCGCCTGATCCGCTTCGACCGCCCGGCGATGGTCGACTGCAAGGCCTTCGTCCAGCTGCGCCGGGATGCCGAATTCACCGCCATCGACGTTGCCGCGATCAAGGCCCAGCTGGCTCAGCTGGACTTCCGCATCGGCCAGGACGTGCAGCTCTCCCGGCTCTACAGCCCGATCAACACGGTGCAGGGCTTCTGGGTCGAGCAGCTGAAGATCGGCCGCCGCAGCGGCGCCCTGGCGGCGGACAACATCGTCATCGGCGTCCGTGAACGGGCCCGCTTCGCCCAGGCCGACATCGAAGTGGTGGTGCTATGAGCTACGACCGCCTGCTGATCTGGCAGTACCAGGGCAAGCCCCGGGCCGCCGCCACCGCCGAACTGCTCTCGCGACAGTTCGGCGATACCTGGCAAGGGCTGGCGGCGCTCCCCGAGGCACTGGACATCGACAACGCCGAAGGCGTGAACCTCGACCTGGTCGGCAAGCATGTCGGCCAGGGCCGGGTGCTGCCCGGCCTGGCGCCGCGCAGCCTGTTCGGCTTCTTTGAAGTGGCCGGCGCCAAAGGCTTCGGCCAGGGCAAGTGGTACCGCATGGGCGACCCGCTGGGTGAGTCGGCGGTGCTCGATGACGACGACTACCGCTTTCTCATCCGCTGCCGCATCGCCCGCAACTACCAGCTCGGCACCATCGAGGACATCAGCGCGGCGCTGCGCTTCATCTTCAACAGCGAAACAGTGGTCTTCGACCAGTACGACATGAGCCTGACGGTGGTCATCCGCACCGACCAGGTCAGCGACTTCAAGCGCTATGCGCTGAACACCCTGGACATCCTGCCGCGCCCGGCCGGTGTCCGCATCCAGTTCTACGTCGCAGTGCCCCAGCGGGCATTCGGCTTCCGTGGCGCCCCCGGCGCCCTCGGCTTCAACCAAGGAAAATTCGCGAGGTTCCTATGACGCAATACACCCGTCCCGACGAACTGGTCTTCGCTTCCGGCGCCAAGCCGGGCGAGCTCCAGAGCTTCCCCGACATCCCCCGCGGCTGGGGGGTGACCTTCGACCAGACCACCGGTGTTCCGCCGATGGAATGGTTCAACGCCCTGTTCAAGCGCAGCGATGAAGCCGTGCGCTACCTGCTGCAACGCGGCATCGGCGAGTGGTCCACCAGCGAGGACTACCCGACCGGCGCCCATGTGCAGGAGGGCGGCAAGGTGTGGAAGGCGAAGGTGGCGAACGTTGGTAAACGGCCGTCGATCAACCCCACCGAGTGGGTGGAGACGGCGCTGACCCGTGATGCCCTGAAGACACTGATTCAGGAGCAGCTAGGGGGCGGGACCCTCAACTTCGGCCAATGGCTCTGGAGCGCCGCAACGTCTGGCGCGCCGGCCAACGGCTACCTCGCATTGAATAATTCAACACCGGCCAATGCCACTGCGCTGCTGATCGCCAAGTCCAGCATCGAAGGGCTGGACTACAGCCGGGGCCTCAGCATCTTGCGGGCTGGGGACACCATCTGCTTCCAAAGCCGCGATGGCGGTGCCGTGGTTCATCGTTTCCGCGTTACCGGGGACCTGGTGGACAGCGGGACCTATCGTTCGGTGCCGGTGGTGTATGTCGGTGGGGCGGGTGGCGTGCCGGCGGCGAATGCTTCGCTGCAGGTGTTGCTGACGCCGGCGGGGGCTTCGGATGCGGCCCAGCCGCTGTTCTCCGTCATGTGGTGGCCCTATCGCTCGTCCGTTCCTGCAGGTTGGGTGCCCGCTGATGGTCAAGCACTGTCCCGGGCGACCTACCCCGACGCCTGGGCAGGCATCGTGGCGGTTCAAGTTCCGATAGTTGCGGAGTCGGCTTGGCTATCGACGCCAACAGAGCGTGGTCGTTATACCGCCGGCGACAACACTGCAACTTTCCGCGTACCGGACTACAACGGCAAGTCTGCTGGGACGCTGGGCGCTTTGTTCCTGCGTGGTGACGGCGCGCTCTCGATGGGTACACATGGCACGATCCAGGCGGATGCCCTGCAGGGACATTGGCATGCAATGGACATCGGTGGCCAGGCTGGCACTACCGCAATCAGTGCCTCGTCCATTGGTGTTTCAAACGGCACGCTTCCGTCGACCGGGGCAATCCGAAATCCGACAACTGACAACGTGAACGGTGTGCCTCGTACTGCATCTGAAACGCGCCCACTGAACGTGACGGGCTGCTGGATCATCAAGCTGGCGGGCAGCGTGACTAATGCCGGCAGTGTTGATGCATTGGCTCTGGCCTCAGCTTACGCAGCGCTGGTTACGCGTGTGGAGGCTCTCGAGGCGCGCCCGCGCACTTTGGGCGATGGCCAAACTTGGCAGAACCTGACTGCCAGCCGAGTCTCGGGCACGACTTACACAAACACGACCGGGAGACCCATCTTTGTGCAGGCGAGCATTACTACGGGCAGCGTAACTGCATATTGCAACGGCATATCGATAGTTCCGAACGGAATTTATGCGGCTTTTGTTGTGCCCAATGGGGGCACCTATTCAATTGCTTGGACTAATAACTTGAACGCAGTTTGGGCGGAGCTTCGCTAATGAAATTCTTTCGAAATACTCAAAGTGGCGAAGTGTTCGCCTACGAAAAAGACGGTTCCCAGGATCACCTGATCAGCAAGGAACTGGTACCCATGACTGCCGCTGAAGTCGAGCTGCACATCAACTCGGTCAGGCAACCGACTGCAGCCGATGTAGATATCGAGCGCGACCGGCGAATGGCTGCTGGCATGGAGTTCCAGGGAACGTGGTTCCAGTCCAGACCGAGTGATCACGAGAACATTCTCGGGGCCGCCCAGTTGGCTTTCATGGCCTTGGCTGGTGGCGCCAAACCGAGCAACCTGCGCTGGCTGGATGCTGACCAGGACTTCGCCTGGATCGCGGCCGACAACAGTCTGGTGACGATGGATGCACCCACCGTCGTGGAGCTTGGCAAGGCGGTGATTGCTCGCAAGCAGTCACTTATCTACGCGGGCCGTCAGCTGAAAGATATGCAGGCGATTCCCAGCGACTATGCCGACGACAAATGGTGGTCGTGATGGAGTCATCTAGTTGAAGTAACACTTATTTGCGGCCCGCACTTTGCGGGCCGTTTCTTTTCCGACTGACTCGTTATCGGTTTGTACTGAAGACTTGGCGTTCGTTGATTCGTTTTCGGTGGGGCACCTGACCACCTTTATTTCCGGGCGGTAGACCGAACCTGCAAAAGGGGAGGCGCCGTTCAACCACCTGGTAATCGCCAGTGGTTTTCTAGCAAACGAATCGAACGAGGTTTTATCCATGACTCAATACAATCGCCCCAATGAGACGGTCTTTGCTTCGGGTGCCAAACCCGGAGAACTGGAAAGCTTCCCTGACATCACTCGAGGTTGGGGGGTGACTTTCGACCAGACCACCGGCATCCCGCCAATGGAGTGGTTCAACGCCTTGTTCAAGCGCAGTGACGAAGCTGTGCGCTATCTGTTGCAGCGGGGTATCGGCGAGTGGTCCAGCACGGAGGACTACCCGATCGACGCCCATGTGCAGGAGGGCGGCAAGATCTGGAAGGCGAAGGTGGGCAGTGTTGGAAAGCGGCCGTCCCTCAACCCGACCGAGTGGGTCGAGACGGCGCTGACTCGAGAGGCTCTGAAAACGCTGATCCAGGAGCAACTGGGTGGCGGCACCATCAACTTCGGCCAGTGGCAGTGGAGCAGTGCCACCTCGGGTGGCGTAGCCAACGGTTACCTGGCGCTGAACACCACCAACCCGGCCGACGCCACATCGTTGCTGATCGCCAAGTCCAGCGCCGAAGGCCTGGACTACAGCCGCATTGTGGCCCTCTTGCGGGCTGGCGACACCCTCTGCGTCCAGAGCCGTTCAGGCGGCACGGTCGCTCACCGCTTCCGCGTCACCGGGGATCTGGTGGACAGCGGGACCTATCGCTCGGTGCCGGTGGTTTACGTCAGTGGCGCCGGAGGTGTGCCGACGGCCAATGCGCAGCTTCAGGTACTGATGACGCCGGCTGGTGGTACTGTTCCAGCGGCCAGCACGACGGACTCGCAAACCGATTTCAACGCAGTACTTGAACCGGGTTGGTATCCCCGGCTGCTCGGGGGGGCTGCTGGCTCGAGGAACGCTAATCATCCTGATGGCCAGGTAGCCATGCAAAAGGGCAGTGGTACGACCAATTACTACTGGTTACTGGTTGTTCGCTACTCCTCAAACCTAATCCAGGTTGCACTGCCCTATGTGAGTAGTGCCGACACTACGTTGGTGACGATGAAGTTTCGTCTTCTGGGGGGCGGTACCTGGTCTCCCTGGCGTTCGATTCTGCATGCAGACAACACACAGGGAACGGGTTTTCCCGCCGCTTCGGTGATGTGGTGGTCCCTCCGCAGCTCCATTCCTGCCGGCTGGGCGCCGGCAGATGGCCAACTGCTGAGTCGGGCTCTGTATCCCGATGTCTGGGTGACGGTGAGCGAAGGAAAAGTGCCTAAAACAACCGAAGCACTCTGGAGCAGTGATCCATCGCAACGTGGCATGTTCACGGAGGGCGATGGCAGTACAACGTTCCGGATGCCGGACTACAACGGCAAGGCGGCGGGGTCGCTCGGTGCTCTGTTTATGCGCGGTGATGGGGCACTATCCAGCGGTGCGTCTGGTTCGATTCAGGGAGACGCTATTCGGAACATAACGGGGGCGGGAGCGAAAATCATCGGTTCAGCCCCGACCGGCGCTTTTGGTTTTGAGAGTATCGGTAGTTCACCAACTGGAACCTCTAGCGGGACACTCCTGAGTTTTGACGCATCCCGTGTTGTGCCTACTGCCTCTGAAAACCGCCCTCTGAACGTTACTGGCTGCTGGATCGTTAGAATGGGTGGCGGTATTGCGAATCCAGGTAGCATCGATGCGGCTGCACTTTCCACAACCTATGCAACTCTGGTTACACGCGTAGAGGCTCTTGAAGCTCGCCCGCGCACCCTCGGAGAGGGCCAGGCTTGGCAGGATCTAAAGGCATCTCGTGCCACCAACACAACTTATACGAACACCACCGGGCGTTCGATAGCAGTGAGTGTCGCCCTATACGACAACGGCTCTTACGCCTCCTCCATATACGTCAATGGTGTGGTGATCGGTTGGTGGGATCAACCTACCGCTATCACGTACACCCAGACGTTCCTTGTCCCTCCGGGAGCGACCTACATGGTGAGTGGCAATGCTGGGTCGCCGAGCGGCAATACTCTTCAATACTGGGCGGAGCTTCGCTAATGAAATATTTTCGACATATACAAAGCGGGACGGTTTTCGCTTATGAGCAAGATGGTTCCCAGGATCAACTGATCGCTCGGGAACTTGTTCATATGAGTGCCGTTGAGATCGAGGCCCACCTGAACCCGATTCGGCGACCGAGACCGGTCGATGTAGACGTCGAGCGCGATCGCCGTATTGAGGATGGCATTGAGTTCGAGGGCTATTTGTTCCAGTCCCGGTCATCCGATCACTCGAACATCATCGAGGCAGCTCAACTGGCGTTTATGGCGATGGCCAATGGTATCTCGCCTGGTGATTTGCGCTGGTCAGACCCGGAAAGGGATTTTGTCTGGATCGCGGCAGACAATAGTCGGGTTCCCATGGACGCCCCAACGGTTGTGGCGCTCGCTAAGGTGGTTGTTGAGCGTAAGCAATCCCTGATTTACGCGGGGCGCCGATTAAAGGATATGGAGGTTATCCCGAGCGATTACACCGACGATAAATGGTGGGTGTAGTGGGCATGAACACTTAGCAATTTTTCGATTAAGGTACTGCTTGTTTCCGGCCCGCACTCTGCGGGCCGTTTTCATTACTGAACTGGCCGATTCGTTGTCGGCTTGTATCGAAGGCTTGGAATTCGTCGATTCGTTTTCGGTGGGGTGACTGACCACCTTTATTTCCGGGCGGCAGACCGAACCCGCAAGAGGGGAGGCACCGCTCAACCACCTGGCCTATTGCCGGTGGTTTTCTAGCAAACGAATCGAACGAGGTTTTATCCATGACTCAATACAATCGCCCCAACGAGACGGTCTTCGCCTCGGGGGCCAAACCCGGGGAGCTTGAAAGCTTCCCTGATATCCCCCGTGGTTGGGGCATTGCTTTCGACCAGACCGACGGCATTCCGCCGATGGAGTGGTTCAACGCGCTGTTCAAACGCAATGATGAAGCTGTTCGTTATCTATTGCAGAGGGGGATTTCCGAATGGTCGGCAACAGAGGACTACTCGGTAGGAGCCCATGTGCAAGAGAGTGGCAAGGTGTGGAAAGCCAGGGTTGCAAGTTTTGGGAAGCGACCATCTCTAACGCCTTCGGAGTGGGTTGAAACTGCATTGACCAGAGACTCTTTGATTACTTTGGTCCAAGAGCAACTTGGAGGCATTGGAATCAAGGTCCGAGTACGAGCGGCCAGCACCGAAAATCTCACCTTGAGCGGCCTGCAGACTATCGATGGAGTTAGTTTGTTAGATGGCGACCGTGTTCTAGTGAAGAATCAGAATTTGGAGGCGAATAACGGGATTTATGTAGCATCTCCTACCGCCTGGGTTCGCTCCAGCGACGCTGATAGTAGCGCCAAAGTACAGCCAGGGTTGCTGGTTCATATCGAAAGTGGAAGCTCCCAACTCAACAGCTTCTGGCAATTGATAACTGATGGCCCAATTACGCTGGGTTCTACGGGGATTGTGTTCGAGATGGTAGCGGGCTACACCGGTGTTTCTCCTGGCACCTATCGATCCCTTACCGTGGATCGTTATGGCCGGATAACTGGCGGTAGCAATCCAAGCACGTTGGCTGATTACAGCATCAGCGTTGCTACTCAGGCTGAGGCGGAGTCCGGCTCTGATAACTCTAAGGCGATGACTCCTTTACGAGTCGCTCAAGCAATCTATCTTAGGCTTGTTCAGGCGACTGAATCGGTTCTTGGTGTCGCTAAGACTGCGACTCAGGCCCAGACCAATGCCGGCACCGATGACACAACCATCGTTACGCCAAAAAAACTCCGAGCGGGGTTCTCTACGAGCCTTGGCGTTAACGGTTATATCGCTTTACCTACTTGGCTTGGGGGCGTGATATTCCAGTGGGGTTACTACAGCGGCTCCCTTGACGATCTGACCGCACTCATTACATTCCCAGTTCCCTTCCCCAACTTGAATATGAGTGTTTCCGTAACCGCCGATGGTGGGCAGTCGGGCGTGGGTTATTTTGTTACTGCGGGTGCGCAAAAAGTGAGTGCTGCACAATTTCGGTTGAATGGTTATGGAACAAACATGCCCACCAATGGATATCACTGGTTTGCAATCGGCTACTGATTTCTTGGGTCGATAATTTATTGATATGGGAGTGGGTTGGGGCTTTCAAAGGCAGTTGTTAATACATGAGCAAAATCGAAAATCTTTTACTACTGATATTTCCAAACGCCCGCCCCGAAGCGGGCGTTTTCATTTCCGCCCTTACCCCAGCAATGTCCCGCTTCTCCATCACCACCCCCGCCCGCCAATCCGCCTTCCTGGCCCAGTGCGCCCATGAGTCCGCTGGCTTCTCCCGTCTCGCGGAGAACCTCAACTACAGCGCTTCGGGTTTGGCGGCTACCTGGCCAGGTCGGTTCCGTGGAGTGGATGGGCAGCCCAATGCGTTGGCGCTGGCCTACCAGCGGCGGCCGGCTGTAATCGCCAACCATGTCTATGCCAATCGCATGGGCAATGGCGATGAGGAGTCTGGTGATGGCTGGCGCTTCCGTGGGCGAGGTCTGTTGCAGATCACCGGGCGCGGGATGTATCAGCGTTGCGGTGATGCTTTGGGGCTGCCGCTGCTGGAGCAACCGGATCTGCTGCTGCAGCCGGAGCCGGCGGTGTTGTCCGCCGCCTGGTTCTGGCAATCCAATGGTTTGAATGCTCTGGCCGATGCGGGAGATTTCGAAGCCATTACCCGCCGTATCAACGGTGGGCTGAATGGCCTGGCAGAGCGCAAGGCGCTCTGGCTGAAGGCTCGGGAGGCGCTGGAATGAACCTGCTTGCTTCCTGGAAGTGGCTGGCGTTGCCGTTGATGGCGGCGCTATTGATCGGGCTGGGCGCCTGGTGTTCTGCCCGCGTTTACCGCCCGCAACTGGACGCACTGAGGCAACAGCTGGCCGAGTCTCGTCATGGCGCCGAAGTCAGTCTGCTGGCGCTGCAAAAGCAGAATGCTGTCGTGATCGATCTGGAGGCCCGTGCTGCGGAGAGAGCCCACCAGGGTGAGTTGCTCCAGGCGCGGGCCAACCAGGCGGCGCGACAGGACTACACGGCAGCGGCCCGGGTGATGCTGGAGCCGCCACCGGAGGGCGTCGATGCCTGCGAGGCGGCGCGCCAGGCGTTTGCCGAAGAGCTTCGCCGGGAGCGTGCGCCATGAGAGTCGCCTGGCTGCTGCCATTTGCGCTGTTATCCGGCTGCTCCACCGGGGTGCAGCCTGCCCCTGAACTGGTCGAGGTCAAGGTGCCGGTGCCGGTCCCCTGCAAGGCGGTCGCCCCTGCGGTACCGGCGTTTGCAGTCGACTCGCTGGCGCTGGATGCGCCGATCGACCAACAGATGAAAGTCCTGCGTGCCGAGCGCTTGCAGCGCATCGGCTATGAGCGCGAGCTAATGGCCGCGCTCGAGGCCTGTCGCTGAGTACGACGGGCCTCTTCCTTCCTTTCGGGCGCTGTTTCAGCGCCCGCCTTTTACGCAGCCATGCTCGTCGAATGTAACGAGCTGGCTGCGTCCTTTTCCCTTCTTTGCAATGTATTGGTAGCGGGTCTGGCCGTTGGTACTGCTGACCTTGTCCGGCTTGCCGAGCATGCTTTCCACATCGCTCCGGGTCATCCCCGTTCTTACCTGTTTCTGCAGCATCGCCTGGCGCCGCTCCTGGCCGACGATCCGATTGCCGCAGCCATCCTGTCTTTCCCCAACTACTTCTATTTCCCGGGGCTTCTCGGCCTGTTCCTTCCGTGTGCTTCGCGTGATCCGTTCCACCTTCGCCGGTGGCAAAAGCGCCTGGCTGTCCTGCATGGACTCGACTCGTTCCCGTACTTCCACCAGTTCGTCATCGGGGCAGCCCAACTGGGTGAAGGTGACGTGCCCGTGTGCGTCCTCGCAGCGGTAGATGGAGGCCTCCAGCGGCGGGCTTTCGAGAGCGATATAAAGCAGAAGCGGCAGTGTGCAGAGCGGGGTGCGCATGGCGATGTCCTCCGTGACGGTAGCCTCCGAAGGTATCTGCTTTAATTTCCTCCTAACGGTGTCTCCATAGCGGGCACCGGCGTCGTACGGAAGGTGAAAGCGATCTCAGCTTTGTATCGCAAGCGATTGTTCTAGCCACGATTTTGTAACGCGCAAAATGACCGTCCGGTGTTATCATTGCGCAGTCAGCCTCGCCGAGGCTTTTGGACACCCCTCATGGACTTACCCAGTAGTTACTCAACACCGCATTTGCACGATCGCGTATTGACTGATTGACCCTCCTTGGCGTGCGCCGCCACTGGGGGTGGAGCGCGCTATGACCGAAGTAGAAGTAAGAAAGTCGCAAGAAAGCCTGCAGGACCGCCTCGCTCAGGTGGTCGATCTGCTGCATCGACACAAGCTGGTCGAAGACCTGACCCATCGTCAGGAGGGCCAGCACCAGGATCTCGTCGAGAACCTGGTCCATCGCCAGAATCTCGCCGAGCTGCAACGCAAGCTCGATGAGCTGCACCCCGCCGACATCGCCCACATTCTCGAAGCCCTGCCGCTTGGCGATCGCCTGACCGTCTGGCAACTGGTGAAGGCCGAGCGCGACGGCGACATCCTCCTCGAAGTCTCCGACTCGGTTCGTGAAACCCTGATCGCCGACATGGACGATCACGAGCTGCTCGCCGCCGCCAAGGAAATGGACGCGGACGAGCTGGCCGATCTCGCGCCCGAGCTGCCCCGTGATGTGATCCACGAGCTGATGGAGACGCTCGACGCCCAGCAGCGTGAGCGCGTGCGTTCCGCCCTGTCCTACGAAGAGGACCAGGTCGGTGCGCTGATGGACTTCGAGATGGTCACCATCCGCGAGGACGTGACCCTGGAAGTGGTGCTGCGCTACCTGCGTCGCCTCAAGGAGCTGCCGGGCCATACCGACAAGCTCTTCGTGGTCGACTACGACGGCATCCTCAAGGGCGTGCTGCCGATCAAGCGCCTGCTGGTGAACGATCCGGACAAGCAGGTGGCCGAGGTGATGGCCAGCGATCCCGTGAGCTTCCATCCGGACGAGGATGCCTATGACGCCGCTCAGGCGTTCGAGCGTTACGACCTTATTTCCGCGCCGGTGGTGGACAAGAACGGCAAGCTGATCGGCCGCCTGACCATCGACGAGATCGTCGACCTGATCCGTGAGGAGAGCGAGACCGAAGTCCTCAACATGGCCGGCCTGCGCGAGGAGGAAGACATTTTCGCCTCGGTGTGGAAGTCGGTCGGCAACCGCTGGGCCTGGCTGGCCGTCAACCTGGTCACTGCCTTCATCGCCTCGCGGGTGATCGGCCTGTTCGAAGGCTCTATCGAGAAGCTGGTGGCATTGGCGGCACTGATGCCCATTGTGGCGGGCATCGGCGGCAACTCCGGCAACCAGACCATCACCATGATCGTCCGCGCCATGGCGCTGGATCAGGTCGGCACTGGCAATACCAGCCGCCTGATGCGCAAGGAACTGGGGGTGGCGCTGGTCAACGGCCTGGTGTGGGGCGGGGTGATCGGCCTGGTTGCCTATTACCTCTATGACAGTTGGTCCCTGGGCGCGGTGATGACCGGAGCGATGACGCTCAACCTGCTGCTGGCCGCCCTGATGGGCGTGCTGATTCCGATGACCCTGGTGCGCCTGGGGCGGGACCCTGCCATGGGTTCCAGCGTGATGATCACCGCCATGACCGACAGCGGCGGCTTCTTCATCTTCCTGGGGCTTGCGACCGTCTTCCTGCTCTAGAAATCGTTGTCATGCAAAAGGCCCCGCATCTGCGGGGCCTTTTGCTGTGTGGCGCGTGAAAGCCAAATCACGGGCAAGAAAAAGCCGCCTCAAGGGGCGGCTCTCAATCGACGTGCTGCGAACTCAGGCTTCTTCGGCGGCGAGTTCGGCATCGTGGGCGATCAACGCAACCAGCGCATTTTGCTGGCGGCGGGAAAGCTGGCGGAAGCGTTGCAGCAGTTCGCGCTCGTGCAAAGACAGCTCAGGGCTGTCCAAGCGCATGGACAAACCTTCGTCCAGAGCGCCTTCCTGGAGCATGCTCTGCTCGAGGCGGGCGATGATCTCGGAGTTCATGCTGCGGTGATGGTTACGCGCCACATCGGCGATGCGCTCGCGCATGCCTTCTGGCAGACGGACGACGAACTTGTCAGCTGTGCGGCTGGAGTAAATAGCCTGTTTCATAGGGCGCATACATTTAAACCGGTTAGTTCAGGGAGCGATGCTGGCAATGAGCTATGTGATTGTCACCGGTTTGACCATCTTTAGCATCAGTCGTTCAACCATTCATCGCGATTGGCGTCATTATGACCTTGCAGTCACCTAAACGGTTCCTTGACGTCAAATCTGTGTCGCATTGTGCGCTGGGTAGCGGCTTTTTGCCAGCACCAGTTGTCCGAAATGCGAGTGAATATGCAAAAGGCTCCCATATGAATGCGGTAGGAGAGAAAAATTCCCCGCTCCGTTGCAGAAGGTTGCCGATTTCGTGCGCGACGGCACATCCAGCGCTCTGGGGCGGGCTTCCTGCATGTCAGAACCCGTTGCGTAAAGCGTAGCGCGCCTCCATAAAGCCAGCACTGGCAATTAGCTACTGTGCGACGTCCGGTATGAGCTGCCGGTGCATTCGGATGCTCCAAACTGCAATGCTTTCCGGGTAATGTGGCGTCCGCCGTGTGAGACGCGGTGATCGCAGCGGATGAACTTCCAGGTAAGCAGATGAATGGCAGGCTGTTCTATCTCATCGGACCCTCAGGCTCAGGCAAGGACAGCCTGCTCGATGCCGCCCGCGGGCCGCTCTCGCGCAGTGGCTGCCATATCGTGCGGCGCGTGATTACCCGCTCGGCCGAGGCGGTGGGCGAGGCGGCCGAGGCGGTTAGCCCCGAGCGTTTCGCGGAGATGGAGCGGAGCGGTGCCTTCGCCATGAGCTGGCACGCCAACGGCCTGTCGTATGGCATCCCGGTGCAGATGGATGAATGGCTGGCGGCGGGGGAGGATGTGCTGGTCAATGGCTCCAGGGGTTACCTGGGTGAGGCCCTGAAGCGCTATCCGGACCTCAAGCCCATCCTGCTGACAGTGGAGATGGACGTCCTGCGCCGGCGCCTGCAGGCCCGTGGTCGTGAGCCCGCCGAGGAGATAGAGGCGCGCCTGGCACGCAACGCCCGCTTCACCGAGTCCCTGCGGGAGGAGGGCGGTGGCGCCCTGTCGATCCTCGACAACTCCGGCCCCCTGGAGCAGACCCTGCAACGCCTGCTACAGCTGCTCGACCGGCCTCGGTCCTGAATCAGCGCAATACCGGGTCGAACTTCACCCGCTTGCCCACCATCAGCGCCACCAGCAGCAGCATCCCGCTGGCGCCCAGTGCCACCTTCACGGCTGCAGCCGGCCATGCGGCCTGCCAGGGTTCCAGCCAAAGGGTCAGGGTGAGCAGCAGGCTGATGATCAGGAACAGCACGGCTGACTTCGACATCTCGATCTCCTTGCCGACATAGGGATGCTTAAAAGAAAGGGTCGTAGTAATTGGCGATGCGCTCATCCCGATCACGCTCGGCTTTCTGTTCTTCCGCCAGACCCTGATCGGTGATGCGATCGATCACCCAGAGCGCTCCGCAGGTCCCTGCCGCCAGCAGCAGGATCAATCCCGGAAACACCATCCCCCACGCGGTCATGTCCATGCCGGTTGCTCAGAACGACAGGCGTTGGGCGGGACGAGGTTGCCACTCGCTGCTCTGCAGCTGGCGCACCTTCGGCTTCTGATCGCCCGACTGGGTGGCGTATTCGAATTGCACTGGCGTCGGGTTGATTCGCTCGACCAGATGTTTCACGGCCTGTTGCTGCTGGTTGCTCTGCAGCGCGGCGAAGGCGCTGGCGGCCAGGAGCGTCAATACGGTTGCTGCGAGGAGCGTGATGACACTGTTCATGATCGGGGCTCGCATCCAGAATTCTCATGACTGGAATAGAGCAGGTGTCATGCCAAGCTCGAATATTTAAAAAATCCTTTAAAATCAATTGTTTGTATGTGTTCGGCAAGGTGCTTTCCGTGCACTTTGCAAGGCGCCCGATTTTTGTCCATTGCAAATTGCACGGGTGCAGGCCGGCAGGGCTACGCCGCTTCGCTTGTTCCGGCACCAAGCGCTCTGGAATGGGGGCCACGAGCGTTCAGTCCAGCGGCAGCTCGGTCGTGCGCTTCACCTCGCTCATGGCGATGTTCGAATGCGCTTCCAGTACATGTGGGCGCTGCAGCAACTGGTCACGCAGGAAGCGCTCGTAGCTGCCGATATCCCGCGCCACCACTTTCAGCAGGTAATCCGAACCGCCGGCCATCGTGTAGCACTCCAGCACCTCCGGGTAGCCGACGATGGCCTCCTCGAACTCGGTCAGGTTGTTGCGCCCGTGGGCCGAGAGCTTGATGTTGACGAACACCGTGATGGAGAAACCCAGCAACCTGGGGTTGAGCAGGGCGACCTTGCGCTCGATCAGCCCCTCTTCCTGCATGCGGTTGATGCGGCGCCAGCAGGGCGACTGGGACAGCTCCACCTTCTCGGCCACTTCGGCAGCCGACAGATCGGCATTGTGTTGCAGCAGGCGGAGGATCTTGCGATCGATAGGGCTCAGAGAGTTGTGCATGAATAAGTCCGCAATCTTGTTTTTGTTGGAAGGATCATGCGCAGTATTGGCATTCTGGCCCGAAAATAGAAAGAAAAAAGCAGAACCCTTCAGTCAGATTATTGAGCATGCGTCCCGGGCGGTGATCCTGCCGCGGGACAGGAGGATGGCGCTAACCGTAGCCATCCTGGTCGCCATAAAAATAAAAGGAGCGCCCGCATGTCTCTGGCCGAGATCCGCCTGGATGACAAATACCGGCTTGCAACCGGTCATCTGTACCTCACCGGCACCCAGGCGCTCACCCGCCTGCCGATGCTGCAGAAGCAACGCGATGCGGCCCATGGCCTGAACACCGCCTGCTTCATCTCCGGCTATCGGGGTTCGCCCCTCGGCAACCTCGACAAGAGCCTCTGGGAGGCCAAGTCCTTCCTCCAGGAAAACCACATCCACTTCCAGCCGGGTGTCAACGAAGAGCTCGCCGCCACCGCCGTATGGGGCAGCCAGCAGACCAGCCTGTTCCCCGGCGCGCGCTACGACGGCGTGTTCTCCATGTGGTACGGCAAGGGCCCGGGCGTAGACCGCTGCGGCGACGTCTTCAAGCATGGCAACTCCGCCGGCGTCGCGCCCCATGGCGGCGTGCTGTTGCTGGCCGGTGACGACCACGGCTGCAAGTCTTCCAGCATCGCCAACCAGAGCGAGCACGCCTTCATCGCCGCCTCCATCCCGGTGCTCAACCCGGCCAACGTCCAGGAGATCCTCGACTACGGCATCATCGGCTGGGAGCTCTCGCGCTACAGCGGCTGCTGGGTGGCACTCAAGACCATCGCCGAGAACGTCGACTCCTCCGCCGTGGTGGACGTCGACCCGCTGCGCATCGACGTGAAGATCCCCAGCGACTTCGTCCTCCCCGAGGACGGCGTGCACATCCGCTGGCCCGACCCGCCGCTCGCCCAGGAAAAACGCCTCAACACCTACAAGATCTACGCCGCCCGCGCCTTCGCCCTGGCCAACGACCTCAACCAGGTCAAGCTCGACTCGCCCAACCCGCGCCTGGGCATCATCACCACCGGCAAGTCCTACCTCGACGTGCGCCAGGCCCTGGTGGACCTCGGCCTGGACGACGAACTCTGCGCCAGGGTCGGCCTGCGTGTGCTGAAGATCGGCATGAGCTGGCCGCTGGAGCCGGTCTCCGTGCACCAGTTCGCCGAAGGCCTGGACGAAATCCTCGTGGTCGAGGAGAAGCGCAGCATCATTGAGGACCAGCTCACCGGCCAGCTCTACAACTGGCCGGTGGACAAGCGCCCACGCGTGGTCGGCGAGTTCGACGAGCACGGCAACTCCCTGCTGCCCAACCTCAGCGAGCTGACCCCCGCGATGATCGCCCGCGTCATCGCCAGGCGCCTGGCGCCCATCTACTCCAGCGAGCAGATCGAATCGCGCCTGGCCTTCCTCGCCGCCAAGGAAAAGGCCCTCGCCGAGCCCAAGCACACCACCGTGCGCACCCCGCATTTCTGCTCCGGCTGCCCGCACAACACCTCCACCAAGCTGCCCGAAGGCAGCCGCGCCCAGGGCGGCATCGGCTGCCACTACATGACCCAGTGGATGGACCGCAACACCGACACCTTCACCCAGATGGGCGGGGAGGGCGCCACCTGGATCGGCCAGGCCCCCTTCACCGACACGCCGCACATCTTCCAGAACCTCGGCGACGGCACCTACTTCCACTCCGGCCAGCTGGCCCTGCGCGCCGCCGTGGCCGCTGGGGTCAACATCACCTACAAGATCCTCTACAACGACGCCGTGGCCATGACCGGCGGCCAGCCCATCGACGGCGAACTGCGCGTCGACCAGCTCAGCCAGCAGGTCTTCGCCGAGGGCGTCAAACGCATCGCCCTGGTCACCGACGAACCCGAGAAGTACCCCACCCGCGCCACCTTCGCGCCCATCGTCACCTTCCACCACCGCCGCGAGCTGGACGCCGTGCAGCGCGAGCTGCGCGAGTTCAAGGGCGTCTCGGTGATCATCTACGACCAGACCTGCGCCACCGAGAAACGCCGCCGCCGCAAGCGCGGCAAGCTCGTCGACCCGGCCAAGCGTGCCTTCATCAACCCCGCCGTGTGCGAGGGTTGCGGCGACTGCAGCGTCAAGTCCAACTGCCTCTCCGTGCTGCCGCTGGAGACCGAGCTGGGGCGCAAGCGCGAGATCGACCAGAACGCCTGCAACAAGGACTTCTCCTGCCTCGAAGGCTTCTGCCCCAGCTTCGTCACCGTCCACGGCGGCGAGCTGCGCAAGCCCGAGGCGGTCGGCAGCGGCGCCCTGTTCGCCGTGCTGCCCGAGCCGCGCCAGCCGAGCCTGGAGCGCCCCTGGAACATCCTCCTGCCCGGCGTTGGTGGCAGCGGCGTGACCACCGTCGGTGCCCTGCTGGGCATGGCCGCCCACATCGAAGGCAAGGGCTGCAGCGTGCTCGACCAGGCCGGCCTGGCGCAGAAGTTCGGCCCGGTCATCACCCACATCCGCATCGCCGCCAGGCAGGACGACATCTACGCCGTGCGCATCGCCGCCGGCGAGACCGACCTGCTGCTCGGCTGCGACCTGGTGGTCGCTGCCAGCGAAGAGGCCCTGGCCAAGCTCAACGAGCGCATCGCCACCGCCGTGGTCAACAGCCACGAGGCCGCCACCGCCGAGTTCACCCGCAACCCGGATGCCCAGGTCCCCGGCCAGGCCATGCAACAGGCGCTGATCGAGGCCGTCGGCGCGGAGAAAACCCACTTCATCGACGCCACCCGCCTGGCCACCCGCCTGCTCGGCGACAGCATCGCCACCAACCTGTTCATGCTCGGCTACGCCTACCAGCGCGGGCTGGTGCCGGTCTCCGCCGAAGCCATCGAGAAGGCCATCCAGCTCAACGGCGTGGCGGTGAAGCTCAACTGCGAAGCCTTCCTCTGGGGGCGCCGCGCCGCCCACGACCTGGCGGCGGTAGAGAAGCTCGCCGCACCGGAAGTGGCCGAAGCCAAGCCCTGCGAGAGCCTCGAGGACATCATCCGCTTGCGCGTCGACTTCCTCACCGCCTACCAGGACGCCGGCTACGCCAAGCGCTACAGCGACCTGGTCGAGCGTGTGCGCCGGGTCGATGAAAGCGCCGGCAAGGAACTCACCGAAGCCGTCGCCCGCTACTACTTCAAGGTCCTCGCCTACAAGGACGAGTACGAAGTGGCGCGCCTGTACAGCGATGGTGAATTCCGCAAGCGCCTGCGCGCCCAGTTCAGCGGCGACTACCGCCTGCAGTTCCACCTGGCGCCGTCCTGGCTGGCCAAGCGCGACCCCGCCACCGGGCAACCGCGCAAGCGCAGCTTCGGCCCGTGGATGCTCAAGGCCTTCGGCCTGCTGGCCACGTTCAGGTTCCTGCGTGGCAGCGCGCTGGACCCCTTCGCCTACAGCGAGGAGCGGCGCCTGGAGCGCGAGCTGATCGTCCGCTACGAAGACAACGTCGAAGCCGTGCTCGCCCACCTGCGCGGCGACAACTACCGCGTCGCCGTGGCCATCGCCGAACTGCCGGAACAGATCCGTGGCTACGGCCACGTCAAGGAGAAGGCCCTGGCCAAGGTCCGCGAGCACGAGGCGCAATTGCGCGCCCAGCTGCTGGCTACCGAGATCAAGGTCGTGCGCCTGTTCGACTCCGCCGCCTGACGCCTTCCCATCACCGGCCTTCCCACGGGGGAAGGCCGGCGTTCACCCAGACAATCGCATGCAGAGGTAAACCATGTCCGTCTTCTCCCACGTCGAATTCGATGGCCACGAACAGGTCGTCTTCGGTCACGACAAGGCATCCGGCCTCAAGGCCATCATCGCCATCCACAACACCCAACTCGGCCCCGCCCTCGGCGGCTGCCGCATGTGGAACTACTTCAACGACGAGCAGGCCCTGCGCGACGTGCTGCGCCTGTCCCGCGGCATGACCTACAAATCCGCCCTCGCCAACCTGCCCCTGGGCGGGGGCAAGGCCGTGATCATCGGCGACCCGCACAAGGGCAAGAGCGAAGCGCTGTTCCAGGCCATGGGCGATTTCGTCGACAGCCTCGGCGGGCGCTACATCACTGCCGCCGACTCCGGCACCGGCCCGGCCGAGATGCAGATCATGGCCGAGCGCAGCCGCCACGTGGCCGGCGCCAACCAGCGCGAAGCCTTCGACGGCGGCGTGCGCAGCGGCGACCCGTCGCCGTCCACCGCCTATGGCGTGTTCATCGGCATCCAGGTGGCGGTCAAGCATCGCCTGCGCCGCGACGACCTCAAGGGCCTGCGCGTCGCCATCCAGGGCGTCGGCCAGGTCGGCTTCCACCTCGCCAGCCTGCTACGCCAGGCCGGCGCCGAACTGTGGGTGACCGACATCGTCGAAGCCAACGTGCGTCGTGCCGTCGAGCAACTGGGGGCCAAGGCCGTCGGGCAGCACGAGATCTATGGGCTGGACGTCGACGTCTTCGCGCCCTGCGCCATGGGCGGCATCATCAACCCGCAGAGCCTGGAAGCGCTGCGCGTGCCGATCATCGCCGGCGCCGCCAACAACCAGCTGGCCGACGCGCAACTGGCCGAGGAACTCAAGCGCAACGGCTGCCTCTATGCGCCGGACTACGCCATCAACGCCGGCGGCATCATCGACGTCTACTTCGAGCGCAGCGGCGGCAGCGCGGCCGAACTCAAGGCGCACATCGAAGGCATCGGCAACACCCTGCGGCAGATCTTCATCCGCGCCGACGAGGAAGGTCGTACGACCACCGAGGTCGCCGACCGCCTCGCCGAAGAGCGCTTCGGTCGCGCCTGACCAGGCGGCGGGAAGGGCGGCCGAAACACGCCGCCATTCCCGTGGGCGGTGTCAGATATCCAGGTACAGGCTGATCCCGTGGGGCTTGTAGCCCAGCGACTCATAGAAGCGATGGGCCGCCTCGCGGCTCTGCCCGCTGGACAGCACCAGCTTGTAGCACCCCCAGGCACGGCCGCGCTCGGCGGCCTTGTCCATCAGCGCCTGGCCAATGCCCAGGCCGCGCGCGTCCTTGTCCACCACCACGTCCTCGACTATCGCCGAGCGCGCGAAGTTGTGCGCCAGGTGCTCAACCAGGATCACCGTGCAGGTGCCCAGCAGTCGCCCGTCACGCTCCGCCACCACCACCTCGCGGCCACTGGGCAGCTCCGCGAGGCGCAAGGCCAGCAGCGCATGGTCGGGGCGCGACTCATCCTCGCCCAGCTGGTGCAGCAGGGCGGCCAGCGCCGGTGCATCCGCCGAGCTGGCGGCGCGCAGGGTCACGGTGGTGAAGGGAGAGTCGGGCAGGTGCTGCGGGAGTGGCTGGGGCATGGCGGCGGTCCCTCTGATTTTTGCGGAAGTATGGTGCAGTGCCGTGGCAGTGGCATGACAAAACGCGCAGGCGCCGTTAACATGCCGCCCGTTCGCACCGACAGACCGTCGTGCGTGCCGTCTCAGTAGCTCAATTGGATAGAGCATCCCCCTCCTAAGGGGAAGGTTGGTGGTTCGAGCCCACTCTGGGACACCATGAATACCCAAGCCCCGCACAGCGCAAGCTGGCGGGGCTTTTTCATGGCCGCGGGGCTCAGGCCTCGCCGCCGTCATTGGGCAGCGTCAGGTAGATCAGCACCGCCAGCAGGGTGATGAAGAAGCGAAAGGCGTCCGGCACGCCGTTCCACTGCTCCGACATCCACATGCCGAACCATTCCCCGCCCACCGACATGAACGCCACCTGCCAGGTGAGGAAGCCCAGCGTCAGCCCGGCGATGGCCCAGCGCTTGGCCGCGCGGAAGCCGGCGGCGTCGGCCTTGCGCGCCCGCAGCAGGTGCAGGCCGCCGACCCAGCAGAGCAGGGCGGTGGTGGTTTCCAGGGCGATGATGCCCAGGTAGCCGGCGTGGTGGACCCAGGGCGTCTCGATGGCGCGGTACATCAGCTGGTTGCCGGGGAAGGTGGTGTCCATGAGGAACACGTGGTGGACGAAGGCGAAGTTGGTGCCGTAGTCGGTCACGTTGTTGAAGGCCACCAGCGAGGCGAAGAAGGCCATGGCCAGCACCATGAGGGCTTTGGAAAGGCGGATCGTGATCATCATTGTGTTTCCTGCAATGGCGAACCGGATCGCGCGCGCAGCCGTCCCGCCCGGCATGCGGCGGGCAGGGCGAGGCCGGGTCGCGCGCGGCGACGGGCTCGGGTCGGGGTCGTATGCCTGGGCGGGCCAGGCGAAGGGGCGCAGGGGGCGCCAAGGTGCGGAGATCGGGACTGGAGGACCTGAGGCCGGCGCCGTACCGGGAAGCACGGCAACCCGGCTGGATGGAACGCCGCACGGGAAGGAGCGCGGATTCTCGACGCATCCGCATGCCGCGGTCAATCGCTCGGGGGCGGTTCGGCTGAACGAAAGAACCATTGCCGTGAGGGCCGGTCTTGAGGATGCTGAGCGAAACTTTCCATGGTGCCCGGATGACGCCCGTTCCCGACCCCGCCAGCCGTTCCCTGCTCCTCGACAACGGCCTCGCCGTGCAGCTGCGCCACGTGCCCGGCGCGCAGCGGGCGGCGGCGGCGCTGCGGGTGGCCGCCGGCAGCCATGACGAGCCGCGCGACTGGCCCGGGCTTGCGCATTTTCTCGAACACCTGCTGTTCCTCGGTGGCCTGCGTTACCCCGACCAGCAGCGGCTCATGCCCTTCGTCCAGGCCTGCGGCGGGCGCCTCAATGCCAGCACCCAGGCCCGCTACACCGACTTCTTCTTCGAGCTGCCGCCCGCGCGCCTGGAAGCCGGCCTGGCGCGGCTGCTGGACATGCTCGGCGCGCCGCAGCTGGTGATCGACGCGCAGCTGCGCGAGCGCGAGGTGCTGCAGGCCGAATACCTGGCGCGCGCCCGCGACACCTGGACCCAGGCCCAGTCTGCGCTCGCGGCGGCGCTGGCGCCGGGGCACCCGCTGGCCGACTTCCATGCCGGCAACCGCGACAGCCTGGCGGTGGAGGACCCGGCGTTCCAGGCCGGACTGACCGCCTTCCACCAGGCCCACTACCAGGGCGCGCGCATGCGCCTGGTGCTGCTCGGGCCGCAATCGCTGGACGAACTCGCCGGGCTCGCGCAGTACCTTGCGGGTTCGCTGCCCGGCGGTGCGCCCGCCGCCCCGCGCCCGGCGCCCGCATTGCTGCCGCTGGTCAGCCACAGCCTGCGCATGTGCCTGCCCGGCGCGGCGCGCAGCTGGCTGGCTTTCGCCCTGGAGGGCCAGCCGGCCGCCTTGCCCCAGGCGCTGGAGGTGTTGCGCGAACTGCTGCAGGACGAGGCCGAGGGCAGCCTGCAGGCCTGGCTCGCCGAGCAGGGCCTGTGCGATGGATTGCAACTGCTCGTGCCCCATCTCGACCAGGACCAGGCGCTGCTGGTGCTGGACCTGGCTCTCGCCGACGCCCGCCCCGAAAGCCGCGCGCGCCTCGAGGCGGCGCTGTTCCACTGGCTCGCCGCCCTGCGCGAGCAGGAGCCCTGGCGCGATCTCCTGGCCCGCCACCAGGCCCGCGCCGGTCATGCCCATCCGGCGCCGCTGGAGCAGGCGCGCAGCCTGCTGGAACGTGGCGGGGACCCACCAGCGCCCCTGGAGGCGCGCGATTTCGCCCGCCTGCTCGCGCAGCTCACGCCGCCCCGGCTGATCCGCCTGTTCGCCAGCGAGGCGGCGGTCGCCGGCCGCGTGCAGGTCGCCGGCTTCCCGCTGGAACTGGAAGAGGAGGGCATCCCGCCCTGGCCTGCCGTCGACGTGCGATGGCGCTTCTCCGGCGTCCCCATGTTCAGCCCCTTCGAGGTCACGGCTGCGCGGGGGGTGGACGACATGCCGCTGTTGCACCACTGGGGGGATGCCGAGCGCGCGGCGGTGTTCCTGCGCTGGCGTTTGCCGACCGAGCCTGTCGATGGCGGCTTCTTCCAGGCATTGCAGCGCGCGTTGCGGGCGACCCAGAGCCGCGCCCAGCAGCAGGGCGTCGCCATCGATTTCAGCGAACAGGGCCGCGATTGGCGGCTGAGCCTGCGGGGTGCCGCCGGATTGCTGCCGCCGGTGCTCGACGCGGTGCTCAAGACCCTGTTCGAACCGCCCCTGGCCGCCTGCGAACAGGGACGGCGCCTGCACCGCGCCTGGCTCAACCGCGAGGCCGGCGAGCTGCCGATCCGCCAGCTGTTGCGCGGGTTGCCGGGTCGCCTGGATGCCGTCGCGGCGCCCCGTCCGGATGACGAACCGGTCTCACCCGCGCGCCTGGGCCGCATTTGGGCGCGCACCGCCTGGGAGGTCATGGCCGTAGGCCTCGACGAGCGCTCGCGCAAGGGCCTGGCCGGCGTCTTGCGCGGTGTGCCCGGGTGGCACCTCGACGGCCATGCCCCGGCGGCCCCCACCGCCACGCGGCGTTGGCACCCGGTGGCGGTGCAGGGCGATGCCGCCCTGCTGCTGTTCTGCCCGCTGCCCGATCGCCAGGCAGAGACCGAAGCCACCTGGCAGTGGCTGGCGCGTTGCCTGGAGGCGGGCTTCTACCAGCGCCTGCGCAGCGAGCTGCAACTGGGCTACGCCGTGTTCTCCGGCTTCCGCCTGATCAACGGCCACGCCGGCCTGCTGTTCGGCGTGCAGTCACCCAGCGCCACGGTGGCGCAGGTCCTCGGGCACATCGAGGCCTTTCTCGCCGGCCTGGACGAGGCGCTGACGGACGGCGAGGCCCCGCGCCAGGCCCTGCTGGCGCAGCTGCGCAGCGGCGATGAGGACGCGGCCGAGCGTGCCTGGAACCTGCACCTGGCCGGTCGCGCCCCCGACTGGCCCGACCGCGTCGCCGATGCCCTCGAACAGGCCGGCCGCGATGACCTGCTCGCCGCCCTGGAGGCCCTGCAGCAGGCCCGTGGCGGCTGGCTGGCGCTCGCCAACGCTGCACGCCCCGACTCCCGCTGGCACTGATACCTCCTCCTTTCGCGCCCTCGCCAGCCGCCCAATCCCCTACCAAGGCAGCGGTACGACCCCCTTCCCAGGTCGTGCCGCCGGCCTCGTCCGTCCGTTGCGACTTGCGCCCCGCTACCGCCGAGGGGGGCGGCCCGCACCTTCCCGCCAGGGCCGTACAGGGCCCGCCAAAGCACCGGCGAAACAGCCACAAGGCCGCATATGGCGGGCGTTCCGGCGTTTCGATAATCGCCTCCGTCACGGCTCGAGCGAGTCGTCCCACCCAGCGGAGAGCGCCATGTACAACAACAAGAACGTCACCATCGGATTCCTGCCCCTCGCCCTCACCACCGGCCTGGCCCTGGCTGTCATGGAACAGGCCAAGGCCGAGATCGTCCTCTACGACAAGGACGACACCACCTTCTCCACCGACGGCTACGTCAACGCCTTCTACGTCAACAGCGACGTCGACCGCGAGGGCGAGCAGTTCGACCGTCGCCAGTCGCGGGTGAAGATGGGCTTTTTGCCCAACTGGATCGGCTTCAACATGGGCAAGCAGGTGGATGACCTCAAGCTCGGTGCCCGCGCCTCCTTCTGGGTGACCATCAACGACAGCGAAACCAACGGCACCGACACCGCCATCGACGTCCGCCAGTTCTATGGCACCGTCGCCAGCGACTGGGGCGAGGTGCTGGTGGGCAAGGACTTCGGCCTGTTCGCCCGCTCCAACATCCTCCTCGACGAGATGCTCGCCGGTTACGGCCAGGTCAGCGACACCCTGGGCCTGGTGGACGGCGGTGGCGTCTCCTTCGGCAACATCGGCAGCGGCTACCCCTATCCGTTCCCCACCTCGCAGATCACCTACCGCAGCCCCAAGAGCGACGGCCTGCGCCTGGCCGTGGGCATCATGGACCCGGTGGACACCAACGACGACAGCCCCACCGGCAAGGCCTACCAGGAAAACCCGCGCTTCGAATCCGAGCTCACCTACGAGTTCGAGCTGGGCGGCGCGCAGATCTACTCCTGGGTCAACGGCGGCTACCAGACCTCCGACAACACCGACCCGGCCGTGGACAGCGTCACCTCCAAGGGGCTGGGCTACGGCGTGCAGGCGAAGATGGGCGCCTTCTCGGTGGTGGGCTCCGGCTTCCAGGCCAAGGGCATCAACCCCTTCTTCACCAACAACGCCGGCGAGGCGACCCTGCGTGAAGTCGACAGCGACGGCTACCTGCTGCAGGGCTCCTACCGCTTCGGCAAGAACCGCCTGGCGCTCTCCTACGGCAAGACCAAGGACGACGGCAACGGTGCGGTGAACACCGGGGCCGACTACGAGACCCGCGGCATCGCCCTGTTCCATGACGTCAACGACAACCTCAAGCTGGTCGCCGAATACAACCAGTTCGAAATCGACGGCCACGCCGGCTCCGCGCAGAACGAAGACACCGACACCGTCGCCCTCGGCCTGGTGCTCAACTGGTAAGGCTCCACCCTGCAATGCTCCCTTGTGTTTTGGCGGGATGGCGCATGCCTCCCGCCTTTTTTGCGTTCTATGGGGAGTGGTTTCGCCAATGAATTCGTTCCTACCCTGGTGGGCTACAGAAAGCGTCATGCCACCGATGGACGCGACCGCTGCGTAGGGTGGAGGTCGCTTTTTACCTCCACCAGGCGGAGCCGGGCCGTGGCACATCGTGATGCCTGATGCCCCTATCGAAGGCGCCCATCCTGCGAAGAGCTCGCAGCCCCGCGTAGGTGTGCCGCGCGCACCTCGAAGATCACGCGCACACCCATCCAGGACCGAATGAGCACGGTTGGGGCGGCTCCACGAGGCCGAACGCAATCGTCAGTGCCGCCTCATCCCTTCGAACGAGCCCGCCACTACCCAAGAAGGATGGGGCGGCCCCGGGTCGCTCCGTAGAATCCACAGCAACTGCAGGCCCATTTGCGAGAGGCGCCCCATGCAACAGCACCAGGACGAGGGCGTGGTCACCGCCATGTCCAGCGCCACCGAGGCCGAGGCCGTGGCCCAGGACCTGGCGCGCCAGCTGATCCACCCGCACCTGGGCTTCGTGCTGTTCTTCTGCTCGGCGGAATACGACCTGCCGGCCCTGGGCGCAGCCCTGGAGCAGTACTTCGGCGGCATCGAGCTGGTGGGCTGCACCAGCGCCGGCGAAATCACCCCCAATGGCTACGGGCGCGGCTGCGTCAGCGCGGTGGGCTTCGACTACCGCAGCTTCTCCATCGGCTGCGCGCTGATCGACGAGATGGAGCGCTTCAGCCTGATCGACGCCCAGCAACTGGTGGAACGCCTGGTCGGTGACTGCCGCAGCAACTCCCTGGCGCCGATCAAGGACCACAGCTTCGCCCTGACCCTGCTCGACGGCCTCTCCAGCCGCGAAGAAGTGGTGCTCGCCGCCCTCAGCGCCGCCTTCGGCAGCATCCCGCATTTCGGCGGCTCGGCCGGCGACGACAACCATCTCACCCACACCCACGTCTACCACGGTGGCCAGTTCCACACCGGCGCGGCGGTGGTGGTGCTGGTCAATACCCAGCTGGATTTCGAAGTCTTCAGCACCCACCACATCCTGCCCAGCGACGAGAAGCTGGTGGTCACCCGCGCCGACAGCGCCAGCCGCCGCGTCTTCGAACTCAACGCCGAGCCCGCCGCCCAGGAATACGCCCAGTGGATCGGCGTGCCGCTGGCGGCACTGGACCACCGCCTGTTCGCCGCCCACCCGCTGGCGGTGCGGGTCAACGACCAGTACTACGTGCGCTCCATCCAGCGGGTCAACGACGACCTCAGCCTCAGCTTCTACTGCGCCGTGGAGAACGGCATCGTCCTCACCGGCATGCGCCCGGGGCCGCTGCTACCCAACCTGCAGGCCCTGTTCCAGCGCCTGGAGCAGCGCCTCGGCCCGCCACTGCTGACCATCGGCTGCGACTGCTTCCTGCGCCGCCTGGAAATCGAGAGCGACGGCGGCGTCGAGCAGACCGGCGAATTCCTCCGTCGCCAGCGCGTCATCGGCTTCAACACCTACGGGGAACAGTTCAATGGCATGCACATCAACCAGACCTTCACCGGTGTCGCCATCGGACGCCGCCCCGGCGATGCAGGCCGCTGACTACGAAGCGCGCATCGCTCGGCTGGAGGGTGAGAACCACAAGCTCAAGCGCATCAACGCCGCGCTGATCGAGCGGGTCGAATCCAGCGCCGCCCGCCGCGACGACGCCTACGCCGCCTTCCAGCACTCGGTGGTGCTGGCCGAGCAGGTGCGCGAACGCACCGACGCGCTGAACCAGGCCATGTCCGAACTCAAGGCCAGCAACCAGCTGCTCAGCGACGCCCGGCTGCGCGCCGAGACGGCCCACCAGCACCTGGTGGACGCCATCGAAAGCATCTCCGACGCCTTCGTGCTGTTCGACAAGGAGCAGCGCATCGTCCTGTTCAACAGCCGCTTCAAGTCCTTCTGGGCCAACAGCCGCGCGCGCATCATCAGCGGCACCCGGCTCTCGGAGATCAAGCGCCTGGCCGAAAGCACCGGGCTGATCGTCGAAGAGCAGCGCAGCAGCGACAACGAACACAGCCTCTACCGCCTGCAGGACGGGCGCTGGGTGCAGGTCAGCGAGCGGCCCACCCGCGAGGGCGGGCTGGTGATCCTCTACACCGACATCACCGACCTGAAGATCAGCGAAACCATGCGCCGCGAGCAGGCCCTGGCGCAGAAATCGCGCCTGCTGCAGCGCGCCGTGGACAACCTCTCCCAAGGCATGGCCATGGTCGGCGCCGAAGGCACCCTGGAGCTGTGGAACCACCGCTTCCTCGAACTCTGCGGCCTGGCGCCGATCCAGGCGCACCGGCCCTTCGCCGAGGTCATGGCCGACAGCGAGCTGGCGCTGCTCACCCCGCAGACCCGCGACGCCAACGGTCGCCCGGTGCGCGAGCTGGAGCAGCGCCTGTTCGACGGCCGCATGCTGGAGGTGCGCACCCACGCGCTGCCCACCGGCGGCTTCGTCAACACCTTCACCGACATCACCGAGCGCTACCGCCACGCCGAGGCCCTGGCCGAAAGCGAACGCTGGATCCGCCTGATCACCGACCACGTGCCGGCGCTGATCGCCTACCTCAACGCCGAGCTGGTCTACGAATTCACCAACAAGGTCTACGAGGAGTGGTACCGCTGGCCCCGTGGCGGCATGCTCGGCCAACGCCTGCGCGAGGTGCACAGCGAGGAGCACTGGCGGCGCCTGGAACCCTATGTGGAGCGGGCGCTGTCCGGCGAGAGCGTCACCTTCGAGGTGGCCGAAACCAACCTCAACGGCCAGGAGCGCTACATGCTGCGCTCCTACGTGCCCAACCGCCTGGCCAACGGCGAGGTGGTCGGCATCTTCGTGCTGATCCGCGACATCACCGAGCGCCGCCGCACGGCCGAAGCCCTGCACCTGGCCTACCAGAACCTGGAGCAGCGGGTGCGCGAACGCACCGCCGAGCTCACCCAGCTCAACGACCAGCTGCTGCGCGAGATTGGCGAGCGCAGCCAGGTGGAACTGCGCCTGCGCGAAGCCAAGCGCGAGGCCGAGCAAGCCAACCTGTCGAAGACCAAGTTCCTCGCCGCCGTCAGCCACGACCTGCTGCAACCCTTGAACGCCGCGCGATTGTTCACCAGTGCCTTGCAAGAGCAGCGCGAGCAGGCGGTGAGCACGGCGCTGGTGCGCAACATCAGCAACTCGCTGGATGACGTGGAAAGCCTGCTGGGCACCCTGGTGGACATCTCCAAGCTCGACGCCGGGGTGATCAAGCCCGACATCGCGCCCTTCGCCGTCAGCGAGCTGCTCGACAACCTCGCCGTGGAGTTCCGCCAGGCGGCCGCCAGCGAAGGGCTCAGCCTGCATTTCGTGCCCAGCTCGGCGCTGGTGCGCAGCGACATCCAGCTGCTGGCGCGCATCCTGCGCAACCTGCTCAGCAACGCCATCCGCTACACCCCCAGCGGCCGCGTGCTGCTGGGCTGCCGGCGGCACCGGCAGAGCCTGTCCATCGAAGTCTGGGACAGCGGCATCGGCATCGCCGAGGACAAGCTCAAGGAGATCTTCCAGGAGTTCAAGCGCGGCGACTCGCAGCGGCCCAAGCAGGACCGTGGCCTGGGTCTGGGCCTGGCCATCGTCGACAAGATCGCCGGCATGCTCGGCCACCGCATCCAGGTGCGCTCGCGCCTCGGCCAGGGCTCGCGCTTCTGCGTCGAGGTGCCCCTGGCCAAGCGCGCACCCCGGGCACGGGTCGAGGCGAGCACGCCGGACATGCTGGTGGAGCGCCTGCACGGCTCGCGGGTCTGGGTGCTGGACAACGACGCGGCCATCTGCGCCGGCATGCGCACCCTGCTCGAAGGCTGGGGCTGCCAGGTGGTCACCGCGCTCTCGGAAGAAGACCTCGCCCGCCAGGTGGACAACTACCACGCCGACGCCGACCTGCTGATCGCCGACTACCACCTGGACAACGGCCACAACGGCGTCGACGCCGTCGCCAGCATCAACGCCCGCCGCGGCACCGCCTTGCCCGCCCTGATGATCACCGCCAACTACAGCAACGAACTGCGCCAGCAGATGCGCGAGCTCGGCCACACCCTGATGCACAAACCCGTCCGCCCGATGAAGCTCAAGGCCGCGATGAACCACCTGATCGAACGGGGCGGGTGAAGGGCGCACGGCAAGCCCCGTGCGCCGATGTGCTCTTGCAGGCTGTGCTGCGCGCACCGGTCCCGCGCTCGGCCCGTCCGGCGCACTCCGACAGCCTCCGTGCCGCTCCCACCTTTTGAGGTGCGCACG